>NZ_SRYE01000001.1:2500-761326 GCF_004793925.1 Muricaecibacterium torontonense | reverse complement strand
TTATTAGTGCGTCTAGTTGCACTGGGGTTTTACAAAACCCCAGTGCAGAAATCGCGATAATAACGAGCCGGCTGCCAAAGCAGCATGCCGGCTGTCAAAGCGACCAGTCAATGTCACATGGCAGCCTTATTTCTCAACGCCCACTACTCCCACATTCTCTGCGTTCTCTCAAACACTGTGGAACAAAGGAAAACCCAGCATGTGCTCTGCATAAAAGCCCTCTTGGCCCGCCAGGGTCAAGAGGGCTTTTAACGGTGCGAACGGTGCGAGCTTAGCGTCATTTCAAGCTCGACGCCACTCCCGTCTAGGGCAACTAGGCGCGACGCCTACGCAGGTAAACCAGGGTAGTGGTGGCACCCGCAGCTAAAAGCACCAGCGCACCCCAGAAGACAGGTTCGTCGCCCATGCGGCCCAAGCGGCCGAAGCGCCCGTTCACCGGGTACACGATAGTGGCAGTGGCAGTAGCCTTGGCCTCGATCTCTGTAGCAGCTGCGCCTTCACCGGGAGCAAGGGAGCCAGCTTCGCCCGAGCCCACCGCCGAGACGCTGTTGACGATCTTGCCAGGCATGGAGGGTTCGCGGATGGCAGCCTCGTAGGTCAAGGTCACCTGTTGACCACCGGCAAGATCGCCCACCGGCACACGCAGGGTGTTGGTCGCGCGGTCAAACTCCACGTCGCTCATGGCCAACGGCTGCGTGGTGCCGTCGGGAAGCATGAGCTTGAGCGAAGAGGTATCCAGCTCGAGCCCATCACTCATGACGTCTACCAGTAGCGTGTCGAAGCTCATAGACATGTCCAGGGTATTTACTAGCTTGACGGTATAGCCCACCTTGTCACCCAGATACCATTCATCGGTATGGGTGAGGTTCTCGGCAGTCTTTTCGATCGAGAGCTGAGGATCTGCCCACACCACCGGATGCGTGGAGTCCTGCTCGCCGGGGAACGCCTCTTGAGACTCAGTGCCACCGCGATGAACAGGATCGGTCCAGGGGTCGCCGGGCTTCACCGTGTCATTGGGTCCTACCAGCAAGTTTGTGCCCACTGCCACGTTGGGGATCATGAGCCCGTGAGCTGCCTGGGTGACAGTGACCTCAAAGGTGAGCTTTGCGACCTCGCCCTTCATGAGGGTGCCGCAGGTAACGCAGAGGGTGCGAGTCTCAGGATCGTAAGCCTCGGGAGCTACCGAGAAGGGCTCCTTGTCCTTGATTTGGAGCTTGAGGGTGGAAAGGTCGATCTCGACGCCTTCGGGCAGGGCATCGGTGATGATGCCGTTTTCGATGGCGGAGTCATCCTTGGTGGTCTTGAGCTCGATGGCATAAGCCAGGCGGTCGCCCACGCGGGTAATGGGGGCACCGGGGGCCGTGAGGTTCTGTGCGTCCTTGATGATGGAGATGTCTGGCGACGCCCAGTGGACGGCACCGTCGTCGGGCAGCACTACGTCGGTGGTGAGACCGCCGGTGGGGCCTGCAGGAACGTCGGGAAGATCGGGGTCGTCGGGGTGGCTGGGATCTTCAGGCGTGCGAGTGCCGTCGGTGGTGCCCAACACGCTGGCGCTGTTTTGCACCGGGGTGCCCAAAGGCTGGTCCTGGAGAGCGTCGGTGGTAAGCGAAGCGTCGAACACCAAGGTTTTAGCGGTGCCAGGCGCCACGTCGCCCAAGCTGTAAGTCACACGACGAGTAGCAGCGTCATAGGCGCTGTCGGGTACCGCCAATGCAGTGCCGCCCTCCAAGTTGGCAAGATCGCGCACGATGAGCTTCATGGTTCCTGCCTGGGGCACCACACCCACCGGCAGAGGGTCAGAAACCGTCACGTTTTGCCAGTTGGTGAGGCGGTTGTTTTGTGCGGTGATGTAGTAGCGCACCGTGTCGCCGATGCGGTTCACGCCGCGAGGATGGGTGAGGTTGCGCAGTACCTTGGTGATAAAGGTGTCGCCCTCCTTGGAAGGATCGATGGTGGGGTCGTGCGTGGGGGTGATGTTGGGCGTATCCGGGTCTATCGGCTCGCTCTCAGGATCGACGGGCTTGTCGGGCGAATCTGGGTCGCTGGGGTTATCGGGATCATCCGGGCCGCCAGGGTTGTCAGGATCGCTGGGATCGTCTGGGTTGTCAGGATTATCCGGGTTGTCCGGGTCTGCGGGGCCGCTGGGCGTGTTGGAAGGCACACCCTTGTGGGAAGAGGCGCCAAAGACGGGATAGACCGTGGTGTAACCCTGGGAGAGCACGTCGTTGGTGGTCAGGAGCACCGGGGCTTCCGGCGTAGTGGTCCACCCCAGGAAGGAGCGGTTGTGTTTCTCGGCAAGGGAAGTCGCCCAGGCGGCAGCCTCGTTCTCATTGAGCGATTCCAACGTGGAGAGCACCTTGGAGCCCGGCTGGGTGCCATTGTAGACAAAGGCCGCGATCCCATCGGGAAGCTCCTTGACCTTGAGGCCGGAGCCGGCGCGGGTCTTCTCGACCACTACTTTGACGGAGGCGTCGGCCTGGAGGTCGTTCAAGCTCACAGAGCCAGCGGTAAGGAGGTCGGGACGAGCCTGACCGTTCACAAAGACACCGGTGACGGTGAAGCCCTCCGGAACGTCCCAGGATACAGGGTAGTTTGAGCCCTTGGCCAGTGCGTTGGCGCTGGCGGTGATGGAGCCGGGGCCCTCGCTCACGATCTGAGTCTCAACGCGGCACGTGTCTTCTTGGTGGTCCTCGGGCTTGGTAGTGATGACATCGGCCTTCACGAATGTGGCATGGATGGTGTGATTGCGATCCACCTTATAGAAGGGATAGGAGCCCGTATCGTCGATGACCGCGTCAGGCTTGGGAGCCACAGGGTCCTCGCTGACAGCGGGATCGCCAGGGCCGTCGGCCAGAAGGGAGCTCAGGCGCTCGGGCGAGGCGATCTTGAGCATGGAGCGCAGCAGGTTCTGGCTCTGAGAAACGTCGGTCTCCTTGGTGGACAGGCGATCGGCCAGGGAGCGCTCGGGATAGAAGGAGCGAACCGTGTCGATGGTCACGCCCTGGAGCATCCAGCCTTCGGCGGGTTCCCAGGCTACCGGGTAGTCGCTGCCGCGCTTGACGATGGCCGAGGGCGTGATGGTCCCCTGGCCTGTCACCCGAGTGTCGATGGAGATCTGCTCCTCCTCGGACAGGGTGATGTTTCCTGCCTGATCCTTGGGCGTGAGCTTGACCTCCACCGTGCAGTCCTTGGAGTCGGCAGGCAGCTCGATAGCCACCGAACCGTCATCCTGCACCGTGATGCTCACGGGGTTCACCTTGGCGCCGTCGGCGTCGGTGACGGTGATGTTTTCTTGTTTGATGTCGTAGGAGGAGGCGTACTCCGGGTCGATGGCCGCCGTCACCGTGGCGCCTTGGCCGTCAGCCACGCGCACCGTGGGACTCACCGTGCCGGGGCCGCCCGTGAGGCGCGTGGCCACCTGATGATCTCCCGCCGAGCTGGAAGTGCCTGCCGGCTTGAGCTTCACCTCGACCTCGTGGTCGCGGTCCACCTGAGAGAAGGTGACCGAGGTTGCCCCTGCCGCCACCAGGTCCGGGCGCTCCACGCCGTCGATGTAGATCATCTCCAGCTCACGGGTGGAATCGAGCTTCCACTCCACCTTGTAGTTGGATGCCCCGCTGTCGTCGGTGGCCACAATGGTGGACTTGGTGATGGTGGAGCTGCCTGCATCGCCGGTAAGCTTGGTGGCCACCTGAGCGTAGTCTGCAGGATCCACCGGTGCCGACAAGTACTCCACCACCACATGATGGCTTGCCTCCAGCGCCCCAAGGTTCAGGGTGCCTCCGGCATATCGTGCTGGGTCCAGCAGCTCGTCGTCCAGCCAGACAGCGCCGATTGAGCCGCCCTCGGGTGCCTTGAGGTTCACCGAGAGCTTGGTGCCCGTGTCATAGGTATGGGCCTGGCTGTCGATAGGCGCAGGGTCTTGGCCCTCCACCTGGATGCTGGTGGTGCCGTTGCCTTTTTGGCTCACCATGAGATCCCAAGTCTTCACCCACTTGGCGTAGACGTGGAAGGGCTCTTTGGTGTCTGCGCCAGAAGGCGGGTAGGTTCCCTCAGGCACAATCTTCTCCCCGGTACCTGCGTTGTTAAGGTACCAGCCGTCAAAGCGGTAACCCTCGCGCACGGGGTCGTCGGGATAGCTGGCAATGATGTGGTTGTTGGTAAAGAGGGACTGGGCCTCGTCATCAGCGGTCGCCGGCTCGGAGGCTCCATCTTCATTGCGATGGAAGTGAGCCCGACGTTCCAGCACCTGGATGGGCACCACCACATCGCCGCTCACATTGCCTGCCCAGTCCACGGCATAGACATGGGCGTAGTACTGAGTGTCCAGATTCAGGTTCTGAGCCGAGGTATAGGTCACCGTGTCGGTGCTGTTGGAGGCAGGAATGATCTGAGAGGCGTTCACCTGGGACTTGGTGATAGCCACAGGATCCTTGTTTGTGTCCACTGCCCGCACATAGTAGCCACGCAGGCCAGAGAGGGCTGTCTGCACCAGGGAGGCGGTTTTATCGGCAGGAGCGTCATCGAGGGTCTCAGGATCGCTCCACACCTCCACATACTCGGGGGCGTTTTGCAAGGTTGCCTGGGGAATGCCCTGGATCTTGTAGGCAAACTGGGTGCCCGCATCCACCGAGCCGCGCAAATTGAGCGTGGCCGAGTAGTGCCACCCATCGGGAGTGAGATTCACTCGGCGCAGGGAGGCGTTGGCGGCAGAGGGGGCGTCCTCGTCGGCAAAGGAGAGGTCGGAGCCAGAGGTGTAGCGCGAGCCCTGGGCGATGTAGAGCAGGGTGTTGGCGAAGACCTTGCACTCGTCCACGGTGGCCTGCCCGCTGGAGTGGCCGGTCTGGATCATGGCGTTGGAGCCGTTGGTGACCAGATAGTAGTTGTCGGTGCCATTGCCCTGCGTGAAACGGATCCCCTGCACATTGCCTGCGCCATCGCTCATCTGCATCCACACGCGAGCATTGGAGCCGGCCAGCACCCTTTGCCCCAACACATGGGTGGTGGGAATGGAAAGCGTTTTGCCGTTGAGGTCCCAGGGACGCGAGGTCAAAAAGCCCGTGTCGATGACCTTGCAGTTGTTGAGCATGTAGGTGGTGCCGCCCTGCCCGGGGAAGATATCCAGGAAATCCTTGCGGGCAAAGCGGTTGAAGTAGGGGTGGTGCAGTTGCTTGGAAGCGTTGTCGGCATAGGGATCGGAGGTAGATGAGGCTGAGCCGGTGATGGTGTCGTGGCCAAACATGAGGCCGCCGCCATGCTTGGCAAAAGCCACAGTGGCATCGCGGGAGGCAGCATTGAGGTCGCCGCCGGCGTTGGCATCGTAAGTGCCAAACATGATGACGTCGTACTTGTACTGCTGAATGTCGTTTCCTTGGGCATCCTTCACGGTTTCCATGAGATAGCCGTTGGGGTTGGCGTTGTAGTCGGCCAAGGTGATGGCCGTGATGTCCATAAGGTCGCGGCCCACCGTCACGCGCTGGCCAGTGGTGGGATCTGTGGTAGGAGTGTTCATCCAGTTTTTGAGATAAGCCGTAGAGGCGCCGTTGGGCGCCACATTGAGCACGCGGATCTTGTTGGAATCGCTGTAGGCGCTTCTGGATTCCCAGGCGCTCCAGGCATTGGAGCTGGTAGCCTTCTTCGACTGCCAGATGATGTATTTGTAGGGGCGGCCAGGGTCTGCGATGCCCTCGCCCGGGCGCAGCGGATTCTCAAAGGGGAAGGTCCACTTGAGGTCTTGGACCAGCTGCTTGTCCGAGGCTACGGTCACCTTGCCCGAAACCTTGATGTGGCCTTCTTTAAACTGAAGATCATCGCTGTCCGCTTGCGCAGAGACGCTTCTGGCGCCATTCTCCGCCAACGCCGGCTGCGGCGCCACAGGCACCAGAGTGAGCGCCATCACAAAGGAGAGCAGCCAGGCAAAGATCTTCGTCGCCAGTCCCTTGCATTTCATTTCTACCCCCGTAGATGTATATAGCCCGTTTATAGCTGCGTTTCAGCATACGTATGCCTTAATATATGGCTATCGATATCTTTGGGGCAATAATTAAACTTCGCACTATTGCGCAACATTTTCTTTTTGTGACGGTTGAGCCTAGCGGCTTTGCTGGTCTAAAGCATGATTATTCCATGTTTACCTTGTGATGCATCAAGATTTTTTGGGGACATCTTGGCTTTCGACTGGTCCTAGTACACCTGCTTTTCAAGTAGCGCCCTTGGACATTAGGAAACTGTTTGCCAGTCTTCATTCAGAGAATCATGAAATTGTATTTCATCATATATTGTATTTTATGACGTATTATTGTGACACCTGTTACGTATATTTTTCCTAAAATGTATAGTTATTTAGTATATAGGGCCAATGGTGGCCTTTTTGGTACCTACACCGCTTTTTGAAAAGCTTCCTCATGTGCTGGCCGCAGGTCTTTCTGCGGAGTCACTTGCTCACAAAGCGAGTCACTTGCTCACAGCGCTTATGAGCATGCTGGATCCTCAGCCACCACCTCACTGTGGCCGCTCGCAGCCTCGTCCGCCCATGATTCTCGTTATTAGAGCCTCTCTTGCATGGTTCTAGCCCGAAAAACAATGCGTAACATGAGTTTCTCGTTATTACCACCCTCGACTGCACTGGGGTTTTATAAAACCCCAGTGCACCTAACTCCACTAATAACGAGTCCCTATGACCTGCTCGCGCGCTTTCCGCGCGAGCAAGACGGACGAACACACATGCACAAGCGCCTCCGCCAACCCCCATGGGAATCGGTAGCCCTCACAACCCCTTGAGCTCCGCAATGGCGCACCGCGTCTCTTCCAGCAACGCCGCATGGGCAGCCGCATCGCCTGGGGTGCCAGGGCACTCTGGCAAGTCGGTCTCCAGCAGCAGCTGCGCTGCGGGAATCTGGCGCGCGTACTCCCTGCCTCGACGGCTCTTGAGCATGAAAGGCCCTACCGAGAAAAAGCACCCTGCCTCCCGGGCCCTCGCCAGCTCTTTGGAAGTGCCGCTAAACCAGTGGAAGATGCAGGTGCAGTCGGCCAGGCGGCCGCTGGCCTCCAGCACATCGAGCACCGCAGATGCCGAGCGCACGCTGTGGATCGACATCACCGAGCCCGGCTGCACCGCCTCGCACACCCGGGCAAACGCCGCCCGCTGCCGCTCCGCGCTCTCCCGGTGCGCCTTGCCAAAGTCCAGCCCCACCTCGCCAATAAAGCGCGTCTTTTGCGCCAGCTGGCAAAAGGCATCCAGCTTGCGCAGCAAGAGCAGCTCCTCCCCCATATACCAGGGGTGCAGCCCCAGGGCCGGATGCACCCGCTCGACGCCGGCCACCAGCGACGTCAGCGTCTCATAGCCACAAGGCTCCACCGTGCAGCCCAAGCAGCCCGCACCGCGCGCACTCAACCCCCGAGCGAACGCCCCAGGATCGCCGTACCAATCCAGATGCAGGTGCATGTCCACAAGAGGCGCGGCGTCGTGCCAAGAAGCGTCCTGCCCACCTTGCCGAGAAGCCCGCGCCTCAGCAGTCGCTCCATCTTGCTGGAGTGCATCCTTCTCGGCAGCAGGGGTACAGAAGGGGCGCGCGGCCAGCGCAAAGATACGGGCCGGCGAGGCAGGCACAGAGGGCGATGCGGGCGAGGCATAGCTGGGTTTTGTGAGGCGGGCGGCTCGCATATTCATGAGTCGATCCCGGTGAGCTGGCGGATGATGGCGCCCGCCATGGTCATCCCCATGATCGGGGGCACGAATGAGCTGGTGCCCAGGTTGGTACGCTCTTTGCGGGTGGCGCCGGGAGCCATGGGCACTGGGACGGGCTGTTCGGGGGTGTAGACCATCTGCAGGCGCCGAATGCCCCGTTTGCGACACTCTTTGCGCAGGATGCGGCAGATGGGGTCGTTCACGGTGCGGGTGATGTCTGCCACCTGGACCAGCTCGGGGCAGACCTTGTTGGCGCCCCCGGCCGAGCTTATGAGAGCGAAGCCTCGGTCTTGGGCGGCCTGGGCCAAGGCCAACTTGGTGGCGATGGAGTCGATGCAGTCGGCCACGTAGTCGACGGGTCCTATCTCGTCCAAAAGGGCCGGGACGTCTTCTGAGAGCACAAATCGGTCATAGAGTTGCAGCTGGAGGGCAGGGTCTATGCGCCGCACCAGCTGAGCTGCAGCCGCCACCTTGCGCTGGCCCACCGTGTCGCGAAAGGCGATGGCCTGACGGTTGATGTTGGAGAGCGCCACCTGGTCGCCGTCTACCAGCACCAGGGCGCCCACGCCGCCGCGGGCCAGAGCCTCCATGCACCAAGAGCCCACACCGCCTAGGCCAAAGACCGCCACTCGACTTGCAGCCAGGCGCCCGAGGGCCTCAGGGCCAAAAAGGCGGTAGAGACGTTGCTTGGGGTCATCCTCGCCGGGCAGGCCGGGCGCTGTCGCGGCATCGGCGCTGCCGGTTGCGTACAACCGGTCATCCGACCCAAAAGCGTCAGCCGGCACAGGCGCACGCTTCTCGGCAGCCTGAGGCTGGGAGTCAAGATGCGTGTAGGGATGGGTCATGAGCTGCACCTCCAGCGCTCGTCGGTCAAGACGCGGGCAGCCAAAAGGCCAATGGGCAAAAAGACCACGATGATGGCGGCGCGGATAAGCCAGTCGATGGCGTCGGTGGCTTGGGCCACGCCCATATAGTAGACCGCGCGATACATGTAGAGCCCGGGAACCATGATGACGATGGAAGGCACGGTGATGGCGGTGCGAGGAATGGCATGCCGCTTGTTGCAGACGGCTGCCAAAAGCCCGGCCACAAAGGCGCCGATAAATGCCGCCGCCTCGGGCGGCCATGCGCCAAAGCTGGCGAGCGAGAGGCGCGTCGTGTTGGCCAGCGCGCCTATGCAGGCTGCAGTGAAGCACATTTGGGGGGTGGAATTGAACATGACCGAGAAGCCATAGACCCCCAAAAAGGAAAAGACCAGCCGCAGGAGCGTAAGGGCGAGAGGGCCTAAGCCCTGAGGCTGGAAGTCGGCTGGGGAAAGCTGTACCGCCATGGCCACCAAAAGCCCCATGGCCGTTCCGGCGAGGATGATGGAGAGCGCGTAGGCCAGCCGCTCGATGCCGCTTCGCATCTCGAACTGGAAGAGGTCGAAGCCCGAGGTGATGAGAGGGAATCCTGGAATCACGAAGAGCAGTGCGCCAATATAGCCTTCCTCATGGGAGAAGGCGTCAGGAAGCCCCAGGCTCAACGCCAAAAGCCAGAGGAAATAGATGATGCAGGAGACCGCCACAGCAGCCGCCACGCAGACAAACTGGTTGACATGGCGCTCACCCAAGCGCTTGCGCACGTACTGGCCAAAGCCGGCGCCCAGAGCCGCGCCGCCCATCTGGATAAGGTCGCCGCCCAGCAAGAAGACGAAGGAGCCGCAGGCGATACCTGAGGCAAGGCCGCTCTGCCAGGTAGTGCGCGCCGGGGGCCTGGACTCGATGACGTCCAACAGGTCATGGAAGGCGCCGATGGTAAGCTCGGGGCCCAAGGCCTCCACCTCATGGATATAGTGCTCAAGATAGAGCACGCGCTCGGTGTTGACGCCAGCCTGCGCATTGGCCACCACCTCGGTGATGGACTGATCCCCCTGTATGCAGGTGGCCTCGATGTTTACCAGGGAGATATCCGCATGGACAGTGACTCCCAGCACATGGGCCACCCGGTTCATGAAGTCGCGCACCCGCCAGGCCGAGTCCCCCGAAGAGAGGGTCAGCTGACCGGTGCGCAATATCACAGAGACCTTGTCATCCAACGTCGCCTCAGGGGCAAGAGCGTCGGGATTGGTGAGGTATTCATGCCAGGCCACGCCCATGTGGTGAGGACGCTTGGCATCCAAATAAGAGGTAAGCGGGGCGGCAGCGGTGCGCTTCAACAGAGCTCTCCTTGCCTTAGGGTGACAGACAGCTCCTTAAGAGTAGCCCTCGAAGCCTAGAAGCGGGTGTCCCAGGCGCACATAAGACGCATTCCGTTAAGAACCACCAAAAGCGCCACGCCGGTGTCGGCAAAGATGGCAGCCCCCATGCCCGCCAAGCCCATCACTGCGAGCACCAGCACCGTCGCCTTCACCGCGATAGCAAAGAAGATGTTCTCGCGCACCACCGCCATGGTGCGCCTAGACAGCCTAAAGAACGCAGGTAGTTGGGAGAGATCCCCTGCCATAAGGGCCACATCTGCCACCTCCAGCGCCGTGTCAGAGGCAGCGGCGCCCATGGTGATGCCCAGGTTGGCGCTGGCCAGCGCCGGGGCGTCGTTGATGCCGTCACCCACCATGGCCACCACGTGGTCTTGAGCCTGCAGCCCCTTGATGGCCTGAACCTTGTCGGCGGGCAGCAGCTCGGCGGCCACCTGAACCTCGCCCAGACCCTTAGCCACCACCTGGGCCACTTGAGCGCTGTCGCCGGTGAGCATCACCTGGGTGCGAATGCCATCATGGGCCAGCGCCTGAAGCGCAGCCGGAGTGGTGGAGCGCACCGAGTCTGCCAGGCCAATGACGCCCAGAAGCTCCTGGGGAGTCCTCACTACCAGCGCCGTAGCGCCCTGAGCAGCTGCAGCCTTGACGGCAGCCTGCGCCTCGTCGCTCAGCGCTCCCTGCTCGGCGGCGAAAGCCGGTTTGCCAACGGAGAGTTCCAAGCCCTCTACCTGCCCCGTCATGCCGTTGCCGGCCTTCTCGGCCACCTGGGCGGCCACCAACGTGGGCGCACCCTCGTCTTTGGCGGCCTTCACCACAGCTTGAGCCAAGGGATGGGTGGAGTTGGCCTCCAGCGCCGCTGCCAAGGCCAGCAGACGCTGGCGCGACACCCTCTCGCTCAGCACCGCCACCGACACCAGTGCAGGCTCGCCCTGAGTCAGCGTGCCGGTCTTGTCAAAGGCGATGGCGTCCACCTTGGATCCAATGTCAAAGTAGGCGCCGCCCTTGACCAGCACGCCCAGATGGGCGGCGCGGCTGATGGCCGACACAAAAGACACCGGCGTAGAGATCACCAGCGCGCAGGGGCAGGCGATCACCAGCAGGGTAAGGGCGCGCCAGATCCAGGCAGACCAGTCGGGCATAGGCATGCCGAGAAGAGCAGCCACCACGCTAAGGCACACAGGGACCCCTAGGCCCACCGCGCAGGCGATGGCCACCACCGCCGGGGTGTAGACGGCAGCAAAGCGATCTACGAAGGCCTCATAGGGGGCCTTCTCGGCCTGGGCACCCTGGACCTGGGAGATGATGCGGGCCAGCGTGCCGCAGTCGGCGTCGGAGGTGACGCGCACATCCACCGCAGCGATGGTGTTGAGGGTGCCTCCAAAGACCTCTGCCCCCTCGCCTTTGTCCTGAGGCACAGACTCGCCGGTCACTGGCGCTTCATCAAAGCTGGAAGCGCCCGCAATGACGGTGCCGTCCAGGGGAACGCGCTCGCCGGGAAGCACTCGGACGACCTCGCCCTCCTCGACCTGATCAAGCTCCACATCCTTGGTGGTGCCGTCGGGACGCACCACATGGGCAATATCGGGCGCCAGCTGCGCCAGCGACTCCACCGAGCCACGGGTCTTGCGCATGGACCAGCCTTCGAGCCACTCGCCGATCTGGTCCAAGAAGATGACCACGGCGCCGTCTCTAAAGACATCCAGGTCTAGGTTGCCGTAAGCCCACTGGACAAAGCCCATGACGAGGGCCCCGGCCACTGCGATGCCCATGAGCAGGTTCATATCTGCGGTGTGGCGGCGCAGGCTGGCGACGGCCATGGGCCCTACAAAAGCCAGGCCCGCCAGAGCGGCCGCCAAATAGCAGCCAAGAGCGGCCAGCGAGGCAGCAAAGCCATACTCGGCAACAAGACCGCCCAGAATCCCAACGCCAGAGACTGCCATCAATGCCAGCTCGCGATGGGTCTCAAACCAGGAGCGCTCGGCATCCAGGCGGTCTGCCTGAGCTTGGGTAAGCTCCAAGTCTTCTCCGCAGGAGCGCACGCAGGAGAGCACGGCGCGCTCCACATCCACTGGAAGGGCGGCAGGATCGGCCACCACTGCCAGGGTGGCCGTCGCATAGTTCACACTGGCGTCTTTGACGCCAGGGGTCACCCTCACAGCGTTTTCCACCGCTTTGGCGCAGCTGGGACAGTCCATATCCAATACCTTGAAGATGAAGGTGGGTTCTTCTTGCAGCTGATGAGCGGTCGCTGCCTGATGGTGGTGACGATGCATCCCTGCGTGCTCATCCGCGCACGACCCGTCCGAGCAATGCCGTTCTTCATGAGCCTCTAGATCGCAGGCCTTAGCAGCTCCGCACGCCTGAGCCTCCAGCTCGCTGGGCTGGGAAGATGTGTTCACACTCATAACCTACGCTCCGATCTTCATCTCATTGGCGTGCTCCAAGCCCACAGCGATGAGCATGGCCACATGGTCGTCTGCCAGCGCGTAGATGGATCGTTGGCCCTCGCGGCGCTGAGTCACCAGTCCTCGATCCCGCAGAAGGCGCAGCTGATGAGAGATGGCCGATTGAGACACCGAGCAAATCTCCTGCAGCTCCCCCACTGACCGCTCCCCCACCATGAGCGCCGACAAGATTTGGAAGCGCGTGTAGTCAGAGAGGGCGTCGAAGATTTGAGTGGCGGTATAGACCACCTCTTCATCGCCCAGAAGATCCGAAAGCTCCAGGGGCTGCGCCAAAGGAGTCGGCGGGGTGAGGGGGAGTTGAGAATCGCTCATAGGGTCTCCTTGAGAACAATGGGCACGAGCAGCCAGGCTGCCGGGCAGCTAGTTTTGTGATCATATGTGCATCTGCTCATATGCTCACAGATAATCTAGCCCTTACCCTCTCTCAATGCAAGGAAAACTTGGCACAACCCGCAAAAAGGCGACTCAGCGGCACTTCTCCTATACTGAGAAGCGCCACGCTGACCTGAAGGGAGGGAGCCATGAAGCCGCACGTTCCCGCGTCTCACGCATTGAACGACTTCAAAAGCCGCCTGTGCGCCTTTGGGGCCTTCCTGTGCCTTATGGGTTTTGTGGGCTGTGCCAATGCCTCGACCCCTTCTCATGGGGCTGTCGCCCCTCTGGCCTTTTGGTCTCTGGCCATCCTTGGCGTCCTCTTGGGCGGCGCGGCGCTCTTCTATAGGGCGCGGCTCTCTGGCCAACCTGTCCCCAACGCATCATCAGGTGGCGCCCAGGCGCTTGACCCCCTGGCGCTGCACAGGGTCCAAGAGCTTCTGGAAGGGGCGCCCGCACTCCAAGAGGACTCCTTCGACCTCACCTCTTTCTTCCAGCAGCTGCTACAAGCCGCAGAGCCCCTGACCTTTTTGAAAGATGCCCTGGGAGACATCCGCACCCGCGAGGCTAAGGCAGACGGTCTCTTTGAAAATCCCGAGCACGCCAGCGCCCCCAGCGCCTACGAGCGTTTCTTGGCTCAAGAGCTGGAGGATGCCAAGCTGCTCGAGGCGGCTTCACAGCCCATACCCCTGCGCTTCGTGGCCCAGCCTACCCGGCATCTGGTGGGCTACCGCATAGACCTGGCCGCCTACCCCTTCAGCTATGAGGTGGCGGCCCAACGCCTCACCGCCGCCCTCAACCGGCTGCTCATGGCGCATCACCATTGCAAAAACAGCCCCTCCCCTACCTTTGAGCAGCTCTTGCAGGCCGCCACTTACCTGGAAGCCATGCCCCAGCGACAGTTGCGCGCCCTCGTCGACCCGGCAGCCCAAGAAGGCGCCTACCGCGAGTGGGACGCCCGCCATGCCATCGCTTGGGGCTTGGAGCGCCTGCGCACCCCCTATCCCTTCGAGGCCCAATTTCGCCTGAACCTCCAGGCAGGCCTCGCCGCCTTTGCCATTCCTGCCACAGATCCCGAGGTCATGGCCTCGCGCCGTTGGTCGTTCGATCTTGACCGCCAGGTGAGCGCCACTGCCTCCATGCGCACCCAAGCCTCCTTGGACCTTTGCTGCAAAGAAGCGCTCACCTGCGCCTCGCTGGCCTTCGCCCTCTGCCCTCAGCTTTCCTTTGTGTGGGTGCAGGGCTATGTAGACAACCCTCAGGGCCACTCCTGCCTCCTGTGGGCCAAGCTCTCCCGCAGGCAGATGAAAGAAGCTCATTTAAGCTCCTCTCAAGACGGCATCGACCTCTTTTGCCGCCTAGGAGGCACCGTGGGTTGGGACGGCGCCCAATGCACGCCAGTAGATGCCGGCTTCTCTTTGGAGGACCCTCAGCTCTCCCCCGCCTGGCGCACCCAGCGCCCTGAGTATTCCTGCCGAGAAATACCTGCTAGCTATCAAGGGCCTCTCAAGGCTCAGGAAGTGGCGGAGCTAAGCATCGATGAAAGCCAGCTGCGCTCCTCGCTGATGGAGCGGATCCTGCCCAGCTTGGGGCCTCGCTGCCAAGATGCCGTCTCCCAAGTGCTGGCGCTTGGCGGCCAACATCCCGAGCCCACGGTGGCCCAGGCGCGCACCCGCGTGGCCCAACACCTGGTAGAGGGCGAGCTCGACGTGACCAACGGCTGGGAGGTGCTGGCAGACTTTACCAGCCCGGACCCCGTGGAGCAGATGCTGGGGCACGCCATGGGCTCGCTGCAGCAGGAAGGGATCCCGGCTTTGGTGGCACGCCTTTCTCGGCAGCTCAAAGAACACCAGGCATCTTTAGAGGCTGCGGTGGACGACGGGCGTCCCTGGCGCTGTTTCGCCAACTACGCCGAGCGCAGCCTTTACAACCAGTTTTATGGCGACTTGGAGCCTGCGCCCCATTTGGCGCCGCTCTCCCATCTCCGGGGGCAGCTGGCCTTGAGCCTGCTGGAGAGCCAACAGGGCCGCCACGACCAGGCGCTGCTGTGGGCGCTCGATGCCAGGGACCTCGCCCCGCTCTACCCGCCAGCCCAGCTGCAAGTGGCCAGGGCCTATCTGGAACTGGGCGACGGCGCCATGGCAGCCCAAACGCTCACAGACCTTCTGGCTTCCACTTATGACCCGGGGGCGGCCGCCCAGGCCTATCATCTGTTGAACTCGGCGGCTATGGCTCTGGAAGACACCGAACTGGCGGTGGCCTGCCTGGCCATGGCCACCACCTATCCCACGCCGGTGGCGGCGCTCTCGGCCGTCTTTCTCTCAGGGCTTGTCGCCTCCCTCGACGATCCTGACGAGGCCGGGCGCATGATCCTGGAGACGCCGCGCATTTTAGAATCCCATCAAATACCTAAAGCGCCCACCCAAAAAGTTTTGGACGCCCTGCGTAAGGGAGCCCAGGCAGCCACCAATGCAGAGATCTTCTCGGTAGCCACCGACCTCACCGCGCTCTTAGCCCAGCTAGAAAGCGACCAAGTTATGCTTTCAATCTCTAAATCTATGGCCCTTTAAGAAGGCTCGGGGTCTTTTAGAGCATCACTATTTCATCTTCTATGCACCCTTTTGCATAATTTTGTGATATGCAGGGAAAAAAGCTGGACAAAAGCCACACAAGGAATTGGCATAGCTCAAAGCATCCTTAACGAAATTGAGGAAAATTAGGGGAATAGTAGAGATACCAGCCACGAAAGGGTGCGCACATGGTATCGATGCCCGTAAATTCCCACGACGCCCGAGAGGACGCCGGTTCCCTGCGCGCTACGTCGCCCAGCCTCTTCAACGCTGAGCGCGCGGCTCAGCGTCTGGTGGCAGACATCTATCCCATTGAGTCCCTCAAGGCCCAGGTTCACAGCCTTTGCGCCAGCGCCGCCCAAGATCCAGTGGCCCACTTCTTTTGCGAGTCCCTTAAAGACGCCGGGCTCTATGAGCTGCCTGACGACGCTCCTGTATGGGCTTCTTGGAACCGCATCTCCCACTTGCCTTGCTTAGACATCCAAGGGCGGGTCACTCCCGCCACCGTCAAGGGGGTGCGCAGGGTAGAGACCGCGCTCATCCGCAGCGTCTGGGCTTTTCGCGTGGCGATGTTCCAGGGCGTCTCTGACCCCGCGTTCTTCTATGAGGTGGCCACTCAGATGGACTGCCATCTGGCAAGCACCCTGGCGCCGGATCTGCATCCTGCCAGGACCCCTCAAAGCGAGTGGCAGTGCCGCTCCTCTGTGGCACAGATGCTCACCTCGCTGCCCATCTCTTTTCGCACAGACCCAGACTTTCGCCTCAATCGCGCCCAAGGCCTCATGGCCTTCTCCTTCACTGCCCCAGACCCAGAGCTTGTTCCCCGACGCCTTACCCCCACCGGCGAGGTAGCCACGTTTCCCGAGCGCGCCAGCTACGCCGCCCAGGTGAGCTGCAGTCTGGCACTGGCGCTCTGCGCCTTGGGATTCTCGATATCCTCCGACATCTCCCAGGTGTGGGTGGAGGCCAGAAACCCTGCCGACCCCGCATGCCCCTGCCTGCTCTCAGCAAAGATAGACAGGGCCGCATTTGATGCCGTCGATTTGGACAACTGCGATGCCCGCGAGGTCCTCGCGGGCTGGAATGCCGTCCATTTGGCTGCCGATAAGAGCCTGGCCCCCATTGCCGCCACCTTCTCCTTAGCCCATCCGGCCCTGAGTCCCAAAGATTGTCAGCGGGCTCCCCTACAAGCATCATCGCCCCTAGAAGGCTCACAAGCCCAAGGGCTCGGCACTTCCTGTGAAGCGGACCTTGCTTGTTCCAGCGACCCCGCTCGCGAGCTTGAGGCAGAGACTCTGTGCAGGCAGCTCACCGGCTCCTGCGCCCACGACGTCCATGTGATCCTTGCGGCTATCCACAAAAGCTCTGACGATCTGTTTTGCCAGGCAGGCGAGCATGTGGTGCAGTCCCTGATCGACGGCACGCTCGATGGCGACGATCCTGATGCCCTGATGGAAGCCTTCATGGGCGTCGACACCATCGCCCCGCTCCTCAGAGAGGCCCACCGCCTGCTCTGCACCCCTGACGCCAGCCCCAACCGCCTCAAGCAGCTCAAAGACGCCATCTATGGGCAGCTGCTGGCCCGGGGCGACCTCAATCAGCCAGATACTGCCAATGAGTGCTATCGCTGGTTTAGCACCTACGCAGAGCGCCAGCTCTACAACTGCCTCATCTCAGACGAACGCCAGGTGCACCTGGTCTCCAACCTCTCCTTCCAAGCATTGAGCATCCTCACCCGCCTGGCTATCCGCCTTAAAGACTTCGATCAGGCGCTTGCTTGGGGTCTGCGCGCCGTAGGCATCGCCCCTCTCTATGCCACTGCGTCGCTGCGTCTGGCTCGCATCTTGAGGATGACCGGCGATCAAAAGGCCGCCAAGACTACCCTGTGCTCTGCGCTCCTCTGGGCCCATGACCCCGAGGCCATCGGTGCCCTCTACTTGAGCCTTGGCTCGCTTTTGGCAGACATTGGCGCCACACAGCAGGCGCGAGCAGCCCTCAAAAAGGCTGCCCATCTGGGAGTCACCGTATCCGGCGAAGCACAGGTGCGCTTGTCCAACCTGGAAAAACTCCCTGCCCATGTACCCCATGCACAAAGTGTCGGGGACTACCCAGCGGCTGCCGTTGCCCAAGGCACGTCCTTCTCGGCGTCCGGGGACGCTGCTGCGCCAGACCCTAGGGATGGCTCAGATGCCCCCAGCCTCGCCGACGAGGAGATCTTGGAGTCCGCGGGCATTCCTCTCGCCCCTACACCCCAGGTAGACGCCGCCGTTGCCCATGGCGCAGAGGCTGCGGTGGACGCTGGCCTCTTTTGTGTGGGCCGCGACCTGGCAGGCCTTTTGGGCCTTATGCGCCAAGATCGCACCATGGTCTCCATGGTGAAGTCGCTGGTGTAGCGAGCCTGGGTGCGGCTCGAAGGACACGCGTGCCGCCGCTCCCGTTGGCACTCCGTCTCGCACGCTTTTGGACAGCAAAAAACTGCAGGAGCTTGTCCTGAGAGGCAAGCTCCTGCAGCTCTGGCGGTCACTTGGCGCCTTTAGACGCACGACATAAGCCTTAGCCCAAGGGTTAAGCGATTAGTCCAGATCCAGGTTCATGAGGCGTGCGATAGCATCGATGTAGATGGCCATGGAATCACGGAGCAGCTGCTCGGACACGCCCTCATTGGCGCCGTGCATGGGCCCCACCCAGTCAGGGGTAGGCACGCCGCGCTCCTCGGGGCCAAAGGAGGCCGCGTTCTTGAATTCGCGGGCATAGGTGCCGCCGCCAATGGTGAAGGGCTTCTCGTTCTTTCCGGTGTGGTCGTTGTAGGTTTGAATGAGCGTCTGGATCTCAGGGCTCGAGGGGTCCACATAGAAGGGTGGGAGCATGAGGTCCACGGTGAGCTTGCAGCCGTAGCGCTCGCCCAAAGGACGCACGCGAGCCTCGATTTCCTCGCCAGTGATGGACTTGGGGAAGCGGGAATCGATGGTCTGCACGAAGCTGCCGTCTTGAGTGCGCACGGTGCCACCAATGCAGGTGAGGGGCTCAAACACGTCGTCGGTAGCGGCGATGTCCAGCGTGGAGCCGTCTGTGGAGCCCATGATGAGGCGCTCCAGCTCCATAAAAGGCGCCTGGTCGGGGCTGTAAAGGCCGTTATCCCAAAGATAGTCGACGAGCATGCCGATGGCGTTGCGGGTGCCCTCGGGCAGCGAGGCATGACCGCCAATGCCGTGAGCCGTGAGTTTTACCAGGCCGTCACCAGCATCCTCGATATCGATGTTGTCTGCTGCGGGCAGATCCGCCACAGAGGCGCGGATCACTGCAGTGGCCAGCGCAGGGATGGCGTTGCCTGCCGTGCCGCCGTCCAGCTCGACGATGGTGCCACCGGCCACAGGCTCAGAAGTGAAGGTGGCGGAGAAGCCCCCCTTCTCGCCGCAGCATACGGGGAACTCGGCATCGGGGGTGAACAGGAAGGCCGGCTGCTCAAAGTGCTCGTTGTAGTAGTCGACGTCGCCTAGACCGGTCTCCTCGTTGGCGCCCACGATACAACGGATGGTATAGGGCATCTTTTGGCCGCGCTCTGCAAAGAAGTGGGCAGCCCAAAGGGCAAGCACCAGCGGTCCCTTATCATCCAACGTGCCGCGGCCCAGCAGGTAGCCGTCCTTTCTCACCATGGTGAAAGGATCGGTGTCCCAGCCCACGCCCACGGGCACAATGTCCACGTGGCCAATGACGGCCACTTGCTTTTGAGAGTCGCCCGGCAGATCGGCATAGCCAATGTAGCCGTCGCAATCGTGAGGCTCCATGCCCAGGCGCTCAGCGATGTTGAGCGTGGCGTCCAGAGCTGCCTTAGGACCAGGGCCCCAGGGGGCGCCAGGAGCCGCCGCATTCAGATCCTCTACCGAGTCGATGGACACCAGCGTCGCAATGTCTGCGAGCACCTCGGGCCATACGCGCTCGACATAGGCCTCAAGCTCTTCTTTGGTGACAGAGATCTTCTCCATACCAATCCTTCCATTTCAAAGATCGGCCCGCCTCTTCTCAGGGCACGCATCCGATCACCACATATCCCTTCTACCATAGCCTTCCCACAGCTCCCTGAAGCTTTTGTATACTGCCTTCAGCATCTTCCCATCGGCAGAAGGCAATGTGCATAACGATGAATCTCACTCCCCGCTCCCAGGCTACCGCTCGCTCCGCTTCTCATAGGCTGGCTCCTTTGAGGCCCGCCGCTGCCGAGAAACCCCGCCCTCTGTCCCTGGACGGCCTGCGCCCCAGCTCCTTCGCCTTTGACGGCGCCATCTTTGACTTTGATGGGACCTTGGCCAATTCATGGAACGTATGGCACCAGGTCGACGACCTCTTCTTGGCCCAACACGGCTTTGAGCGCCCCACTGACTTCTCCAAGCAGATGGCCGGACGAAGCTTTATTGAAGGGGCTCGCTGGGTGGTTGAGACCTTTCGCCTTAAGGAGACTCCCCAGGAGGTCTGCGACCAGTGGAATGCCCTGGGCCAAAGGCTCTACAAAACCCAAGTCTCCCTGCTTCCCGGCGCGCTAGACTACCTGCATGCCCTCAAAGCCGCCGGCGTGCCCATAGCCCTGGCTACCACCAACGATCCCGAGGTGCTCTCTTCGCTGGCGCACCTTATCGATTTCGAGAGCCTCTTCGATGCCCGCCTCTACGGCTGCGACGTCGCCCGAGACAAGCGCTTCCCCGACATCTACGAGGCTGCCGCCCGCAGGCTCAACATCTCTCCGGCGTCCACCGTAGTCTTCGAAGACATTCCCCAGGGCTTGCAGGTGGCCTCCTCTGCTGGCTTCACTGCCGTAGGCGTCCTCAACGAAGATCCCGAGCAGCACCAGTCTGAGGTGCGCCAGGCCGCCCACCTCACCCTCTCTCACTGGGACCAGCTCCTCTGACGCTTGTTGCCCCTGACCGAGAAACCCTTGCCTCGCGCTCCCCGTTTTTCGAGTCGCAGAACCCCGCAGAAAGAAGGAATTGTGCTTGTCAGTTGCATGGTGGTAGGAATTGGCGGCTTTGTAGGCTCTATCCTGCGCTACCTTTGCTCTTCGCTGGCTCCCTCCGCTCCCTTGGGCCTTCCCACGCTCCTCATCAACACAGCGGGCTCCTTTGCGCTTGCCGCCCTTACCACCTGGACGCTCAAAGGGGCGCTTGGCAACGAGCAACTCTCCCTCATGCTGCGCGTGGGCCTCTGCGGCGGCTTCACCACCTTCTCTACCTTCAGCGTCGAGGCTCTGCAGCTGCTAGAGGGAGACAAGCCCTACCTAGGCCTCATCTACCTGATACTTTCTTGCGTCTTGGGCCTGGGCGCCGCCTATCTGGGGAGCGTCCTGGCCCGATAACGCCGATTCCATCGCAGTGCGCACCTGCTGCTCCAGCACCTCCACCGCCTCTTTGGAAAGCCGTCCGTGAGGCACCGCAACAGGTTCGCCAATGTGCACCTCGAAGGCCGGGCGCCCCAAAAGCCTGTTGATGCAAAAGCGCGTTTGCTGCTTTAACACCACCGGCACCAGCGGGGCTTTGGTCATGGCCGCCAGGCGAAAGGCTCCTGTTTTAAAAGGCAACAAGCCCGGATGATAGGGCTCCAAATCCCCTGAGGGGTAGATGGCCAGCAGGTCGCCCGCCCCTAGCACCTCTTGGGCGCGCCTGAACATCAACCGGGTCTCGCTCAGCGTCTCCCCAGTAAACACTGAGCCCAAGTGCGCCACCAACGGCCCATAGACGGGCGCCATGCCATTTTCTGGCAATGTCAAAAAGTGCACCTGATGAGGCCACAGCGCGATGGCCACCATAGGGGCATCCAGCAGACTTACATGATTGATGCAAAGGATGCATCCTTTGAGGAGGCTCTTATCGGCAACTTCCGAGGTAACCCTGAGCCCAAACCAAAGCTTGCAGTGGAGCCTTACTATGGGCAGCACCAGCCGATAAAAGCGACGGTCTGCGGCTGCGCGTTGAGAGGTAGGCTCTTGGTAGAGGGCCTTGGCGCGCCGCGCTTTGAGGGTCGCCGTCAACCTCTTTATGGGGTTAGGGCGCGAGAAGATGCCAAAAGGCCGGGCTTTGACAAGCGGACCCATAACCTTAGGAAACCTCCTCATGTGCTGGAGCCTCGCGTACAAAGGTATTGGGCACCACCATGCTGATGGGCACCTTGCCGTAGGCCGACAAATCATCAAAGATCGCATGCTCCTCCATAGCAAGGAACTCTTGGATCACTTTTGGCAAGCGCAGACTATCCGCCTCTTTGAGATAGGCGGGGCGCCAGGCAGCCATGGCCTCGGGTTGGCTCAACCAACTGTCTATGCGCGCTGCCAATGCCGAGGCATCTTTAGCGGGAAAGAGGCTCTGAGGGCATAGGGCAAACTCTGAGGGAGCGCTCAAGGGAGCCTCGCCGATAATAGGGATGCACCCTGCAGCCACTGCCTCGATCACTGATATGGCCTCGATATCTGCGACCGACGCATGGAGGTAGAGAGGGCAGCGATGCTCCAGCGCGATGAGGGCATCGTGGTCAAGAAAGACAAAGTGGCAGCGCACGCCCTCCTTTTGAGCCAGCGACTCCAGCCGTCTCCTTTCAGGACCCGCACCGCAGACATAAAGCTCCACCTGATCGCGGTAACGGGACCTCCCCACGGCCTCAATGATGGTGCGCTGGTTTTTCTCGGGAGCCAAACGGCCCACAGTCACAAGCGGAATGAGCCCTTCCGGCTTTTTAAACAGCAGCGATTGGCTTGCAGCGCCGGCGCCGTCGGCCACTTGGGCGATGGGCTCGTAGGGGCCGTTGATCACGCTGTCAGGCAATGGCTGGAACTCTTGAGGCACGCCGTTGGAGATCACCGAGAGCCGAGCTTCATAGTGATGGTCTTTGAGCTGCCGGGCAATCATGTGGCTAGGGCAATGGATGTGGCGCACCTGACCGTACACCCAGCGGCGAAAGAGCCTAAAGACGCCATCGCACACCAAAGGCGCAGCTCCAATACCCGCGTTATAGGTCACGTTTTGGGGTTGGAGGTGGAAGGCCGCCGAGACAGGCACCTCATGGGAGCGCGCCCAAGCCAATGCCTGCTGCTCTAGGGCGAAAGGCAAGAAGAGATGCACGATGTCGGCATCCCAAAAGGCGCTGTCAAAGACCTCGTCATTGGGGGAGGCGAAGGTAAAGCCGTTATGCTTGGCGACGGCGGAGACCAGAGGTATCTTGTGCTCTGGCACAGGATAGGCATCTTGCCCGGATGCCTCGCAGCCTACCAGTCGCACTTCGTGGCCCGCCTGGCGAAGCGCCTGAGCATAGCGCAGCGCAGTCACACTCGTTCCGTTCGAATGGACGCCCAGAGAGTCCATTACGAAAGCAATGACCATGGTTGCACCTCGGCTTTCCTCACAAGTAAGTCCCTTTTTTACTTACTTGCCTATACCCATCTTGGGGAGAAAGCCGGACTCGCCCATCCACTGAAATGTAAGCATGGGGGCTTCGACACCCCGCCTGACCAGAAAAAAGGCCCGCCTCTCCATGAGATGCGGGCCTTGGGTGTCTATCAGGCGAGTGCCGGATTAGAGCTTGTGAACGTTGGAAGCCTGGAGCTTGCCGTTCTGACCGGTGGTGATGTCAAACTCGACGACCTGGCCCTCGTCGAGGGTCTTGAAGCCGTCCATCTGAATCTCGGAGTAGTGCACGAACAGATCGTCGCCGTCCTCACGAGAGATGAAACCGTAGCCCTTGTCCGGATTAAACCACTTAACAGTACCCTGAGCCATGACGTGCCTTTCTATCTGTCGCCTCCTGGAGGCGACGCTGGTGCGCGCTGGGTGGCGCGCTTGTACAACACTGGCCGAGAGCTCCTCTCAGCACAGCAAGAGCTAGTGTACCTGATTGGCTCGCCTCCTTGGCTACCAATCTGGCCACCAACGACGCCTTTGGAAAGAAAAACGGCTCTTTTGGCTCAGACACCTGCAGCTACACGGATACTGCAGCGATCTCTGACACCTTAAAAACCCTTCAACTTTTGCCGGAGAGGCGCATCTCCCTACGAGATCTTCACTGAAAATCTCCTGATAATGATAATGCCACATCTATCGATGTATTGGCACCAGAGCTTTCGCTAAAGGCTCTTCTCGTAACGCCCTAGAAAAGGCCGAGAATGACTCCCTCGTCGGTAACGTCGATTTTCTCGGCTGCAGGACGCTTGGGAAGACCCGGCATAGTCATGATGGCACCTGTGAGCGCCACCACAAAACCAGCACCGGCATCCACCTTGACCTCGCGCACGGTGATACGGAAGTGCTCTGGGGCGCCAAGCTTGGTCTGATCGTCAGTGAAAGAATACTGGGTCTTGGCGATGCAAACCGGCAGAGAACCAAAACCGTTTTTCTCCAGCTCTGCCAACTGACGAGTGGCCCCAGGCGTGAAATCGACGCCGTCTGCGCGGTAGATGCGTTTGGCCACTGCCTCGATAGCGCTCTTGACCGGAGTGCCCGTGGCGTAGCAAAAATCGAAATGGTTGGGCTCATCCACCAGGCGAAGCACCTCTTGCGCCAGCTCCTTGCCGCCAGCCCCGCCCTTGGCCCACACCTCCGAAAGGCGTACGTTGACGCCCTGGGCCTTGAGAGTATCGGCCACCAGCGCAAGTTCTGCCTCGGTATCTGTGGGGAAGCGATTGATGGCAACCACGCAGGGCAGGCCATAGACGTCCGTCATGTTGGAGACGTGGCGGGAAAGGTTGGGGATGCCTGCTGCCAGCGCATCCAGGTTCTCCTCGCCCAACTGGTCCTTGGGCACGCCGCCGTTGTATTTGAGAGCACGAACCGTGGCCACCACCACTACCGCATCGGGCTTGAAGCCACCCATGCGGCAGGTGATGTCCAAGAACTTCTCCGCGCCTAGATCGGCTCCAAAGCCAGCTTCGGTAAGGGCGATGTCTCCATAATGCATGGCCATACGCGTGGCCATCACAGAGTTGCAGCCGTGGGCGATATTCGCGAAGGGGCCGCCATGCACAAAGGCGGGAGTGCCTTCAAGGGTCTGCACCAAATTGGGCATCAGCGCATCTTTGAGCAGGGCAGCCATGGCTCCCTGAGCATGAAGGTCGCCTGCGGTCACAGGCTTCCTGTCGAAGGTATAACCAACCACAATGCGAGACAGGCGCTCTTTGAGGTCGCGGATGGAAGAAGACAGGCAGAGCACTGCCATAACCTCGGAAGCCACCGTAATGTCAAAGCCGTCTTGACGCGGCATACCATCGGCCACGCCACCAAGGCCATCCACCACGTTGCGCAGCTGGCGGTCGTTCATATCCACGCAGCGCTTCCAGGTGATGCGGCGAGGATCGAGGCCCAGCTCATTGCCTTGCTTGATATGGTTGTCCACCATGGCAGCCAACAGATTGTTGGCGGTGCCAATGGCGTGAAAGTCTCCAGTAAAATGAAGATTGATATCCTCCATGGGCACCACCTGAGCATAGCCGCCGCCAGCAGCCCCGCCCTTAATGCCAAATACAGGACCTAGGGAAGGCTCGCGAAGGGCAACCACCGCATTGCTCCCGCACTGACGCAGCGCATCTGCCAAACCGATAGTGGTGGTGGTCTTGCCTTCCCCTGCAGGGGTGGGGTTGATGGCGGTAACCAACACCAGCTTGGCCTGGTGACCCGGATCCTGCTTTAAAACCGAATAGTCCACCTTCGCCTTATCGCGTCCATAGGGAATCCAATCCCTCTCGGGGATGCCCAGCTTGTCTGCGACAGCGGCAATAGGCTCGGTCTTTGCAGCTTGAGCGATTTCGATATCTGACAGCATAACGCTCCTATCTCGCACAGGTTAGCTCGACAGAACACCAGCACGCCAATGGAAGATCCCCCCCCATTGGCACCTATTACTCAGGTTATTTTAATGGATGGGAGCCAACAACCTACAGGACTCCGGCCGCCCTTAGATGAAGCGGCCTTGGGCGCGAGCGTCTTGAATCTCTTTGTCCAAATCCTTAAATTGCTCAGGCACGATTTGATTGTTGAAACCAAAGCCCAATGCCACTGCACGAGCTTGCTGGCGCCTAAGAGCGGCGGTTTCCTTGTCGCCCCTCTGCGCCTCCGCATCCCCCAGACGCGCCAAGACATAAGCCACCGAGTCTCCCAAGGCGTCCCCATTGCCTCCTAAGGCAATCATGGTGACCAGGGAATCTGGAGAGAGCGACAAAAGCATATCGGGATCGAGTTCTAAAAGCTCTCCCAATGCCTCCTCCACTTCGCCAATGGACTCGGTTTTGCGCAAGATGACCGCGTCTTTGAGATACACCTCCATCTGCTTGGTGAAAGACTCAATGAGCTTAGAAAGATAGTCACGCTGAAGCATAGGGCGCTCCTTAAGGAGAAGGCGATTGGAAAACCACAAGGAGTCTAGTTGGTAGGCGGAGTTATACCCATATGCTCAAAGGCCGCCAGAGTGGCTTGGCGCCCTTGAGGGGTGCGGGTCATGAGGCCATGCTGGAGCAGAAAAGGCTCATAGACTTCCTCCAGTGTAGAGGCATCCTCGCCCACTGCGCTTGCAATTGTGGAAAGACCAACGGGACGGCCCCGGAACGTCTCGCAAAGAGTGGACAGTATCTTGCTATCCATCCAATCGAGCCCCAACTCGTCAATCTCGAAGAACGAAAGGGCGTCGGCAGCGACATCCCAAGTGATCTCCCCAGAGGCGCGCACTTGAGCGTAGTCTCGCACGCGCTTGAGCAGACGGTTGGCCAAACGAGGGGTACCTCGACTGCGACTGGCGATCTCCGCTGCCCCCTGCATGTCGATATTCACTCCTAGGATGCCTGCTGAACGGTTGACGATCTGTGCCAACTCTGCGTTTGTGTAGTAATCGAGTCGGTAAGAAATGCCAAAGCGATCGCGCAGAGGGCCAGTGAGAAGGCCTGTGCGCGTAGTGGCTCCCACCAACGTAAAGGGCGGAATCTCAAAGCGCATAGACCGGGCGCCGGGGCCATCGCCAATCATAATGTCCAGATAGAAATCCTCCATAGCCGAATAGAGAATCTCTTCCACGTTATGACTGAGACGATGGATCTCGTCGATGAAAAGAACATCGCCTTCGCTCAGATTGGTAAGCGTGGCAGAAAGCTCGACCGGCCTAGTGATAGCAGGACCGGAAGTAGTGTGCAGAGCACCGCCCATTTCGTTGGCCACAATGGCGGCCAACGTGGTTTTGCCTAAGCCTGGAGGGCCGGAGAAAAGCACATGGTCTAACACCTCACCACGAGATCTCGCAGCGTCGATGAGCACACGAAGGTTCTCCTTGATGCGGCTTTGGCCACAGTAATCTTCTAAGGTTTGGGGACGCAGGCTGCGGTCGATATCCACATCTTCTGGCGCAAGCTCAGCCGAAACGCTTCTGCGCTGGCCTGTAATGCGATTGTGAGCACTGCCTGCAAAGAGATCCGAGTCGGCGTCTGCCTCCCACATTACAGCCCACCCCCCACTCGTTTGAGGCCATAGCGAACCGCCTCTTCAAAAGTCGCGTCTTGAGGCAAGCCTTCGAACACTACATCTGCTTCTTGCGGGGTAAGCCCCATACCCAGCAGCGCCTGGCGAGCCTGTGCCACCACGGCCGAACCTTGGCCTGCATCTGCCGCAGTGGGAGCAACTGCACCTATGGGCAAGGGGGCAGCTTGCATGAGCATTTTAAGCTCCGCATCCTTGGCAAAAAGATCGAGCAGCTCTGGCAACAACCGTGTGGCAGACTTCTTGCCAACCCCAGGCACCGAAGTAAGCATATTCACGTCTTGGGCGGCCACTACCGCCGCGAGTTGCTTTGGCGAAAAACTCGAGAGGATCTTAAGCGCCAATGCGGGGCCTACCTTGGCGATGGATATCAGTTTGTCAAATACAATGCGCTCTTCCTTGCCAGAGAAGCCGTAAAGAGTCACTGCATTCTCTGTGACGCGCATGCGCACGTACAAGGTGACCCCCGAGCTGCCTTGTACCGGAAGATCTGAAAGCGTGGTGCGCGATACCAATAACTCGTAGCCCACACCCGCCACATCCAGAACGATAAGAGAGGGAACCTCCGGGCTCGCCTCCACCAGCGTTCCGCAGAGCCGTGCAATCATTTACATGCTCCTCTCGAGAGCTTCCCCAGGATAGCGCTGAAAACCTACTACTGCCTCGTGAGCCCGTTGTGCCCTGCGGTCGTTTTGCACAGTATGGGCATGGCACACTGCGGCGGCCAAGGCGTCGGCACAGTGATCTGGCTTAGGGTCATGATCGAGCGCCAAAAGAATGCGCGTCATAGTAGTGACCTGATGCTTGTCTGCGGCACCAGTACCGGCTACAGCTTTTTTGATTTGCATAGGAGTGTACTCCCCTACCGTGCACCCGCCGCACGCACAGGCGACCAGGGCCGCTCCCCGCGCGTGGGCGGTTGCGATGGCGCTCTTGGTGTTTTGGCCAAAGAAAATCTGCTCGATGGCTACCTCAGAAGGGTGATAGCGGTCTATCACCTGCCGGATTTCTTTATAGATTGAGTGCAAACGCACATCCATGGGCTCCTCTGTCCCTGTAGCGCAGCACCCATAGGCGCGTGCGCGGCAGAGAGACCCTTTGGTTTCTATGACACCCCAGCCCGTGTGTGCCAAGCCAGGATCTATACCAAGAATAACCACTACGCCTCCGAACAACCGTTCTATGGTGCAGTAGTCTACCACACAACCCCGTCAGTACCGGAACACAGGATGCCCAGACGCGCCGCCTGCCTCTCATGGCACTTGCAGCCAAAAGCCCCAAAGGTCAATCAGCAAACCTTCTGGGGATCAATTGGATCTAGTTTTTGGAAAAGAGGCCTGATCCCCAAAGGTCATCCCCGTTGGTAGAAAACCCCCCGGATGAGGCAAAATCCTGCAGATAGCTGTGGAGATTGTGCGGGAGATCCAAAGACGCGGGATCTGCAGCGTCTTCGAAAGCCCCCGCGAGCGTTTGGAGGCGCTCCATAAGGCTCATGATATCTGCGTTGTTCATAGCGGTGGAAAGGCCGGCAACCACTTCTGGCATCGAAGACACATGGGCGGTGCTAGATGCTCTATGGATAGCGATCGGAGTGCGGCGCTCTACTAAGGCGCGCTCCGAGATAATGGGGCCTGCGGGGCAATTGCGGCGAGATAGCTCGCCTTTGCCAACCGCACTCAAGATACCCAAGGTCTCCTCGAGGTTGCCGCCCTCACGCACTACATCGGTGACAGACTCGCCTCGCTCAATGACACTTAAGAGCACCGAATCCAGCTCTGAGAGCGTACGGGCGTCTGAAAGCGCATGCGCGTCGGCCACTAAATCACGGGGCACATCAAGGCGAGCCAATACCGAGCGCGGAATCACTGGGCTTTTACCATTGCGGTCTGAAGCCAGTGCCAAGATATCTGTACGGTAGACATCCGAGAAGGGCGCAAACGATGCAGCATGATAGCAGTCTGGATCTTGCTGAAGAGCCAGTGCTGTCTTGTCGACTGCAGTAAGCATGAGCAAACCGGGGCCCAAGATCTGAGGAGCAGCGGCCCGAGCCAAGAGCCGGATCACCGCAAGTGGATTGCTGTCTATAAGCTCAGCAGCCTGCTTAAAATCCGACTTATTAACTTCTTCTGCATGAATCCTAAGGTTGCGCGCCAGATGACGGGCGTCTTTTAACGCATCTTCGTCAGCAGAGGGAACGAGAAGGCCCCATACGCGCATAGGTCCCAGCGCATCTACTGCGAGCGCAGCAAGCACTGAGGTCAGAAGGTCGCCGGTAAGCAGGAGGCCCACCCCGCGCACCCCTTGTTTATCCACAAAATCACGGAGTGCCAAGGTAAGTGCGCCCCATATCATGCGCATGCGCTGATAAGGCGCAGGAGCCAAGGGTTCCTCAAGCGGCCCTTCTGACAGAGGCTCAACTTCCACAAGCTCCATGGCCTCTTCGAAGTTGGGAAGCGCTGCAGCGATTTCCCCCCAGGGGGAAATAACAAAAGAGCCACCCGAATAGACGATCTCGTCCTGCGCGCCAATGGAATTAACTCCCACCAGCCAGCTGTTCGCTTTTGTAGCTTCCCCAATATAGAAGCCATCACCCAACGTTGCGCCCATTGAAGTGGCCTCATCGTCTGCACAAAAACCGCTGAAGGGCAGGTAGATGATGACATCTGCATTCTCTGAGCCGGCACTATAGGCTGCGAGGCCCTCAAGATCAAGGGCGACCCCAAAGTCTGTATCCTGCTGCACAAACTGCATCACAGGCTCACCCTCTGGCATGTGTCCATGAGCCTTGAGGTAAGCCACACTGGCTCCCATACGCAAAGGAACGATTTTCTTATCGTGGATGTAGGCCACCTCTGGCACAGGCTGGCCAGAGCTCTCGAAGAGAAACGGCACTAGGATGGGCACAGAGGCGCGCTCTGCCAGCTCGTCGAGCACCAAGGCAATGTCTGTCTCGACCCCTTCTTGATTGAGCAGAGATTGAGGGTTGAATCCCGTAAGGGTAGTTGCAGGAAAGATTAGGAGATCGGCCCCTTGCCGCTCGAAGGTGGAAGCAGCAGAGAGCATACGCGCTATAGTCTCCTCATAGGCGCACATGGTTGCATTAATTTGTACTAATGCGATATTCACAACTCCCACCTCCTCTTGTCGCCTATAGGATACACCACAATACTATCCGCAGGTATGTGGGGTATTTTATTGATCTATCGTCATGTATTGATAGATGTAAGAGAAGATCTCGCTCACGGTTATGGTTGTCCCCTTATTTTATTGTTCATGTTGGTACATTTTGATTATATATTCACACTTGATTTCATAATCAGTATTAGACCATCAAAGGCACCTTCTATATCTGAAGGGCATCTATTATTCGTATCTTGTTTATTAGATATGTTTGTCACCAAGAACTGGTGAAGCTTAGACTGTTAGGCAACCTATGGCCCATTCACTTATCGACGTTGCCATATCAAAGAGTACGAAGGAAAGAGCCGCGACCGTTCGCTCGAAGGCTGCTGAGTCTGCCCAAATTCATAGTAGAAAACCCACCGCATTGAACCTCGACTACTCAGTGGGCAAAGCATAAATACTATAAGTTTATTCATCTAAAAAACGTCGCAACATGAAAAGAGGATTCTAGCGAAGGCAGCGAATCAACACACTAACCGCAAAGCCTTTAAGCAAGAAACCTGCTGGGATAGATGATAGCTTGTTCGTCCCTCTATTTTATGCAGGGATTGTGAAACTATATAAAAAAGCGGGCAAAGCGAGGAAATCGCCAGCTTTACCCGCTTTAAATGCAAAAGCGCGCCATCTATACCTTAAAAAGAGGCTCCCGGACTACTTGGAGACCTCCGCCTTCCAGAGACCATGGAGGTTGCAATAGGCATACACAGTGCCATGCTCGAGGTTCTTGCCGCAGAAACGTACGTGAGGAGCGTCCTCGGGAGTAAGGTGCTTAATGGCGACATCGCCGTTGTCGGCCACCAGAGCCACCCACTCAATAAGGTGCTCGGGCGTCATAGGATGGTCTACAGAGCCTACGTTGACCTCGATATGGTTGCCATCCCAAGCAATCGAAGGCACGTGCTTCTCGGTAGCGGCATCCACGGAATCGGCTACCAAGAGCTCCATGGGCTCGCCGCAGCACTGAGGGGTCACGCCCCCATCGACGATGGTGTAAAAAAGATTGCCGCAGTGGTTGCAGCGCCAAAACTTAACATCAGCCATGATGTCTCCTTTCGAAAAACGGCACAAGAGATCCTCCTGTGCTCTCATGTAGCTTACCTACCCAAAGGGGCCAGATATTCGGTGGCAGAGGAGAAGCCAAAGAGTTCCACAAGTTGGCCAAAGGGCAAAGGCTATGCCCATGACTCGCAACGAAGCACGCCTCTTTTGCCCCTAGCTCTTAGTGGCGGCCGGCAGCGGCTCGATGCGATAGAGAGCCATGTCGCCCTCAGAGAGGACCAGCTTGAAGCCTGGGGTATCAGGGTTTATGGATGCGATGCCCACCCAGTCACCCACTCGATTGCGGTCGTAGTCTGCATAGTTGGCGCCGTAGGGGCCCTTTGCAGAGAGTTGGAGCACGTATTTGGCATCCAAGTCTTTCACCGCCTGCTGTACCTGAGGATTTGTAGCGTATTCATTGAGATGCAAACGAATGGCCTGGCTCTGTGCCGAATCTTCGTCGGTGATCTCTCGCTTATAGAGGACATTCACGCCATCCACCGGGTAAGCATACATAGAGCCATCGAGAGGGATGTTGAGAATCAGATCCTTCGCGCCCGCGATACGCTTCACTCGTTGCATGAACTTCGCATCGTTTTGGTTATAGAACATTGAAGCGTCTGGATCCGACACCCACTGCAACTCTCTCTCCTGCCAAGCAAAGGCACCACCAGGCAGATCTCTCGAAGGGCCCAAATAGATGTGGTTCTCATCCTTTGGATATTCGTTGATGGCAAAGGCTTCCCCGTAGTTGCCTGTCGCAAAAAGAACGCATACCACCAGCGCCACCTTGGGAAGAAGAGTTTTCCGCACTCCCCTTTCAGTGGTCCGATCTCGAATTGCAGTTATGGCCTTGATAAAGCCACGATAGACGGCATAAAGGCCAAAAGCCGCTATCACCGATGCCCAAAGACCCACTAGCGCAGCCGTTCTGTCTGGATCGGTGTAGAAGAAGCCCGCAAACACCTTCTTGATATCCGCCGTTCCAACCGCATTCGCAAAGAATATTGCGACTAGCGCTCCGTAGGAGAGAGCAATCCATCCTGTACCCTTATGGGTAACGCACCAGATGAAGCCGACAAGCACCACCGCTGCGAGCACCGGTTGAACTACCTCGATCCTCAATCCCAAAAGAGCTACCTGTTTGAGCGCCTCTGACACAGGGATCGTCCACTCCCAGAGAAAGCCTACCGTAGCGGCAAAGACGGGAGAGAGCAGGCAGGCGACCCAAACGCCCAAGCAAAGGGCAATCACACCAACCTCTAAGCCGAGGAATTTGAAGAGTGACGAAGGTTTTTGAGGGAGACTTCTTCCCCACGCAGGGATAAGACCGCCTATCACATAGCAGCCGCCTATCACACCGCAAGCAATCGCCGCATTGGGATGCAGATCAACGAGCCCTATCAGAGAAACAAAGAAGAGCGCCAGCGCCGCCCTATTGAGCTCTAGCTTGAAGGAGCCGTCTTCAGTCTTGGAGTGCACCGCTGACACCAGGAGGCACACCACGAGAGGAACAAGGCAAAAGGCCACCACATTGGGGTAGTTCTGATGAATCACCAGCGCTCGCAGCGGAAAAGCATAGCTGGCCCCGCACGTGACAGACCCGCATAGCAGGAGCTGTTTGTCGCTTCTGCTGATTTGAGAGAGAAGCACGCAGACTCCCAAAGGGAAGGCCACTGCGCAAAAGATCGCGTTCACTGCGTTTTGAGCCACCAAGATGGGCGCCACCCCCGAAGCAAGAATCAGAGCCGCGAGGTTGTGATAGGCCACAGGATAAAAGCCTGTATACGCCGAGACACCCGAAGTGCCGTCAGAGAATGGCGCTTGATTTGCACGCACGTTGGACCCATACATCATGGAGTGCACAGGGGAAGTCGTAGCGCCGTCAACCATGGCCTTTATGCGAGTGAGATGGGCAGAGTTGTCGTTATATTGCAAGAACCAGTCAAAGCCGCCAGCATTATTGAGAAATAGCCCTACGAACAACAGGGTCCCAAAAACCGCATAGAGCGCCATTATCGGCAAAGAAGGCTCTTGAATCTCGACGCTCCATGGGTGTGCCTTTCTGATCAAGAAGATCGCAGCACTTACCACCAGCGCAAGCCCCAACACCCCCGCTGCAAGCGGAGCCACACCATCTATAGAGGCAAATCCCAGAAAAAGGCTGACAACAAAGTAGAAGAAGACAGAGGGTCCCGGGGCAAGACAGAGGGCTGCGCGATATCCCACTCCGCTCGCAACACAAAGGAGCAAGCCTGGAACCACCAGCAAGCAAAGGCCCAAAAGAAATGCAAGGATGAACGACACCACGAACTATTCCTTTCTCAGGACAACCTGTTTAAGGCGTCCCCAGAGCTCGCACCAAATCAAAGAGACGGCCAGTGCCACGAAAAAGACCACAAGGCCTCGCACGACCGTGTTTTGCAGCCATTGATAATGGGGCCAATAGAGCCTAAGGCCAATCCAATTGATGATAGGCATTTGAATGAGATAGACGCCCAGAGAGGCCCCCGACACTTTTGCCAGCACTCGCTGGGAACCCTCCTTCAGGCTTTGCAGGCGAGGCTCAAGAGCCTGGGCACACAAGAATACGGCAGCAGCTTGAACCATGCAGAAGGGAGAGTTGATAGAAATCCAATAGGGGTTGTACTCGGCGGGAACTGCATCGAACCCAATAAAGCCGTTAGATCCTGCAGAGACGGCAGCCATTGCCGCTGTCGCTGCCAGATAAAGCAGGAGCATGGCCCACCAAGGTATAGAACGATTTAGGTAACGGGCAAGATAGAAGCCACCAACATAGTAGAGAAGGGCCACATTGGCAAAAGCTGCCCAGCCAAAGAGGGGATCTAAATAAGAGCGGTCAAAGCCCAGTGTTGCTGCCAGTGGGATAAACACAGAGACCAACAGGGAGCATCCCATGACGTACTCAAGTAAATGTTTGCGTTGAGCTGCAAGGGACAAGAGAGGGGTAAGCATATAGAGGTAGATGATGGTATATAGAAACCAGTAGGTATCGTTGATGGTGTTTGAAAGCAGTCCTTTTATAAAGCCTTTGACGGTGAGCGTTGCATTTTCTGCACCCCAAAAGCTCAAAGGAAAAAGGCCGTAGAGCAAATAGCACACCGCGCTACCAAACAGCAGCACCACTCCTACTCGCTTAACGCGCTTGATGAAGAACGTTTTGGTGTCGTATTTGGATCGATAGTCCAGAAGGTTCATCCCGCTCACCGCAAAAAAGACAGGCACTGCAAAGATGAAGGCCGCTTGCAAAAAGAACGAGGTGAACCACTTTGGATCCCCTCCCCCTTGAGGAGCGAGCACATCAAGGGACACATGGAGCATCACCACTGCAAAGGCAGCGAGAATGTTCAACCCATATACAAACACCAGACGCTTCTTGGCCATGAGGTCCTGCATTTCTACCGTTTCACGCCCCTTGAAAACGGGGGCACACCTGATCTGCGCAGCCGAGAAGAGAGCCTCGCTGCAGCGGTGAGACATAGTACCTGAGACAGATGAACAGCCTTAGATTAGTCCCACCATAGAACAGATGCCCACAATTGCGGCGATCACAATGATTACTGCAAGACATGCCTCGCTTTTGGTAAACACTTGCTCTTTTCGGCGCGCCCAAAGATAGATGGGAAACCCTATGACAAAGATGGTGCACGCGACCACAAGCAGCTCGATATTGGCCTCATAGATGAGGTAGCAAGAGAACAAGGTGGCTGCCAAGCCAAAGGCAAGCCCGGTAGAACGGCGGACGCAAGAGGACCAAGGGCCGCGCAAGGCCAGCTTGAATAGGTAGAAGCTGCACACCAAATAGCACGGCATGGCCATCACGGCAGTGATGTTTACCATGACCTGCCAGGCGTTGCCTTGCACAAAGTGAGCCAGCACAATAAGACCCTGCACCACCAACGTGGTGGCCAAGAGCGACGGCACCGGGGCGCCAACACGGTTCTCTTTGCAAAACACTTGGGGAAAGACCCGATCTTTTGCGGCATAGAACGGCATCTGGCCCAGCATTACCGTCCACACAAGCCAGGCAGACAGCACAGAGATCACGATGCCCACGTTCACCAGCAAAGCGCCCCAAAGACCAAAATGCGAGGCAAGCAGTGCTGCCATCGAGGGATTGGCCATAGCGCCGATCTCATCTTGCGTGAAAGAGCCATAAGGAACGATAGACACCAATACATAGAGCACCAGGGTGACTGTAAAGCCGATCATGGTGGCGCGCGACACCGCCTTGGCGTTGACCGCCTCGCCAGAAACCACCACGGCGCCCTCGATTCCTATGAAAAGGAAGAGGGTGATCATCATGGTGCTTCCTACTTGGTCGAAGAACTGCGCGCGCTCGAGGGTGGCCGCCCCCTGGCTTCCCAGAGCATGCTGGGCAAAGAAGTCGCCGGAAAAACAAGAGCCCATGAGCAGGATAAACAGGACGATAGGCACCACTTTGCCAATGGTGCCTATGGCGTTGATGATGGCAGTGCTCTGGGCGCCTCGACAGGCCAACACGAACATGAGCCAGGTAATGCCTGAGGAAAGCGCAATGGAGGCCCAATTGGTGCCGTCGCCAAAGACCCCCGGGAAGAACAGGTCCAAGGTGGAGGGCAGCAAGATGGCATAGACCACCATGGCGAAACAGTTGCAGACCCAATAGCCATAGGCCACCAGGAAGCCCATGAAGCGGCCGAAGCCTTTCTCGGCATAGGAATAGATGCCATTTTTAAGCTCGGGCTTTTCGATCGAGAGGATCCTGAAGACATTGGCCAAGCAAAGCATGCCTAGGCCGGTGACGATCCAGGCAAACAGCACGGCGACGGCGCTTGCACCCTGCGCCACAGATTGAGGCAGGTTGTAAACGCCGCCGCCCAACATGGCTGAAATGACAAGGCACACCAGGCCGAAGAGCCCCACTCGTTTGGGCTGAGCAGGCGTCTTCGCCCAGGAGTCATTTGAAGCCACAGCTATCTCCACTAACTAAAGTCGATCTCGTGCTTGAAGATCCTCGTTTGGATGAGGTAATAGATTACACCAATAAGCACCCAACCCCATCCGATGAGAGCGATGTCGAAGTCGATAGAGAAGAAGATGGCGCCGGTGACCAGGGCACCCAATACCGGGAAGACAAGCGAGCGCAGAACAGGAAGCTTTGTCTTCTTGCGGATAAAGGCGTACCAGATCACACAGAGATTAAGCAGGCAGTAGGTAGACAGCGCGCCAAAATTGGAAAGCTTGGCCACCTGAGTCATGCCCAGCGGGATAAGGAACAGGAGCATCACCAAAGAGAGACCGCAGACAAAGAGAGTGGCCACCTGAGGGACGCCGGTCTTCTTATCCATGATGCCCAGCTCCTTGGGAAGGGCGCCCGAGCGACTCATGACATAGAGCACGCGTGAGATGGAGGTGGTGGCAGTAAGACCGGTAAAGGCGCCCAGAGCGATGGCGTTGGCCACAGCGCACACCACGCCAAACCAGGGGCCTCCTACCGCGCCAGCCAGAAGATAGAAGCCCGTGTTCTCATGACCTGCCATGATGGAGCCGGTGGGGTCTACCCAGGTGGCCACGAGGCACATGCCCACGAACATGCATGCCAAGATGATCACGATGAGGAGCATGGAATGGGCGGGGCCCTTCTTGGGATCCTTGGCCTCCTCGGTGAGGGTGGCCACGCAGCCGAAGCCCACAAAGGACATGGCGCCCAGCGAGACAGAGCCCATCATGCCGCTGAAGCTGAACTTCTGGGGGTTGAAGAGCGCAGTGAGGCTAAATCCCGAGGTCTCAGGATGTTGGAAGATGTAGACCACGCCAAAGACGATGAACATGGCGAAGACCACGATCTCGCAGATGAGCGCGATCTTTTCTACCTTGATAGCGTTGTTGAGGCTGCGGATGGACAGGAACGTGACAAATGCCAAGAACAGCAAGCACCATCCCCACACCGGCACCTGGGGCACGTATTGGTTGAGCGCCTGGCCCGCCTGGATGAACATGAGGTCGGGGGTGACCAAATACTGCAGCAACATGAGCCAACCTGCCACAAAGCCCACCGCCGGAGCCATGGTCTGGGAGGCATAGGTGTAGATGGAGCCCGAAGAGGGGAAGAGCGGGATCATCACGCCAAAGGAGAACACCGTGAAGAGCATGCCCACTGCGCCGATGAGGTAGGACAGGGCCGGCATGCCGCCAGACATCTGGAAGATGGAGGCATAGAGGGCGAAAGGTGCGATGGGCACCATCATGATCATGCCGTAGGAGACCATGTCCTTCACGGTGAGCTTGCCGGACAGCTCTTTTTTAGAAGGCGTGGTGGGAGGCTTGCCGCCTGCCGTCTCTGCATCGTGGTGATATTTGAGCCCCCGCTCAGAGGGGGTTGCGGCTACCTGTTGCGGGGCAGCCGCCGCGGGCGACGCCTTCGCGGTGGCGGAAGGCTGAGACCCTAAATCGCTCTGTGTCATAGAGCCCTGCTTTCGTTGGACAGAATCGAGTACTGACAATCCGGTAGACGCTACTTCGTAGTGGAGGATGGGGTGCTGTCGGAAGCCGAGGGGCCTTCCTGAGCGCCATCGGCGTTCTTATCGGCAGCCTTGGACGCCTCTTGCTCGGCAGCCAACGCCTCTTTGGCGGCACGCTCAGCCGAAGCCAACTGGGAGTCGGCCTGGATGCGGTTCTTCTCGGCTTGGATACGCACCTCTGCCTGAGCAGCGGCAGACTGAGCAGAGGCCAAGGCAGCCTCATCCTCTTTCTCAGCGGCTTGGGCAGCGCGCGCGTCGGCGGCTGGATCCTGAGGCACCGACTCCTGGGCCACCATAGCAGCCGAGGCAGCAGGAACATCAGGAGCCTGCTTGACGGCCACCTCGCTGGACGGGGTTGCGGCCTCCTCTTTGAGCCCCACATCGGCAGAGGTGCCGATCTTTGCCGCCTTGGATATCTGAGGCGGTTGGCTTAGCGGGATGCCTCCGCCAGCGACGCCGGCGGCATCGGCCGCAGGCTTCACGGGGTGATTGAGGGCTGCAGGGTCGTCGTCGGGGACAGTACCCTTTTGCGCCGCTTTGATGGCTGCCTCAGGCAGCTGCTCGTTGGGATTCCAGAGCTTCTTGATGGGCATGCCCATGGGGTTCTGGCCGTCGGCCAGCATGTCGGAGGGAACGTTGGACAGTACTTTCTGAGGCTTCTTGAGGCCCTCGACCTCCCAGGTGAAGGGAGCGAACTGATTGGATGCGTCCACCCAGTCGTGCTTGCGGGAAGCGCGATAGATGGCGAAGCACACACCAAGCACCACGACGATAAGCGCCAGGATGACGCCCACGTAAATGGCGGGGCTTCCCACCTCTTGGGAGACCTGGGCAGGAGGAATGATGGCCAACACGATGCCAAAGGCGCAGGCAGCCAAACCAAGGCCTGCCACCAGATAGGCGCCCACCTTGCCGCCGGGCACCTTGAAGCCGCGGGGACGGTTGGGTTGGTCGCGGCGGAGCCTCAAGAAGGACACGAACATGAGCACGTAATAGAGCATGTAGAGGATGGTGACGGCCTGGGTGATCAAGATCACGAAGCCCTCGATGTTGGGGATGAGGAAGCACAGGAACGCAATGACGGTCATGAATGCCATCTGCAGGTACATCAAGCGGCTAGGCATACCGTGCTTGTTGTTGGACTGCAGGGCCTTGGGCAGAAAGCCCGAACGACCCGCCTGGCCAAGCATGTAGGAAGGGCCGGCCATGTTGGTGACCAGCGATGCCATGGAAGCTCCCAGGCCTGCCCACACGAACAGGACGTAAATCCAAGGCGCCCCGAAGCACTGGCCGAGGATCTTATAGGTCTGGTTGAGGCCGTAGACCAGGTTCATTTGGGACTCGGGCGTCACAATGGCAATGACCAAAGTGCCCGCGATGAAGATGACGAGCGTAAGGATCATGCAGATGAAGATGGAGAGCGGGAACTCCTTTTGGGGGTTCTTGAGCTGTTTGATATGCGCAGCATTCATATCGATGCCTGCATAGGAGAAGAACACGCCGGCGGCCAATGAAAGCGTAGAGAGCTTGATGCCGTCACGGAAGGGATTGAATGCCTCGGGGCTCACCTCCACATTGGGGGTGTTGCCCTGAGCCAGCCATACGATGCACATGACGATCATGAAGGCCAGAGGGATAAACGTGCCGATAAGCACGCCATACTTGGTAATGCGGGCGAAGGCCTTGACACCCTTGGTGGAGATCCAGGTGAGGACCCAATAGTAGGCAAGCCATGCCAGGATGATGAAGAGCTGGAACTTGGGGTGGTTCATGAAATTGACGGCCCAGTCCCAGTCAGGCGTGTAGAAGCCGATGGTGGTGGAGGCGGTGGCTACGCCGGATCCAAAGTTAATGGCCGTTTGGAACCACAAGACCAGAAGGCAGGTAAAGGCAAGCCCGGGACCCATGGCCTCGCCGACCCACCTAAAGATGCCGCCGCGCTGACCCCAGCCGCTGGCGAGCTCGGCCGCCACAAGGCCTGTGGGCAAGAAGAAGACGATGGCGCCGATAACAAAGAGCGTCACCGAGGAAAGGCCGTAATAAGCCTGTTGCACGTCATTGGCCACCGAGCCAATGATGGTGACGTTCATCATGACCAGAGCCATGAGAGAGATATACTGACCGGATTTATCGGGCTTGGGCGCAGCCGTGACCGCTTTGGAGTGCCCTGCCACCTTATCGAGATGATGGTGTCCGAACATCAGAGGACCTTTCGTTTAAAGACACGAAAGGCGGAGAAGCTTCCTTGCCCCTCCGCCCCACGCAGGCTTAGTAGGCAGACACGGGGTTGAAGGTGCACCAGAAGGGCCAGACGATAGGCTCGGTATCCAGCACCTTTTGCAGCTCGTCGGAGAGCAGAGACTTCTTGATGGCCACCTCGTAGACGAAGTTGTCGAACCACTCATCGCCGCAGACGTAATAGCCGTTGTGGCCGACCTTCTTGCCATGGACCTCGGTGCCCCAGGAGTTTTCGATCTTCCACTTGTCGGGTTTGCCGTCGACCAAGTTGACGCCGGCGATCATCATGGCATGGGTAGGCAGGCTTTCGCGAGTGAGGTAGCGCTGGGCCTTGTCCATGGAGAAGTCAACGCCAAAGAGCTCGTCGAAATCATAGAGGTCCATGTCCATGACGCCGGCCTCTTCATCGCAGTGCTGCAGCACGTCGCAGCCAAACCAGACAGGCTCGCCGCTCTTGAGCTGGTCGATGACCAAGCCCTTGAGGGTGTCCATATCCACATTGAGATAGAGGTTCTCGCGCTCGGGGATCTGATCGGAATCCTCGATGGCATAGAGGCGCTTGTAGGGGTTGTCCTCGCCAGGGACATTGATGACGCCAATGTAGTCATCGAGGTCGATACCCACATACTTCTTGTAGAACTCCAGGGGGGTGAGCCCATAAACACCATGGAACTGCTTCTTGGTATCGGTGTACTCGAAATCCACCTTTACCGGAGGCTCGCCAAAGGCAACGCACAGCATGCGATAGACCTCGTCGAGCATCTGAGCCTGGACTTCCTCGATCTTCTTACCATCCACGCCTTCGCGCACCAGCGAGCGGATCTTGAGACCGTCCTGGCGCAGCAAGTGGGAGAGCTGGGTGTTGATCTGGGCGGTGTTGTTGGTGCAGGCGGTCTCAACCATGGCGGCATGAGGCACTACGCCGTACTTCTTGATAAGGCCGCAGACCATGTCCCAGTCGCCGCCGTCCTGCATAGGGGCACCAAAGAGCCAGGTGACCTCGCGGTCATCGAAAGGCTTGCTCGCAGTGGCTGCCACATGCTCCAAGAACCAATTGGCGCGCTCGAGCTTGTTGTAGAAGGCCAGATAGGCCTGGGAGAGCTCAAAGGTGCCCTGGGGCAAATCCAGGGTCTTCTCCACATGGAAGCGGCAGAAGTTCAAGCAGGCGAACATCCAGCAGCGGCCGGATTGCTTCTGATTGGCCACCGCCTGGCTGTCTACGTCGATAGAGAAGGCAAAGGCAGGCGTAGAGAGGTCTTTTGCCACCTGAGAGTTCTCAGAGGCGGCAAGGATGCCGTTTTTGGTGACCGCATTCTCTGCCACATGCTGGGTTTTTGCCTTGCTGTAAGACTGCGACATCTTGGCGATGGCTTCTTTAGTAAGTTTCATAATACATATCACCTTTACCGGTTTTGGTGTGAATAATTATGATTACGCCAGGGCGGGTCGACACCCGGGCGGAATTGCCTATTCGAAGAGCGTCCAAGGCTCGCTGGGGCGGCTCTTGGTATAGCCCTTCTGCCAATTCCAGAGAGGATGCTGCTCAAAGAAGGCGTCGGCATCGAACTCCACGCCGTCTGCGCGGCCGTAACGGCCCCACATGCGCATGGCGCGGATATCGTCATAGCCGGCAGCCTTGCCGTCGCAGGAGCCTGCGGGATAGAAGGGGACGTTCCATACAGCGTTGGGGTCGTCCGCCCAATACTGGGGATCCACGTCGTAATGGCTGCAGATGGTGCGGCTGGAGGGGTTGTTGTAGCCCACGTAGACGTCGTAGGTGTCTGCCAGCATCTTCTTGGCCAGCTCGCAGTCGATGGCGCCGGAATACTGATCGATAAGCTCCATCCACCGCTGGCGACGGGCCCCGGTCTGCTGGCGAGGGTCGTTGAATCCGTTGTCCTTGCACTCCAGGTTGCGGATGCGCGGGTCGAAGACCGCATTGCAGCCAAAGAAGCAGCCGTCGGCCTTGCGCTCCAGCGCCTGGAACTTGAGCCCCTGCTCGTATCGGGCGATCTCGCCTGTGTTGGTGTCTGCGATCAGCCACGCATTGGCGTAACCGCCGTTGTTGCCCTTGTCGATGATCTCCACGAACTCGTCGATGGTAGTGGCGAATTGAGCGGCCTCGCGAACGCGCACATACTCTGGGACGCCCGACTCGTCATAGCCGTTGAACCCCGCCAGCGTGGTCTCGGTGATAGCGAGACCTGCCGAGGTCACGTAATAGTCGGTCATGGAATCCAGATAGCAAGGGACCGTTTGCATCACGATGCGGTTCCCCTCGTTGGGAGTAATGTCCAAGCAGACGTTGAAATACTGGCCGCTCCAAAAATCATCGAAGGACTCATGGGCCAGCACTGGATGGCCGTCCTTGGTGGCAGAGCCGGTGGCGGCGATGGCCGAGCAGTGCGAGGCGCGGGGCACCATGACGTTGTTGGGCATGGCGCCAATGACTTTGGCGGCATTGAGGGGCCACCAATAGCCGGTGACCTCGTAATAGGCGTTCCAGCCGATAAGATCATCCACCGTTTGCGGGACCCCGGCGGCACTCAGGCCGTCGGCCATGCCTTGAAGCTCGTCGAGATAGCGCTCAGGGATCTTGTCCTTATGAAGGCGTACCGCCTGTTGACAGAACCAGTCATAGGTCATGCCGTAGACCTGAAGCGTCATGTACTTGTAGACCCTCTGGGCGTCGGCATACTCGTCGGCGAGCAGATACCCTTCTTGAAAGCCACATTCATAGGGGGTGCCAACGACCTTCACATGATGCCAGCCATTGACATCTTTTCGGCTAGCCTTCTCGAGCATTTTCTTTTGCTCAACGCTCATCTCACCCATAGAGACCTCTTTTGCATTGGGTTCAACGGTTTTCGATGGGATATATATCCACGGTTTTCGCAAGTAATCCTTTTAATTACTCTGAAAGACCCGCTCCATAGCGCTGCTACATCAGCTAAAACAGGTACTGCTCCCCTTTCTACGACAACCTGCGCAAAGGCCCATGCACACACCGGTTTAAGAGTGTTTTTGGCACTGGGATCCCACGGGACCGCGTTGCGCTAGAAGGCCGCCATGGAGAACAGGCAAAGCGCGGCCAGCGCTGCGCAGAGCACGCAGCAGACGATGACTTTCTCATATCGTTTGAGAGTGTCAGCTTGACCGTTGGCCTTGAGGCCAAAGAAGAACAATGGCAGCCCCAAAGCGAAGATGATGGAAGCCAACATGAGGTTTTCGAGGCCCGCCGCGAAGATGAGGATGACGCCAAAGAGCGACCCGGCAAGCCCTATGACAAAGGCGCGCGACCTCGATACCAGAGCGTGCGGCCACCCCTCATAGCTCACCGCTTGCTTTACCAAGAACGCGCAGCAAAAGAAGTAGGCCGGCGTGGCCATCACCGAAGTGATCGAAACCAAAGTGTCCCAGGCGTCAGGCCCCAACACGCAGGCGAACACAAGGAACAGCTGGGTGACCGCCGCGCTCCACAAAAGGGAGTGTCCTGGCGCACCGTAGGCGTTGCGCTCTTTGAAGAAGGCAGGAAAGATCCCGTACTCAGCAGCCGAAGTGGGCATTTGTCCCTGCAGGCACATCCACACCAGCCAGGAAGACAGAATGGCCACCACGATGCCCGCAGACACCAGCATCCTTCCCCAAGGCCCCACAAGCCCTTGGAGGATGGCAGCTGTAGAAGGAGAGCTCATGGATGCGATCTCATCCTGCGTAAAAGTGCCATAGGGCACCAGTGACACCAAAATGTAGAAGACCAAGGCCACAACGAACGCGATGCCCACTGCCCGGCCCACGGCCTTCTGGCTCACCGCGTCACCCGAGACTACCACGGCGCCTTCGATGCCGATAAACACCCACAGCGTGGTCATGAGCGCCGAGAGCGCTTGGGCCACCACCCCGTCAAAGGTGCCTCCTGAAGCGCCTGTGGCAGCTGCATTGTAAAAGGAATCCTGAAAAAGGCCCCAGTCAAAGGAGCCGATACATACCAGCACTAAGACCACGATAGGCACGAACTTGGCGATGGTGCCCACCAGATTGATGGACGCCGCCGTCTCAACGCCCCTGCGCGCCAATGCATAGATAGCCCACACCACCGCAGACGCGCCCACGCAGGCTATAGGGGTATTGCCAACCCCCAGCGCCGGCACAAGCGGAGAGAACGTCGCCATGATGAGCACGCCATACGTGGCCATGGCGCAACAGGAGGTGCACCAATAGCCCAGCGCGACCAGGAATGCCACAAGTTTGCCAAAGCCGGTGTCGGCATAGGAGAAGATTCCGTTGGTAAGGTCTGGCCTCACCTGCGCCAGAATGCGAAAGGTGGTGACCACAAACCCCATGCCCAACCCCGTTACTAGCCAGGCGATGAGCGTGGCCGCAGGGCATGCCAGGCCCGCAAGCGTCGACGGCAACGAGTAGATGCCCCCGCCCACCATGGCAGAGACGCTAATAGCCACAAGCCCCAAAAGGCCCACCCGGGCTGGTTGCATGGGTTTCTCGGTAGCAGTACGGCGAGACGACACAGAGGCTCCCTTCACATGACCTCGAGAAGGCAGCCATGACGCCCCTCCCCTCCAAGGATTACTTCCCAAGAGGAGAGGGTCGCAAGGACAGCAAAGGCCAATCACTCAGCTCTTTCAAGAACCCGAGAAAGGCTTAAAGCACCAAGGGCCTCCGTAGGCGCAGGCGCCTCGGGCAAGGACGGGCTCAGAGTCTGCGCGTCCAAGTGCAGAGAGACGGGCGAGCGTCAGGCGATCATGACGCGGCCGGCGGGCTCCACAAGATAGGCCACCTCGGCATAGAGCTGGACAGACCCCGCATCCACCTTGAGGGGGACTCCCAGTCGCAGCGGGACGTCCTCTCCGGAATCCACGAAGAGCTCCACGGAGTCCAGGCCGCGGTGGCGGTCGAGGATCTGGGCGAAGCGGCTGACGAACCCTTCGTCTAGCTGCTCGCTTGCCATGAGCACCTCGAACACCTTGGGCTTGTTGGCACGGTCGTCTAGCTGCAAGGTCTCGATGGTCTTGGCGATGAACTGGTCGCCGCGGTCGGAGCGGTCCACACGCCCCAGCACACGGATGAAGATGTCGCCCTCCACCTCGTCGGTGATGAGCAGGTCGGCCGCCTCCTTGTAGGTCTTGGGGAAGGCGATCACGTCGATCTTGTTCTCCAAGTCCTCCAAGGTGATGATGGCCATGGGGTCGCCCTTTTTGGTGGTGCGTTTCTGGACATCTGAAGCCATGCCGGCGATCCAGATCTCACGATCGTCGCTCACCTGCTTGATTGTGGCGATGCCGTCATCTCCCATCTGCTCGTAGCCGTTGAGCACCTCGCCAATGGAGTAGCTGCGGGCCTTAGTGAGGGCGTACTCGTAGGGCGCCAAAGGATGGTCTGAGACGTAGATGCCCAGCACGTCCTTTTCGAAGGCGAGCTTGAGATTGCGATCCCACTCTTCACCGTTGGGCTCCGGCAAATCTTGGGAGAAAGCTGCGTCCGAGGCGTCGTTGAACATGTCGAAGAACGACACCTGGCCTGCGGCGCGGTCTTTCTGACGCTTGGCGGCGGCATCGATGATGTTGGAAGGGTCGGTCTTGTCCACAAAGCCCATCATCTGCTTGCGGGGGTAGCCGCAGGAGTCGAAGGCGCCGGCCTTGATGAGGGCCTCGATGACGCGGCGCCCCACCTGGGAGGTGTCCACGCGGTCCACGAAGTCGTGGAGCGTCTTGAAGGGGCCGCCAGCGGCGCGCTCTTGAAGGATCACCTCAGCTGCGCCTTCGCCCACGCCGCGGATGCCGGCCAAACCAAAGCGCACGCCCTCGTCGGTGGCGGTGAACTCGGTGCCGGACTCATTGACGTCTGGAGGCAAGACGTCGATGCCCTCAGAGCGGCAGGCGCTGATGTAGTGGACGATCTTCTCGGTTTTACCCGTATAGCTGGTGAGCACCGCCGCCATGTACTCGCGGGGGTAGTAGGCCTTGAGCCAGGCCGTCTGCATGACGAGGATGGCGTAGCCTGCCGAATGGCTCTTGTTGAAGGCGTAAGAGGCGAACTCGAGGACGTCGTCCCAGATCTTCTGGGCCACCTCGCGCTTGTAGCCGTTCTTGATCGCGCCGTTGATCCAGTGGTCGTAGGTGGTCTCGTCGGAGCCGTCGTCCCAGTGAAAGACCGTGCTGGTGAGGAGCTTGATCTTCTTCTTGGCCACGGGCTTGCGGATGCGGGAGTCGCTCTCGCCGGCCGAGAAGCCGCTCATCTGCACCGAGATCTTCATGACCTGCTCCTGGTAGACCATGGTGCCGTAGGTCTCGTCCAGGATGTCTGAGAGGCGCTCGTCGTAGAAGGCAACTGGCTCGCGGCCGTTCATGCGGTTGATGTAGGAGTCCACCATGCCGGCGCCCAGGGGGCCGGGGCGATAGAGGGCGATGAGGGCCACCACCTGGCGATACTCCTTGGGCTGCATGGACTTGATGGTGGCGGTCATGCCGCCGGACTCCACCTGGAAGACGCCGGCGGTATGGCCTGCGCCCAAAAGCCTGTAGATAGCCGGGTCATCGAAGGGGATCTTCTCCACGTCGATGTCCACGCCGGTCGAGCCGGGCTTCAGCGTGGAGCGCACCGCCTCGGGGGCCGCGGCGGCACTAGCGGCGTCCGCATTGTTTGCCAGGATGTTTTTGAGGGCCTTGGAGATCACCGTGAGGGTGCGAAGGCCCAGAAAATCCATTTTGAGCAGGCCCATGTCTGCCACCGAATGGCCTTCGTACTGGGTGATCTCGTACTCGCTCTTGGTGTCCAGCTTGGTGGGCACGTGGTCGTTCACCGGCGTGGGAGCGATGAGCACCGCGCAGGCATGGACGCCCTCGCCGCGGGTGAGGCCCTCGATGGAGAGGGCAGTGTCGATGACTTTGTGGGCCTCGGGGTCATGGGCGTAGGCATCGGCGAAGTCAGGGCTGTAGAGGTCCTCTTTGCCGGGAGTCTTGTTGAGCACCATCTTGAGCTTGGCCTTGGGGTCGCCAGAGACCATCTTGGAGAGCTTCTGCCCCACATACACCGGATTGTCCAGCACGCGGTTGGCGTCGTTGATGGCTTGCTTGGCCTTGATGGTGGAGAAGGTGATGACATGGCATACACGCTCGGGGCCGTAGAGCTCGCGCACGTGCTGCACGACCTCCAGGCGACGCTCGTCGTCGAAGTCCATGTCGATATCGGGCATCTCAGAGCGCTCGGGCGACAGGAAGCGCTCGAACATGAGGCCGTTTTCCAGCGGGTCGAAGGAGGTGATGTTCATGGCATAGGCTACGATGGCGCCGGCGGCCGAGCCACGGCCGGGGCCAACGCCAATGCCGTTGTCTTTAGCCCACTGCACGTACTCCTGAACGATGAGGAAGTAGTCGGCGAAGCCCTTCTCGCAGATGACCTTGTACTCGTACTCGAAACGCTCCAGGATGGACTCGCCGCCAATGCTGCGCTCGCGCCAGTCGTCGCCGTAGCGCAGCGCCAAGCCGCGCTCGCACTCCTCGCGGAAGCGCTGCTCCGAGGTCTCCCCTTCTTTCAGGCCAGGGAACTTGGGCAGGTACATGGACGACCAGTCCAGCTCGAAGTGGCACTTGTTGGCGATCTCGACAGTGTTGTCGCAGGCCTCGGGGCACCAATCGAAAAGGGCGCGCATCTCCTCCTCGGTCTTCATGTAGAACTCGCCCTCGCCAGGAGCCGTTTGAGTCATGCGCATGCGGCTCTCGTCGTCCAAGGTCTTGCCCATGCCAATGCACTGCACCACGTCCTGGACGCCGGCGTCGCCGCGCAACAGGTAGTGGAAGTCATTGGTAGCCACCACCTTGACGCCTATGGTGCGGGCCATCTCCACCAGCGTCTCCGAGAGCCGGCGGTCGGTCCAGCCGTCGCGCACCTCAAGGTGGTGCTCCTGGAGCTCCAGGTAGAAGTCGTCTGCCCCAAAGGTGTCGCGAAAGGTCGTGGCCCAGCGCAGCGCCTCGCCGGGGTTGTTGGCCATGATGTTTCGAGGAATGATGCCCGCCACGCAGGCCGAGGTGCAGATGACGCCTTCGTGATGCTCCTGGAGCATCTCCAGCGTGACGCGGGGCTTGTAGTAGAAGCCCCTGGTGGCCGCATCAGAGACGATCTTCATGAGGTTCACGTAGCCGGTCTCGTTTTTGGCCAGCAGTATGAGGTGGTAGAGCTCGGGCTTATGGTCGCGGGACAGGGTGGAGTCCGGCGTGAAATAGACCTCGCAGCCAAAGATGGGCTTGATGCGCGGCTCCGGCTTCACCGTGTCAAGGTCTTCGCCCCGCTCGTGGCAGGCCATGTCGCGCTCCCACTGGGCATGGCGCACGACATCTGCCGCGTCGGGCTCTTCCACTGCACGGCCTTTCGCCAGGTTGTCCTTGTCGTGGAACCACTGGTCATAGTCTGGTTCTTGATGATTGATGGCATCGGTGGCCAACGCCAGCTCGGGCACGCCGCACATGTTGCCGTGGTCGGTGATGGCCACGGCCGGCATCCCCAGATCCACGGCCCTTTGCACCATATCCCCCACACGGGTCGCACCGTCCAGCATGGAGAAATCGGTGTGGTTGTGAAGGTGAACGAACGCCATAAGACAGCTGCCTCTCGATAAAAAAGGAGTCACATTGCGCTTGGGACTATTGATAGTACCTGACTCACCACAGGTCTCGAGCTTTTGGCAGAAGGTTTTTCTCGGCAGATTCTATGACGTTGCCGCCAGGTGATTCTATTTTAATTCTTATATTTTCTCCCCTGCCGAGAAACCCCTGCGTCCCGGCCTGTCGCCTAAGGGGTGGATGGCAACCTATCGCGCCTGTGCGCCTCACGGGCTTTGAGGCGCCATGAGGTTGTCGCGCCAAGAATCCCTTGATTGGGGGACAAACCTTGACACAGCCACAAGGTTAAGGAGCGCCGATGGCCCAGGCGGACACCCATACACTTCACAGCGCAGCCAACGACGTGCTGCATACCACCAATGTCGCCGAGCATCGCTTTGTGGACCTTTCCGAGGCCGACCCTTTAGCCGCCTTCTGCTTTGCGGTGGGGGTGCTGGCCATCGTCGTCATCATCGCCGCGGTGGTGTCGCCCGCGCTCAAGAGCCGGTTCAAATGGCTGGGCACCATGGGCGGCAAGTTTTTCCTGGTCATTGTGGGGGCGTTCTTCCTGCTGCTGCCTATCGCCATCCATCTGCCGGGCGCCTCAGGAGCGCTGTGGCCCACCTTGGCTCAGGCGATCCCCGCAACGTTTTACTACACCGTCAACATCACAGGCCTTTCGGGCGAGCTGGAGCTTTGGACGCCGGTGATCTATTCCATGCTGGGCCATGGCCTGTTGGCGACCCTCTATTACCAAGTGCTGTGCTTTTATACCGTGGCTGCCCCCATCATGCTGGCCTTGACGGCGGTGGATCTTATCGCCAACGGCATCACCGGGGCCGCCCTGTTTGTGGAAAGCCTCAAGAAGAGCGTCTTTCGCCGCCATATCTACGTGTTCTACGGCCTTAACGAGAGCACCTGCACGCTGGCCATCGACCTGTTGAGCCAGGTGCAAAACGTGTCCAGCCCCATCAAGTCCATCGCGCACCCCCTGCGAAGGGAGGCCAAGAAGCCCTCAGTGCCGCTGCTCATCTTTTGCAACTCCCAGAGCAACGCCGAAGACAACGGCCTTTTGGCCCAGCAAGTGCGCCAGGAGGCCTATGGGTGCGCCACGGTGCTCTTCACGCCGCTGGCCATCGACGTGATCCCCAACCGCCTTTCCTACCTGGCCCAGACCCGCTGTCCCACCTATTACCTCATCATCTCAGGAGACACCAACGAGAATGTGCGCGCCGCCTTGGAGCTCTGCGACTCCTTTGGGTCTCAGATGGCTCAGTGGGAGATGGACCGCCGCCGATGGGACCTCACTCGCATCGGCGAGAAGCCCAGCCTTTGCTCGCGCACCAAGACCTATGCCCGCAATATCCACGTATGGTGCGCCCATTCGAATCCCGACGATGGCCTGGTGTTCGACGCCCTTCCCCAACGCCGCGCCCCGTTGGAGCTCATCGACCGCCTCGCCCGACACGATCGCAGCGAAGCCGTCTCGGCCAAGCAACATCGCCGTGCCGCAGCCGCGCTCGCCCCCTTGATGGAGCGCGTGCGCAACCTCATCGAGGTGCGCCTTATCTCTGAGGAACGGGAGGTTATCTGGGACACGTTGGTGGCGCACCCTCTGACTTCCGTCCTCGACGATGTGGACCTGTCCTCTCAAATAGTCCCCGTCCAGCATCTCTATGTAGTTGTGCTGGGCCTTGGGGCGTTTGGGTCAGAAGCCGTGCGCGCCGCCTTCTGGCTTGGCCGCCTTCCCGGCGTGGAGCTGCGCATCATAGGCATAGACAAAGAGGGGAAGGCTGCCGCCAGCCGACTGGCCGCCCTCTGGCCCTCCATGATGGCCGAGACCACCAGGCAGGGCCAGCCTAGCTGCATCGTTTCCATGCCTCAGAGTCCCTCTGACTCTCACGACCCCTCTTCTGCCGTTTCCAGCGCCTCTCACCCGACCGTCCAAACTGCTGGCGCGACGAATGGAGGTGCCGCGCCTTCTGAGGCAGCCCCAGAGCCCTCTGCGCCCGCTGCCCCAGAGCCCTCTGCGCCCGATGTCCCCACCATCTCGGTGATAGAGATGGATGCCGAGGGCGAAGAGCTGCGGCCTTTCCTTCGCGGCCAGACTCAAAAGGCCTGGTTCCAAGGGCCTGACGGCTTGACTGACTGCGAGGTCTCGCTGCCCCAAAACGCACGCCTCTACTTCATGGTGTGCCTAGGGGACGACGAGCGCTCCGTCGACGTGGCGCTACGCTGCCAGCGCGAGCTGGTAATGCGCGTCCTGGACGGCCAGTTGGATGCAGGCACCCCGCCGCATCTCAACCCGCTGGTGGCAGTGCTGGTGCGCAACCAGGAGATGCTGGAATCTGTGGACTGCGCCCTGAGGGCCCACGAGCACTTCTCGGTAGTGCCCTTCGGGTCCACCGCCCAGGCTTTCTCGTTCGCGTCGATCATCGCGGCGCCCTGGGAGACGGCGGCCATCCGCCTCCAAGGCATCTACCAAACCATGAATCACCTCGTCAAAGAAGACCGCACCCCCGTCACCCACACCGAGGTCATGGAGGCCTACAACGCCTTCGAAGTCACCAAGCTTTCCAATAGGGCCGCCACTCGCTTCACCCCTTACCGCCTGTGGTGCGTGGGGCTCAAGAGCGACACGCCCTATGTGAGCGAAGCCTTGGAACAGCAGTACCTTCTCAAGCTCGACGTGCCCCATATCCACGAGCAGGTGCGCACGCCCCATAGCGCCGCCCGACGACTTCTCTGCGGCATCCACTACAAAGAGACAGGCACCTCGCCTGCAGCCTGCCAAACCCGACGCACACAGCTTGCCTCAGCCGAGGCCTCCCTCATTGCCGAGAAGCCCGTGCTTTCTCAGATGGCAGCCCTAGAGCATGCCCGGTGGTGCGCGTTTATGGCCGCCAACGGCTGGCAGCCCATTCAGGGCGACATGGAGGAGCTGGTGCGACTGGCTTCTTTCATGGGCCTTGAGCAGACTCCAGAAAAGCCCTTCCCCCACCGCTCCATACACCTCATGCGCAACTACTACCTGGAGCATGACCTGGTCACCTATCGCAACCACGGCGCCGACTGCCGCGATGACCCTTTCGCAGCCGATCGCCTGGTGACAGTGGCGTCCATTCACGCCATGAAGGACCCCCGCACAGAATAGCGTGCCTGCCAACAGTCAAAGAAGGGCATCCCTGCTGGAAGGGATGCCCTGTTCTCGTATCTTGCACCCGACTCTCAGGCTCATGTTCGAAGGCGCCCCCAGCTCTTCAAAGCTGAAGGGCGCCTTGCAGGTGGCAATGGATGGTTTTCTCGGCTTCATGGAGGCTCTGTGCCTCAGCAGGACGGCTTAGCCCATAGCGCACGTAGCGCAAAGCGCACGCAGCACCAACTTGGCAATAGAGACGTGCTGCTTAATCGGCCACGTTGCGGATCATAGTAGCCATGGTGCGCGCGCTCACGGAGAGCTCGGTGTCCTGAACCCCTTCGAAGAGCGAGTTGAACATGCGCTGTTCGAGCTCGGCATAATGAGGAGCCTCACGACGAGCTTTGCGGGTAGCCTCTACACGAAGCGCGCGGCCGTCGATGTGCGAAGGACGCAGCGTCACATAGCCGGCACGTTCGAGGCCAGAAACGAGCTTTTTGACATTCTGACGCGAGTAACCCATGTACGACGTGATGTCAGCCAGCGAGATCTCTGGCGAGCGAGAAGCCAGGACGATTTTGAGTGCCTCCCATTGACGGAAGGTGATGTCGCTGGACTCCGTTTCGAACAATGCCGGGATACGAGTGGTGAGCAGGCGGGTGCCCTCGACGATGAGACGGGCAGCGCGTTCTTGCTCTTCTTGCAGTGCAGCGTCTTGCATTGAGACCCCCTTTTTCCCTCCTACTGACTGGTTCTCCGAAAAATTGAGAAGTTTCCGCAGCCATTCTAACATACCGTTGTTAGTCGATATGTTATCTAGGTGCCAGTATATCTGCAAGGCTTTTTCTGAATTTTTCTTTAATGTATCGATTAATGGCAATATGTTCTGGCGAACGGCATAACCGCAGCGCATTGGGGTCAAATTCAGATTCTAAAATGATATTTTTGGCTTTCTCCCCTCAATAACTAGCAACAATCGGTCCTTGTGAACGAGTTCCCTAATATTCCAATAAACAGGAATTTCTGAAAGTTTTCTGACAGATTATTTGATCTAACAGTTCTATTGATATCGAAATGTATTAGTTCATTTCTGTTCCTATGGCATCTCGATAGAAGACAGTTCTAAATGATACTATTTCACTTTATATATTTGAATATTTTGTTTATTTGGTTGGTATAAACACCGAGTTTAGACGGCATTTCATTTAATAATTCTCACGCGTTAATGTAGCAACGAGCGTAAGGAATGAAACGACAGGATATTCCTAGTGACTGATATATCAATACACTTTATTGGGGGAGTTTTCTCCCCCAGACATTTAGCTCTTAAAACTCTTTTCTCAAAAGCCAATGATCGAGGTGAGTGCGCAGTCCCCACAGCCTTACTCTTTGGCCGAAGCGTTAAGGGTGTCAAGCACCCAGCGATATCCACCCACATCGCCATTGAGAAACTTCGAGACCCGGCTCACGGTAGTAGAAGACGCCCCCGTAACCCTTTGGACCTGAGCGTAGGGTTGCCCTTCATCCAACATCTGGGCAACCTGAAGGCGTTGAGCCATGTCAGATATCTCGCGGCTGGTGCATAAATCCACCAACAGCGCCTGCACCTGCTCTTGAGTATGGGCTGCCATCACCGCTTCTACCAGTACTTGGACGTCAGGCTGAGACAGCTGAGCTTCGCGCTGGGGATCCATCTGCTGCTCCTAGGGTATAAGACCTGGGTTACAATTCGTTTTTCTATGGTAGCGCGACGGGATTGTCCTACTGGTGCAAACCGAAAGGAAATCATTGTGAGCTTCATCTTGAAATGGCTGATAACCGCTATCGCCACTATCGCCGCCATCAATCTGGTCCCAGGAATCATTGCAGTAGGAGGCCCCTGGATTGGGCCTATTGCCTGCTCGCTTATGCTGGCACTGATCGATGTGTCCATCAAGCCCATACTGCAGGTCTTAAGCATCCCTATCACCGTGATCACTCTGGGCATCTTCTACCTCATCGTCAATGCCCTGTTGCTAGAGCTTGCCAGTTGGCTTTCTACCTCGGTTCTTGGTGTAGGCATCTATATCGAGAGCTTTGGCGCAGCCTTCCTAGGTGCCATCATCATCTCCATCGTCTCAGCCATTCTCTCTTCTGTAATGGGCGCCTAGGAGAAGCAGTGAGAGCTTTTTCGCACAGCTGAGATGTGCCCTCTTCCACTCAGTTTGAGTGGGTCGCGTCTATAAAGCTGCGGTCGAATGACGACCCCAATATCTATGGGTCCTGTGTGGCCTGCCCAACTGAGCAGGCCACGCACAACGTGCCATTTGTGCTCTGCTCTCTGCGCCTGGCACAATGCGTTCTTTGTGCCCAAGGCTCGGTGTTTTAGAGGGGGCCAATGTACTGTCCTTGACTGCACCCTAGTTGCGCGTGCGTAAGCTTCCCTTCTAAAACAGACTAACAGGACAAAAAGCGTGCTGTGAATTGGGACGTTGACGCAGGTCAACGTCCCTTTTTTGGGTGTTTAAATCTGGAAGGCTATTTTCACACGGGGACCCTGACAGAGGGTGTGCTGGCAGAGGCCCTATCACCCCAGATGAAGGCTGCAGAATCGAGCCGTTACATCCTAATGGCAGGAGGGCTCGATGAAAAAGGTGATCTATGGAGTCTGCGGGGCCAAGATGTAGAGGAGCGACAACGCTTGCGACTACTAAGTACATTTCTTCCGTACATCTCCTTCGGCACGCGCCTACTAAGTACAATTGAATATGAAACCAACTCTGTGAGCTTGGGTGATGTGATACTTAAATATAAAGTGACGCAGATTTTAGGCAAAATTGGCCTACTAAGTACTTAGTAGGCGCGAATGCATGGAATGGTACTTAGTAGGCATGAAATGCCGCTCAGTCCAAACCCCATCTGCCCTGCGTCCCCATCTCGCAGGTGGATCTGCTTTTGACTTTCCAGAATTTACCTGGGGGCTTTGCGGTTTGAAAGCATCTTTACTTTCAAACCGCCCCCCTTCTGGCCGCAAAGAGTACTAATAAATAATAAAGGTAGATTTGGCCAACAGGTTAGGGAGTGTTGACGCAGGTCTGACACAGGTCAACACCCCTTATCACAGCACACGTTTTGTCCTATAGGCCAAACATGGAGCCACTGCGACAAGAAAAAGCTGGCTTGGTTGCCCAAGCCAGCTTTTTCATGACACGAGTGCTCAGTAAAGCCCCTTAGGGGTTCTACTCCTTAGAAGTATCAGGCTCGGAAGCAGCAGTCTTCTTTGTCCTAGGAGTCTTTGCGGCAGGCTTCTTTGCACCTGTCGATTTTGGCTCAGAAACCTTAGCGGTACTCTTTGCCTTGGATTTTGGCTTCGTAGAAGTGGATGCGGCTTTTGTCGTGATAGCAGGTTTGCTTGGAGAAACGGTCTTGGCTGCAGCCGTCTTTTTGGCTGCCGCAGGTCGGGCAGCGGTCTGTTTTGCAGTAGACGACTTTGCCGTCTTTGAGCTGGGCTCCTCAGCTTTAGGTTTAGCTGCAGGCTTGGCTGCCTTTTGACGAGAAGCTGCAGGTTTGGCAGGTTTGGCGGGTTTGGCGGGTTTGGCAGCCGCTGTTTTAGCAGCTTGACCGGGTTTGGCGGTTGGGGGTTGAGTGGTCGCCGGGCCGTCCGCGGACTTGGCAGGCTTTTCAGAGGCAGCCTTCTTGGCCGCAGGCTTAACCGGCTTAGCGGAAGCGGCTGGCTTAGCGGGAGCTTTGACGGGAGCCGAAGGTTTTGGTTCAGCTTCTCCTGCGGGCACAGCCTGGGCAGGCTCCTTCTCAGAAGCTGCCGCCATGGAAGCCACCAGCAGCTCGTTGAAGCGTTTGGGGTTGCCGCTGCCCTTGGCGCGCTTCATGCACTGGCCCACCAAAAAGCCCACCACACGGCTGTTGCCGTCGCGGAACTGCTGGACCTGGTCAGGGCATGCAGCGATCACCTCGTCCACGATAGGCTGGAGGGCGGAGTCGTCGGTCACCTGGCGCATACCGCGCTCGTCCACGATAGCCACGGCATCTTTGCCGCTGGCAGCCATGAGCTCCACCACCTCGCGCCCCTGTTTGGCCGAGATGGCGCCTTCAGACAGAAGGCCTGCCAGCGAGACCACCTGGGCAGGAGTGAGGGCAGTGTCGGCAAAGGTGGAGCCTGCGCTCTTGAGATAGCCGGCCACGTCGTTTACCAGGAGATTGGCAACCTGGACTGCGAGAGCAGGCTTTGAGGCCACGGGTTTCTCGGCAACGGAGGCCTCAAAGAAGCTGGCGGCCTCGGGAGAGCCGGCAAGCTGGGCGGCATCGGCGGCTTTGAGCCCATACTGGGAGACGTAGCGGGCGGCCTTGGCCTCGGGGAGTTCGGGGAGCTCGGCGCGGCACTCGTCGATGAACTCGTCGGAGAGGTCGAAAGGCGCCAGGTCGGGATCGGGGAAAAGACGGTAGTCGTCGGCGGTCTCCTTGACGCGCATGACCACCGTGCGGCGGCGGGAAGGCTCCCAGTGGCGGGTCTCTTGGAAGACCTCGCCGCCCATCTCCAGCACCTCGGCCTGGCGGCGGATCTCATACTCCAGGCCGTCGTGAAGGCTCTTGAAGGAATTGAGGTTCTTGAGCTCGGTCTTAGTGCCCAGAGCAGTGTCGCCACGGCGGCGAAGGCTCACGTTGCCGTCGCAGCGCATGGAGCCGTTTTCCATAGAGCAGTCGGAGATGCCCAGGGCCAGGAAGGTGCGGCGCAGCTTCTCCATGAAGAGGCGGGCCTCCTCGGGGGTGCGCAGGTCAGGCTCGGTGACCAGCTCGATGAGCGGGGTGCCGCAGCGGTTGTAGTCGATAAGGGACTCGGTGGCGCTGGTGATGCGGCCTTCCTCGCCGCCCACATGGATCATCTTGGCAGCGTCCTCCTCCATATGGATGCGCAGGATGCGCACGTGGGTGGAGTAGGAGCTCTTATCGGCAGACCAGGTGACGTTCTTGGAGTTAGCCGGGCGCTCCTTGGCGCCCTCCCCTTCCACGGTAAGATCCAGGTGACCGTGCATGCAGAAGGCCACAGGGCCCTGGGTGGTTTGGAAGTTTTTGGCCATGTCCGGATAGAAGTAGTGCTTGCGGTAGAACATGGAGCGCTTTTGGATCTCGCAGTTGGTGGCGAGACCCGCCTTGACGATGGAGCGGATGGCCTGGCGGTTGGGCACAGGCAGGGCGCCGGGCATGCCCAGGCACACGGGGCACACATTGGTGTTGGGCTCGTCGTCGTGGCTCAAGCGGCAGGAGCAGAACATTTTGGTCTCAAGGGTGGTGAGCTCGGTATGGATCTCCAGGCCAATGACGGCCTCCCAGCTCTCTAATACTTCTTGCAGCGACTTCATGCCAGGTAGCCTCCCTTTCCGGCGAAGCGAGGTGCCACCGGCAGCGCGCCTGCGGCTTTCTCGAGGGCGTGGGCAAAGGTGATGAGGGTGCGGTCGTGGAATGCCGGCGTCTGCAGCTGGGCCGAGACCGGCATGCCAGAGTCATGCCCTAGCCCCACCGGCACCGAGATGGAGCCGTTGCCGGCGATGTTGGAGGAGATGGTGAACATGTCGGAGAGGTACATCTGCGTGGGATCGCTCATCTCGCCAAAGTGGAAGGCGGTGCGGGGAGCCGCGGGCATAAGCAGCGCGTCCACCTGGTCGAACGCCTTCTTGTAATCCTGGGTGATGAGGGTGCGGGCCTCCAGAGCATGAACGTAGTACTCGTCATAGATGCCGCTGGAAAGCAGGTAGGCGCCCAAAAGCTGGCGACGCTTGGCCTCGGCCCCAAAGCCGTGGGCGCGGGAAAGCGATGACTGGGACGCCAAGGTAGCGCAGTTGGGCTCCTGATAGCCGTAGCGCACGCCGTCGAAGCGCGCCAGATTGGAGAAGGCCTCGCAGGGGCCAATGACGTAGTAGGCCGAGATAGCCGCGTCGATATGGGGCAGCTCCACCTCTTTGAGCGTGGCGCCGGCCGCCTCGAAGGCGTCCATGGCGGCCTGCATGGCCTCGCGCACCTCGTGGGTGATGCCGGTAGCCTCGATAAGCGCAGGCATATAGCCTACGCAACGGCCCTCGACAGGATCGTCTAAATGCTCCAAGAAGTCCAGGTTCACGTCTTGGCTGGTGGAGTCCATGGGATCGCGGCCGCCGGCGGTGAGGGCATTCATGGCCAGCGCCACGTCTGCCACCGTGCGGCCGAAGGGTCCCACCTGGTCCAGCGAGGAGCCAAAGGCCACCACGCCGTAGCGGCTCACCGCGCCGTAGGTGGGCTTCATGCCCACGACGCCGCAGAACGATGCCGGCTGGCGGATGGAGCCGCCGGTGTCAGAGCCCAACGCCAGCGTCACCTCGCCGGCAGACACCGCGGCAGCCGACCCACCCGAAGAGCCGCCCGGCACCCGCGACAGGTCCCAGGGGTTGTGGGTCTGTTGGAAGCAGCTGGACTCGGTGGAGGAGCCAAAGGCGAACTCGTCCATGTTGGTCTTGCCCAGAGGGATGGCCCCTGCGGCCAGCATGCGGCTCACGCAGGTGGCGGTATAAGGCGAGTCGTAGGACTCCAGCATTCGGCTGGCGCAGGTGGTGTGCGAGCCCTCCATGTTCATGTTGTCCTTGAAGGCCACAGGCACGCCAGCCAGAGGGCCCAGAGGCTCCCCTTTGGCTCGAGCAGCATCCACCGCCTCTGCCCGCTCCAACGCCAAGTCGTAGGTGATCTCCAAGAAGGCGTCCACCTCGCGGTCGCGCTGCACGCAGGCGTCCAGGGCGGCCTGGGCCACCTCTTTAGCCGAGAAGGAACCCTCCGCCACGCCGCGAGCGATCTCTTGAGCCGAGAGCGTATCCAGATTTGCCATTAGCGATCACCTGCATCCTCGTCGCCGGCTGACAAGATCTGCGGGACGCGGAAGTAGCGCCCCTGCGTGGCCGCCGCATTATAAAGGGCGTCTTCCAGCTCCAGGCTGGCAGCCACCTCGTCAGGCCGCATTACGTTCACAAGGCCGCCGATGGGATGCGACGTGGGCTCGGCCTTCTCGGCAAGCTCTTTGATGGGCTCGAGCATCGCCACCGCGTCGTTCATATAGCTGGTCATTGCCGCGAGCTCCTCGCTCGAGAGCGCGATCCGGGCGTAGTCGGCGATGCCGCGAACATCTTCTTGGCTTAATGCCATGCTCCGTCCTTTCCTTCTCCGATGCGGAGCCCTAAGGCCCCGTCTCACAGGGCCTTAGGGCCCTTTTCGCGATTGCACAAAGACAGTCTAGTGGAGGCCTTCGCACCCCCTGGCCCAGAGCGGGCTTTGTTCACCTAACTGTGAAGATGCCACATCTATAAATACCGATAAAAACTCTCACCTTGTCGAGGGCCATTTCTGAGCATCGACGTGCCTTTTGACAAAAATGACTTTTAGATGCTGTGCAACTTTGCAGCTAGAGGTGCCTGTTGGGGGACGCGTTGTGAACTTTATCGGGGGAATGGGTCCGTTGGGTTGGGAGATGGGTGGCGAGGGGCTCCAAGGGGGCTATTGTCTAAGACATGATCACTGGGCGTGTGGCCCGCTGTGGGGCCAACGTCAGGGAGAGCTCATGAAAGGAGCTTCACAAATGAGTGAAATTATTGATGTCTATGGTCGCGAGGTCCTCGATTCGCGCGGCAACCCCACCGTCGAGGTTGAGGTCACGCTGATCGACGGCTCCACCGGCCGCGCCATCGTTCCTTCCGGCGCTTCCACCGGTGCCTTCGAGGCCGTCGAGCTTCGCGACGGCGACAAGGACCGCTACATGGGCAAGGGCGTTCTGGCCGCCGTTGAGCATGTGAACAATGAGTGCGCCGACGCCCTCATTGGCCTGGACGCCTGCAACCAGCGCGCCGTGGATGCCGCGCTTATCGCTGCCGATCCTACCGACAACAAGGGTACCCTGGGCGCCAACGCCATCCTGGGCTGCTCTCTGGCCTGCGCCCGCGCTGCCGCCGAGTCCGTGGGCCTGCCCCTCTACCAGTACCTGGGCGGCGTGAACGCCCACGTGCTCCCCACCCCCATGATGAACATCCTCAATGGTGGCGTGCACGCCGACAACAACGTGGACTTCCAGGAGTTCATGATCGTGCCCGTGGGCGCCCCCACCTTCTCTGAGTGCCTCCGCTGGAGCACCCAGGTGTATCACACCCTCAAGAACGTCCTCAAGAACTCCGGCCACAGCACCGGCGTGGGCGACGAGGGCGGCTTCGCTCCCGACCTCAAGAACAACAAGGAGCCCCTGGAGTACATCGTCGAGGCCATCAAGAAGGCCGGCTTTGTGCCCGGCGAGGACTTCATGATCGCCATGGACCCCGCCACCTCCGAGCTCTACGATGCCGACACCAAGACCTACAACCTCAAGGGCGAGGGCCGCGTGCTCACCTCTGACGAGATGATCGACTACTGGGCCGAGCTCGTCGAGGAGTTCCCCATTGTCTCCATCGAGGACGGTCTGGACGAGGAAGACTGGGAGGGCTGGCAGAAGCTCACCGCTCGCCTGGGCGACAAGGTCCAGCTCGTGGGCGACGACCTCTTTGTCACCAACGTCAAGCGCCTGCAGAAGGGCATCGACATGGATGCCGCCAACGCCCTGCTGGTCAAGGTGAACCAGATCGGCTCCCTCTCCGAGTCCCTGGACGCCATTGAGCTGGCCCAGCGCAACAAGTACGCCTGCATCGTGTCTCACCGCTCCGGCGAGACCGAGGACACCACCATCGCTGACCTCGTGGTTGCTACCAACGCTGGCCAGATCAAGACCGGCGCTCCCGCCCGTACCGACCGCGTGGCCAAGTACAACCAGCTGCTCCGCATCGAGGACGAGCTGGGCGACTCCGCCGTCTACGCTGGCCGCAACGGCTTCAACGTACTGCGCTAAGTCTCTGCCGATAAGAACTCCCTAAAGCGGGGGTTTGCATCATCAAAGACGCTTTATGGGGGACCCGTGCATAAAGGGATGCGCGGGTCCTTTTAAATGTGCAGATCTTTTTTGAAGCCCTCACGTCATCTTTGTTGGAACCGAAAAAGCCTCCCTCTGCACGGAGCCGAGAGGGCTCTCTAAGCAGGAACGTAGAGAATCCCTGGCTGGGAGATGGGGGTGGAAAAGGGTCTCTCGATCCCTCTGAATTAGTGCTTCATTAGTGTCAATAATACGTAGCTAACGTAGCAGTTTTCTGTATTAACTACAAAATAATGTAGCTAATGCAGTATCTTTTCAGAGGGTGACGCACCTTAGTCTACACTAGCTGTCAGCCTTCTCACCGTCTGGTCGCCATAGGCCTATTAGTCACAGGCTTAGCCACAGGCGCGCTCCTGTGCAGCCGCCTGCGCCTGCGTCTCCTCTACTTCCAGCGGTTTTGCCGGAGTCGCCGGAGCGATGCCCACAAAGAGCAGGCCCACGCAAGCACTCACGATAGAGGCCCCAATGAGTACTGCCTGAACGCCCCAAAGATCAGCAAGGAAAGGTGCGAAGAACAGCGGGATGACACCGGCAAACTGGAGGCCTAGAGACATCACCGACATCACTCGGCCCGTATAGGCCAAGGGCGTGCGGCGCTGCACCAACAGGTCGCGAGTAGGCGCCAGCATGCCAAAGCCGAAGCCGGTGACCAGCTGGCCGATGGCTGCAAACTGCCACAGCGACGTGCCCACATAGATCACAGTGCCCACCCCTACCACCGTGAGCATGATCGCACAGCTCTTGATGGTGATGCGATCTTTGGGCAAGCGCACCATCACGGCCGAGCCAAGCACGCATCCCACTCCCATAGCCGCTGTGAGCCAGCCCAGAAACTCAACGGGCACCCGCAGGATGTCGCGATAGAAGATGGACTCCAGCGAATCGAAGGCTCCAAAAGCGAAGTAGCCAAAGAATCCCAAACAAAAGAGGATCGCCAGGAAACGGTCTTTAAAGGTGATTGAGAAGCCCGCCGCCAAAGTAGCCAGTTTGGCCTTGAGACCCGGCTTTTGGGCGTGAGCAGGCTCCGCCGCCGGAGCCGCGCCCGAAATCATCTGAGCCGAAGGCGTATAGCGCTGTTGGATGCCAAAGACCACCGCCGCACCGGCGGCAAAGAACGCGGCCGATACCAAAAAGACTGCCGACAAAGGCAGCACCCGGGTAATGGCAGCCCCCACCATGGGGCCGGCGATAATGGCAACGTTGGTACCAAGATAAAGAAGGCCGTTGGCGTCTTGCAGGCGGTTTGTTGGCACCACGTAGGGCGGCAATGACGAGAACGACGTGTTGGCAAAACCCACCAGCATGCTCCAGAAGGCAAAAAACGCCAGGAGCACGCCAAAGCTGCCGGCAAAAAGGCTGTAGGTGATAAAGACCGCAGCGGTGAGGATAAGGGCGCCCAGGAGCGTTTTCCTGGGTCCTATGCGGTCTACCAGAGGTCCTGCGCAGGCAGTACCCAACACAATGAAGAGGTTGCCGGTGAGCATCATGAAGGAGATGCCAAAGGCGTCCGACCCCAACGCATAGGTCGCAGTGCCAAAGACACCCACGAAGTAGCTGCACTCGACGCCCATGCGGGCGAAGAGTCGGGCGAGAAAGAGCTGAAGGTCGGCTTTTGAGGTGAATCTCTGAGTGAATGATGAGGCAACGCGCCTCGCTACGTGGTTCATGGGAAGCTCCAAGGTGTTAATTGCAAATGTGATTTGAAAGATGGACAAAGCGCACTTAGGGACAGGTCACCTAAGGTTCGAACACCCACCCAGCACACATTGCGCATCACTCCGTCTTGTTGAGCTTCATCGAGCGTGTCCTTGGGGCTCTTGGCGCTTGCAGGGAGCGCTGGAGTTATTGGCGGACAGCTCAACTCACTGTACTTAAGCATCTATGGATGTGCAAGAGACAGACGGGGCGCCGAGATAGGAAAATGTGGATTGATCAGCCATTTGACAGGGCGCGTGCGTTTTGGCGAGAGCTTGCATGAACGTGTTTAGGCGATGTTGGTTAAAAGGGTTTTGATGGGGTGGAATCGAAGGCTCCGCATCTCTGTATTGGTCCTAAATCGAAGGGTTTTAGGCCCTCAAAAAATAGCTACATTAGCTACGATCTTAAGCAGATGATACTAACGTAGTAACTTTTCAGAGGGATGCAGCACCCTATTGATCCCCCAAGAATGACTCACCACCTGCTTGGCACCGCTCATCCCACCAAGCTCTTCCTAGGTTTCACGACAGATATAAGGTTTCCCGCAGATTCTCATATATTCCTACTCCAAAAGGGGTATTTTATTCCGGTGGCATTGGGACACCACGTCGAGTCCCACCACCTCACCCCGGCGCCCCTCATCGCACGCCGGCGAAACGCCCTTGTTTGGCAGCCCATATCGGTTGCCCCGAGCCCTAGGAGCACTCATGGCAGAACCGCTGCTCTCTGTATCCAACCTCTCGGCCTCTGTGGACGAGAAGCCCATCCTGCATCAAGTGAACCTCACTGTGGATCCCGGCACATGTCACGTGCTCATGGGCCCCAACGGCGCAGGCAAGTCCACTTTGGGCCATGTCATCATGGGCGACCCGGTCTACCAGGTCACTCAGGGCACCATCACCTTCGATGGCCAAGACCTTACAGACGAACCTACCGATAAACGTTCCCTTGCCGGCTTGTTCCTCTCTTTCCAGGCCCCGGTTGAGATCCCGGGCGTGCCCCTCTACAGCTTCCTGCGCACCATCTGCCAAAAGCGCCCGGAGCTCAAGATGACCGCGCGCCAGTTCCGCAAGCGCGTGACCGAGCTCGCCCAGACCCTGGACATGGATCCCTCCTATCTCACCCGTGAGCTGGGGGTGGGCTTCTCGGGCGGCGAGAAGAAAAAGGTGGAGATGCTGCAGTTGCTGCTGCTCCAGCCCAAGCTCGCCGTCCTGGACGAGACCGACTCCGGCCTGGACGTGGACGCCCTGGGCGTGGTGTCTCGCGGCATCCAGGCCTATCGCGAGAGCTGCGACGGCTCCCTCATCGTCATCACCCACAACACACGCATCCTGGAGCGCCTCCAGGTGGACGAGACCCACGTCATGGTCGACGGCACCATCGTCGCCACCGGCGGCGCCGACCTCATCCCCTACATCGATTCCCACGGCTTCGAGGGCTATGAGGCTCAGGCACAGCAAGCTGCCGAGAAGGCCGCCCTTCTCGGCAAGGACGAGATGGCTCCTTCGCATACCACCGGCAAAGAGGAGGCCTAGAGTCCATGGCAGACATCACTCAGGCAGATCCCAGGTTGACGGAGGGGGCGCAACGCACGCGGTCCCAAGTTGCCGATGTGGATCGCAGCCTCTACGACTTTGTGAAGAGCGAAGAGGGCTACGAGCGTTTCTCGGATGGCCTTTCGCCGCAGATCGTGGAGGAGATCAGCCGCAAGAAGGACGAGCCCCAGTGGATGCTCGACCTGCGCCTGCGCTCCCTGCAAATTTATGAGAGCACTCCTATGCCCGCCAATTGGGGACCCTCCATCGCCGGGCTGGACATGGCGAACATCTCCACTTATGTGACCAGCGGCGCCAAACAGGCAGACTCCTGGGACGAGGTGCCGGAGGACATCAAGGACACCTTCGAGCGCCTGGGCATTCCCGAGGCCGAGCGCACCAGCTTGGCCGGTGTGGGCGCCCAATATGACTCCGAGCTGGTCTACCACAACATGCGCGAAGAGGTGGCAGAGCTGGGGGTGGTCTACTCGGGTATCGAGGAGGCCCTCCACGGCCCCTACGAAGAGACGATCCGCCAGCACTTCATGAAGCTGGTCCCTCCTACAGACCACAAGTTTGCCGCACTCCATGGCGCGGTATGGTCCGGCGGCTCCTTTGTCTATGTGCCGGCCGGGGTCGAGGTGAGCTTCCCGCTCCAGAGCTACTTCCGCTTGAATGCCGCTGGCGCGGGCCAGTTCGAGCACACGCTGATCATCGTGGAGCCCGGGGCAGACCTGCACTTTATTGAGGGCTGCTCGGCGCCTAAGTACAACGTGGCCAACCTCCACGCCGGCTGCGTGGAACTCTTTGTGGGCGAAGGGGCGCACCTGCGCTACTCCACCATCGAGAACTGGTCCAAGAACATGTACAACCTCAACACCAAGCGTGCGCGGGTTGAGGCCAACGGCTCCATCGAGTGGGTTTCGGGCTCCTTCGGCAGCCACGTGAGCTACCTCTACCCCTCCAGCCTTTTGGTAGGAGAGCGCGCTTCCTGCGAGTTCACCGGCATCACCTTTGCCGGCGCAGGCCAAGACTTAGATACCGGCTGCAAGGTGCACATGGCGGCGCCTCATACACGCGCCTCGGTCTCTACCAAGTCCATCTCTAAGGGCGGCGGCATCTCTACGTTCCGCAGCTCGGTAGTAGTGACCCCTCGAGCAGACGACGCACGAGCCTCTGTCTCCTGCCAATCGCTCATGCTGGATGACCGCTCGGTCTCCGACACCATCCCGGCCATGGACGTGCGCAACTCTTCGGCCCAGGTGGGCCACGAGGCCACCATCGGCCGCATCTCCGACGACACCATCCTCTACCTCATGAGCCGCGGCATCCCTGAGGACGAAGCCCGCACCATGGTGGTGAACGGCTTTGCCGAGCCCATCTCCAAAGAGCTCCCCCTGGAGTATGCCGTCGAGATGAACAACCTCATCAAGCTTGAGATGGAAGGAGCCATCGGCTAATGGCAGACGCAACTGTAGCCCAGCTTACCTCGGTGGATCCGGCCCCGGCCCAAACCTGGAACTGGCTCAAGATCAACTCCGGCACCCTGGAGGTGCCTCTCTCTGACGCCCTGGCCTCCATGGACGGCCATCAGCTCGCCCAGCTGGCAGACACCCAAGTGCCTCCTGAGGCCCAAGGCCTGCTTTTGGGCGTGGGCACCCAAGCCACCGGCTGGATCGACGGCGACGCCACTTCCCGTCAAGTGGTGCGCGTGGGCGCCGGCGAAACCCTGGATGAGCCGGTCACCATCCTTTGCGAAGCCGCCCAGGGCGACCGCGTCCAGACCACGGTGGTCTTGGAGGAGGACAGCTCCTGCCAGATCGTGGCGCTGGCCTTAGGCAAAGAAACCGACAAGGGCACCTCCGGCCAAGCGCTTCGCATCGTGGCAGAGCCTGGCGCCAAAGCCACGGTGTACCTGCTCATCGCCCAGGGAGACAACCAACAGCACATCGACGGGGTGGGGGCTCTTCTCGGCGAGGACGCCACGCTGGACATCCATCACTACATCTTGGGCAGCCAGTCTTCGGCTACCGGCGTGTTTGTGGACCTGGTGGGTCAAAACGCCTCTCTCAACGCCACCCTTTCCTATGTGGGCCGCGCCAACCAGACGGTGGACATGGCCTACCAGGTGCTCCATCACGGGCGTCGCACCTCGACGCTCATCGGCGCCAACGGCGTGCTTTTGGGCAACGCCCACAAAACGCTGAGGGCCACCATCGACCTCTCCCGAGGCTGCAAGGGCGCCGAGGGCACAGAGACAGAGACCGTGCTGCTGGCCGGCGACCAGGTGGTCAACAAGACGCTGCCCACCATCCTGTGCTCCGAGGACGATGTGGCTGGCAACCACGGCGCCACCATTGGCTCGCTCTCGGCTGAACAGGCCTTCTACCTCGCCTGCCGCGGCTTGTCCGCCGCAGATGCCAACGACCTTATGGCCGAGGCCATCGTGGACGCCGCTGCAGCCGCCCTGCCGCCCCAAGCCTCCGAGGCCGTCATCGCATGGGCCCAGGACAACCTGGGTGACGAAGGGGCGGAAAACGCCCGAGCGGCCGCTCAGCTTGCCCGCGAGTTCTAAGGCGCTCGGCTTCGCGCTCCTCGCAAAGCGCCCACGCCGCCCCACGGTCGCTCTTCTCCCCTCTTGCCTTTAAGGAGGCGCTCTATGACTTCTGATTCCTCTTCTATCCAAGCCCCCGCCACCTCCTCGGATGCTGCCAGCAACTCCACTCAAGTGGCCCCGGCCGCTCCCAGCCCCGCGGAGCCTACCTCTACGCAGATGGGACCCCGCACCCAAAACGCCGCCCCTGCGCAGGATGCCTTGACCTATGCCACCGCCTGCGACTCTTCAGTGGGCTCCCGCGGCCCGGGTGACTTGGCAGAGACGGCCCAGCTTACGGCCTCTCCGCGCTTATCGGCAGAAGAGGCGGCGAACATCCAGATCAACCCCTATAAGGCCGACTTCCCGCTCTTTGCCGCAAAGCCCGGCACCTTCTTCTTAGACTCCGCAGCCACCGCCCAACGCCCTGCCTGCGTCCTAGAAGCCCAGGAGAAGTTCTACGAGAGCACCAACGCCAACCCGCTGCGTGGCCTCTACGAGCTGTCAGTCGAGGCCACAGAAGCCATCGATGCCGCCCGCGCCAAGGTGGCCCGCTTCATTGGCGCCGATGACCCTCGAGAAATTATCTTCACTCGCAACACCACCGAGTCGCTCAACTTGACAGCCCGCTCCTTGGGCGACCTGCTGCTTCGCCCTGGCGACGAGGTGGTCATCACCGTCATGGAGCACCACTCCAACCTCATCCCCTGGCAGCAGATCTGCCGAGCAGCCCACGCCAAGCTGGTCTACATGTATCCCGACCAGGAGGGGCACCTATCCGACCAAGAGATTGCCGAGAAGATCGGCCCCCGCGCCCGCATCGTCTCGGTGGCCCATGTCTCCAACGTGCTAGGCATCGAGAACCCAGTGAAAAAGATCGCTGAGCGCGCCCATGAGCAGGGCGCCGTCTGCATCGTGGACGCCGCCCAGTCTGCGCCTCACATGAGAATCGACGTCAAAGAGCTGGGTTGCGACGTGTTGGCCTTCTCGGCCCACAAGGTCTTTGGCCCCATGGGCATCGGCGTGCTTTGGGCCAAGATGGACCTGCTCGAAGCCATGCCGCCCTTCCTTACCGGCGGCGAGATGATCGACTCAGTGACCGAAACCGAGGCCGTCTGGGCCCCCGTCCCCGAGAAGTTCGAGGCCGGCACCCAAGACGCCGCCGGCATCCACGCCACAGGGGTCGCCCTGGACTATGTGGACGCCGTGGGCATGGACGCCATCCAGGCCCGCGAGCAGGCCCTGGTCACCTATCTCTACAATCGGCTCGCCAGCCTGCCCTACGTCACCATCTATGGCCCCACCAACCCGGTCAAGCGCCACGGTGTGGTGGCGTTCAACCTGGACGGCATCCACCCGCATGATGTCTCCAGTCTGCTGGATACCAAGCATGTATGCATCCGCGCTGGCCACCACTGCGCCCAGCCTTTGCTGCTGCGCCTGGGAGTGGACAACACCAACCGCGCTTCGGTTGCATTCTACAACGATAAATCCGACATCGACGCCCTTGTCGATGGCCTTGACTTTGTTTGGGGGATCTTCAATGGGAGCCGCTGATCTTTACACACCCGCCCTGCTGGAGCACGTGAGCCATCCGGATTACAACTACGAGCTGGAGGGCGCCACCTGCTCCCATGAGGGCATCAACCCCAGCTGCGGCGATGACCTCACCCTCCATGTGAAGCTGGGAGACGACGGCGCCATCGAGGACGCCTCCTGGACCGGCGTGGGTTGCGCGGTAAGCCAAGGCTCTGCCGACATGATGAGCGACCTGGTCATTGGCCGCACCCCTGCCGAAGCCAAACAGCTTTGCAACCTCTTTGGCCGCATGGTGCGCGGCGAGACCCTGAGCGACACCGAGCGCGAGGAGCTGGACGAAGCCATCTGCCTGGAATCCATCTCCCATATGCCCGCCCGCGTCAAATGCGCCGAGCTGGCCTGGCGCACCTTGGACGAGATGCTCTCCGGCGCCACCGAGCCCTCCTCCACCGAGGGCGACGATGCGGCTGCCAACTCCCCCGCCCCGGCAACGGCAGCCAGCCCCCAGGACGGTCGTTAGCATGACCGGAGCCATTTCTACCAAGGGCCGCTATGCCCTGCGCGTCATGCTCGACATTGGCCGCCGAGACGGCTGGGTCTCTCTGGGTGACATTGCCCAGCGCCAAAATATCTCCCGCAAGTACCTGGAGCAGGTCATGTCTCTGCTCATCAAAGCGGGCTATGTGAAGAGCCAGCGCGGCAAGGGCGGCGGCTATCGCTTGGCCGAATCCCCGGAGCACTACACCGTTGGAGCCATTTTACGCGTTGCCGAGAATGGCCCCCTCACACCTGTGAGCTGCCTGGATTGCACCACCGATACGCTCTGTCCCCGCGCCGACGAATGCCCCACCCTGCCCCTCTGGCGCGAGCTGGGAGAGGTGACTGCGCGTTTCTTGGACTCCAAGACGTTGGCAGACCTTTTGGTAGACGCTAACGGCAATCCTGTGGAAGAGATTCCCAGCTGCCGCTAAGCTGGCTACAGGTTTGCTGCTGCAAGCTGTTGTCTGCAAGAACAGGCGCAACAGACACTTCAGGTCAGGCACTTCAGGTCAGGCACTTCAGGTCTCAGATCAACTAGTTACGTCCCTCTAAAAATAAGCTACCTTAGCTACATATATGTAGCTAAGGTAGCTTTTCTTTATCGGTTACACTAAATGCAACTAACGCAGATTGTTTTCTGAGGCAATCCTACCCCATACCCGCCAAGCTGAGGTACTCCTATCCCATACCAACCAGGCACGTTAAACGAGTCGCCAGGCATTCCGGTGAAGCGCAATCACGCCACACACAGCCTTAGGCAGGCCAACCTCCGCGCCACTGGCCAAGGCCACCGTAGAGCGGGCGCAAAGAAACGCCTACGCGCTCGTTGCCGGCATCGATGATCATATTGTTGCCGGCATAGATGCCCACATGGCCGCTGTGCCACACCAAGTCGCCGGGAAGCAGCTGGCTCACGGGCTTCTTGGGAGTGCGGTCTGCCTGGCTCTCGGAGTAGTGGGGCAGGCTGATGCCAGCCTGAGCAAAGCAGTACATGGTAAAGCCAGAGCAGTCAAAGCGGCGGCCTACAGGATCGCAGGCACCATAGGCATAACGGCTACCAATCATGGAATAAGCGGCGTCCAGCACGGCTTGGCGGGCAGAGGAACTACCCTGAGGGCGCGAAGTGGTGCCAGAGGAGGAGCCGCCGCCGGAAACGCCGGAGTTTCCACTGCTCGTGCCTCCGCCGTTGCTAGAAGCACCGCCACCGTTGTTGGAGCCTCCAGCATTGTTGGAAGCGCCGCCGTTGCCGCCGTTGCCGCCGTTGTTGGAGGCATTGTTCAGGGCGTTGTTCACCGTGGCGGCCACCTCGTTGCGGGCAGTGACAGCCTCTTGCTCGGCTTGGGTTCTGGCCGCTTCTTGTTCCTCTGCGAGCTTGGCCTTGACGTCTGCATCCAAGCCGTTCACATAGGCCTCGGCGTCAGCGACGGCAGAGTTCAGAGAAGCTTGCTGGCTTTCCTGATCGGCCAATAGCTGGGTTTGCTCGGTCTTCTGGTTCTCCAGCTGGGTCTTGGTGGCTTCCAGCGCCACCTTTTGGTTCTCCAGCGACGTCTGCAAGTCCTTGGTCTGCTGAATGGTGTCTGCCTGCTGTTGCGAGACCTTGTCGGCGTAATAGACGCGAGAAATAAAGTCATCAAAGCTGTTGGCGTTGAGAATGATGGAGAGGAAGTCAAGGCCGCCAGCTTTGTAGTCCAGGGCGACGGTGCGGCCAAGGTTGGAGCGGCGCTCGGCCAGCTCGGCGGTTTTGGCCTCGATGTCTGCCTGGGTATCGCTGATCTTTTGGTTGGACTCGTCGATTTGGGCTTGGGTCTCTGCCAGCTTGACCTTGGTGCCGTTGAGCTGCTCGCTTACCGAGCCGGCTTGATCGTAGAGGTCGTCCAAGCGAGCGTTGGCCGCATCGAGCTTGGCCTGCAAATCAGAAGCGGTGTCTGCATAGACAGGAGCGGGAGCCACAGCTCCCAAAGACAGTGCCAGCAACGTGGCTCCAGCGAGACCACAGAGTTTGGTTTTTAGCGTCATGGCGCCTCTCTTGGTTGCATATATAGTGTTCCGGCTAGACGCGAGGCTCAGAAGTAGAGAATCGCCGCCGGGGAATGGGGCTTGCGTGTTCCCAAGAGATGGGTGTCATCCCATGGGATTCTCTATTCTAGAGGGCCTATCTGCTCATAAGCGTAACTGAGCAGCACCTCCATAGACCCTAAATGCGGCCAGCGGCGCAAAATCAGTTCCAAACTGCATCGCAAATGGGACCTGCCGATAAAAACAACCCCCTTGAGCTGGGTAAACAAAAAGCCCCCTGAAAAAAGAAAAGACCCCACCGGAGCGGGGCCTTTTCTCGGCATTGAAGGAAGGGGATTTGAGATTGCACCTTCCTGATATGTCAGTGAAAGGCGATACGATGCCTTTTGGGCCTCGCCAGCAGCGCAAAAGCAGCAAGCAAAGCCGTGAGCGAGAGGTTAGTTCCAGCCCTTGTTGGCAGAGCCAAACTCCTGGATCTTCTCGGCGGTCTTGGCCTTGATGGCCTCGGCGCCGGGCTTCAGGAGCTTGCGGGGGTCGAAGCCCTTCTCCTTCTTGAGGCCGCCGTCGGCGATGTAGGCCTCGGTGGCGTCGGCAAAGACTACCTGGAGCTCAGTATTGACGTTGATCTTGGCAACGCCCAGGTCGATGGCCTTGGCGATCTGGTCGGCGGGGATGCCGGTGCCACCGTGAAGTACCAGAGGCAGATCGCCCACCTCGGCCTTGATGGCCTTGAGCACGTCGAACTGCAGGCCGGTCCAGTTGGCAGGATAGAGGCCGTGGATATTGCCGATGCCGGCGGCCAGCATATCGACGCCCAGCTCTGCGATGGCCTTGCACTCGGCAGGATCGGCGCACTCGCCAGTGCCGGTGATGCCGTCCTCGGTGCCGCCGATGGAGCCCACCTCAGCCTCGATGGAGATGCCCTTGGAGTGGCAGATCTTCACCAGCTCAGCGGTGTTCTTCATGTTGACGTCGAAGTTCTCCTCGTGGGAGCCGTCATACATGACGGAGGTGAAGCCGGCGTCGATGCACTCCAGGCAGGCGTCGTAAGAGCCGTGATCCAGGTGCAGGGCCACGGGCACAGTGAGGTCGAGAGCGTCATACATGGCGTGGACCAAGGCAGACACGGTCTTGTAGCCGGTCTGGTACTTGCCGGCGCTCATGGAGCACTGAATGATGAGGGGGGACTGGGTCTCCTCGGCAGCCGTCATGATGGCACGGCACCACTCAAGGTCGTTGGTGTTGAAAGCGCCTACGGCATAGTGACCGGCCACGGCATTGTCGAGCATTTGCTTTGCGTTGACGAGCATGTCTAACCTCCATTGGTCAAGGTGTCGTCAAGGGTCCCCTTCCTGTGGCGACCCACACATCTATGGTCATTATGACGGGCCGCAGCCGCGGGCTACCCCCTCGATCCTTGATTTGCTCCAAATTTCCGATGAAATGCCCAAAGTCCCTCTCTTCGCTCGCAAATATGTCCTTTTATCAGCGGTCATTTATCTTTGTACTAATAACAATGCCCCCTCTTCCCTGCCCAAGAGGCGAGAAGAAGGGGCATTGAGAAAGGGTCTTGCGCCCAGGCAGTCAAGAAGGCTTTTAGGGCCTCCCTTGCCGAGAAACCCTTGCCGCCTCAACCTAGAACCTAGGCCTCGTGGCGACGTTTGCGCCACACCGCCGCCGTGGCAGCCGCTGCGGCGGCAGCCAGGGCGCCCAGCCATCCAGCGGCAGAGGCGACATCGCCGGTCTTGGGAAGGATGTGCCTTAGGATCGCCGGCGCTGGTTTCAACGTATTGGCCGCATCCACTGGAGCCTCTGCAGGAAGCACCGGGCCGGTGGCGTCGTTGGGATAGGCAGCCGGCGTGGGATCGGTAGACAGCGAGTTGGCGAAATCGCTGGTCTTGGCAGGCTCTCCAGGCTCAGGGCGAGGCTCGGTGCCAAAGATGGTGGCCGTGGTGGAGTCGGAGGGGTTCACATAGGAAGCCACCGCATGGTTGCCGATGTCTTTGCCCTCGGCCTCCTGAGCGACCTGCACGTCGAAACGAAGCTTGACAGTCTCGCCGCCCTTGAGGTAGCCGCCGTAGACCGATAGCGAGTGGGTGAGCGGGTCGTAAACCGAATCCGGCACTTCCTTCTCGGCGCCGCCCGGCAGGATCATCTTGAGAGAACCGGAGACCACCTCGAGGCCCTCAGGAAGCTCGTCGGAGATGACCAAGTCATAGCAGCAGGTGGAGGGCTCATCCTCATTGGACACAGTGATTACGTAGGACAAAAGGTCGCCCACGTGCACTTGGCCGTCCTCATGGGGCGTGGTGTTGGCAGACTCTTTGGAGACCTGCACCTTGGCAGGATCGGGATCCGAGGGCGCTATCGGGCCAGAGGTGCCGGGGCCGCTCTCGCTCTGGGGGCCGGACTTGAAGAGCCCGTAGGTGAGCGACAGGGGGCCTGCCATAGCGCGCACGCCGTCCGAGGCCTCGCGCTCATAGTTGGCCTCGAACTTGTAAGTGCCCACCTGGGACAGGTCGATGGGCTCGTCGGCGCCCACCTCCACCCACTGGCCGTCGGCGCTCTGGCGCATGAGCTTGAAGTTTTGACGCTTCATGCCCACAGGGATGTTGAGGCCGCCCTTGGACTGGGCCAGATTGAGCGCACGCTCGAAGAGCTGCTCTTGGGTGATGGTGCCCTTGCTGATGTTCTCAGAAACCTGGGTGTCGGCGCTGAAGGCATCCGGCTTGTCCTCAGGCTCGCCGCCCTCCTCGTCCCACACGATGTGGTGGAGCACCGCGGTGACCTTGGCGCCGCTGGGCCGCACGAAGGTAGTGCTCAGCGTGGATTCGCCGGTTGCAGTGAGCGCGGTGGATTCGTCGCCTGTGACCTCGCCTGCCAGGTCGCTCGCGTCGGCGGCAGCCTGCTTGAGCTCAGACTCCTTGGCATGGAAGTGCAGGGTATCGGGCTTAGCGGACAGGTCATGGCCATCAGCCTTGGCCAAATCCCTCAAGGTGCCCAGAAGCTCGTCGCGGGAGACCGCGGTCTTCTCGGCATCGTCGGCCACCTTTTTCACCTTGACGGTGTATTCCAGGTTGATTTGGGCGGGTTTCTCGGGATCGCGGTCCTTGTCTGCCGGGTCCTCGGCAGGCGGGTTCTCGTCGCCAAAGGGACCAGGGGTGCCGTCGGGAATCTTGATCTCTTTGGGAAGTTCGGGGGTATGGTCTGGGTCGTCCGGATCGGGCTCGGGGTCTTTGACAGTGTCGGTGGGCTTGGTGCCAAAGGCGCGCGCCACGTTGGGCAACGTCTGAGGCTCGTTGTAGTTGAGGCGCTCGGAAGTGACTTTCACCTTGAAAGTGGCGATGGCAGACTCGCCGCCATAGATGTGGCCTACGGCGATATAGAGCTTGCGGCTGGCGGCATTGTAGTCTGCGGTGAAGTCATCCTGGGTCAGCTTGGCGCCCAGGTTGGTGGTGACCTCGATGGAGCCGGGGATGTATTCCATGCCGGCGGGCAGCTCGTCTGCCACCTTGGCGCCGTAATAGGCCGAGCCCACCTTGGTGTTGGCGAGCGTGATGGTGTAGAGCAGCTGGTCGCCCACCTGCACGATCTCTTGGTTGGCGCGCTTATCGGCGCCCGGGGTGGCATTGGACCAGGTCTTGGTGATGGAGATATCGCCTTGGTCGGGATCGGGATCGGTGGGAACTACCACGAGATCGTGGTCGTCGCGGTCGTCGGGATCTTTGGCGGGGTCTTCCGAAGGGTCGTCCTTGGGGATGGGCACCGTGACGATGACCGTGATTTGCTCTGGATCGCCATCGGGATTGTCAGGATCGTCGCGCTCGATGACCACGGGGATGTCCACATGGTCTGCCTCAGGGTCCTCTTCGCGCTTCTTCTTGATCTGCTCCTCGACCTCTTTGGCGATGTCCTCTGGGGTCTTGGGATCGTCTGTGTCGCCGATCTTCACGATGCGGTCGCCCGGCTTGATAGGGCTGGGGTTGTCAGGGTCAGGCTTGGGATCCGCATCAGGGTTGGAAGGGTCTGAGGGCAGCGGCTTTCTGGCATCGTCCAGCGGAGAGTCAGGCGTGACCTTGTCCACCGGCACGCCGGGCTTCACTGGGTCTGTGGGCGGGTTGGGTGTGGGATCCACCAGATCGCCGCCGAGAATATCCTCCACCTCTTTGACCGGGTCTTTAGGATCTGCAGGATTGGGATCGGAAGTGGTGGGATCTGCGGCGGCGGTGACCTTATCTACCGGGTTGCCGTCTTTGTCGAGGCGGTTGTCCCAGTCGAACTGGTCCTTGTTCACGCCGTAGATGCCCTTGGCAGAAGACTCGCTGGTAAGCTGCGGCGTGCGGTCGGGGTTGGCAGAGTCGACGACGCTGGTCTTTACCTCCACATCCATCTTGAGCGTGTAAGTTTCCTCACCAAAGATGGTGGTGAGCGAGTCTACGGTGACCACACCGTCTTTGATCTTGTCTTTCACCTGGTCGGTGAGGTCCACTTCGTTGCCCAGAGGATCGACGGCCACCAGGCGCTTGAAGGTGGTGTCAGCAGGCACCGAGATGGTGACCACCGGGTCGATGCAGGCAGAATCCTTTGTGGTGTTGGTAACCTTGACCACCGTGCGCAGCACATCGCCGGGGCGGATGGTGCCGTCTTCTCGGGTGGTGTCATAGGTGGTTTGCGTAATGGAAAGCTCGGGCTTCTTTGCGAGGTCGGGGAATACATAGACATCGAAGGATTTGGTGGCACCCGAGAACGCACCAGTACCCTTGAGCGTGGCAGTGATGGTGGTTTTGCCTGCCGAGAGAACCTTGGCCTTGGCCGCCACACCGTAGTCTGTCTTGTTCTCCACATAGGTGCGGTCGGTGGTGTAGCCGTTGGGCTCAATGGAGATCACCGTGGGATTGGAGCTGGTGAACTCGATGTCGCCGATGGAGTTTGTTTGCACATAGAGCGGGAACCAATTCTCGTGGGTTTTGGTGACATTGCCGTCATCGTCCACCTCGTCGCGGAAGCTCTTGACCTCGATGTCGTCGCGAATGTTGCGCTTTGACTCGTCCTCCCCTTCCTTGAGCGTCAGATCGCGTTCGTGGGTCTCGTCGAGCTTGAGCTTGGCATCATTGGCTGTTTGCTGGCTGTCTTCCAAGCCCTCGCCATTGGGCACGTAGCCGGTGCCAATCTCGTTGAAGAGCTTGAAGTCAGGGACCGCAAGGTCGATTTGGACCACAGACTCGCCGGTGTCGGATTCGTAGTAGTTCACATAGGCTGAATCGTTGTGAGCAGGCGTAAAGGGCTCGCCTGGGCCGTCTTTCTTGAGGTCGCTTGGGCCTGCAGGCTCGTCTTCCTGGGTGTCGCGTGGCGCGGCGCCCTCCTTGGCGCTGGTATACTCCACCAACACGGTATGCTCGTTGCCTTGGCCGCTTTTATCGGCAAGGCCAAAAGCCTCTAGCTGCGAGCGGGTGAGGTTGAAGTACGCCATGGAATGCTCGCGGCCCGCGTCGTCCTTCTCGATCCACTGGTTGGCGGTCTTGGCGTCTTCCATGTCTTGGCGGGTGAGCTCTATGACGCCGCCGTGGGCTTCGCTTACCTTGCGCCCATCGATATAAAGCTGCAGGCGGCCGGTGGGAGCCTTGCACTTGGCAGAGCTCATGGCGCCGGAGCCATCTGGCAGCAGTCCGCTGGTAATATCCACCGGCACTACCAAGTGATTGTTGGTAGCGGCGTTGAAATTGCCCGCATTGTCGTCCTGCGCCCAGGTGGGGGCGGTGTAAGTCTTGCTCTGCTGATTGCCGTCTTGGTCGGTGTAGGTGAGTGTGACGCCTTGCTTTACCTCAGCAGTAGTAGCCGAGCATACGGGGTAGATTACGGCTTGTCCTGTGGCGCTATGCCCCCAATAGGTTTGAGCGAATGTCGTGTTGTTGTGATATTGATCAGAGCGCACCTCGATCTCGTAGAGGCCGGCGTCGGACGGGGTATGGCTGCCGGTTACCGCAGCACTCAAAGCCTCGCCATCCTCGTTCACCTGTTGGAAGTTGTACTTGATGGCCCCGTTGTCGTTGAGGCTTCCGCCGGCAGGATTCTCCACCCTGATAGGATTGGCTTGCACGTCCACAGGGGCCAGCGCTTCGCCGTCGTAGTACTTGCTCCAATTTTGCTTGATGAACGTCTCGTCCAGTGTGAAGTGCTCCCATTCTTTGGCCACAGTGTCGCCGGAGCCTGAAGAACCGGAAGGCAACGTAGTGTTAGAGGAAAGGAGCTTGTCGCCCACGTAATAGTGGAAATTGGCATCGATCTGATGATCTTGGTTTGTGCCGACCGGTAGCCATAGATAGAGCTTGCCCTGAAGGAAAGATGCCGGGGCTCCATAAGGCGGGGTAGTGGGGAACTTGTCAAGCAAGAGCTCCCAAGACTCAAGATGGGCATTGAGATTGGGGGTCACTCCAGCCTCGCTGGCCATCGACTCGATCTTAGGCGCCACGTTAACCGTCATCATGGACACCTTGGTCTTGCGCTCGAGGTCGCCGTAAGCCAAGCCGTCGTTGTCGTTGCCCTGAAAATATCCGGGGGTGCATTTCACCGAACCGCCGGTGATGACCACATAGCCCCGGTCTCCGCCAATTTCCAAAAATGAAGGATTGCCGCCAAAACCAGGCTCCAGAGTACCGCCTGTAATAAGGATGGTATGGCCTGTATTGGTACCGCCGCATCCTTGACCAAAGGCGTTGGAGTGATAGTAGCCTTGAGCCTTGATATAGCCGCCGTTGATGGTGATGTCGCCCGCAATGGTTTTATTTGCAGTGCGAGAGATGAGGGCATCACGCAAAGGATAGGTGGTAGTGCTGCGTGACATGCCACCGGTATAGGTGCAGCCGCCGCCGATGGCAGCGCCGTGGTAGGAGGCGCTGGCATCCACAGTGCCGCCGTTGAACGTCATGGTGGTGCCACCGCCTGCGTGACCACCGCCGATGCCGCACCCAGAGCCGTTGCCGCCGGGATTGCCGCCGATGGCGCCGGGATCTTGGGCATAGGCTCGGATGTTCCCGCCATTGAAGGTCATGTCGCCAGAATTCTCGATGGGACCGCCGCCAATGGCAGCAGAGCGGACGCCGCTGTAGACCGCCAGAGAACCAGGGTTGGCGCTCTCGAGGTTAGAAAGGCTGGAAGCGAGGTCGGAGCCCTTCCCCGTCGAGGTCTTCACTGTGCCTTCTTTGGAGACATAGCTGACTCCCGCAGGAATCATGCCCTGCTCGGGAGTGATGGGGTTTCCAGAGGTGTCCACATTGGTCACTGCGTCGTCGATCACCAGGACCGAGCCCTCGCCGCAGCGAAGACCGGGGAACTGTGCAGCCGAGGTATCGTTGCTTCCCGTGTCTTTCGTGGCGAAGTTGCTGTTGTAAAGAGTGTTGGCAGTACCATCCGCAAGAGTGATATGCACAGTGGTCTTATTGGCCACATCTGCCTCTGACACCTCAGAGGTGCCATTGCCGGAAGCATGGGAGTTGGTCGCGATGTCCATGGGAAACTTGCCGTTGATATTCACGCCAGCGAAGGTGATGTTGGCATGGACGCCGGGAGCCACTCGGATGCCCGTGGCTACCGCAGTGCCGGCGCCGGCGGTGTTACGAATGGTGTAGGTACCGCTCTGCTTGATCACCAGCATCGAGATGTTTTGGGTGTTGGAACCCCCTGCAGGAAAGCTGCGGCCGTCTTGGTATTGCGTGCTCTCGTTGCTGCCGCGGCCGATTCGCGTGTAAGCAACGGTCTCCAACGCATAGTCGGTGCCAGCCGTGCCACCAGAGATGGTGAGCCCACCGTAGTCGGTTTCCACACCCGCAGCTGCAGCGGCCTTCTTGAGCACTACATCGGCAGTGTCGTTCACAGAAGGTGTCACTAGCTCCACGCTCACCGCAGCAACAGGAGCTGCCTCTTGCGAGGAAGGTGCGTCCTTCTCGGTAGGAAGGGCGTCTGGGGCCTCTGGTTGGCTCTCCTCTGGAGCGGCTTCCTCAGAAGGTGCGGGGTCTGCCGATGCCTCTGGGGCCAAGGGAGCTGCCTCAGACTCCGAGGTGGCCAAAGCGACAGGACCCGAAGAGGGCGCCCCTAGCTCATCGGCCAGCACCTGCATTGCGGCACCCGGAGCGAACATCTGAGTAGCCAGCAGGAATGTGAGCGCGAAGGCAAAAAATGCGTTTCTTGATCATTGATGCGTTCATGCTTCTGCCTCTCATAAGAAACGTAGGGCTCAGAGGGCGACGACAGGTCTTGCACCCTGATCGCCTAGGGGGCCCAAAAGTAGAGTTATCTCTGAATATACTCTGATAACTCATATTTTCAAGTCAAAGAATCCACTAATTTATGCCACTGGTTGCCGAGGTTAATTGCTATAGTTTTATATTTTTGTATATCTATATTTTATGTTTATATATAGTGCATGCATAAAGGGTTATTGGGCAACCTCGTTCACGTTTCCAAAAAAGTCCAGCACCCCTGATGAGGGATGCTGGACTTTGCGAGACTATCGGTCGCGTTTGCGGCCTTGGCGCTTTACTTACTGAATGCTAGAAGCGCTTGCGGCGCACAGCTGCGGTAAGGGTGACAGAGACGGCCCCCAAGAGCGACATCAGCGGCGCCAGTGTCGCGACATCGCCGGTCTTGGGCATGATGCGGCTCCCGCGCGCGGGCAGCACCGTCACCTTGGTACGGTTGGCCACTCCCGCCTCAGGCGACGGATAGACAGGCTCGCCGCTGGAGACGGAGAGGAGGCCGTCCTGTTGAGCCAGGAACGAGTCCCAGCCCTGGGGCGGGTCATAGCGCGTGCCAGGCGTCAGAGGGGTATGCCCCTCGTCAGGAAGCTGCGAAGGCTTGGTGCCGAAAGCGAGGGCCACGTTGCCCACGTCGCCGGAGAGCGCCTGCTCGTTGACCGTCGCCTCGAAGGTAAGCACGGCAGAGGCGCCGCCGGCGATGTCGCCGGCTGCCACAGAGAGGCGGCGGCTTGCCGCGTCATAGACATTGCTGCAGCTCACTATGCGTCCGGCGGCAGTCTTCAAGGAGACGGTGGACTCGTCGAGGGTAAGCCCTGCGGGCAGTGTGTCCTCGATGATGGCGTCGAAGACCATGGAGCCGGCAGTGCCATTGGCAAGCGTGAGCGTGTAGAGGATCCTGTCGCCCACATAGGTCTCCCCCGAGGAAGTAGTGAGGTTTTGCGCAGTCTTCACCAGCTGGACCTCGCCGTCTTCAGGATCGACGATCTCGCTCACAGGGATCTCGTGGCGCGCCGGGAGGGTAGCCAGGCCTTCGCTGGCCAGGAAGGCCTCCAGGCCACCCGCAGGCGCGAAGCTCTTGCCGATGGTGGGCTGCTCGCCGTCCACGTCGTAGGCGCTGGGCTTGTAGCCATGGCCCCAAGCATGGTCGACGATGGTCTTGCCGGCCGCCTTGGGGCCAACCGTAGCGTCGTAGACCAGGCGCACCGAGGTCCCCGCGGGCATATGGCCTGAATGCACGCCGATGGTGCGGCTCGTGGCGTTATATGCCTCATCGGCCACAGGGAAGGTGAGGTAGTCATCCTGCGAGGGCTGGGGATTCTCGGCATCTTGGACGTCCAGAGAGGCAGCCTCATCTTCTGCAGCCAGAGCCAAAGGAGCCTGGCGCAATGCCTGGACTTGGTCTTCCTCTGCTGCCGAGAAGGTCTCGACACCGCTCATGGGAGCTGCCAGGCGCAGACGGAAGGTTGAGGGCGTCTGGATATTGGGAACCTCTACATGGATGGAGCCGGGAACCACCTCGAGCCCTTCGGGCACCAGGTTGCGCAGCACCGTGTCATAGAGCTGTGTGTGATCCTGGGTATTGGTGAAGGTGGCGGTGTAGCGGATGGTGTCGCCCACCATGGTATGGGAGATATCGCGAGTGAGGTTCTCTCCGGTAAGGTCCATGGCGAGACCTTCATCGGCAGGGTCGGCAGGAATGATGCCCGACTCAGTGCCCGTAGGCGCGGGGTCCGAAGGCTTGGGCGCGGGAGTGCCGCCATCAGGGAAGTTGTCCCAATCGGTGTCCTTCCAAGGATCGTAATCAGGATCTGTGGGGTCGTCGCCGGGCTTGGGGTCTGGCACGAAGGGGTCGCCGGGCTTAGGCCTAGGCTTGGGATTGTCGGGATTGTCCGGGTTGTCTGGGTTATCCGGATTGTCAGGGTTATCCGGGTTGTCAGGGTTATCCGGGTTGTCGGGATCCGGATCTGGATGCTCCTCTTTCCAACGGTCGCTGGGGGTTTGGCCGGTGCTATAGGCCACATTGGTGCCCTGGGTGCCTTGGGCGTCAGGGGTTACCCGGCACTTGAAGGTCAAGGTCACCTGCTCGCCGCCGTAAAGGTCGTCCACGTAGAGGGCGATGACGCGCGACTTCTCGCTGTAGACGCTGTCGCTCACCTCTTGGGTGGCGCCGTCGACGCCCGTGAGCTTGAGGGTGCCGGGAATGAGCTCCAAGCCTTGAGGCAGAGGGTCGCAGATGGCCGGCGAATACCAGGCGGTGTCTTTGCCCCGGTTGCTCAGGGTGATGGCGTAGGCGATCTCGTCCCCCACCATGGCATGCTTGGCCTCAGGATGGGTGAGGTTCTCAGCAGTCTTTTCCACCGTGACGTCAGGCTTGGCATCGGGATCGTCAGGATCGGGGTCCATCACAGGATCCTTGGGGATGATGGGCAGCGGCGGGACGACGCCGGGATCTGTGGGATTGGGATCATAGCTGGGGTTATCGGGATTGTTGGGGTCATCGGGATCGTCTGGGTTGTCAGGGTCTCCCTCTGCGCCGTCGCCTATGACCAAGATGTCTTTGGGATCCTTGGGGTCGAGAGGTGTGGGATCTTTGGGAGTCTCACCAGGGGCTGGATTCTATTTGACGCCGTAGGTGCCCTCGCCACCAGGACCAGGTTCGATATCCTTGGGTTCGTCGGGGTTTTGCGGACGGTTGGCGGTGCCGGACGCCAGCTTGGCTTTGAAGCGCATGGTTACCGACTGGCCACCGTACACGGTGCCCACGGAACTGGTGACCTTGGAGGCTGCCTTGTCGAAGATGTACTGGCCGTCTCCTGAGCCTTCCTCTGCCGCCAGCGCATCCCAATCGAAATCGCTCCATTTGAAGCCCGCATTGGCAGCAGCTGCATAGAACTCATCGGTGCCCAGACGAGTGGAGACGTCGGGAGTAGCGTAATTGTCGGTAATGCTCACGCTGTCTTCGATCAGCTCCAAGCGAGGATCCATGGTGTCCAAGAGCTTGGCGGTTTGCCAGGCAGAACCTTTGACCAGGTTGAGACCGGTGACCAGATACTCGATCTCGTCGCCGGGACGCGCAGGCTCGCCAGGATGGGTGAGGTTGTTGGTGACCAGGCGAATTTGCACCTGGGGCTTTAAGGACTCGTCAGGGATGACACGGACGTCCAAGATGACCTTGGTGCCGGTGTAGAGCGCATTGGGCGCCTGCTCCATAACGATGCGGGTGGTGCCGCAGCTGTTGACCTTGATGTTCACTTTGCCTGATGCGTCGAGCACATTGCCTTCGCTGTCTGCCACAAGCTCGGCCACTGCGCCATTGGCGGTGCTGCAGGTCATAGGCATGGATGAGGTGGACTCGAACGTGAGGCCCAGGGTCTTAGACGAGTACTCGCTGTAGCGCAAGGTCACCGATTTGTGGACCACCTTGGTGCCCTTGTCATCGGGATTGTCCGGGTTGTCGGGGTTGTCAGGATCGTCGGGATCAGGATCGACGTCTTCGATGTCGACGTTGGGGTCCTTGTCGGGATCAGGCTTGACGTCGGTGGTGGGAGGCACCGGCACGATGAAGGTGTCGTCTTCCTTGGCGTTGTCGGGGTTTTTGTCGACGCCCTGGATGTAGTTCTTGTCGGCCTTGTACTCGATGTTCACCTTGTGCTCGCCGCCCTTGGAGGCGTCTTCGAGAGCCTTGAGCAGAGCGTCGTTGTTGGTGGGATCGAAGTAGTAGGTCACCTGTGTGGCGTGACGGGTCTCGGTGCCGCCGGTGGTGGAGGTCACGGAGAGGTCGGGGTTGGCGATAGTCGAGCCTTTGGAGGCCTCCACCGCTTCTTTGGTGAGCGCAATAGGCTTACCCACCTCTTTTCCGTCAATAGAGACCTGGAAGGAGCCGGTGGGTGCAGCGCAAGTGAGAGCCGTGGTATTGGCGCTGCGAATGTTGAACTGGAGCTTCAGGCGGTTGCCGGCCATACCGGCGTCGGCGTTCTCCTGGGTGATGGGGGTCCAGGTGCCGTCGTCGGCCAGATTACCCCACTCAGGGGCGGCTTCCATGGTAAGGACGGCGGGCACGGCGTTGATGGTCGCCACACCCTTGGCCTGATGGCCCCAGTAGCTGGCAGCGTAGCTGGGGTCTTTGGCGTACTGGTAGGAAGTCATGGTCACTTGGAAGCGGCCAGTATCGGCAGGCAGCGTGGCACTGCCCTCTTCGGACTCACTGCCGGTGGGCACCCATTCACCCGCCTCATTTTGAGCGAGCATCTGATACTTGAACTTGACTTCTTCTGGCTGGTTGAGCGTCTCTTTGACAACGCTGTTACCTACAGTGCGCTCGATATTGATGGGATGCGTGGCATCCACGGTGAGGGCTGGGAAGGGCAGTCCATCATAGTCCTTCTCCAACGTCTTGGCGTAGTCTGAAGGGAAGTCGAACTCGATGTAGCGCTTCACTGTCTGAGTAGCATCGGAAGCCGAGGGCTTGGCTATGAAGAGGGGGTCGATTTTCTTCACAGTGCCGTCGGCCTGCCGCACAGACATCTCGATACGTACTTCTTTTTCTGCATTGGGCTTGGCTACCCATTCGGGAAGCCAGAGATAGAGCTTACCGTTTTCAAACTCGGTGGGAGCTCCGTAATGGGCATCCTCGCCGCCGATGAACAGCTTGAAGTCTTCTAGCTTCTCGTTGCTGAGCTTCTCTGAGGAGGTGGAAAGATCCACCGTGAGCATAAAGACTTTGTCGGTGGCAGGCAAAGAGCCGCCAAGAGCGGTGACATCGCTCCACGAGGCCACGTCCTGGGTGTTGAAGGCTGTATCTCCCACGCCAGTAAATTTGCTCTTATTGCTCACATAGACCGAGCCGCCAGTGACGATGGTGTAGCCACCGGATCCGCCGATATCGAACTTGTCGGTATAGGAGGAGGGATGCAAGGTGCCACCGGTGATGCGTATGATGCACTGGTTTGCGTTGGTGCCGCAAGCGCCACCAAAAGCGTTGCCGTGGGCATAACCCTGGGAGGTAAGATAGCCAGCGTTGATGTAGATGTTGCCGCACTTCGAGTTTCCGCTGCCAGCCACAGCGCCAGTCTGAGCCGAACCTCCAGAGCCGCTGGACCAACCTGCACCCACTCCCGCGCCGTGGTAAGAGCCATAAGCGGCCACACGCGCTCCGTTGAACCACATATTGGTGGCGCCACCTGCCGCACCGGCGCCGATGCCCGTGCCGGAGCTCCAACTCTGGTTGGCATTGGTGCCGCCATTGTTGGCATGGCCGCCTGCGGAATAGGCGGTGATGGTGCCGCCGTCAAAGATCATGTTACCGGCGTTCTCGTTACTGCCAGAACCAATGGCGCCGCTCCCATAGCCGCCTTTGACGACCAAAGAGCCGGGGTTGGAGCTGGCGAGACGGGTGACCGGATCGCCTTTGGTCACCGAGGTGCCATTGTCCAAGGTTGCAGTGGTGTCTACCACGCCATTGAGAACCTCCACGTGGGTGGAGCCGCTCCAGTTGGCTACCGAGTCGTCGATGTAGAGGGTCGATCCCGCGCCGCAGTGGATGCCAGCACAATATTGACCAAGGTTCGCTGTGAGGTTGTTCGCGGTGCCGTCGGCCAAAAAGAGCTTGAGAGTGGTGCCGCTGCCCATGAGATTGATGGGCGAGCTGTTGGTGTTGGACGTGATGGTGACGCCGGCAAGGGTGATGTTGGCCGATGCGCCCTGCTTGATCTGCACAGTACCGTTGGTCAGGGTGCCCTTGAACGTCAACGGCGTTGAGGTGTTGACCACAACGGTGGCGCCGCTGACGGTATAGTCGGTACCGGCCACGCCGCCGGAAATAACCATGCTCCCCACTGTGGTGTCGGCTGCTCGAGCCGCTGCCTTCGCAGGCTGTGAGGCAGCTTCAACACCCGGTTGAGGAGCCTCTTGCTTGAGATCTCCCTCAGCTTGAGAAGGCGCCTCCTTCGACACCTCGAGATCAGCAGCTGGGGATTCGGGCTTCTCGGCAGCCGAACCGTCAAGTTGCGCCGCTTGATCGTCTGAGACCTGTTGGTCGAGAGCAGACTCATCCTGAACCGCGATTAGCTCAGAATCTATGCCCTCCCCCACGACGGATTGCGCAATGGCTTCCAGGCAACCTGCTGGCAGCGTCATCTGCACTGTCAGTAAGAGCGAAAGCAGGAAGGCGAAGGCGCGTTTCTTAGATATGTGGCCTTTCATGACTCCCACCTCTCGAACAGATGCGCCACGCCGAGTCGAGTGAGCGTTGGCGCACTTTATCACGTATTAGTGAATATACGCCCCTATATTCTATTTTCAATGTACTTTTAGGTATGTAAAAGGGTGCCTATTTTTCAGAAATCAATAGGCTGTTATGCAACCTATTACCAGGTTGTTTGCGATAGCAGTAGATATGAAGTCTAGAAATGACTATTGATATTCATATCTGTTTATTTATTACTTGCGTTGATGCTTAGTATGTATTTTTATTCCTGAAACTCGCAGGCGATCCTTGGGGGATGCCTGCTTCGGTAACGGCTGGCAATCTGTGCTAGTTGGCAGTGGAGGCTGCCAGTCTGTGCAGGATGGCAGCAACAATTTGATGTCCTTCTGCCACAAACACCAATTTGGCGCTGGGGTTTTACAAACCCCAGCGCCAATTTACCTAGATTGGAAGGCTGTAAGACTCCATGGTCTTCCATTCTATGCTGGTTGGCAGAGATACCTGCCAACCTGTACTACTTGGCAGAGCCCCTGAGCTCCAAGAACAGTTACCGCTTTCCCGCAGCAAATAAGTTCGCAGATCTGGCTTCCCCTGGGAAGCCAGATCTGCGGGCGGAGTAACAGTGCTTGAGAGGGTATCCGGCAAGACCCTTCTGTGCTGTTGGGCTTTTGCGAGATTTGCGGGTTTTGCCCAATAACATCGGGGGGATGAAGTCGGATTTTCCGCAACACCCCCATTGTTGCCAGGGTAGCTAGTACGCAATACGAACGGCCACCCAGACAATACGGGGCAGCCAGTAGGCCGTGGACTCGCAAGCAGCGGCCGCCCCAGATGGCGCGAGGCAGCCAGCCAGCAGCGAGGTACCCGGTAAGCTACCCCAGATTAACGGTCCAGCCCAGCGGCTACCTCTCTGGCGCACAGGAGGCCGTCGGCGATGGCGCTCACCACCAGCGAGGCGCCAGAGCGGGTGTTGCCCGCCACATACACGGGAGTCGAGAAGCCCGGTGCGTCAGGGGTGCGCAGGGCGCGATGGTTTTGAGGCGCCGTGGCGGGTAGCGTGCGCTGCTCCTGCACGGCCACGCCAAAGGCTTCCAAGAGCTCCGGAGCAGGGCCGGTGAAACCCATGGCGATAAGCACTAGCTGGGCAGGGATTTCTTCTTCAGAACCCTCGATGCGCACCGGGGTGCCGCCAGACCAGTCCAGATGGGCGAAGCGCAAGGATTGCACCGCCCCGGTTTCGTCACCCAGAAGCTCCAGGGTATCGGCGCCAAAGGTGCGCGGATCTTCGCCCTCCACCTGAATGGCTTCCTGCTGGCCGTAGTCCACCTTGAGCTCGATGGGCCACTCGGGCCAAGGGTTGGAGGGCAGACGATGCTCAGGCGGCTGGGGCATGAATTCTAGCTGCCTCACCGAGCGCGCGCCTTGGCGCAACGCGGTAGCCACGCAGTCGGTGCCGGTGTCTCCGCCGCCTATGACCACCACGTCCTTGCCCTCGGCGCTGATGGCTGGGTCATAGGCCGCACGATCCCCTCCGGCTCCCTCCACTGCCTTGGTGGACGCAGTGAGGTAGTCCACGGCCAATACCACGCCATCCAACTGGGCGCCGGGCACCCTCAAGCGCCGAGGCTCCCCTGCCCCTGCTGCAAGCACCACGGCGTCGAAATCGCCGCACAGCCGAGAAACGCTCTCCTCTGCGGCTGCGTCATAGTCGAGCTCGAACGCTATCCCCTGGTCGCGCATCCACTGGATGCGGCGCTCCACCACATCCTTGGGCAGCTTCATGGCAGGGATGCCGTAGCGCAGAAGGCCGCCGGCTGCGTCGGACTTCTCGAAGACACGCACCGCAAAGCCCCGACGGCGAAGCTCCCAGGCAACGGCCAAGCCAGAAGGCCCAGAGCCCACCACCGCCACAGAAGTCGGAGCCTCCCCAGAGGTGGCGGCCCCAGAGGCTGCGGGTTTATCGGCAGCCGAGAAGAGCGGAGCCGGGCCGCCTGAAGCCCATTCGTGGTCGGAGATGGCGCGCTCGTCGTCTTTGATGATGGTGGCTCCGCGATCGCGGCCCAGGTTGCAGGCCGCCTCGCAGAGGGCCGGGCACACCCGTCCGGTAAACTCCGGGAAGGGGTTGGTGATGCGCATGCGGGCAGCCGCCTGGTCCCAGAGGCCGCGCCAGACAAGATCGTTCCACTCGGGGATGAGGTTGTACAGCGGACAGCCACTCGTCCTGGCGCCTCCAAAGGAGGCGCCGGTCTGGCAAAAGGCCACGCCGCAGTTCATGCAGCGGCAGGCTTGAAAGCGCTGTTCCTCGTCGGGAAGCGGAAGCGCGATGTCGCCAAAGTCTTTCAGGCGCTCCGCCACTGGCCGCTCGCTGTGGGTGGTGCGGTCGAACTCTAAGAAGCCGCCAACTTTTCCCATGGTCTACCTCCCCATGCGCATGGCGTCGAAGGCCATGGTCTCGGCCTCGGAGCGGGTTGCGCCCTCGGCCATCGCCGAATCCATCAGTGCCGTCACTCGCGCATAGTCGCGAGGGAGCACCTTTTTGAACTTGGGCCCTAGCACCTCGAAGCGATAGAGCAGCTTGATGCCCAAGGGGCTCAGGGTATGCCCCACGTGCTCCTGAATAAGCTCGCGAATGATGGCCAGGTCCTTCTCGTCTGCCGGAAGCACGTCTACCAGCTCGTGGTTCACCCGGCCGTCCAAGGTGTTCAACTCGTCGAACACATAGGCCACGCCTCCGCTCATGCCCGCGGCGAAGTTCACGCCCACCTCGCCCAGGATAAGGGCGACGCCGCCGGTCATATATTCGCAGCCGTGGTTTCCCACTCCCTCGCACACCAGCGTGGCTCCAGAGTTTCTCACGCCAAAGCGCTGGCCAGCCAACCCGTTGATGAAGCCTTTGCCCGCCGTGGCGCCGTAGAAGGCCACGTTGCCGATGGACAGGTTCTCGTTGAACTTGTAGGTGGCCTTGGAGCTGGGATGCACCGCCAAAATGCCTCCCGACAAACCCTTGCCAAAGTAGTCGTTGGCGTCGCCGGTGATAGTGAGGCTTACGCCTGCAGGCAAGAACGCGCCAAAAGACTGGCCGCCGGAGCCGGTGCACTGGATCTTGATGGTGTCGTCTGGCAGCCCCTCGGGATGCTGGGCGGTCACTGCCGCGCCCAGCATGGTGCCCACGCAGCGGTTGACGTTGGCCAGGTCTGCGTGGAAGGCGATGGGCTCCAAGTGCTGGCGGGCCGCCGCGGTATAGGGGATGAAGAGCGTGGCATCCAGCGTCTTTTCCAGCGCCAGGTCAAAGGCCATCTCATCCAGGAAGCGGCGGCCGGCGGCCCCCGGGATATCCAGGCCGTAGGCGTTGGCGCCGTTGGCAAGCACTGCAGAGAGATCCAGCGTGGAGGCCTTCCAGCCGCCGGCTTCTTCCAGCTGCACCAGGCACTCGGGATGGCCCACCATCTCGTCCACTGTCCTAAAGCCCAGGTCTGCCATGAGGTGGCGCAGCTCCTGAGCCACAAACATCATGAAGTTCACCACGTGGTCTGGGCTTGCGGCAAACTGGCAGCGCAGGCTCTTGTTTTGGGTGGCGATGCCCGCCGGACAGGTGTCCTTTTGGCAGTCGCGCTGCATGAGGCAGCCCATGGCGATGAGGGGCATGGTGGCAAAGCCAAACTCCTCGGCCCCCAGAAGGGCAGCGATAGCCACGTCGCGGCCGCACATGAGCTTGCCGTCGGCCTCCATGACCACGCGGGAGCGCAGGCCGTTTTGCAGCAGCGTTTGCTGGGCCTCTGCCAGTCCCAACTCCAGAGGTAAGCCGGCATGGTAGATGGAATCGCGAGGTGCGGCGCCGGTGCCGCCGTTGGATCCGGAGATGAGAATCTTGTCGGCACCGCCCTTGGCCACACCGGTGGCAATGGTGCCTACGCCGGCTTCTGCCACCAGCTTCACCGAGACGCGCGCGCCCGGATTGGCGTTCTTGAGATCGAAGATGAGCTCGGCCAGGTCCTCGATAGAGTAGATGTCGTGGTGGGGCGGCGGGCTGATGAGGCCCACGCCCGGGGTGGAGCGGCGCACCTCGGCGATCCAGGGATAGACCTTCTTGCCGGGCAGGTGGCCGCCCTCGCCGGGCTTGGCGCCTTGGGCCATCTTGATTTGGATCTCCGTGGCGCTGCCCAGATAGCGGCTGGTGACGCCGAAGCGTCCCGAGGCCACCTGCTTGATGGCGCTCTTGGCGGTGTCGCCGGGCTTCCACCAGGGGGCGCTGCCGGGAGCCAACGGCGTCTCGCGGGCAGGGTCCTCGCCGCCCTCGCCGGTGTTAGACCGGCCGCCCAGGCGATTCATGGCGATGGCCAGGCACTCGTGAGCCTCTTTGGAGATGGAGCCGTAGCTCATGGCGCCGGTGTTGAAGCGGCGGCAAATGCTCGCGGCGCTCTCCACCTCTTCCAGCGGCACAGGACCAGAGGGCAACGGCTTGAAGCCCAAAAGGTCGCGCAGCATCATGGGGCGGCCGGCCCTGTGCACATGGGCCACGTACTCGTCCCAGAGCTCCCGGCTGTTCTCGCGGCAGGCCCGCTGCAACAGATAGATGGTCTGGGGGTCGATGAGGTGCTCTTCTCCCGCAAAGACGCCGTTGAAAGGGCGCCACTTGGTCATGCCTGAGCTAGGCAGCTGCTCAGGCGAAGGACTTTGGGCGATGAGCTTGACTTCGCGGAAGCGTTCGGAAAGCTCGCGCTGGATGTCGTCGAAGGTGAGGCCACCCACGCGCGAGGGGGTATCGGTGAAGCAGCGGTCCACCACTTCGGGCGCCAGGCCCACTGCTTCGAAAATCTGCGCGGCATGGTAGCCCTGCATGGTGGAGATGCCCATCTTGGACATGATGGACACGATGCCCGCCGTGACCGCCTTGTCGAAGTTCTGGATGCCCAGCTCCGCCGAGACCGCCAGCTCCCCGGTAGCCGCCAGGTGCCGGATGGCGTCATGGGCGCCCCAGGGGTGGATCCCCGATGCCGAGAAGCCCACCAGCGCCGCAAAGTCATGGGCGCACAGGGCATCCCCGGTGTCCACCACGATGTCGGCCTTCATGCGCAGGCCGCGCCGCATGAGGTGGTGGTGCACTGCGCCCAGCGCCAACAGCGAAGGCACCGGGATCTCGTCCGCGCCTGCCCGATCGCTCAAAATAATGATGTTGACGTCCTGGGCTATGGCCTCCTCCGCCTCTTGGCAGAGACGGTCCAAGGCCGCCTCTAAAGCCCCCGCAGGAGCGCCTGCGGCTATGGTGCACGCAAACGTACGTGCCGAGAAACCCGTGCGATCCAAGCTGGAGAGCTTTGCGAAGTCCTCTTCGCTCAAGATGGGCCCATCCAGTGCGATGAGGCGGCAGTTATCGCGGGCGTCCTCCAGGAAGTTGCCGTGGTTTCCCAGGTAGAGCGAAGTGGAAGTCACCAGACTCTCGCGCAGCGCATCGATGGGGGGATTGGTGACCTGGGCAAAGAGCTGGTAGAAGTAGTCGTAGAAAGGCCGGGGCTTGTCAGAGAGGCAGGCGAGAGGAATATCGAAGCCCATGGAAGCCAGCGGCACCTTGGCCTGTTCTGCCATAGGACGCAGCGCCTCATCCACATCATCGTAGCTATGGCCCAGCTGAGCCATAGCAAAGGCAAAGGGTGCGCCATCGAAGGGTGCGGGTTTCTCGGCAGCTTGAGAATCTTCTGGCACTGCCAGGTCTTCCAGGGTGAGGGTCTCGTCTCCAATCCAGCGGCGGAAGGGCTTTTGAGCCGCCAGATCGTTGCGGATCTCGTCGTTCCAGAGGACGCGGCCTTCGTCGGGCTGCACCAGCAGCATCTCGCCAGGACCCAAGCAGCCGGCCTCCAGGATGTCTGCGGGGTCGATGTCTAAGGTGCCTACCTCGCTGGAAAGCAGCAGGCGCTGGTCGTGGGTGATGTAGTAGCGGGCTGGGCGAAGGCCGTTGCGGTCCAGCGAGGCGCCCAGGGTGCGGCCGTCTGAGTAGGCGATGGCGGCCGGGCCGTCCCAGGGCTCCATAAGCATGGACTGATACTGGTCGAAGGCGCGGCGCTCAGAGGTGAGGTGCTTGTTCTTGTCCCAGGGCTCGGGGATGAGCAGGGAGGCGGCGCGGCTCATAGAACGGCCGTTCATCACCAAGAACTCCAGCACGTTGTCCAAAATGGCCGAGTCCGAGCCCTCTCGGTTGATCACCGGCAACACGTCTTCGAGCCTGTCGCCCAGCACCGGCGAATAGAGCTCGGGCTCACGGGCGCGCAGGGCGTTGACGTTGCCCTTGAGGGTGTTGATCTCGCCGTTGTGGATGATGTAGCGGTTGGGGTGCGCCCGCTCCCAGCTGGGGGTGGTGTTGGTGGAATAGCGGGAGTGCACCAGGCAGAGGGCGCTTTCTACTGCGGCATCGTTGAGGTCGGTGAAGAAGCGGCGCATCTGGGTGGCCAGCAGCATGCCCTTGTACACGATGGTCCTGGCGCTCATGGAGCACACATAAAAGATGCGGCCTTTGAGGGCGTGGGTCTTCTCGGCGGTCTTCTCGATGGTGCGACGACACACGTAGAGGGCGCGCTCGAAATCGTCGCCCGCAAGCACAGACTCAGGGCGCCCAATGAAGGCCTGGTAGATGGTGGGCATGGTGTCGCGCGCCGAAGCCCCCAGGTCATGGGCGTCCACCGGCACCTTGCGCCAAAAGAGCAGCGGCAGACCGTGAGCCGCGCAACCCTCCTCGAAAATGCGGATGGCCGCTTGAACCCCAAAATCGTCCTGGGGGAAGAAGAGCATGGCCACGCCATAGTCGCCCTCGTCGGGCAGCAGACAGCCCTCTTTTTGAGCCTCTTTGCGGAAGAACCTATGCGGCACCTGCATGAGGATGCCCGCGCCGTCGCCGCAGGAGCGCTCCAAGCCCACGCCGCCACGATGCTCCAGATTTACCAGTACCGATAAGGCATCGTCTACCATCTGGTGGCTCTTCTTGCCCTTGAGATGCGCCAGGGCGCCGATGCCGCAGGCATCGTGCTCGAACTGCGGCGACCAGAGGGTGCGTGGCTGCTCAGCTTGTGTCATAAGAACTCCCTCGACTGCTCCATCTATGGAAGGGGCAGAGCGCCCAAGCGATACAGCTCAATAGCCGTCGGTTGCGCCTGGACACACGTGTCCCATGGGCTCTTAAGGGCAAGCCTAGAAGGCTAATTTAGCGGTCTTGTTTCGAGCTGCAGGCTGTTACCAAGTGGTGATGTAACTGTGAGAAGCCCAAAATGTGTGCGGAGGGTCTGGTGCGGCTGCCATTTGCCGTCTGGTGGAGCGCCCCTCGCAGTCCCACGCCGATTGCTGCATTACAGTCGTGTGCCGCTTGCCATGCTTGCTGCGGTTGCTGCGCTTACAGTCTTGGTGCGCTTGCTGCACCCACAGTCTCGAGGCGCTTGCTACTAAGTACTTTTTGGCCCCAAAATGACCCGATTGCCACCCGAAAGTACTTACTTAAAAGGAAAACCCCAGGTCATAGAAGATCGCTACTAAGTAGAAGTACTTAGTAGCGCGCGGCCAGTAGCGCGAGTACGCCCATACGCAAGAGTGCTAAGTGGCGCACACACCCAGATGGCAGGTAATTCCGCTCACAAGACAGCCAGCCAGCAACGCCTAGTGCAGCGCCGTCAAAAAGGTGACCAGGCCAAAGAAGATGCCTGGGCTGTTGGCCGCCACCAGCGCCCAGTCGCGGTCCCGCTTGCAGTAGCCGTAGACCGCCCAAATGGTGCAGGCCACAAAGGCCACAAAGGGTTGCACCGGCGAGCCATAATCGCCCGCCAGGTTGTTGGTGATCTGCGGGATGTAGGAGACATACATCATCACGGCCAGCACCGTGGCGATGGCAGCCAGCACACGGATCCAAGGCTTCTCGGGCAGCTGGGCGCAGATCTCAGGCTCTGTCGCCAAACCATTAGCTTCCGCAGGCCCTGTCGCAGCCGCGCGAGACTGGCTTGCCTCATCCTGCCGGCTCGCCACTCCCTGCAACGCCACATCCTGCATTTTTTTCTTCTGCGTATCCTGCGCCATGGGGAGCGCCCCTTCTCATTGACTGGGCCCACCCCAAAGCGCACGTCGCCCGCGCTAGTGCAGCGCCGTCAAAAAGGCGATGCAGCCCAAGATGATGCCCGGAACATTGGCCACAATGATAGGGGTATCCCGCGGCGTTTCCAAAAACCCGTAGGCGGTCCAAAAGATGCAGTTCACCATGGCCACAAAGGGCTGAATGGGCGAGCCGTAGTTTCCCGCCAGATTATTGGAGATCTGAGCGATATAAGACACATACATAAGTACCGATAAACCCGAGGCAATGCGACCTAGGATTTTCACGGCGCGGGCACGGCGTTGGGTAGCGGACGAATTGGAACTCTCCATTATCAGACCTCCGGTTTCTCTCCAGTTTGAATAATATGCAGCAGCGCTTCCTCGTCGAGCACCGGCACTCCCAGCGACTGGGCTTTGGTGAGCTTGGAACCCGCTTTGGCGCCTGCCACCAGGTAGCTGGTCTTTTTGGAGACGCTGCCAGACACCTTGGCGCCCCAGGCCTTCAAGGCCTCTCCGGCTTCTTCGCGGGTAAGGGAGTCCAGCGATCCGGTGAGCACAAAGGTGAGGCCTGCCAGAGTTTGAGGTAGCTTGGGAGTGGCGGGGGCTTCGTCGGTTAGGCGCAGGCCTGCAGCCTCTAGGCGGTGCAGCACCTCCAAGTTCTCGGGGATGGAGAAGAACTCCGCGATGGTAGAGGCCACCACTGGCCCTACGCCGTCCACTGCGGCCAGCTGTTCCTCTGTGGCGCTCGCCAGCACCTGCAAGCTGGGGAAGGCGGCAGTAAGCGCATCGGCTACCGAGGAACCCACGTGTTGGATTCCCAGACCAAAGATCACGCGCGAGAAGGGACGGTCTTTGGACTTCTCGATCTGGTCCATAAGCTTTTTTGCCGTCTTCACACCCACCAAGATGGGGTCGCCCGCCTGATGGGTCTTGGTGGTGGTTTGGTAGGTGCGACCGGTAGGCAAGGCGGCGATCTTCTCGGCATCGAGATTGTCGTAGATGTCTGCCACGTCGCGCAGATAACCGGCGGCCACCAGGCGTCCGATCATCTCGGGACCCATGCCGTCGATGTCCATGGCCTTGCGGCTCTGCCAGTGCTCCAAGCGCTCCAAGGACTGGGCGGGACAGTCGATGGAGATGCAGCGGTAGGCCACTTCGCCCTCCTCGTGCACTACAGGGCTTCCGCAAGAGGGGCAGAGAGCAGGCATGTGGAAGGGCGCCGAGTCTGAGGGGCGCTTGGCAAGGACAGGACCCACGACCTCGGGGATTACGTCGCCAGCCTTGTGCACGATGATGGTGTCGCCCACGCGCACGTTGCGTCGCTCTATCTCGTCCATGTTGTGGAGCGTGGCGCGGGCGATGGTGGATCCAGCCACCACTACGGGGTCAAACTCGGCTACCGGTGTGAGCACGCCGGTGCGCCCCACCTGGATGCGGATGTCGCGCAGCACCGTCTCTTTTTCCTCTGGCGGGAACTTGAAGGCGATGGCCCACCGGGGCGCGCGGCTGGTGAAGCCCAGGGCCTCTTGGCTGGCAAAGGAGTCCACCTTGACCACCACGCCGTCGATGTCGTAGTTGAGGTCGTTGCGCTGGGCTAACGCCTGGGCGCAAAACTCGTGGACCTCGGCGGCGCTGTCGCAGCGGCGGAAGTGGTCGTTCACCACAAAACCGCAGCTGGCGAGCCATTCCAAGAATTGCTGCTGAGTGGTGACGTGCACCATGGAGGGGTCGGCCACCGCATAGATGAAGGTGGCCAGCTTGCGCCCGCGGGTGATGCGGGGGTCTTTTTGGCGAAGCGACCCTGCCGCCGCGTTGCGAGGGTTGGCAAAGACCGGCAGTCCTGCCAGATCGCGCTCGCTGTTGAGGCGCACGAACTCGCTCTTGGGCATGTAGACCTCACCACGCACTTCCAGAAGCGACTGGCCCTGCGGTCCCGAAGCGTCACTTAGCGCATCCAGACCTTTGGCATCGAGCTCCACCGGCACGTCTTTGATGGTGCGCACGTTGAGGGTCACGTCCTCGCCCACCGTGCCGTTGCCGCGGGTGGCCGCCCGCACGAACTCGCCGTTGCGGTAGGTGACCGCCACGCCCAGCCCGTCGATCTTGAGCTCGCAGGTATAGGCCACCGGATGCTCCGGCGTCGACCCCAGCGCTTCGTCGGTCTTGGCCAACCAGGCGTCCAGCTCCTCCAGATTCATGGCGTCATCGATGGAGTACATGGGCCTTGCATGGGTGACCTCGGCAAACTGCGGGCTTACGTAGCCGCCCACCCGCTGGGTATAGCTCTCGGGCACCACCAAATCCGGGTATTGGGCCTCGATGTCCTGGAGCTCCATCAGCCACTGGTCGAACTGGGCGTCTGTGACTTCTGGATCATCCAGCGCATAGTAGCGATAAGCGTTGTAATCAAGTAGCTCGCGAAGCTCCTGTGCCCGTGCGCGCGCCGAATCTTTATCCATAGTCACTCCCCTGCTCGTGTGTCCTAGCCCTACTGTACCCGGACTCTCCCGGCTGCCGACTCGAGGCGGGCCGCCCTAGGCGCGCCAGCGCTTGAGCAACAGCGAGTTGGTGACCACCGACACCGAGGAGAGCGCCATGCAGGCGCCGGAGACCTCAGGGGCCAGGATGCCAGCGCAGGCGAGCGGGATGAGCAGGCAGTTGTAGCCCAGCGCCCAGGCAAAGTTCTGATGGATCTTGCGCATGGTGGCACGGGAGAGCGATATGGCTCGAGAGACGTCGCGTACGTCGTCGTGCATGAGCACTACCTGACCCACCTCGAGAGCAGCGTCAGAGCCGGCTCCCATGGCGATGCCCACATCTGCGGTGGCCAGCGCCGGAGTGTCGTTGATGCCGTCGCCTACCATGGCCACCTTGCGGCCCTCATCCTTGAGGCGCTGGATCTCGCCGGCCTTGTCCCGGGGCAAGACCTCGGCGATGACATCCTCGGGCTTGATGCCCACCTCGACGGCTACCGCTTGAGCCGCGCTGTGGTTGTCGCCAGAGAGCATGGACACACGCACACCCAAAGCCTGAAGTGCCGCCACGCCGTCGCGGGCGGTGGGCTTTGGCGTGTCGCGGGCATCCACCACCGCGACAAGGCGGCCGTTTGCCACCAGATACATGCGCGTAGTGCCTGCATGGCTTTCATCCTGAACGGCCCACTGGGGCATAGGCGCAGCCAGCGACTCCAGCAGCCGCTGGTTGCCAAAGGCCACCTCCACCTGCCTGCCGGAGAGAGGATCGGGACCTTGAGCCGCAATGCCTTGCCCCGCAAGGGCCTCAAAAGAGGTCACTGCCACTGGGGCCACATCCCTCTCGGCAGCCCAAAGCAGCACGGCTTTGGCCAAGGGGTGCTCGCTGTCCTTCTCCAAGCCGGCAGCCAAGGCCATGGCCTTGTCCTGAGAGACCTCAGGGTCGCAGACTACCGAGACCACCTCAGGCATTCCCTGGGTAAGAGTGCCGGTCTTGTCAAAGACCACGTCGGTGACGGAGCCTGCCCCTTCCAGCGCCTCGCCGTCCTTGATGAGCAGGCCTTCCTCGGCGCCGCGGCCGGTGCCTACCATGATGGCAGTGGGCACTGCCAGACCCAGGGCGCAGGGGCACGCCACCACGATCACCGAGACCCCCACCATGAGGGCGCGCTCGACCGCAGCGCCGTTGAGAGGGCCTTGGGAGGCCAGCACGCAGATCCACACCACAAAGGTGACCGCTGAGATGGATAGGACGGCTGGCACAAAGACGGCGCTGATCTTATCGGCCAGACGCTGCACGGGAGGCTTGGAACCTTGGGCAGCCTCCACCATGCGCACGATGCCTGCCAGCGTGGTGTCAGAGCCTGCCGCGGTGACGCGGAAGTCCAGCACGCCGGTGCCGTTGACCGTGCCGCCGGTGACTGTGTCGCCCTGGGCTTTCTCCTGATAGAGGGGCTCGCCGGTAAGCATGGACTCATCTACCGAGGAGGAACCCGAGACCACCTGGCCGTCTGCCGGGATGCGCTCGCCGGGGCGCACCACCACGACGTCGCCCACCACCAGAGACTCCACGGGGACGTCGATGACATCTGCACCTCGGCGGATATGGGCCTCGCGCGGCGTGAGGCCCATGAGCTCCTCCACCGCCTGGCCCGCACGGCCCTTGGCGCGATGCTCCAGCATCTTGCCCAGCAGCATGAAGGTGATGAGCATGGCGCTGGTCTCGAAGGGGGCCATCTGGCCCGAGAGCGCACGCGGCCCAAAGGTGAGGTAGGTCGCATAGGCAAAGGCTACCGTGGTGCCCACCGCCACCAGCGTGTCCATGTTGCCGGCGCGGGCTTTGAGGGCTCCCCACATGCCACGGTAGTAGCGCGCGCCGCATATAAACTGCACCGGGATGCAAAGGATGAAGTCGATGACGTTCATGACCAACATGGCCTGGGCATGGTCATGGGCGCCAAAGAGGCCCATGGAGATCCCCATGGCCAGATCCATGCCCAGAGGCGTCATGGAAATGATCACGATAATGATGGTGAGAACCAGCGCCGCCACAAAGGTCATGAGGTCGCGCTGCTCGGAGGCACGCTCTTTGGCGCGGCGCTCCTCGTCGAACTTCGCACGATTCTCCTCGGGGATGACATTGGCCACAAAGCCCAGGTCATCGATGGTGGTGCAGATCTTTTCCAGGTCTTCTTGGGCCGGGTCGAAGGCTACTGTGGCCGTGTTGGCCGCCAGATTCACTGCGATGTTGTCGACACCGGGCATGCGCCCCACCATCTTCTCGATGATGGAAGAGCAGCTGGCGCAGGTCATGCCCTCCACCGCCAGCCGAGCCACCGTGCGCTCGGCAGGCTTTTGCGCGCCAGACTGAGCCTCTGGCGCCACAGGCACTTGAGCAGAAGTGTGCTTGCTATCCATAACGCCTCCTAAAGCGTGTCGCGTTCTTTAGGCCTCTCCCGTGCATTCACTAGGCTTCCCAACGCGAACCATTATATTCCCACTCTTTAGTAGGTATTTTGAGAAGTAAGCTTTGGCTTCCTTTCATGGAGGCATTTCTGGACACGAAGCCAAGGCGCCACATCCCCCTGGCGGCAATGACCAGGGTTTCTCGGCAGGAAAAACCACCCGACCCTCCCTGGGCCTGCAAGGGCCAAGGAAGCATCGGGCGGCAAAAGGGGGAGCAAAGGAGAAGAGTGCAGCCGAGAAACCCGCCCTCCTTCATGGAGTTAACGAGTGCGGTTGGGAAGCGCCTGGGTGTCTTCGTCGCTGTCGCCCTGCTCATAGGCAGACTGGCGGCGCTGGGCCTGGGAGGCCTGAGCCTCGGCATCGGAGCCCAAGGTGACGTCGACGGTGGACTCGGTGGAGCCGCGATAGTAGGTAAGGGTGACTTTGTCGCCCACCTCCTTGCTGCGGACGGCCAGGATAAGGTTGTCGCCCGAGGTCACGGCCTCGCCATCGATAGCAGTGATGATGTCGCCCTCCTGGAGGCCTGCCTGAGCGGCGGGCATGCCCTGCACCACGGAGTCAACGTAAGCGCCCTGCTTTACTGCCAGGTGCGCCTGAGCGGCCACCTGCGGAGTGACGGTGCGCACGTTGGCGCCCAGGTAGGCGTGCTCGACGGGCTTGCCGGCAATAATGGCGTCTGCTGCCTTCTTGACGTAGTTGGAGGGGATGGCGAATCCTACGCCCGAGCTGGAGCCAGAAGCGCTCTGAATGATGGAGTTGATGCCGATGAGCTGGCCTTGAGCGTTCACCAGGGCGCCGCCGGAGTTGCCGGGGTTGATGGCGGCATCGGTCTGCACCAGGTTGGTGTAGATGGTGTTGCCGGCAGAGCCTTCCATGATGGTGGAGCGGTAGAGCGAGCTCACAATGCCGGTGGACACCGACTGGTCAAGGCCAAAGGGGCTGCCCAGGCTCATGACCCACTGGCCCACCACCAGCTTGGAGGAGTCGGCGATCTCCATGGGGGTGACAGGGTCGCCATTGAGGTCCACATGCACCACGGCCAAGTCGCTGGAAGGGTCAGAACCCACCACGGTGCCCTCATAGCTCTTGCCATTGAGGTTTACCACCAGCGACTGGGCGTCTTCTACTACGTGGTAGTTGGTGAGGATGTTGCCCTGGGTGTCATAGACCACGCCGCTGCCCACACCTTCGCCCTGGGAAGTAGTCACATTGATGGAAGCGACCGAGGGCAGGCACTTGGCTGCCACCACCTCGGCGGTAGAGGCGTTCTCTTGGTTGGCGGAGATGTTTACCGTAGGACCAGCCTGGGAAGGAGAGGTGGTCTGAGAGGCGGCGGGCACCAAGCGGGTCACGCCAAACCAAAGGCCGGCGACGAGCAAAGCGCCCAACAGGCCGCCCAAAAGACCAGGCAGAAAGCCCGAGCGCTTTTTGGGAGCCGGCTGAGGCGCAGGCTCGCCCGCAAAGTCTTGGGGGCTGCCAGGATTCTGTGGCGGCTCCACCGGAGGCACCGGCGGCACTGGAGCCTGAGGCTGGCGCTGCGTAAGGCTGGGGCTTATGGGCGGCAGCTGCGTAGTGGAAACCTGCGGCTGGCGCTGGGTGCCCGCCAGGCCCGCAGGGGGTTGCGGCCTCTCGTGGCGAGGGGTGGGCTCAAGCAGCGAATCGGTCTCTGCCCCGTGACCCAAATGGAGCGCAGGCTCAGGAGATGCCGGGTGCGAAGGCCGCGCCTCAGTAGGCTGTGCGGCTACGGGCTGCGGCGCGTAGGGGTCCTGCACAGGGGGCACAGGCGCCTCTGGCGCTTCTGGCTGAGATGCGGAAGGCTCTGGCACAGGCATAGCAAACTGGACGGCTGCATACTCAGCATCCGAGACCTCAGACTCGGACGTGGGATTTTGAGAAGGATCTTCTGGGTGCAGGGAATTTTGATCTTCAGGGGCCATGGGCAAACCTTTCCTCTGCGTTGACGGGTGTAAGGAATGTACCCCATTTACCGTCGGCTTTCAGCTAAGCCATTTCTTCGTAAGAATTGGTAAGAATTGCAAATGACTGAGGGATTCCTGCAGGCACCAAGCCATAAAGAAGGGGTTTCTCGGCCAGGTAGAGGCCAAGAAACCCTTGATGATCCTGAGCTTATACGTCGAGACGGGGCGTTACTTGCCGAGAAACCCGCCCTTCCTACCTGGGCTCTTAGAGCTTGAAGAGATAGCCCACGCCGCGCACGGTGACGATATGGGAGGCTACCTGGGGGCCCACTTTGGAGCGCACGCGACGGATGTGCACGTCCACCGTACGGGTGCCGCCGCAGTACTCGAAGCCCCAGACGCGGTGGAGCAGCGCCTCGCGGGAGTAGGCGCGTGAAGGGTGCGTGGCCAAGAAGGACAGCAGCGAGTACTCCATGAGAGTGAGGTCGACGGGGTTGCCATCGATGGTCACCTGATAGGTGGCCAGGTTGATGGTCATGTTGTCGATGGTCACAAAGTCTGAGGGCACCGTCTCTTCGCCCGGCCAGAGGAGCTGGGACATACGCACCTCGAACTCCACCTCGGACGCGCCAGGCAGGATGAAGTCGCTGCGGCCCTGCACGGGCATGCGAAGGTTGAGTAGCATATCCTCGTCTACCACCAGCAGACGGGGAATGCCGGAGTTACCCACTACATAGGCGTTGACGCGGGTTTGCACTTCTGGAGTGACGCCCGAGAGATCGAAGACTACCAGGTCGAACTCATGACCCGAAGTCACTGCCTGATCAAAGGTGTCAGGAGTGGACAGCAGGATAGAGATGTCTAAAGAATGAGAAAGTTCGCGCATGCGCTCATGCAGACGGGTGGTTCTGGACACGAGCAAGACGTTTTTGTGGTGCTGCAAGCCGGCCTCCTTCAAGAGCCGGCAAAGCAGGCTCTGGGCACTTGAGGTCTATGGGCCGCGTTGGGTAAGCCGGCATGACCGCTTACCGATTAGTGCAGCCCTTTGTTGGCACAATATGTCAGCTAGTTTACCACAGGATTTCCTCAGGAATCCCACAGCTTGGGAGAAGCTGAAAAGATAATGACGCTATCCCAGGTCACACGCCTAAATTGACACCTTTGTGAGTATAGTCCCTGTTTTTTAGACCTCAGTGATATTTCCTAGGAACGCCGCAGTACGTTCATTTTTGGGATGGTCAAAGACCTCGTTTGGCAAGCCCTCCTCAACCACCACGCCGTCCTCCATGAAGACCACGCGGTCGGCCACATCGCGGGCAAAACCCATCTCGTGGGTCACCACGATCATGGTCATGCCCGAGTTCTCAGCCAGATCGCGCATGACGTCCAGCACGCCGCGCACCAGCTCGGGATCGAGAGCGCTGGTGGGCTCGTCAAAGAGCAGCACCTCTGGATGCATGGCCACCGCACGGGCAATGGCCACACGCTGCTGCTGGCCGCCGGAGAGCTGCGCCGGCATGTAGTCTGCGCGATCGGCCAGCCCTACCGCGGCCAGCTGCGCGAGAGCTTCCTTCTCGGCTTCTTCTTTAGCGCGCCCCAGCACCTTGGTCTGGCCGATCATGACGTTCTCCTTGGCCGACAGATGGGGGAACAGGTTGAAGTTCTGAAACACCATCCCCAGGTGCCTGCGCAGGTCGCACAAGTCCTTCTTGTGGGCAGCCGTGATGGCCTGGTCCTTGAAGAGGATGTGTCCGGCGGTAGGCGTTTCCAGGCGATTGATGCAGCGCAGCATGGTGGACTTTCCCGATCCGGAGGGGCCGAGAACCACCACCACCTCACCCGGCCAGACGTTGAGGTTCACGTCTCTTAGCACCACATTGTCGTCGAAGGCTTTGTTGAGGTGCTCGATGCGCACCATGGGATGCTCGCCCTCCACAAAGTGGTGAGTGGTGAGGTTCTTGTCGTGCTCATAGGCCAGCTTGGCGGCCACATCGCCATCGAGGGCTGGGGCGACCTCGGGTACGGCGGTCTTTTTAGACTTCATGGCTCTCCCCCTTCGAAGAAGCAGCGCCAAAGGGAACGGTTCCAAAGACGGATGAGGCCAGAAGGCGCCAGGCAGGGACCTCCTCTGCCGCAGGGGCGGCGACGGCTACTTGGCAGGCGTCCTCCACCATTGGCATCCCCGCGAGCACCAACGCCTTGTCTTGGGGCGTAGCGGCGCATTGGGCAGTGCCAGGCACTACCTCGGCATCGCGGTCTTCTACGCCGGTTGCCTTAGGGGCGCCGGCCTTGGGGCGCGGGCCGCCGCCAGACTCGGAGCGGGCCAAGCGAGCCTCCACCTTGGACACGATGCGAATGAGGGGCAGTGTGACAATGAGGTAGTAAATGGCCGCGGCGATGTAAGGAGTGATGTTGCCCGTCACCGTGGTGAGGTTCTTGGAGAACATCATGAGCTCCATGACGCCTACCGAGGAAAGCAGCGAGGTGTCTTTGTAGCCAGTGATAAAGTCGCTGGTCACGGTAGGCAGCACGCGACGGACGGTTTGGGGCAGGATGACACAGGTCATGGTTTGCATGTAGTTCATGCCCAAAGACTCTGCTGCCTCATATTGGCCGCGGGGGATGGACTCTATGCCGGCGCGGAAAATCTCTGCCAGGTAGGCCGAGGAGTTCACCGCCATCACAATGACGCCCAACACATTGTTGTCGATGTTGATGCCCAGCATGGGCAGGCCAAAGAACATGATGTAGATCTGCAAGAACAGCGGGGTGCCACGCAAGATGTTGATGTAGGTCACCGCGATGGCGCGCACTCCGCGATGCTTGGCCATCTTCATGAAGGCGAAGACGAGGCCCAGCAAGATGGCAAAGGGATACGCGATGACCACGATGGCCAAGCACACCAGCCAGCCCGGGAAGAGTGAGGCAAAAGAAGTGAGCAACAGCTGAGGTTTAAAGAACATGCCCAAGAACTGATTGGAGTTCCAGGCAGCCACCCAAGGCTGCTCGTCCAGCCACATCACCGCTGCCTGAAGCGGAGTGTTGGCGATGATGGCGATGGCCGGAGAAGGGGTGAGATCTTCCTCTTGGCCGTTGACGGTGGCCGTACCGGTCACCTGCACATCGCCGCCCTCAGGAGGAAACTTCATATTGGTGACCTCGATGCGCAGCAGGTCGCCGCCTACGGCATCCTCAGAGAAGGCCACTTGCAAGGCAGTGCCTTGGACCGCCACTTGGGCATCCACGGGTTTGCGCTTGAGCCCGTCAAGCACGGTCACGCGGGTGCTGGATCCGTCGAAGGAGCCGTCTTGGGGCAGCTTGAGGGTCACACCCGAGATGGTCTCGCCCTCGTCCACCGTGGCTTCCCAGGTGAGACGGGTATCGATGCCGCCAATGACCCCTGATCCGCCGTCCTCATTAGGCGAGGCAGTGGCCTTGTTCACAGTGAGGGCCTGAGCGCTGGTAGGGACAAGAATGCCCAGCGTGCCCAGAGCGACCATCAGGGCTACTACCAGACACATCAGCCGGCTTTGGAACCCCAAGCCGCTCCTTGTGTGGTTCATGATGTTCCCTTCTATCAACCACAAAAGGGTGCCTTGCGTGCGGCACCCTTTTGACGTGCGCATAAAGTAGGGCGTCGTCAGAATATGGGGATGATACTAACACCCCTGCACCCATTTGCTTCAAAAAAGTGCCTTCCCCACGGGCCTGAAACCAAATATTTATGCATCTTCTGAGTGTTATTCAGGTTTGTTTTGCATATTTTTCCAGCTCCGACGCACAAAGGGATACCGAGGAGCCTGGCATAAGGTGGCTGCTCTTATCGGCAAACGGTAGGTAAGAAAACCCTTGCAAGATCGCCAGAATGTATCAAACGCAAAAGCCGAGCTGCCTTAAAAGAGCAGCTCGGCTATGGGATAGGGAGCGAGATAGAGGCGGCAGAGGCTAGTCGAGGACCGACCCGAACCACTTGGTTTCGAGAGAATCGATATAGCCCTCGCTCTCCAGGTCTTGCATCACCTGGTCGATGTCGTCGCGCAAGGTGGCGGAGCCCTCGGGATAGACAAAGCAGTATTGGCCGGCGTTGTGCACATGGTTGGCAACCATGAGGTTGGAGTAGGTGCCGCTCAACAGGTACGAGGCGGTGACGTCGTCGTAGACAGCGGCGGAATAGGTGCCCTCGGTGACGCCCACCAGGCCCTCATCGGCGGTTTTTACCTGGGCGATCTGGGCCTTGGGCAGGCGGTTGCGCACCCAGTTTTCGCTGGCAGACTCAGCATCTACCGCGATGGTGACCGAAGGGTCGTTGTAATCGTCCAGGTCTGTGCGCTCAGCATCGCGCGCAATGATAAGGTCGCGGCCCACCGCCATGTAGGGGCGGCCGATGATGACGCCGTCGGAGACCGTGCCCACATCTGATACCACAATGGCCGAGGCGCCCATGTCCGCCTTGTGCTCATTGAGCGCCGCTGGGATGTCTTTAACCGAGGTGTCTTCGATGTACTTCACCTTGAGTCCCAAGCGATCGGCCACCGTCTGCAAAAGCTCGTACTCAAAGCCGCGAGGGGCTCCCGAGTTGTCGTAGAAATTCATAGGCGGAGAGGCGAAGTCGCAGGCCACAGTCAGCGTTCCAGGATTCACTAGCCCGTAGACCGTTTGGGCCTCCCTCATGCTGCGAGGCTTGCAGCCCGCAATAGCCGCACCGCACATAAGGGCTACAGCCACACCAATCACAATCAGATTTCTGAACGTGCGTTGGGACGTTCTGGTGGACAATCTAGCACTCCCCCTTGGAGCAAAAGCTGACCTAACAAGCCTATGAAGTTGTGAGGTGATCGTCGCTGCCAGCGCATGGTGACTTCTATATTCCTAGATATATAGTGGGAGTTTGTTTCTAATTTCTTTATCTTGTTTGGTCTATTGTACTCCCCAAATTAGAAATATCCTGTTGCATATTCTTCAGGCTTTTTTGGGCAATTATTCAGGTTGTTTTTATATTGTGTTTCAGCCTGCTGAGTTTCCCAGTCAAAGCGCGCCATAGGCTACTGGGTACCTATCAACATCTAGACCAACTGGCCTATTACTTTTTCTTGTTTCCTTTGCCGAGAAACCCTGCCGTCGCTTCAAGTGGCATATTTCACGCCTGAAGTCTCCTGCACCTACGCGCACGCAGGGCCGCAGACCTTTCCTTGCCGGCCTAGAGCAGATTTGTACCTAAAGGTCTTCAAGAGCGTCAAAAAGCCCTCGTGCAGCGACACTGCGCGAGGGCTTTACCAGGCAATCTATAAAGCGCTTGCGAGGCGCTGCCGCTTAATAGCCGCCGTAATACTTCTTGATCTCCCAATCGGTGACAGAAGCGTTGTAGGAATCCCACTCGCGGCTCTTCTCGGCCACCAAGAAGTCGAAGGTGCGGTCGCCCAGCATCTCGCGCATGAGCGTGGAGTGGCGGAAGCTCTCGATGGCCTCTCCCAGGTTGCGGGGCAGGCGCTCGAAGCCGGCAGCTGCCAGCTCTGCCGGCGAGGAGCCCAGGTCTGCCGTGTACTCAGGCGGAAGCTCCAGCCCTTCCTCGATACCCTTGAGGCCTGCCAGCACGCTGGCGGCGATGGCATGGTAAGGGTTGGCCGAAGGATCGGGCACGCGCAGCTCCAGGCGGGTGGACTGATGCTTGCCCGGCTTGTGCATGGGCACGCGCACCAAGGCGTTGCGATTGCGACGGCCCCAGGTGGCAAAGGTGGGCGCTTCTCCGCCAGGCACCAGGCGCTTGTAGGAGTTCACCGTGGGGTTGGTGAGCAGCATGTACTCAGGGGCGTACTTTATGAGGCCCGCGATGTAGCAGTGGGCGATGTCGCTCAGGTGATAGAGGGTGTCGGTGGCGCCCCAGAAGACGTTCTCGCCATCGGAGTCGAAGAGCGACTCCTGCAAGAACATGCCGGATCCGGGACGGCCCTGCAGAGGCTTGGGCATGAAGGAGGCATAGAAGCCGTAGTTTTGAGCCACCTGCTTGATGGCGAAGCGGGCAGTCATGATGTTGTCTGCGGCGGTGACGGCCTCGGAATAGCGCAAGGACAGCCCGTTTTGGGAGGGCCCCATGGCGTGATAGGAGTACTCCACCGGGATAGAGAGGCGCTCCAGCGACAGCACCGTGTCGCGACGCAGCTCGCGGGAGGAGTTGGTGGGGGCATAGTCAAAGTAGCCGGCATTGTCCAACGGCACGGGCACCGCGCCGGTCTCCGAGTAGATAAACTCCAGCTCAGGCCCAATATTGGGAACAAAGCCGCGGTCGTTTGCCAGGCGGAAGACCCGCATGAGGCAGGCGCGCGGATCGCCCTCGAACGACTGGCGGTCCGGAGTCAGAATGTCGCAGAAGATGCGCGCCACCGCATTGGTGGAGGGGCGCCAGGGCAAGAACTGGAACGTGGAGGCATCTGGGAAAGCCAGCATGTCGGACTCAAGGATGCTGGAAAAGCCATCTACCGAAGACCCGTCGAATCCAATGCCCTCCTCGAAGGCCTCCTCCAGATCCTCTGGCGAGATAGCGAAAGCCTTGATGTTACCCAGCACGTCGGTAAACCATAGGCGCACAAAACGCACGTCGCGCTCTTCTACCGTTCGAAGTACGTAATCGATATCCTTGCTGCTATTACTCATGTCCACCTCGTTTGTGCGAAGGGAATACGTCCATAGTTAGCTCAACCTTCGCACAGACGTGTTTCGCCGCTGTTTCGCCTCTGGCTTCCGATGGCCAGGCGGTAGCCAAAAATATAGGAGCAAGCCAGAGCTCTCCTGTGCCGAGAAACCCTTACCCCTCGTGCTTGGAGCAGCAGGAGGGCACGTCGGATTTTTGTGGGGCGCACGCCGCGGCCTTCGCCACCGACTCATCGATGGAACGGAGGGTTTTCTCGGTAGCGATGCAGCAGGCAGGCGCGCCGTCACCCGAACAAGAAAGCGTGGCGCAGCCTTTTGACGAGGGGCATCCGGAGCACTGGCCGGAAAGCGTGGCGCGCAGATGGGCGCGGATCACGAAGACGACGGCCACGACAACTAAAGAAATTATGATGGCGTCAATCATAGGGGGACTCCTTGGGTAGATAGGGAGTCAATGGAGCTTAACGCGATGCGGCTTCATTGACGGAGATCGGGTAGGATGTGGGCAGCAATTAAGTTACCCATGGTTTACTTATTTCCATACTAGAGAGACCCATACCTCTCCGCAAGCCCCAAGAAAGGAATCTCCATGACCCCAGAAACCATGCAGTTGGTGCTCATCAGGCACGGCGAGAGCCAGTGGAACAAGGCCAATCTGTTTACCGGCTGGTCTGACGTCGACCTTACCGAGAAGGGCCGCAACGAAGCCTACAACGGCGGCGTAGCCCTGAAAGACGCCGGCTACGACTTTGATATTTGCTACACCAGCTACCTCAAGCGCGCCATTCACACCCTCAACCTGGTGCTGGATGCCTTGGATCGCGACTGGCTGCCGGTGGAAAAGACCTGGAAGCTCAACGAGCGCCACTACGGCGCGCTTCAGGGCCTCAACAAGGCCGATACCGCCGCCAAGTATGGCGAGGAGCAGGTAAGGATCTGGCGCCGCTCCTTTGACGTGCGTCCCCCTGCGCTGGAGCCGGGCGATCCGCGCGACGCCCACAGCCAGCCGGCCTACCGCAACATCCCGGCCAACGAGATCCCCTACGCCGAGTGCCTCGAAGACACCATCGCTCGCGTATGGCCCTGGTTCCAGCAGGTGGTAGAGCCGCAAATGCGCGATGGTCAGCGTGTGCTCATCGCCGCCCACGGCAACTCGCTGCGCTCTCTGGTCATGGAGTTTGACAAGCTCACTCCCGACGAAATTTTGGAAGTCAACATTCCCACCGGCGTGCCCCTGGTGTACACCTTTGATAAAGACTTCAACGTGCTTTCCAAGGAGTACATCGGCGATCCCGAGACCATCGCCGCCAAGATCAACGCCGTCGCCAACCAGGGCAAAGCCAAGTAGCAGCGCCCATTTCGCAGCCTGATCCTGCCGAGAAGCCCATCCCCCGCTACCAGTACGATGTTGGGGAATGGGCTTTTCTTATGCGGGGCGAAAAAGCATCGTCTCTCTACAGGGATGTCGTTAGTAAAGCTCCTGCTTCAGGGTCTCGTAGTCTTCGCAGGTGATGTAGATGCCCAGGCCGTTGGGGCTGCAGGTGAAGCTGGCAGTGCCGTTTTCTGACACAGGCACCAGATGCGAAGGGTCACACACATCCACAAAGGTCTTGCCGGCCAACGTGGGCTCCACGATGTCCTTTTGCTTCCAGTCAGCGCCGGTCCAAATCACAAACACCGGATGATCGCCGCGCACCAACCAGCACATCTTTTGGTGGTCGTAATCGTTCATGTCCACCAGCTCGTCGCCCAGCAGATGAGAGCGGATCCAGATCATCTCGCGCAGGTAAGGCACCGGGTTCTTGCCATCGTGAGGGATGCCCCAAAGATCGCCATAGAACACGAAGGGAGCTTGGGCGTCTCTCAACAAAATGGTGGCATAAGCGCGAGACTTAAAGCCATCCTCCACCCAGCTTTGGAGTGATTGCCCGGGCTGCGTATCGTGGTTGTCCACAAAGGGACAGGAAAGATCGGGATCGTCTTTAGTGATAGTGTTGTCAAAAAGCTGATGCATGTCGTAGTTGGCTGGCTGCTGAGAAGCCTGCTGCAGCTTGAAGTGGAGCGGCACGTCAAAGAGCCTCATGCAGCGACCGCTGTCTGCCAGATACCCTTTAAGATCGTTGCTGTCGCCGCTCCAAAACTCCCCTACCGCAAAGATGGGATGATTGCCCACCTCCGACATCTCTTGAAGCCACGGCCCAAAGAATTTGGAATCGATGCTTTTGACGGCGTCCACGCGAAAGCCGTCAAGCCCGGCCTTCTTGGTATACCAAAGGCCCCAGGTAGTAAGCTGAGCCACCACTTCATCCATGGAAAAGTCCACGTCATCACCCATGATGAAGTCAAAGTTGCCGTCTTCTTTGCTTACGTTGTCGTTCCAGCTTTTACCTTCAAAGGAAAGGATCTCGTTTTTGCCGGTGCGATCGTCGTGATCGGTGCCGGTAAAGTCTGAGGCATCCCAGGTAAAGTCATCGTGGGCCCCATTGCGCCCGGGAAAGGTGTACTTGGTCCAGACGTCTGCCTCAAACTCGCCGCTGGTATCTTGAAGGCGATTTTGAGGGTTGCAGGCGTTTACCTGCACAGTCTCTTTTTCGTCTGCCCCCATGCGGTGGTTGAGCACGATGTCGCCGACGACCTTTAGCCCCTGATCGTGAAGCGTTTTGATAGCTGTTAAATACTGGTCCAAGGTGCCGTACTTGGTAGCCGTCGTGCCCTTTTGGTCAAACTCTCCCAAATCAAAAAGATCGTAGACGCCATAGCCCACATCGCTGGCGCCGGCTTGCCCTTTGTACGCCGGTGGCAGCCACACAAAGGTGAAACCTAGGCGCTTGAGGTCTTCTGCTTGCTCCCCCACGATATTCCAAAAATTTGCGTCATTGGGCAGGTACCACTCAAAATCTTGAAGCAACGTCTCTTTCATGGTTGTAGATCCTTAACCAACACGATGTGGGCAGATTCAGCCCCCTCTTACCCGCGTAACCTTAGGTATTTCATCTATGACCCATTAAGTTTATGTTTCGATGTTCATATCATTTAATGCACTGCACAAACCCTTGGACCATGTGTCCAAAACGCAACCCCAATACCTTTTGCAGGTGGATGGAGGCCGTGTTGTCAGGAAAGATCTGCGCCCAAGGGATCAATCCCCTCTCTAGCTGCGCGCCGATTTTCGCCGCCTCGAGCTGGCGGCCAAAGCCCCTGCCGCGATACTGCGGGAATACCTCCAGCATGCCCATGGACCCCTCATCATGAAGGCCGATAAACCCTACAAGCTCATCCCCCAGAAAGCCGCCGTCGACGGTGCCTGCCGCCAGCCTGCGAACGATCTCTTCCAACGTGAAAAACTCCGGATGCGAATAGTGGGAAAGCACCGTCTGAGCATAGTCTGGCGTGAGAGGCCGCACGCAGAGCGGCGACTTCACATGAGGGGCATGGGGCTCAAGATAGGCGCAGATAAGGTGCTCTATAAACGTGCAGCGGCCAGGGTACACCTGCTGCGCGGCCTGTTGCGCCTCTCTTCCTGTGATCGCCAAGAGTGCCGGCGGTACATATTCAGCCAGCACTTGGGCTGCCAACCTGGGGTCGGCAGCCCACAAAAAACCGCCGTCGGCACCAATGCCTCGCAGGTAGATGCAATCAGGAGCCAGGTAGACAGGCTCCCCCAGCCCACGAGCCAGCAGCTGCTGGAGAGGCACAAAGTCTACCTGCCCATCTTGAACGCGCCCGGTGAGCTCTGCGAGGGTAGAAGCAAGGTCCTGCTCTGATCGCATGGATTCTCCTATATGACTTTCAAGCCCCAACTCCCATCTCTTAAGGAGGAGCGATCGGCCACAAGGCTTAGCGAAAAGCTCCTAAAGAGGCCAGGGCATAAGGATGAGGACCGAGATGACGGCAAAGGCAATGGCCATGCCCTTTTGGCCGGCCATGGCCAAAAGCACTACAAACACGGTATCGACGATAGCGTTGCCGATAAACCAGATGCCCCAATAATCTGCCAAAGGAATGATCCCTGCATAGCTCATGATGGTGAGCGCTATCTCAGCCACCAGCCATACCCAAAAGACGATGTTGATCCACTTAGAAGCCTCGTAACGCTCCTGCCAGCTTGCCATAGCCGCTCCTTCATAGCCGTGTATTGCCGGGAGGTTTGTTCCCTCTCTGCCAACCTGCATTCCACCTCTTAATTCCTACTAAGTTGTGGGTATTTTCTCGGCAGGAGTATAAGGGCCGTAATGAGAGGTAGGAACAAGGCTGTGAACACGCGAGTCTGCGAGAGCTCGCATGAGGACATATGGAAGGATTTCTGATGGCTGGTTATAAGAATATCGAGAAGAGCACCCCGCTCAACCTGGCGCAATTGGTTGATTATCAGGACGGCCAGGTAGTCTCCAAGACGTTGGTGCAAAACGATGCGGTGTCTATGACACTGTTTGCCTTTGACAAGGGCGAGGAGATCAGCACCCATTCCAGCGGCGGCGATGCCTTGGTAACAGTGCTGGACGGCCTAGGCCGCCTTACCATCGATGGGGTTGATTACGACATTCCCGCAGGTGAATCAATTATCATGCCCGCCAATGTGCCTCATGCGGTCTATGCGCCGGAGCGCTTCAAGATGTTTTTGCAGGTGGCTTTTTAAGCGCACAGCCAGGGCGGCGTGAGTGGGGAGACTGCGCGACTTGAAGGTCGCGTCGGCCGACGCTTGGCTGCCCAAGACACCGCAGTCAAAAAAGCGGCAGCATCTTGAGGATGAGCCCTCGAGATGCTGCCGCTCCGCAGGTCTTAGAGCTACTCTTGCTCCCGCTCGACGATGCGGCAGAATTCGCTGATAGCACCAAGGCCTTCGCGAAGAGCCTCGGGATTGTCGGAATAGGCGTAACCCAAACGCATGGATCGGGGCTCTTCGAAGCAGTCGCCAGGGGTGACCAGGGCGCCTGTCTCCTGCACCATGCGGGTGCAGAACTCGTGGGAGTCCACAGGATAGTCGTAGTAGACCAGCACGGTGGTGCCTCCCTCGGGTTCCACCACCGAGAGGTGAGGCTCGGAGGCCACCCAATCCATAAGCACTTGATGGTTGGCAGTCACAATGCGGCGGCTGCGTGCCAGAATGGCGTCCTTGTGCGCCAGGGCGAAGGCGCCCAGAGCGTCGTCGATCATGCCGCACGAGATCAAATCATAGTCGCGGTGGGACAGCAGCTGCCGGCGCAGCTCGGCGTCCTTGCAGGCCACCCAACCCAAACGCAGGCCGGCCAGACTCCAGGCCTTGGACATGGACGAGGTGGCGATGGCCTTGTCGTAGAGGTCGGACACCGACTCCTGCCAGGTTCCCTGGAAGTTGAGCGGGCGATAGACCTCGTCGCACAAAAGCCACGCATCCTGAGCTCGCGCCACTTCCACAATATCCAGCAGCTCCTGGGTGGTGAGCAGCGCGCCTGTGGGATTGTTGGGGTTGTTGATGCAGATGAGCTTGGTGTTGGGGCGGCACAGCGACTGCAACTCTTCCAGGTCGACGTGGTAGCGCTTTTCTCGGTCAAGATGCAAGGCAGAGACCTCGGCTCCGCACATGGCCGGGATGGAGTAAAGCTGCTGGTAGGTGGGCATGACGGCCACCACATGATCTCCGGGGCCGCAGAGGGTCGAGAGTGCCAGCATGTTGGCGCCGGCGGCTCCATGGGTGGGCACGATGTGCTCGGGTTCTACCGTGCGGTAAAGGCTTGCGACGCCGGCGAGGAACTCCGGCGAGCCCTCGATGGCGCCGTAGGTGAGGCGACGGCCGGAGCGGCTGGCCACAAACTCCTCCAGAGACTCGTCGGCCAGTTCGAAAAGTTCTTCCAAGCTCAAGCTGTAGCAGCAGGTCTCTGCCACGTTATAGCGACATTTGGTCTCCCAGGCATTCATCCACTGCTCGACTGCGAAGTCCTTGATATGCATGGCGTTCCTCTCCCTGATTCATATTTTTACGCGCCGGTGCTGCAACGCAACGCCTGCGAGCCTCAGCCAACATGAACTGCGGCACAACGCTGCTTAGAATTCCACCCAGGTGCCCATATTGGCTTCCACCGCGCGGTCGTAGGCCACTTTGGAGGCTGCCAAATCCTGGATGGCGATGCCAGAAGTATCAAAGACAGTGATGTCCTTATCGCTCGAACGACCAGGGGCAGCGCCGGCGAGCACTTCGCCCAGCTCTGCCACGATGGCACCTGGTTTGATGGCGCCCTGTTTCACCGGCACCTCGAACTCGCCCGAAGCCACCGACTGCGCCCTGTCGTCGGCAAACAGCCGCGCTTGGGCTACCAGGTCACAGGGCAGCTCCTGCTTGCCTTCCATATCGGCGCCCACCGCAGAGATGTGCGTGCCTGGACGCACCCACTCGGCCTTGAGCACCGGAGTGGTGGCCGGGGTCACGCAGATCACCGCGTCGGCCTGTCGCACGGCGTCCTTTACGCTTGTTGCCTCCATCACAACGTCGCGCTCGATTCCCGCCTTGCCGAGAAGAGCTGCCACCTGAGCCTCGATCTCCTCAGCCCTATGGGTGCGCGGGCCATCTGCGCGGGGATCCGACAAAAGCACCGTCTTGAGCTGGGGCATCGCGGCCAATGCAGCAGCTACCTGATAGGGGCACTGATGGCCCATGCCCACCAGCGACAGCGTGGTGGAGTCCGGACGGGCCAGAGTACGGACGCCCAGAGCCCCCGCAGCTCCAGTGCGCAGGCCGGTAATGGCTGAAGCATTGAGCAGTGCCAAAGGCTCGCCAGTGCGATCGCTGGCCAAAAGCGTGGTGCCATAAATCTCAGGCAAGCTGCGCTCGGGATTGCGGGAGAACCAGGCGGTGAGCTTGAGGCCAAAGAGTCCTGCAGCCGCCAGGTCGCCGGAGCGAATGTCCATGTCGGCCTCACCGGGCTCGAAAGCCGCATAGACCATAGGCCAGGCCGCAGCAGAGCCCTGAGCTTTCTGGACGTAGGCCTCCTCGACTGCCGTGAGAGCGTCTGAGATGGTGAATACCTGGGAGATGTCTTGGGCAGAGAGCACGAGCATCTTGGCCATGAGAGATCCTTCCTTGTACAGGGTTGCAGTAGAGCGCGCCTTGGGGCGCCGCTTGCCAGGGCGCCTGAACCGTTGGCCTCATAGTGCCGACAACGCCGCTCTCCTGTCGAGAGCGTTTTTATGGCGTGAACTACAATTTGCATTGGTTGTTTTTATCGGCAAGTCTAATAATTTGGCAAAGGGATGCAGCTATGCGCTATACCGTCTCGGATTTTTTGGCTTCCCATAAGGGTCAAGTGAAGCTGGTGGCAGGCTCGGGAGGACTGGCGCGCCCCATCCATGACGTGGGCATCTTGGACTATGAGTTCATGGCAGGCCTCAAAGAGCGCTACGAGCGGGACAACTTCCATAGTGAGCAGCTGGTATTGAGCACGTTTCTCTACGCCAAAGACGATCCCTACCTCATAGTCGAGGCCATCAAGCGTTTGGTAGCCAAAGATGCCAGCGGGCTGGTGTTTAAAAACGTCTTGCATCTGCCCCTGCCAGAACAGGCTGTGCGCTATGCCAATACTCGTGACTTTCCATTGTTTGTTACCACAAGTGATCAGGCGTATTTTGACTGCATAGTCTATGAAGTGGCTTCCGCTGCGGCCGCCATGGAAGAAGCGGGATTCTCTCGCCGTGCCGTAGATGCATTGTTGATGGCTACAGACCCTTCAGAGCGCCGTCGGTTGGCCCTGACTCTTTGCCCCTCCTTTGGAGAAAGCTGCAGCGTGGTGTGGGTGGGCTGCGATGGGCCGCTGGATCCGCAAGCGCTTGCGTCCATCCAGCGCTGGTGGCATAAAGGACCAGGTGGAGGCCCTAGTTCTACCGTGATTCCCTACGATCAGGGAGCGCTGCTCGTGGCCACAGATCAAGACAGCGCGCCGGATCCCCATCGTCTGTTGGATTACTGTGCATCGATGCCAGAGCTGCCGGAGGAGCTGGCGGTGCTGGCATTGGGAGCCAGTACTATGCATAAGCATTTGAATGAGTTAGGAGAAGCCGTCCGCGAGGCCTGGGACAGCGCAGGAGCCGCCATGCTTCAAGATTCCCGCGAGACCTGCTATGAGGACCTGGGGATACTGCGAGCGCTTCTCCCGGTGGCCCAAGACGAGGCCATGGAGCAGTTCGAGCATCAAATCTTGGATCCGTTGCGCGACCACGACGCCGAGCACGGCACCTCTTTGGCCCCCACCCTTTTGAGCTGGTGGGAGCATGGCCAACACATCGCGGCCTGCGCCGTCGCCCTAGGCCAGCATCCCAACACCCTGCGCTACAGGCTCAATGCCGCCGCCCGGCTCACAGGGCTTTCCTGGCAAAACCCCTCCGATGCCCAACAGCTGGCCCTGGCCTGCGCCCTCTCTCGTTGCCGAGAACTACGCTCGCTGCGACCAGGCGCTTTTTAGTGACCCCTTATGCAAAAGGCGCTCCCAGCGGAGAGGAAGCCAGGAGCGCCTGCGCAGAGAGAACGCCAGTTTGTATATATGGCAATAAGTGACGTGACTGGGATCGCAAGGCCCGCAAGCCTCGCAGCCGTCTAGGCAGCTTCTTTGACCTCCCTCGAGGCTTCCTGCCCATACTTGGGCGTGGGGCGGAAGAGCTGGAAGAGGATAGCTGCCAAAGCTGCCAGCGCCACCACCGTCCAAACCCCAAAATGACCCAGGGCAAAGAGCTCCCAGAGCTGGTTGATGATGAGGCCTACCATCCAGCCGAAGCCACACTGATAGCCAATGGCAGCCCAGAACCATTTGGGGTCAGCCATCTGGCGCCTAATGGTGCCTATGGCGGCGAAGCAGGGGGCGTCCAGCATGTTAAAGGCCACAAAGGCCAGCATGGCGCCCAGCGAGAAGGTGCCGGCCACAGTGAACATCTGCTGGAAGGCAGCCCACAGCAGCGTGGACCCCTCGCCCACCTCCCCCAGGCCAAAGAGCACGCCAAAGGTGGACACCAGGTTCTCTTTGGCGATCAAGGCAGACAGAGAGCAGGCCGCCGCCTGCCAAGTGCCAAAGCCAAGCGGGGCAAAGATCCAGGCAATGGCCGAGCCCACGCCCGCCAACACCGAGAAGTCCATGTAGTTCTCGGGCGCATCGGCCATGGAGGGCAAGAATCCAAAGGCGCCCGAACCGCCTTCCCAGCCGGCCAGCCCAAAGTTGGACAAGAACCAAATGCCCACGCTGGCAGCGAAGATGATGGTGCCAGCCTTCTTGATGAATGCCGAGACACGCTCCCACACATGGAGGAAGTAGGCTTTGGCGGCCGGCAGGTGATAGGCCGGAAGCTCCATCACAAAGGGGGCGGGCTCTCCGGCGAAGGGCTTGGTCTTCTTGAGCATGATGGCGCTCACAATCACCGCGGTCAGGCCCAAAAAGTAGAAGAAGGGGGCGATCCACCAACCCTCAGTGCCGCCGATAAGCACGCCCATCAATAGCGCGATGATTGGGGTCTTGGCGCCGCAGGGGATCATGGTGGTGAGCATGACGGTCATGCGGCGGTCGCGGTCGTTCTCGATGGTTTTGGTGGCCAGCACGCCAGGCACGCCGCAGCCAGAGGACACCAAAAGCGGGATGAAGCTCTTGCCAGAGAGCCCAAAGCGCCTGAAGGCACGGTCCATCACAAAGGCCACGCGGCTCATGTAGCCGCAGTCTTCCAAGAAGCACAGCAGCAAGAAGAGCACGATCATCTGAGGCAAGAAGCCCAAGATGGAGCCCACGCCGCCCACGACGCCGTCAAGCACCAAAGACTTCACCAGGTCGGAAGCTCCCAAGCTGTCGAGCCACTCCCCCACCACTGTCGGGATGCCCGGCACATACCAGCCGTACTCGCCGGGGATGGGCTCTTGGGCATTGGCTGCCTCCAAAAATGCCGCCGAATCCACCGGCTCATGATAGGCCAGCGCCTGCCCGGCTTTGAGCTGGGGCTCATCGGCAGCATTGGCCAACACCACGTCGCCCTCGGTGGACAAGAAGTTGCCGTCCTCGTCATGCAGGGGCACGTCGTGAGCCACCACGCCAGCCGCCGCTGCCCGTGAGGCGAAGTCTTCCACCGCAGCGCTGCCGCCCTGCTCGATGGCTTCAGCCACACTGGCAGTGTCCACTCCGGCCTCCTCGGCGGCAGCCAGATACCCCTCGACGGCAGCGCCGTAGTCCTTCTCGGCATAGGCCTTTTGAGCCCTCTCATAGGCTGCAGCCTGGGCAGGGTTAACAAACCAACCGTCGCCAAAGAGGCCGTCGTTGGCCCAGTCGGTGCCCCAGGTGCCCACCGTGGAGACCGCCAAGAAGTACACCAGAACCATCACAGCCACAAAGATGGGCAGTCCCAGCCAGCGGTTGGTGACCACGCGGTCGATCTTTTCCGAGGTGGTGAGCGCCTGCGGCGCCTTGGTGACGCACTGGTCCATCAGGCGCTCGATCCAGGCGTAGCGGTCGTTGGTCACCAGAGACTCGGCGTCGTCGTCCAGCTGGGCCTCGACGCCTGCGCGCGCCGCATCCACCGCAGCCACAGAGGCCGCAGGCAATCCCAACGCCTCCAGCGCCTGCCGCTCTCCCTCGAAGGCCTTCACCGCATACCAGGCAAGCTGGGACTTGCGAGGCACAAAGCCAGCGATCACCTGGGAGATCTCCTGCACCGCACCAGCCACCGGCGCCGAGAAGAGATCTGCCACCGGAGGCTGGCCCTTCTCGGCAGCAGCATGCTTAGCGGCGGCCACAAGCTCGTCCAAATTGCGCCGACGCAGCGCGCTGATGGGCACCACCGGGCAGCCCAAGCGAACCGAAAGCTCCTGGACGTCTATCTTGTCGCCGGCCTTTTCCACCAGATCCACCATGTTCAGGGCCACCACGCAGGGAAGGCCGCACTCCAGGATCTGGGTGGTGAGGTAGAGGTTGCGCTCCAGGTTGGTGGCATCTACCACGTCGATGACCACCGCAGGCTCCCCGCTCAACAGATAGTCGCGGCTCACCACCTCCTCCGGGGAGTAGGGGGAGAGCGAGTAGATGCCAGGCAGGTCGCAGAGCACCACGTGCCTGTCTTCGCGCAGCGGCGCCTCCAGCTTCTCCACCGTGACGCCGGGCCAGTTGCCCACGTAACCGTTGGAGCCGGTGAGCTCGTTAAACAGGGTAGTCTTGCCGCAGTTGGGGTTTCCCGCCAGGGCAATGTTCAAAGTTGTGTCCAAGGTGTTCCCTTTCGTAGCGCTGAGGGCGGGCGACCCTCTGCCTTAAAGGCCTTTAGATGCAGGAGCCAGGGTCTGCTGCCGACAAACCCTTGCCAATACAAAGCTTGCTAGCAGACGGTGGGCTCCACCTGCACCAGTGCCGCCTCGTCTTTTCTAATGGACAGCTGGTAGCCACGCACCGTGAGCTCTAAAGGGTCGCCCAAAGGCGCCACCTTTTTGACGTCCACCCGGGTTCCTTTGGTGATGCCCATGTCCATGATGCGGCGCTTGAGCTGGCCGCTGCCCGTGAGCTTGAGCACTTTGCAGGACTGCCCCACAGGGATCTGGGCCAACGTGAGAGGATGGGCCATGAGGGCTCCTTTCTTCTTTGCAGGTTGATTTGTTATGGCAGGCAGCTGCGATATCTTTTGGGCGCATCCATCACCCAGGCAGCCGCGCTGACTGACGCGCCTTTCTAGCAGCACATCACCTGGCGGGCAGTGTCGCGATCCAGGCCTAGCTGCGATCCCTTGATGCTCACAATGGTGCCCGCGGAGGTTTGGTTGACCACCCGCACCTGCGCCCCCTCTACAAACCCTAGGTTCGCCAAGTGCTGGGCAGCCGCGCCTCTGCGCACCTTGCGCACCGTGAGCACAGATCCCGGATTGGCCAGTGAAAGAGGCAGAGCAGGACCGCCCCCAGAGCTCGCGACAGGCGCCTCAGCCATGCGGCGCCTGCCTGCCTCTCGCAACGCAAAGGATAGAGTTGCGGTATTCATAGCTGGTCATCTCCAAAGTTATACATCGCTAACTCTATTTGTATGATACAGTTAACTTTTGAGAAGTAAACCCTTATTTACTTTTAGGCCGGCATGTTTTAAGGGAGACGTCCCTTCTTTCGACGCAGGGGGCCTGGCATTGAGGGTAGAGGCGTTTCTCGGCAGGTAACTCGCCATCCCCGCGCCCAGTCGCTCTCCCAAAATGAGGAGTCGCTCATCAGCAGCTCTCCACAGCTCGCCGATGGCAGGGGCATCTCTTCAGGAAAACTGATATTCTAGGGTTTCATAGAGAGCCGTAGTCCTTAGGAGAGTGGCATGCCAGAGCCTCGCACTAAACTTGTTGGCCGCGCAGGAGTAAGCGCGGCAGACTGCATGCGGATCTTTCCTCGCAAAGACAAAGAATCCGGCTCGGCCTATGCCTACCGGGTGCTTTCCTACAACATCCTCATGCTCTATATGCCTCCGGGAGCTTGGATCCGCGAGTCTTCCGTGGCAGAGATCCTAGAGGTCTCCCGCACCCCCGTCCATGAGGCCATGGGCCTTCTGCGCGACCGCTCTCTGGTAGAGGTGGCCCCCCAAAGCGCCACCCATGTCTCGCGCATCTCGGTAAGCCAGCTGCGCCAATCCTTCTACATGCGCGTAGCCGTGGAGCCTCTGGTGGTCACCCAGCTGGCTCGCGTGATCACCCAGCCTACGCTGGATGAGCTGCACCGCTTGGTAGACGCCATGGACGAGTCGCTGGCCATCCCCTACAACGAGGCCAAATACATCGAGCTCAACGAGGAGTTCCACCGCACCGCCTACGAGGCCGCAGCCAAAGGCTACGTCTGGGAGTCCCTGCAAAAAACCGGCTGCTCCTTTAGGCGCTGCTGCAATATGGGTGTGCTTTTTGGCTACACCAAGCCCTCCACCGAGCCCTTCCGCAAAGTGCTGGGCTTTTTGGAGAACGGCGGCGAGAACCGCGTCGAGGTGGCCACTGCCATCCACGAATACCTCTCCAACTACGCCACCTACATCGAGCAGCTCATCTCCGACTTCCCCGACTGCTTCGTCAACGTCAACACCACCGCGAGCACCCGACGCTAATCCCTGCGCGCATGTGGGCCCTGCCCCTTCGCCCTCTGACCGAGAAGCCCTGCCATCCTATCAAGTGCGCAACCAGTAGCCCATAGCACAAAACGCGCGCGAAAAAGCTCCAAAACCGCTTCCAGCCAATGGCGCATCGTTCACGGATTGGTTTTTGCAAGCTTTCAAGAATCTGCCACTGATACACCAGAGGTAGGCTAGCATCGAATCTACGCACGACCCCTGCACGTTTGGCAACGCGTTTTTTATCCCCTTCGAGGAAAGGACCAGCCATGGGTGTAAGAGCAGAAGAAGCGCTCGATTTGAACTACGACGGGCTCGCCAACTACCTGAGCCACAACCACTCGGTCTACATGGGCCTAGATGACGCCATGTACTACCTCACCGATGTCAACGCTCACTACTGGCGCGCCCAGGACACCTCAGTCCTCAATCACAAGGGCCACTACACTGACTGCTCTGAGCTCGTCCCCACCATCGGCGAGTTTTTGAGCCTCCCCTGGCTTGACGGCAAGACTGTCGAAGATGTTGCAGACCAAGTCACCTTCTACGCCAGCACCAAGCCTCGCTCCGAGGTAGAGGCAGAGATGGCTGCATCAGAGGAGTAAGCCCAGCCTTCGACTCGCCGGCCACATAGCCAGAGTCCTGGTTTGACTGATTGTTTTATCTGTATTCAAAGGCGGTGGGCCACCTGGGCCTGCCGCCTTTCGGGCTTACAGGACAAAAAGCATGCTGTGAATTGGGACGTTGACGCAGGTCAACGTCCTTTTTTGGGTGTTTAAATCCGGAAGGCAAATTTGAACACGGGGACTCGGGCAGCGGGTGTGCTATCAAATGCAGTGGTGCCCCAGCTAAAGGCTGCAAAATCGAGCCGCTATATCCTGAAGGTAGGAGAGCTTGATGAAAGAAGGCGATCTGTGGGGTCTGCGGGACCAAGATGCAGAGGAGCGACAGCGCTGGCGCCTACTAAGTACATCTCCTCCAGCACGCGCCTACTAAGTACAATTTAATATGAAACCAACTCTGTGAGCTTGGGTAATGTAATACTTAAATAAAAAGTGGTGCAGATTTTGGGCAAAATCGGCCTACTAAGTACTTAGTAGGCGCAAAGTGATGCTTAGTAGGCATGAAGTGACACTCAGTCCAAACTTCATCTGCCCTGGGTCCTCATCTCACAGGTAGGTCTACTTTTGACCCTCCATGATTTAGCCGGGGTTTTGCAGTGTGAAAGCAGTACTACTTTCACACTGCCCCCTTTTGAGCGCAAAGAGTACTTATAAATAATGAAGGTAGATTTGGTCTACAGGTTTTTGGCCTACAGGATAAGGGGTGTTGGCGCAGATCTGACGTAGGTCTGACGCAGGTCAACACCCCCTTATCAAAGCACGCTTTTTGTTCTATAAGCCCTGTTCTATCCCTGACAGATGGCCTCCTCAAGCTGAGGCACCGTATCTACCAGGAGGGCGGCGCCCTTCTCGGCAAGGAAGCCAGGATCCCTGAAGCCCCAGGTCACAGAGATACAGGGGATCTGGGAGTTTTTCGCGGTGAGGATGTCCACCTCGGAGTCGCCCACGTAGCAAGCCGTGTCGCGAGAGACTCCCATGGAGTCGAGGGCCAGGTAGACCATGGCGGCGTCGGGCTTTCTGGGGATGTCGTCTCGCTGGCCCAGCACAAAGTCGAAGGCGCCGGGAAAATGGAGCTCCATGAGCTCGCGCACGGCGAAGTCGCCCTTGTTGGACACGGCGGCGCACTTCACGCCGGCGGCGCGCAGATGCTCGATCATCTGAGGAATGCCCGGGTAGGGATGGGTGTGGTCATTGCAGTGGATGGCATAGTAGGCGCAAAAGTCGTCGAAGACGCTGTCCACCTCTGGCTGCGGGGTGCCGGCCGGGCAGGCGTCCAGCATGAGCTTGCGCAGGCCGTTTCCTACCATGGCGCGCACCTGGGCCAACGTATAGAGCGGGAACCCATGGGCGTCCAGGGTGTGGTTGAGCGCCAGCTGGAGGTCGTCCAGCGTATCCAGGATGGTTCCGTCCAAATCGAATACCGCAGCGTTGTACATGGGTTTCCGCTTCCTTTCCAACTGTTGGCGAATCTGGGCAGCAGCCCCAAGAGCGCGGCCTCGTTGCTATGATAGATAACCGCGTGCGCTCAGGTGCCGTCTACGCCTGAAGCGCCCCGTCTATCATTCACCGCCCGACCCTGCAGGGGGCGGCAAGACGAAGGGATTTCACCGTGTCTTCTTACTCCATGGCAACCCATACCTGCGGCCAGCTCCGCGCCCAAGACATTGGCCAGGACGTCACGCTTTGTGGCTGGGTATGGCGCCGCCGCGACCATGGTGGCCTCATCTTTGTGGACCTGCGCGACAACACCGGCCTCACCCAGCTCACCTTTGACCCCGACAACTCCGGCGGCCAGGCCTTCCATACGGCCGAGGACATTCGCCCCGAGTGGCCCATCATGGTGAGCGGCACCGTGCGTCATCGCCCGGAGGATACCGCCAACCCCAATCTGCCCACCGGCGAGATCGAGGTGCTAGTACACGAGATCGTGGTGCTCAACACCTCCAAGACGCCGCCTTTCCAGATTGAGGACAACATCGACACTGCCGAGGACACCCGTCTTCGCTACCGCTACCTGGATTTGCGCCGTCCCCAGATGCAGCACAACCTCAAGGTGCGCAACGATTTCACCTTCGCCGTCCGCGAGGCGTTGCACAACAATGACTTCCTTGAGGTAGAGACCCCTATGTTGGCCAAGTCTACCCCCGAGGGCGCCCGCGACTTCATCGTGCCTTCCCGTACCCAGCCGGGCAACTTCTACGCTCTGCCCCAGTCACCCCAGCTGCTGAAGCAGCTGCTTATGGTGAGCGGCGTGGACCGCTACTACCAGGTGGTCAAGTGCTTCCGCGACGAGGACCTGCGCGCCGACCGCCAGCCGGAGTTCACCCAGGTAGACCTCGAGATGGCCTTTGTGGACCAAGACAACGTCATGTCCATGGTGGAGCACGTGCTCAAGCGCGCCTTTGCCGCCGTGGGCGTCGATATGCCCAGCCCCCTGCGCCGCATGCCCTACTGGGAGGCCATGGACACCTACGGTTCCGATAAGCCCGACACCCGCTACGGCATGACCTTGGTGGACGTGAGCGACATCTTCACCGCCTCCCAGTTCAAGGTCTTTGCCAGCGCCGCCACCACTCCCGGCCAGGTAGTCAAGTGCATCAACGCCAAGGGCGCTGGCGCATGGCCCCGCGCGCAGATCGACAAGCTGGAGAAAGTGGCAAAGGACTTGGGCGCCAAGGGCCTGGCTTGGATCGCCTTCCGCGAGGACGGCTCGGTGAACTCCCCCATCGTCAAGTTCTTCTCCGACGACGAGATGGCAGCCCTTCGCGAGCGCGCTCAGGTAGAGCCTGGCGACCTGGTGATGTTTGCCGCCACCGAGCGCCTGGAGGCAGACACCATCCTGGGCGGCATGCGCACCCACATGGCCAACGCGCTGGATATCCCCCGCGAGGGCCACGACTTCCTCTGGGTAGTGGACTTCCCCATGTTCGCCTACGACAAGAAGGCGAACCGCTACTCCGCGGAGCACCATCCCTTCACCCTGCCGGTTGAGGCCGACATCCCCCTCATCGACACCGACCCTCTGGCCGTAGGCTCCTACACCTATGACTTTGTCATGGACGGCTTCGAGGCTGGCGGCGGCGGCCTGCGTATCCACAACGCCGACCTGCAGATGAAGGTCCTCGAGCGCCTGGGCTTCACCCCCGAGCGCGCCCAGGAGCAATTTGGCTTCCTGCTTGAGGCCCTCTCCTTTGGCGCGCCTCCCATGGGCGGCTTTGCCTTGGGCCTCGACCGCGTATGCATGCTTTTGGTAGGCGCCGACTCCATCCGCGACGTCATGGCCTTCCCCAAGACCTCCAGCGGCTCCGATCTCATGCAGGGCGCGCCCTCCGAGGTCTCTGCGGCCCAGCTCAAGGATGTAAGCCTGCGCATCGACTAGACGCATTGCGTCCGGCCCGCTGCGGTTGACCTGCCGAGAAACACTGCCACTGCAAGCAGGGGCTGAGCGCCTAGCACGATCCCTTGACACCAAGCGGTTCATGTCTTTAGGGGCATGGGCCGCTTTTCTGTGGACATATGGGATGGCATGGGATGCGCTTCTCGGTTGAGAGCCGCTGCACGAACGCGAACAACTGCAAATGAGAACGGGTTACTGAATGAAAGTGGATTCCCGGATTAGAACATGCGTTTTGATGCCCTCAAAAAACTATCTACTTTTGCTACCTAATGTGTTGCAGTTGTAGTAAGATGCACTTATTGATGCAAGAAGGCCTAGTATACCTGGGCCTTCCTATCTTGATGCCGATGGCTCGCACCGAGGAAGGATCACTATGAAGGCACTGGATGCTCTCAATAAGCTCAGCGACCTATGTGCTCGCCAAAAGGGGTTGTTTACTTCGGCACAAGCCCAGGAAGTCGGTGTTAACCGCACCACTCTTACTCGCCTTGCCGCCCACCAGCAAATCGTTCCCATTGCACGCGGCGTCTACCGAGCCGCTACGGCGCCAGCGCTGCGAGAGGAACCTGTCTATGCCGCATGGCTTTCTTTGGATCCCAAAACTCCTGCTTGGAAGCGCAAGCTAGATAACACCGATTACGTGGTCTCTCGTGAAACTGCTGCCTGGCTCTACGGATTCGACGAGTTTGATCCCAAACCCTATGCCTTTGCCAGCATCGAACGCAAGCAGACTCGCAACAAAGGCATCCACTTGTTCAAGCATGCAATCAAGCCTGAAGATGTGAGGGTAGTCGACGGCCTCCCCGTACTTTCGCGCCAACGCACTGCCACCGAGATTCTCAAGTATTGCCCCAATACTCGAGCGATCATCGATTTTTTAAGCACACTTACACCCGAAGAACGACCTTTGAGCATGATGCGGCTCCTTGGAAATCGGGAGACAAAGTTCTCCTCTCTGGATGCCCATCAAATTAGATCTGTTTGCAACCTCTGGAGAAAAGAGGACCGCTCCCTAAGGAATGACTGGGGCACAGATCACACAGGTAGAACCCATAGTTAGTACTTCTTAGGAAGAGGGAGCACATGGACAGCTTTAGAGATCATCTGAAAAACCCTTAGCAGCCAGAGTTCATATCGCAGCCCCTCAAAAAACTTACTTCACTTGTATCAATCTAAGACATGGCTAATGTGCGCTTTTTTCACATTAGCCATGTTCATTTGTAGCTAACGTAGATAGTTTTCTGAGGGTCTGTCACCCCTCTTTTCTTGGCCCATTGATCGTTGGCCTTGGCCCTTCTTGGTTCTTCACAGCTATCTCGCCCCTCACCTTCCTAACTTCGCCGGGAGCTCTCCTGGCTCTTTCTCAGGCTCCTTCCACGTCGCGTGCGGCCTGGTACCACACCACCACGCCACACAGGCGCAAAGAGCGCTGCTCCACTATGAGATCGGGAGTGCCCCTTTCGTGAGACCAGGTAGAGAGCATGGCTACGCTGCCGTTGGCCATATGGCGGCGTATCACTACGTTGGCATCGTCTACAAACACCACCACAGAGCAGCCGTTATAGGGTGCCACTTGAGGATCCACCAGCAGCAGCGAGCCTGCGGGGTACACCTTGTTCATGGCGCCAGAATCCATCACTACAAAGAGGGCGTTGGGGTGGCGCTGGGCGATATCGGGAGGCGCATAGGCGCTGCCTTTGCGTACCAACGTGGTGCCGTTGCCAGAGCGGATATTGCGATAGCAGGGGTATTGGTAGGCAGCCAGCAACGTAGCTTTGGTCTTCTCGGCAGAAGCGCAAGTTGCCTCATCGGCATCTAGCGCTTGAGAGATTGCGCGAGGTCCTCCAAGGATCTCTTCGACGGTAACTCCGCACGCCGCAGCGATGCGAGCCAGGGAGTCTTTGCGCAAGAAGATGGCGTCGCGCTCCCACCGGGAGACGGTTTCTTGAGTTGTCCCCACCAATTGGGCAAAGGCCGTTTGCGAGAGGCCCTTTTGCCGGCGCAGGTGGCGTATGTTCTCGCCCACAGACATGGAGGTCACTCCACAGTCTCGCGCCAGAGCGGCAATGCAAGGCTGCCGGGGCCGCCAAAGCCGTCGGTGAGCTCGATGGTGGGGACAGCGATGATGTCGAGGCCCGCTTTCTCCAGCAAGTCGTTGACGCGCAGGTTGCCCTGGCTTACACAGAGCACCCCGGGAGCAAGGCACAAAACGCCGATGGCCTCGCCTGCCAGCTCGGCGGCCAAGGAGCTGTCGGTACCGTCTACCTCGATGAACTTTAGAGGTCCCTGGTGAAGGGCGCGCTTGAGCATAGCCTTGAGACCGCCGCGCTCCTCCTCGATGCGCACCTCGCCTTTTTTGCGTCCGCGATGGAGGCGCAGGAGGGGGCCTTGCTCGGCCAGGCTGCGATCCATCAGGAAGGTGTCGCAGTCCACACGGGCCAGATAGGTATCCAGGTGAAGACGGTTCCCGGTACCGGGGACAGGGATCACGTAGATGTCCTTGATATCTGAGGCGGGCATAGGAGCTGCGTCGCCGGATGGCGCACCATCCCTAGAGCCCCAAAGCAAATGGCGGGCAAGCACGTCGATGGCGGGGCCCTCGGTGCGGCTGGAAAGCCCTATGGCCAGGCTTTTGTCGGTAAGGTTGATAAGGTCGCCGCCCTCGATATGAAACGAGCAGCTGTGGTCGAGCCATTGGGGCGTGGAGCTAAACGCCGGCAGATGGCGCAGGAGGATCTGGTAGAGATCCACCTCGCGGGTACGGTCGCGCCAGTACATGGAGTTGCAGGTGAGTCCGCGGCCTATGGCCGTGGCGGGGTCGCGCACAAAAAAGCTGGTGTTCATGGGGCGCGAGAGGAAAAGTTCGGGGTCGAAGGCGGTGTCGGTGCGCTGCGCCAAGGGAAAGGACGCAGGGCTCGCCAAGTTGGTCTGGCCATAGCGCACGCCGTCATAGAGGGCTTGCACCAGTTGTGCGGGGCTGCCTTGGGACAAGAAATAGTCGCGCAGGGCGCCGGTGAGCTCGGCGCCCTCTACGGGGCTGTCGGCTACAAAGGCATCCACGAGCTCCTGGCGGGCCTCAGGCGAAGCCTCCAGAGTCTGTTGCAGCGCGTCGCAGACCTCGATCACCTCTACATCATGAGCCTTGAGCACGCCCACCAACGCATCGTGTTCCCGCTGGGCCTGCTCAAGGTCAAAGCTGCTGCGGCCTGGGCGCAAAGGAAACGCCTGGAAAAAGTCTCCGTGGGCCGTCTGCTGGGTTTCTCGCCCTGGGCGATGAACGATCGCCCGTCTGAGCGCGCCTATCTCGTTGGTTACCTGTACATAGCTCATGATCTCTCCCTTGCTTCAGCCTCACCCTAGCGCATTGGAAACAGCTCTCCCAGCTATAGGAGGCCTATATGATATTGCGCGTCATATTTTTTGAGATCTATGACAGTCTACGTCATATTCTACGCCATTTAAGGGACAGATCCTCTCTCTGACGCCCCTCGCTCCCTCGCTTCGCGGCACTGGGCCCCAAGATGGCCTCATTGGTAAAGGCCAAGGTGAAGCCCCCACAAGAGCCTCGCCTGAGCGTGCAAGAGAGGAGTCTCATGAGTCAGAAAACAAAGAAGGCCTTCGCGGTACCCCACACCTACACCATCATCTTTGCCCTGATGGTTCTGGTGGCAGCGCTCACGTGGGTGGTGCCCTCAGGCGTGTTTGACACCGCCGAGGTCAACGGCCGCGAAGTGACCGTCGCAGGCACCTATCATGAGGTGGACAAAGTGAGCGTGGATCCCGAGACCGGCGATGAGGTGGATCTTCGCCAGGGCGTCAACGCAGTGCTCGAAGCACCTACTCTGGGCATCCAGGAAGCCATCGAAGTGGTTGCCTTTGTGTTTGTGGTGGGCGGCTCGTTCCAAATCATCACCGCCACAGGAGCCATCGACGCCGGCATGCGCCGAGTGGTCAGGCGCTTCAAGTCTAAAGACATCGTGGTGATCCCCGTCGCCATGCTGCTCTTCGCCCTGGGTGGCTCGACCTTTGGCATGGCCGAGGAGACCTTGCCCTTCTTCGCCATCTTCCTGCCCATCATGATCACCATGGGCTTCGATTCCATCACAGCTTTCATGATCGTCTTTTTAGGCGCCAAGGCTGGCTATGTGGCTTCCACCATCAACCCCTTCAGCGTCCTCATCTCCCAGGGCATCTTAGGGATCACCGGCAACCCTCAGCTGTGGCTACGAGCCATCATGTTCGTGGTCATCGTGGGCCTCACCATTGCCTTCGTGATGCTCTATGCCACCCGCATCCGCAAGAACCCCGAGAAGTCCCTCACCTACCATGAGGATCAAGTCCTGCGCCAAGACATCAAGACCGTGGATGAGGAGACCCCCTTCACCGGTCAGCAAAAAGCCGTGTTGGCAGTCTTCATAGGCGGCATCGCCCTCATCGTCTGGGGCCTGGTGAGCCAGGGTTGGTACATGAACGAGCTCTCCGCCATCTTCTTGGCCATGGGCATCATCTCGGGCATCATCGCCGGCTTCGGCCAGAAGCGCATCGCCGAGGAGTTCGTGGCCGGCCTTAAGGACTTCGCCTTCTCCGCCATCGTCATCGGCCTTGCCCGCGGCGTCCTGGTCATCGCCAACAACGGCATGATCATCGACACCATCTTGAACGGCATGGCCGAGGGCCTCGCAGGAGTCCCCAGCGCCATCTTCACCTCCATCCTCTACCTGCTGGAAAACCTGCTCACCATCCTGGTGCCCAGCTCATCCAGCCTGGCCGCCCTCACCATGCCCATCTTTGGGCCCCTCACCGAGCTCATGGGCCTGAACCCCGAAGGCGCCGTCACCGCCCTCTGCCTGGCCGAGCCTATGATGACTATCATGGCCCCCACCTCCGCCATCCTGGTGGCCGGCCTGGCCGTCTGCAAGATCAGCCTGGAGAAGTGGTGGAAGGTCTCCTGGAAGTACTTTTTGGCCATGTCCCTTGTCTGCATGGTCTTCACCGCCATCTCGGCCATGCTCCCCGTGGTGGCCTAGCCCGCTACCCATATTCCCTGGCAGGGAGGGCGTTTTTATCGGCACATGCCGAGAAACCCATGGCCTCCCTGCCGGCGGCATCGCCCTTTTCGCATCAATCCCTTCGACATCGAAGAAAGGTTTTGCCATGTCCCCTAAGCCAATCCATGTGACCAGCGAGATTGGGTCTTTGCAGCGCGTGGTGCTCCACCGTCCCGGCAAAGAGCTGGCCAACATGAAAGCCGACGAGTTTGAGAAGTGCTGGATCCACGACGCCTTCTATCTGGACTACGCCCAGAAGGAGCACGACGAGTTTGCCCGCCTCCTGCGCGAACACGGCGCCGAGGTGCTCTATATGGAAGACCTGCTGGCCGAGGCCATGGACCAACACCCCGAGGCCCGCACCGCCTTCCTCGACGAGTACATGAGCCAGGCCCCTGTGCCCGACCCTGAGCTGGCACCGCTGGTGCGCCAGAAGCTAGACGCCATCCGCGACAACCGCGCGCTGGTGGATGCGGCGCTGGCGGGGATGCGCCTCAAGGACCTGGAGCTTGCCTCTGGCCCTACCACCCTCTCGCGTCTGGAGGGTGACGGCGTGGCCCTGGACGACTTTGTGGTCTTTTCCATGCCCTCCAGCTACTTCTCCCGCGACCCCATCGCCTCCATCTCCAACGGCGTCGCGCTCCATCGCATGTATTACAACCAGCGCAATCGCGAGGTGCCCTTCTACAAGACCTTCCTCACCTACCACGACGACTTCGCCGGCACGCCCTTCTGGTACGACAACCACTCTGCAGCCCACATCGAGGGCGGCGACGTGCTCAACATCAACGCCGCCACGCTGGCAGTGGGCATCTCCCAGCGCACCGAGGCTGCGGCCATTGACCAGCTGGCCCAGAACCTCTTCTGGGGTCCTGTGCCTTCCACCATCGAGCAGATCTTCGCCATCAAGGTGCCCTACGGCTACGAGACCATGCACTTGGACACCGTGTGCACCCAGATCGACTACGACAAGTTCACCGTCTACCCCGGCATGTACGACGAGTTGCGCGCTTACCGTCTGCACAAGGGCGACACCCCAGGCGAGGTGGGCATCGACGAGCTTACCGGATCGCTCAAGGAGATCTTGGAGATTGCCACCGGCGAGCCCGAGATCACCCTCTTCGAGTGCGGCGGCGGCGACCCGGTAGAGGCCTCCCGCGAGCAATGGAACGACGGTTCCAACACCCTCGCCCTCGCCCCCGGCAAAGTCTGCGTCTACGAGCGCAACACCGTCACCAACGACCTGCTCTACAAGGCCGGCATCGAGCTTTGCGTTGTCCCCTCCGAGGAGCTCTCCCGCGGCCGCGGCGGCCCCCGCTGCATGTCCATGCCGTTCGCGCGTGCCGACATCTAGCACTCCCCCATCGCGCGGTTGCGCCCATTGAGGCTGCCCGCGGCTCCACACTTGCTTCTCCCAGCAGGGGCCCTGTACCTCCTGGCGCCCCTGCTGCCGAGAAGCCCCACCGCCTAAGCATCTCGTTTCCCTCCTTGCCCCTCCTCACCTTCCCTATCACACCTCACATGAAAGGACCTGCCATGCCCCTGAGTCTTTCTGGCAAAAGCTTCCTCACCCTGTTGGACTTCACTCCCGAAGAGATCAACTACCTGCTTGACCTTGCCCACCAGTTCAAAGCCATGAAGCGCAACGGGGTGCCTCATCGCTACCTGGAGGGCAAGAATATCGTCCTGCTTTTTGAGAAGACTTCCACCCGCACCCGCTGCGCCTTTGAAGTAGGCGCCATGGACCTGGGCATGGGCGTCACCTACCTGGCTCCCGACAGCTCCCAGATGGGCGCCAAGGAGTCCATCGAAGATACCGCCCGCGTACTGGGCCGCATGTATGACGGCATCGAGTACCGTGGCTTTGACCAGAGCATCGTGGAGGAGCTGGCTGCCAATGCTGGCGTGCCTGTATGGAACGGCCTCACCACCCAGCTTCACCCCACCCAAGCCCTAGCCGACATCATGACTATGCAAGAGGAGTTTGGCCATGACCTGCGCGGCAAGACCCTAGCTTTCTTTGGCCAGGTAGGAAATACTGCCGGCTCACTTTTGGTCATCTGTGCCCAACTGGGCATCAACTTCGTGCAAGTGGGCCCCCAGTCTCAGGTAGAAGGCAACCGCACCTACGATCCCCAGATGCTGGCCCGCTGCCAAGCCCTGGCTGCCGAGCACGGCTCCACCATCAAGATCACCGACAGCATTGAGAACGGCATCCAAGGAGTCGATGCCGTGTACACCGACGTGTGGGTAGGCATGGGACAGCCCTCCGAGCTTTGGAAGAGCCGCATCGCACTGCTGGAGCCCTACCGCGTCACCGCCGACGTGATGGCCGCCGCAAACCCCGGCGCCATCTTCATGCACTGCTTGCCTTCCTTCCACGACACCAACACCACCGTGGGCGCCCAGATCGCCCAGGAGTTTGGCGTAACCGAGATGGAAGTTACCGACGAGGTCTTTGAGTCTGCACAGTCTCGCGTGTTCCAAGAAGCCGAGAACCGCATGCATACCATCAAGGCTGTGATGTACGCCACGTTGAAGTAACGAGCTGCAAGAGAGTCCGAAGGAACTCTAAGCCGCCCCTGAAGAGCTGTAGGGGTCCAGCAGCACCATTGGATCCCCTCTAGAAACCTGCTCCAGAGACACAAAAGTACCCTCAGTATCCCTCTAAAAATGTACTTCATATGCAACATATAATCGTAGCTAATGCAGATATTTGCTGCATTAGCTACGCTTTAATGTAACTAATGCAGAAGGTTTTCAGAGGGCCTAATACCCCTTATTGCCCCCAGCCTGCTCTTCTGCCTCGAGCAGCTCTAACACTCTTGACCAGCGAATCCCCTACTAGGAGCTCTCACGCCGGGACACCCGTAGCTACATCCTATCCCTGCCAATGCGGCGCCCGCAGCAAAGCCCCGCTCGCAGCACATTCCTCAACCCTATTTCTTGGACTCTTCCATGGCCTTGCGTATGCAGTCTTTGAAAAACCCATTCACGTTATCAATACTTTCCATAAAGCACACGAGGTCCTCGTCGGTATTCTTATTAAGCTGAACCACGTAACGCTTTACATTGTGCTTTATATATTTTGCAGTGGCACGCTTTTGAGCCTCGCTAACCGCCATTGGAACCTCCTTCATCTCTGCGATGATCTATATGATATTAAACATAGTTAAATAATGGCAATCTAAACTAAGCCTTATTCGATTCAAATTTCCGATTCACATCAATCGGGCACATGTCTAACAATTGCAAATTAATCATTTGACATTGACACCATCTTGAATGTCAATATTTCTACCTGGACTTTATCGTCGTCAACGTGGCCAATAACCCTTCTGGCACTCATTAACAAAGCGCAACCGGTTTCTTCGAATACTGCACGTTATTAGGTTATAGTCCAGCGCCATATGTTCGCTACGGTTGCCAAATTCTCGCCTTAGATATCAGTAATACTGTATAGTTTTATCTATTACTTCTACATAATTCAATGTCGATGCACAGTATGGGCAATAGGATGCCTAACTGCGCAGGACCGCGATAGGCATCGGCTCCTAAGTGTTTTCCTGAAAGCAAGGCACTCAGGAAACTGAGTGACCGCTATTGAAACATCGCCACTAGCGTGCGTCCTCAAGCTTGCGTCCTCAAAAAAGAAGGTGCCAGCAATCCGGCACCTTCTAGTGAGCTTTATGGTTGTACACCGTCTTCACTCTTGTTGCAAAAACCGCCTTCACTGATCGTGAGGCTCGTCCACTGTCTCGATGGAACGGGTCTCTACCAGCTCCTCCGGAGCGGGAACGCGCTCGGTGTTTTGAGGAATGCGAGGGGCATCGTCGGGCTCGTCTCGGCCCATGGCCAGAAGCTCGGGGATCTGCATGCGATAGGCGTTCTCGGTGGCATTCTTGCGGGGAGAGCGCTTCATATAGGCTTTTACCTGGGCTTGGGACTTCTTGATTGACTGCAACGTGCCAGGGCCTGCCACGCAGCCGCCGGGGCATGCCATGCCCTCGATAAGATAGCCGGGGTATTTGCCCTTGATGGCGTCACGCATCATCTTGCGGCAGTCATCCAGGCCCTCGGCGGCAGTGATGTTGACCTCCCTGTCCGGGTGCATGCGGTGCACGGCGTTGACCACTGCATTGGCAACGCCGCCGGATACTGCAAATCCACGGCCGTCGGCGCTCGCAGCCTCAAAATCGTTATCCTTGGGCTTGTCGAGCTTGGTGTAGTCGACACCCAGAGCCTCCATCATGCCGGCCACCTCTTCGAAGGTGAGCACAAAGTCCACCTCGGAGCGTACGGAGGTGCGCATGGCCTCCAGCTTCTTCGCCGAGCAGGGCCCCACAAAGACGATCTTCGCGTCGGGATGCTGCTCGCGCAGCCAGCGAGCGGTAAGGGTCATGGGCGTGAGGGCCATGGAGATGCACTCGGCGTTGTCCGGGAATTCCTTCTTGGCCATAGAGGCCCAAGCAGGGCAACACGAGGTGCCCATGAAGGGGAGCTTCTCGGGGACCTCTTCGAGGAAGTCTTGAGCCTCTTGGATGGTGCAGAGGTCTGCGCCGATGGCCACCTCCTCAACACCGGAGAATCCCAGGATCTTGAAGGTCTCGCGCAGCTTGCCCACATCGCCGCGGCCGCCATACTGGCCAACAAAGGCGGGGGCCACAGCTGCGATGACCTCTGCCCCGCTCTTGATGGCGCTGATGACCTGGAAGATTTGGCTCTTATCGGCAATGGCGCCAAAGGGGCAGTTCACCAGGCATTGGCCGCAGGAAACGCAGCGATCATAATCGATGTCTGCACGACCTTGCTCGTCGGAGCCGATGCAGTGCATGCCACAGGCGGCGGCGCAGGGGCGGTCGCGGTGAATGATGGCAGAGTAAGGGCACACCTCGGCGCAACGGCCGCACTTGATGCACTTCTCCTGATCGATGAAGGCGCGGTGGTTCACGAAGCTAATGGCGCCCTTGGGGCAGATCTCACGGCAGGGGTGAGCCAAACAACCCTGGCATTGATTGGAGACCACGTAGGAGTTCTCGGGGCAGGCATGGCAGGCGAACTTGATGATGTTGATCAGAGGGGGCTCATAGTATTTCTCAGGGCGCTCGGCCTCTTTGATGCCGTCAGAGATGGAGCTGGGCTGATCTACCGGCAGAAGGTTGAGGCCCATGGCCAGCCTGATGCGGGCGCCCACGATAGCGCGCTCCAAGAAGATGGACTCGCGGTAGGTGGCCTGCTCGCCAGGGATGATGGTATAGGGCAGCTGGTCTGCCCAGTCGGCAGTGGCATCGCCTTGCATGTAGGCCACACGGGCTACCTCACAAAACACCTTGCGGCGAATCTCAGTGAGGTTGGTGTAGACCCCTCGCATGGTATCAGGCATGGGTGCTCCTCTCGACCCGTCCTGGCGGGCGTCACAGTCTCTTGGCACAGTATCCTTTATGATACGCGTAACCTTGGACACCCACGACTCTTGCAACTATGTACTCGCCGTACGGGAAAAGGTATGCAACCTTGAGGCCATAATCAAAGGCCAAGGGGTCGCTCGAAGAGATTATAAAAATACAATTACGCACAGTCGTGAGCGTCGATGATCCAGCAGGACTTGAGGCAGTCAAAATGATTGCGGTCTGAATGACTCGCGGCTTTAGTGAGTAGACTCACAGCCTTCAGTGAGTGGATGAGCACTCACTGAAGGCTCAGTGAGTGAAATTACGCTCACTGAAGCACTTTTGACCACTCACTGAAGGTCTCAGCTTTTCAAGCGTTCAAGCGTCTCAAGCCTGCCGTCCCGGGCCTGGCCAAGCAAGCATCCTGGGCCTGCGCTAAGGCTCCCTAGGCAAACTGAGAGTTATAGAGCGCGGCATAGGCTCCTCCGGCTTCGAGCAGTGAGTCATGGGTGCCTTGCTCGATGATGTTGCCGTGGTCCATATAGAGGATGAGGTCGGCATCGCGAATGGTGGAGAGGCGGTGGGCGATCACAAAGCTGGTGCGGCCATGCATGAGGCGGTCCATGGCGCGGCCGATCTCCACCTCAGTGCGAGTGTCCACACTGGAGGTCGCCTCATCCAGAATGATCACCGGCGGGTTGCGCAAAAAGATGCGAGCGATGGTGATGAGCTGGCGCTGGCCTTGGGAGAGGTTGGAGCCCTCGTTGTCCACCAGAGTGTCGTAGCCCTGAGGCATGGTGCGAATGAAGTAGTCGACACGGGCCGCCTTGGCCGCCTCGACTATCTCTTCACGGGTGGCTCCCGGCTTGGCATAGGCGATATTCTCGGCAATGGAGCCGCCAAAGAGCCAGGTATCCTGGAGCACCATGCCAAAGTTGTCGCGCAGGCCGTCTCGGGTGAGGTTCTTGGTAGAGACGCCATCCAAGGTGATGAGGCCGCCGTCGATCTCGTAGAAGCGCATCAATAGGTTGATGAGCGTGGTCTTGCCGGCGCCAGTGGGGCCCACCACGGCCACCTTTTGGCCCGGAAGCACGCCAAAGGAGACGTCGTGCATGAGAGGCGCCTGGGGATCATAGCCAAAGCGCACGTGCTCGAAGGTGACGGCGCCGGTGGCTCCGTGGACCTCCATGGGGTGGGCCACATCGGATTCCTCTTCGGGAGCGTCCAGAAGCTCGAAGGTACGACGCGCAGAGGCCAGGGCGCTCTGGAGGGAGTTCACCATATAGGCCGCCTGGGTAAAGGGCTCGGCTGCCATGTTGATGTACTGGAAGAAGGCTTGGGCCACACCCACCGACATGACGCCGGCGAGCATGAGGCCACCGCAGGCCACGGCGATGACCGCCAGCGAGACGCGCTGGATGGTACGCATGACCGGGTTCATGGCGTACATGGCAAAGTCGGCCTTCTCGGTGGCTTTGCGGTTGGCGTCTGCCAACTTGCGCACCGCCTCGCAGCTAGTCTGCTCCTGGTTGCAGGCGCGGATGACGTTGCGGCCGGTGTAGTACTCCTCCACCTGGCCGGTAAGGGCGCCCAGCGTCTCCTGACGCTCGCTGGCAGCAGAGAGGGTGCGTTTGGAGATGAGCCCGCAGATGATGCTGGAGAGTGCCATAAAGGCCAGGTAGACCAGGGTAAGGCCTGCCGAGTAGTAAAACATGATGGCCAGCACGCCCACGATGGTGCCCACTGCGGTGATGAGCTGGAGCAGGCCGGTCTGCATGGTTTCGGAGATCTTGTCCAGGTCGCCGGTGACACGGGTGAGGATCTCGCCGGGCTGATGGCCGTCGAAGAAGCGCAGGGGTAGACGGTTGAGCTTGGTGGCGATGGATTCGCGCAGCTGCAGGTTCAAGGTCTCTGCCACCGAAGCCATGATCTGCACCGATGCCCAATAGAACACCACCTGCAGCACGTAGAGCACGGTAAGGAAGGTGAGCGAAGCGCCCAGAGGATCCCAGGCGATCACAAAGGGGCCTTCACCGGCAAGGGCCGGCTGCACTGCATGCCAAAGGTCGTTGATGACCAGAGCGCTCTGGAAGGGCCCCCAGATGTAGGTCACCAGGAACAGCACGCGCAAGATGAAGACCACCATGAGGCGAGTGCGCTGGGGTCCCAGCTGGCTAAAGAGGCGCAGAGCCACGCCCATACGAGAGTCTTGACGTTTCATTCCTACACCTCCTGCTTGGTTTGAGAGGCCACAATCTCTTGGTAGACCTCGCAGGTTTCCATGAGCTGCTCGTGGGTACCAAGACCCACGGGATGCCCTTCGTCGATGACGAGGATCTGATCGGCATGGCGAATGGTGGAGACGCGCTGGGCAATGATGAGCACCGCGGCTCCAGCGGTCTCAGCCTCCAGAGCGCGGCGCAGAGCGGCATCGGTCTTGAAGTCCAAGGCCGAGAAGGAGTCGTCAAAGACGTAGAGCTCGGGCTTTGCCACCAAGGCGCGGGCGATGGCCAAGCGCTGGCGCTGGCCGCCGGAGAAGTTGGAGCCGCCTTGGGCTACCGGGGCGTCCAGACCTTCAGGCAGGCTGCGTACGAAGTCTGCCGCCTGAGCCACCTTAAGGGCATGCCAAAGCTCTTCGTCGGTGGCCTGCTCGTTTTCCCAGCGCAGGTTCTGGGCGATGGTGCCCGAGACCAGCCAGGCCTTCTGCTGCACATAGCCAATGCGGCCGCGCAGCGTATGCTGGGTCATTTGGCGCACGTCCTGCCCGTCGATCTCCAGCGAGCCCTGAGTCACCTCGTTGAAGCGCATGATGAGGCTGGCGATGGTGGACTTGCCAGAACCCGTGCCGCCGATGATGGCGGTGGTGGTGTTGGGCCAGCACTCCAGGTTGAGGTTGGTAAGGGCGTCTTCCTGGGCGTCCTTATAGCGGAAGCGCACCTTGGAGAAGCGCAGGGTGGGCACCTCGGGATTTGGCTCCAGGTGGGTGAGCGCGCCGGGCAGGTCGTCGATCTCAGGCGAGTAATCCAGCACCTCCTGGATGCGGTTGGCGCATTCCAAGGCGCGGGGCACCATGATGAAGACGAACTGGGCCATCAAGATGTACATGAGCACCATGATGGCGTATTCCACCAGCGCGGTGATGTCGCCAATGCCCAGCTCGCCCACGGCGATGCGAGCGCCGGAGGTCCAATAGACCGCGATCACAAAGACGTTCATCACCACATACTGGAAACCGTCCACATTGGTAAAAAGCTTGTTCGCCTTAATGGCGGTCTGAGCGTAGTTGGCAAAGGAGGTGTCCAGTCGCTGGTTCTCATGCCTCTGCTGGTTGAAGGCACGCACCACGCGCACGCCCGAAAGATTTTCCAGCAGCACTTGAGTCATGGTGTCCAGCTGCTTTTGCAGGCGGGTGAAGAGCGGCGATACCGAGCGCAAGATGAATGCCACCACTACGATGAGCACGATAATGGAGGCCACCAAGAACCATCCGGCCAGAGTGTCCACCGAGAAGGTCATCACCAGCGCCGCCACCGCCATGAGAGGCACGGGCACGATCATGAGGATAGCCTGGGTCATAAGGGTTTGCACCGTCGTCACATCGGAAGACGTGCGGGTAGTGATGGAGGCCACGCCAAAATGGCGGAAGTCAAAGATCGAGAGCTTCATCGACTTGGCATAGAGCGCACAGCGAATGTCGCGGCCCATGGAGGTGCAGAGCTGAGCGCAGAGAGCGGTGGCGACGGTAGTGGCGACGCCTGTGAGCAGCGCTGCTCCGGCCATCTCCATGCCCGCAGCCACCAGCAGGTTGAAAGAAGCCTGCTCGGTGCCCAGGTTCAAGATCCTGGCGGCGATGGTGGGGATGGCCAGCGTGCCCACCACGTCAACGGCCAAAAGCAGGCAGATGACCAACAGTTTGAGCCAATAGGGCTTGAGGAAGTGGAAGATCAGCTTCACGAGGGCTACTCCTTTCTTGAGGCCGGGGCTTGGGATTGGGTGAGGGCGCCTATGGCAGGAGCGAAGGCCACCCTAAACTGATCGAGCACGCGGTTCACCGTGATGCGATCTTGCTCGGGGATGGCGTTCCACACGGTTTCTTCTGCCTCGTCCAGCGTATGCAGATGGGCTTCTACAAACGCCTCTCCTGCTGCCGTGAGGCGCGCTTGCTTCACCCGACCGTTTTGCGGATGAGGCGCAAGCTCGATAAGGCCTTGGCGCACCAGCGCCTTGAAGGCCGAGTTCACCGTCTGCCTGCTGGCAGCCAGCTCCTCTGCTATCTCGGCTTGGCTTGAGCGGCCGCCGGCGATGCAGGCCACGCACCAAAACTCGGTGGGCGACAGGCCGCACGAGCGCGCATAGAGGTCGTAGATGCGGTCCACGGCGTTGTAGATCTCTCTAAAACGCTCGATGGATGCATCGGATACGACAAGGGACGACACAGGCACTCCTTCAATAGATGAACTTGGTTACAGGACAACAGTCCGAAATCGTACTGTACGTTTTCGGATAATATGCAGCCAAAGGATATCTTCACAGAGCCTTCATCACTGCCGTCCCAAACACAGAGCCGCCACTGTCCCAGGAGCCCTCCGCACAGCCGCGCCCGCTGCGCTCTATCTACTTTTTTGCACTCTCTGCCAGCCGGCGCGCTTCTTCTGGGAACCGAGAAGGAACCGCCGCCTCCACCTGGAAGCGCTGGCCGCTCACAGGATGCACCAGGGTCTCCTGCCAGCTATGGAGCATCAGGCCGCCGGAGACCGGCGCCGCTCCATACAAAAGATCGCCCACCACAGGATGGCCCAGGGCAGCTGCGTGCACACGGATTTGGTGGCGCCGGCCGGTGGTGATGGTCACGCTCACGGCGGTGGCGCAAGCGCCGCTGGCAAGGGTCAGCGTGCCCAGCGGCTCAAAGAGGCTGCGGGCCTCTTTGCCTGCGCCAGCGTACATGCGCCGGGCATTATGGCGGTCGCGGCCGATGGGCACATCCACCGCCTCAGGCCGGGCCATCGTGCCCTCAACCAGGGCAAAGTAACGTTTGGAGAGACGCGACGGGTCATGAGAGGCCACCAGCCCGTCAAAAGCCGGCTGAAACTCCGGGTGCAGAGAGAAGAGCACCACCCCAGAGGTGTCTTTATCCAGCCGTTGGAGTGCCTGGGGAGCCCCTGCGATCCCCCGTTGCACCATAGCTGCAGCCACCTGTTGGCTAAGGGTGATCTGCCCTGTGCCGTCGCCGTGCACCAAGAGGTTGGCGGGCTTATCGGCAGCCAAAGCCAGGCCCAAGGGGTCTACCCACAAAAGCGTGGCAGCAGGGATGGAGGCATCCAGCGACGCGGGCGCCACAGGCTCGAAGGCCAGCTCCAGCACGTCGCCGGGAGTGAGTGAAGTAGCGCTCGCAAGGACGATGCCTTCTCGGGTCAGACGGCCAGAAGACAACACGGCGGCGGCTCCTGCGCGCGAAAGTCCCAGGGAGCTTAGAGCCTCTGCGGAGATAGCCTCAGTGCGCCAGGCGATCCTTAGGCCATGAGGGCTTGCGTCCAAAATGCGGTAGGGTGCGCGAGCCATGGCAGCTCCTAGGGGCGTGACGGTTGGGCCAAAAGACCTGCGATGGACTCCATGGCGCGGGCCGGAAAGCGCAGGCAGAGCTCGTTTCGCGACAAGTCGTGGCAGGCCAGGGCCTGGGCGCCGCCGATGGCGCGGGCCAGCGCCTGGCCGCTGGTGCGATAAGGAGCAGAAGTAAGGGTGCAGGTAGCCACCACGGCAGGCGCGCTGATGCAGCCGATGTCCTGGGGGATCCGCCACTCCTCCACCGCCCTTGACATGGCCGCCACATTATCGCGCGAGGTAGTGGCCACAGTGCGGGCAAAGGAGTCGATGTAGCCGCGAGGAATGCCAAAGCCGTCCATGGAACTCGCCAAGTAGCGGCGGCGCTTGCGGATGGTGGCCAGCAGCTTGGCCCCCTGGCCGCTGTTGGACTCTACCTGGCCGATAAGCCCGCGGCCCACCTGCTTGGGGCCGCCCATAAGGCCCCAGCTCCAGCCGTTGAGCCTGGCCGAAGCGGCGGCTCCCGGCACCGGCTCGCACAGCACGTCGGCCACAAAGAGGCGCCGGGCGCACCCTCGGCTCTCGCAGAGCGCCTCGATGGCCACCTGGCCTCCCAAGCCGCAGCCCACCAAGGCTGCCAAGCCAGAAGGCACGTGTTTCTCGGTCCAAGCTACCACTGCCTTCGCTTCGTCCACCACTGCCGAGAAGGTCTTGTCGCCGCACTCCCCTAGCCCATCCCAGGTCGCCAGCACGGCCACATGGCCTTGGGGCAGCTGGGCGGCCAGAGGCGCCATGGCCCACCAGTCGCAAAACTCCGGGGCCAGAAACATCACTGCCGGAGCTTGCGCAGGGTCGGCGGCAGCTCCGGTAGCGGGGTCGATGGCATGGAAGATCATAGGGTCTCGCCTGGGGCGACGCGGGCCAGGAGATAGCTTGCCAGGTCGCCTGTGGCCACCGGCTCCTGCTCGTGGGTCTTCATGTCGCGCACGGTGACCGTGCCCTGCGCCAGCTCGTCAGGGCCAATGACCACGCAGGTGGAGGCGGAGTGTTTGTCGGCCTGTTTGAACTGGCTCTTCAGGGAGCGGCCCTGGTAGTCTGCTTCTGTGCGCAGGCCTGCTCGGCGAAGCTCGAGGCAGGTGGCAAAGACGGCATCGCGGCAGGAGGGGTCTGCGCAGGCCACATAGATGCAGGAAGGAGCCGGGCCTGCCAGATCGATGCCCTGGTCTTCCAGCACCAGCATGATGCGCTCGAAGCCCACGGCAAAGCCGATGCCGGGGGTGGGCTTTCCGCCCTCCAGCTCCATGAGGCCGTCGTAGCGGCCGCCGCCGCCGATGGCCGACTGGCTTCCCACCCCGCCTAGGGCCTCTACCTCGAAGACCGTGCGAGTGTAATAATCCAGGCCGCGCACCAGGGTGGGGTCTTCCTCGTAGGCCACGCCGGCCTCGTCCAGATACTGCTTGACCTTGGCGTAGTGGGCCGCGCACTCGTCGCACAGGGCGTCGACGATCTTGGGCGCGTCCTCCATCACGACGCGGCAGGCTTCGTTCTTGCAGTCGAAGGCGCGCAAAGGGTTGATGTCTGCCCTGGTGAGGCACTCGTCGCACATCTGGTCTGCGTGATCCAGGATAAACTGGCGCACCTGCTCGCGATAGGCCGGGCGGCAGGCGGGGTCGCCCATGGAGTTGATGCGCAGGCGCACACGGGTCATGTCGAGGCCCAACGCGGCATAGAAATCCATAAGCATGATGATGACCTCGGCATCCAACGCAGGGTCCGAGGCCCCCAGCACCTCCGCACCGATCTGGTGGAACTGGCGCAGACGCCCCTTTTGCACGCGCTCGCCGCGAAACATGGGCGCCGCGTACCACATCTTCACCGGGGCGCCGCCCTGGGGCACAAAGGTATTCTCCACGGCCGCACGCACAAAGCCAGCGGTACCCTCGGGACGCAGGGCGAGCCGCTTGGAAGGTTTGAGGCCTTTCTCGGTACCACTCTCAAGCACGTTGGCAAAGTTCGCACCCGAGAAAACCCTGAACATCTCTTTGCGCACCACGTCGGTGGATTGGCCGATACCGTGCACGAACACATCCACCTGTTCCATGGTGGGCGTCTCGATGGCGTCGAAGCCATAGCGGGAGAAGATGCGGCGAGCGATAGCCTGCATGGCCTCCCAGGCGCGCATACGGGCGCCAAAGAGATCCTCGGTTCCTTCTGGCTTTTTGGCTTGCATGAACCCTCCTGGAGGCAAAATGTGAGCGTCGCGGTCAAATCTTCATTTTTGCACCTTGGCCCCAGAGGGGCAAGGAAGCCGCTGAAGGCGAGTAGACTATTCACACTAGTTGCCTGCCTCGACATCCCGGGGGTCTCATGGTCTATTCTGCGCCCGCTTCCTCTCACTCGCCTCTTGTGCTGATCGCCCCAGCCGCAGGACAGCTGATAGACCTCGCCCAAGTTCCCGACCCCGTCTTTGCCCAAGGCCTTCTGGGACCCGGTTGCGGACTTTACCCCTCCCAAGACACCCTGGCAGCTCCCTGCAACGGCGTGATCCTCAAAGCCATGGACCACGCCCTATTGATCGCTGCCGAGAATGGCGTCCAACTCCTCATGCACGCAGGCATCGACACCGTGGCCCTGGGCGGCAAGGGATGCAGGGCCCTCGTGGACAGCGGCGCACCAGTCAAAGCCGGCCAACCGATGCTCGCCATGGACCGAGCCTTCCTGGCATCCCAAAATATATGCGACTGCCTCATACTTACCGCAAGCGATGCGCCCGACCCTCTCGCCCTCGAGTTCCTTTGTGCGCCTGACAGCTTAGTCCAGGCAGGCCAGCCCCTTCTTACACTCCAAATCTGACCGCAGCGCAATCGTTATAACCTCAGCTAGATCGCGCTGTAGCCAGCGTCGCGCTGTAGCCAGCGGTCTCAATCACCGACTCTATCCCCGCCGCCAGCCCTGGGCTCGATAGCGCCACGGGCCTTGACGCTATTGCACGATCCTTTAGGCAGCATTATTTCCGATGCGTCTCATTCGCTCCTCATTTTGGAGAGGGTCCTTCTCGGAGCACTTTATTGTGGTAAAGTGTCCCCACGAAATAGCCCGCGGCCAGTTGCCAGATCATGCAGTTTCCTGCAGGCAAAGTCGGAGCCGCATCACATCCGCACCCCTTGAGGAGGACCCCATGACCACCACTTTCAAGCGCGTATTCGCGATGTTGGCTTGCTGCTTCGCCCTTCTCGGCTTGGCTGCCTGCGCGCAGTCCAACAGCGCCGCTCCCGAGGCGCAGGCCTCAGACAAGCCCAAGCTCATCGTGGGCTACGACAACTCCTATCCGCCCTACGGCTTCATCGGCGACGACGGCCAGGCTACCGGCCTCGACCTGGATCTGGCCCAGGCCGTCTGCGACAAGCTGGGCTGGGAGCTTGAGTGCGACGCCATCGACTGGGACGCCAAGGACGCCCTGATGAATCAGGGTTCCATCAATTGCATTTGGAATGGCTTCACCATGGAGGGCCGCGAGGACAAGTACACCTTCTCCGAGCCCTACATGCTCAACGAGCAGGTGGTCGCAGTGAAGAAGGACTCTGGCATCAACAGCCTGTCTGATCTCGCCGGCAAGACCGTCGCCACCCAGGTAGACTCCGCCGCGCTGGAGGTGCTCGAGGGCGATCAGGCCGATCTCGCCGCCACCTTTGGCTCCCTCGACCAGCTCTCCGACTACAACAACGCCTTCGCCCAGCTTGAGAGCGGCCTGGTAGACGCCGTGGCCTGCGACCTGTCCATCGCCGCCTACCAGCTCTCCGCCAACCCCGACGCCTTCGTCCAGTTGGCCGTCCCCCTCTCCACCGAGCACTACGCCGTGGGCTTCAAGCTTGGCGACACCGATCGTGCCGAGAAGGTCACCCAGGCTTTGCGCGACCTCACCGCCGATGGCACCGCCAAAGAGATCTGCGACAAGTACGCCGACTACGGCGTGGACTACGAGGGCAACTGGACCCTGAAGTAAGCCTTCGCTCACAGCTATGGCCTCATGGGCTCCGGACGCTCGTGCCGGGGCCCGTTTTCCGTTAAGAAAGGCGCCCTATGGAATTCGCCGTCATGATGAGCATCCTTTTGGAGGGGCTCGTCTTAACTGTCGAGATTTTTGTGGTGACCCTGGTAGGCGCCCTGCCTCTGGGCATTTTGGTGGCCCTGGGGCGCATGAGCCGCTGCAAACCTTTGGCTCTGGTAGTGCGCCTCTACATCTCGCTTATGCGAGGCACCCCGCTGATGCTGCAGCTTATGGCCATCATGTTTTGCCCCTACTACCTCTTTGGGCTCAACATGGGACCCGACTGGAAGTTTTTCGCCTGCGCCATCGGCTTCATCTTGAACTACGCCGCCTACTTCGCAGAGATCTACCGCTCGGGCATCCAGTCGATTCCCCGCGGGCAGTATGAGGCGGCGGAAGTGTTGGGCTATTCTCGGTCGCAGACCTTCATGCACATCGTGCTGTCCCAGGTGATCAAGCGCATCTTGCCGGCCATGGGAAACGAGATCATCACCCTGGTCAAAGACACTTCTCTGGCCTTCGTGCTGGGCATCATGGAGATGTTCAACTCGGCCAAGGCGCTGGCAGCCCGCGAGGTGTCCATGACCCCCTACATCATTGCGGGTCTTATCTATTGGTGCATCAATCTATTCATCGAGCTCATCTTGACTCGCGTCGAGAAGCGCATGAACTATTACCACGATTAGGAGCCTTATGAGCGCGGTAGTTTCTCAAGATACCCAGGCCTCTAAGACTGCTGGGATCGCGTTGCCAGTAGTGAGCCTGGAGCATGGCAAGAAGTCCTTTGGCAATACGCGGGTGCTGCGAGATATATCCCTGTCTATAGACAAGGGCGACGTACTGGCGATCATCGGGCCTTCTGGCGGCGGCAAGTCCACGCTGCTGCGCTGCCTCACCTTGCTGGAGCGCCTGGACGGAGGCACACTGGCCTATGGCTCGCTGGTAGTGGCTAAGAATGAGGATGGCGCGGCCCATTATGGTGGCCCCGCTGTGGAGCACGAAGCGCGTAACCGCTTTGGCTTGGTGTTTCAGAACTTCAACTTGTTTCCCCACTACACGGTGCTGGAGAACCTCTGTGACCCGCAGATCCGCGTGCTCAAGCGCTCGCAGAAAGAAGCCGAGGCTCGCGCCCGCAAGCTGCTAGACCGCATGGATCTGGGCGGCAAAGAGTCCATGGTGCCCTGCGAGCTTTCCGGCGGCCAGCAGCAGCGCGTGGCCATAGCCCGCGCCCTGGCCATGGACCCTGAGGTGCTCTTCTTTGACGAGCCCACCAGCGCACTGGACCCCGAGCTCACCCAAGGCGTGCTACGCGTCATCCGCGACCTGGCCAACGAGTCCATGACCATGGCCATTGTCACCCACGAGATGGCCTTTGCCCGCGACGTGGCCGACCGCGTGATGTTTATGGATGGTGGCACCATCATCGAGCAAGGCAATGCTTCCCAGGTGATCGACCATCCCACCCAGCAGCGCACTCGCGACTTTTTGGCCTCCTACTAGAGGGATTCTTGGATCATCTGGCAGTCTACGCTCCATGGGCAGCCCGCTCCCAGGCAATTGTTGGGCCTGGGGGTGGGCTTTGCTGTGAGGTGTGGGGAGAGCGATCCTGTGGCCTGGAGGCGGCTGCTGATTTGCTTTGGGGGCGGCTGTGCATTTGCTACGTGATTTTTTGAGCTATTTCGTCCAATTCACTACGTGAATTCACGTAGTAAATTCAGAACCCCGAGGTCACAAGAATCATTACCTACGTGAATTCACGTAGGTAATATTCGATCCTGGCAATATACAGCGCTCATGGCCATCAATTAGGAGTGCAATTACCTACTTGCTCGCTTTTACCAAAAAGTACACGGCCCCAAGACAGTCTCTCGAAGCTCATCCTGCACGCTTGGCAGAGGCTCCCGAAGGCGCAACCCTAGTTTCATAGCTATGGTCTTAGCTACGCTATATAAGGCAGCAGGGTTATAGAGCATTTGTTTTGTGACTGGCAGAACATCAATACCCATAGACATAAGAGCTGCCATTCTCTGACGCTCATAATTACTAATTTTATCATTGTGATATTCAGTGCTTTCATACTCGACATCGAGCTTCACGCTGGACCAGAATAAATCTGGCTTCACTATCACTTGGCCTGGAAGTAGCTGATTTGCCGAAGCATCCAACGGCAAGCACGGGTTTGCTTCTGGTTTGGGAAGTCCATAACCCCCTAAATGTGTTGGTGCGGTCAATAGCAGAAAGAGCGCTGCTTCTGCAGGAGAGGCTAAACCGCTAATCAGACATGCTGATGCTTCTTTTGCCTTTGTCCGGTATCTCCGTGACGGATGAATCGATAGATGATTTTGTATTTCATAACTGCTGCAAAGAGGCTGTCCTGCCAAAAAGCCAGAGGACAAATCGGGCCTGGGTCGATACGTCCCACATAGCCAACAGCCCAGGAGAAGTAGTTGGCTTGTGGTAAGCCTCGATGCAGCCCTTCTAAAATGCTCGCTGGGCGAAGTGACATAGATTGCCTGATTGTCGACTTGAGACCTATGAGCTGGCCAAATACGCATCAGTGAGTCTGTAGGTATCGCCGTAAAGCTAGTAGATACAATGCAATTTTTTATTTTGTATGCCTTGGCATGTTTGTCTACCAAAAGAGACATACGTGAATCAGCTGGTTCTAGATAGGACCATATGTCTTTCGTTTCTGCATGAAATTTGGAATTAAGCAATCGACCTACTGCAAGTTTATCGCCTTGGCTATGAGCCATTGCCGCTTTTTGCTCCTCAACTGAGCATGAGTAAAGCTCCATACCAGAAACCAGCGCTAAATGCGCCGAGATATCGCAAAGCACCAACATCGCAATCCCCCTTACTCAGAGAATTAAGCTCACATGATCTTGAGCTTCTTATTCATCTGAATCTCCAGGGCATCTCATACGTTTTTTAAAACTCGGTTATTAGATCACTCTTCTAAGTGCTTCCTCATACACTCGATCTAAAGCCCAAGAGACCGTGTCCGAGGAATACAGCCTGCAACTACACATAGACTCACTAGAAGAAACCAGCAATCCTCGGCCCTCACCTCTCTAGCCACAAACTTGGCTAGAGAGCATCTCGAACCTACTCCATCTCAATGGGATATTTGAGATAGTTCGTAAAGTCCACTATTATTCAACAGCCGGATCGTCATTCATATTCGCCAAAAAGAGCCACAGGCCCACTCACTCGGGACCTGCGGCTCCTACCAGCAGCTAAAGGAACGCACGCCGGCGCCCCAACTCGCACATCGCCATACAGCACTTACACCAGATTGCCCTCGGCGTCGCAAACTTTCACGATCCAGCCCTCGGGAGCGCGTATGGTGCCCGCCTGAATGCCGGTGAGCGTCTCGCGCAGCTTGCCCATCACAGGCCCGATCTCGTCCTTGCCGTCCTCGAAGACCACCTCGTGGTCGCTAGCCACGATCTTTCCCACCGGAGAGATCACCGCAGCGGTGCCGCAAAGGCCGCACTCCACAAAGTCGTCCACCTCGTCAAAGCGCACCGGGCGTTCCACGACCTCCAGACCCAGAATGTCTTTGGCCACCGCCACCAGCGAACGACGAGTGATGGAAGGCAGGATGGAGTCAGTGGCAGAGATGGGCACCACCAAGCGCCCGTCCTTGTCCACAAACATCACGTTAGCGCCACCGGTCTCCTCCACGTACGTGCGGGTGCCGGCATCCAAATACAGATTCTCCGAGAACCCTGCCTCGTGAGCCTTCTCGTAAGGATAGAGGCTCATGGCGTAATTGAGACCGGCTTTGATGTTGCCGGTGCCATGAGGCGCGGCACGATCATAATCAGAGACGCAAATGGTGATAGGCTTGGCGCCGCCCTTGAAATAGGGGCCTACCGGCGTCACCAGGATCCTAAACTGATACTTGTCCGCCGGCTTCACGCCAATGACCTCGCCGGTGGCAAACATCATGGGGCGCACGTAAAGGGTCGCTCCGCCGCCAAAGGGCGGCACCCAGGCAGCGTTGGCGGCCACCACCTGCTTGACGGCGTCGATAAACTTGTCCTCCGGGAAGGGAGGCATGACCAGGCGCTCTGCGGAGTCCGCCATGCGCTTGGCGTTCAGATCAGGCCTGAAGCACACGATAGAGCCGTCCTCGCAGGTGTAGGCCTTAAGCCCCTCGAAGCACTCCTGGCAATAGTGCAAAATGCCGGCGCACTCCGAAAGCGTCACCGTATGGTCCGGCGTCAGCCCGCCCTCGTCCCAGGCGCCGTCCGCATAGTTGCACACGTAGCTGGCGTCGGTGGGCTGATAGCTAAAAGTGAGATTGGCCCAATCCAGGTCTTTTTTCTCCATGGGATCCTCCTGCGCGGTCCGCGAATGCCCGGCAAGCACCGCAGCTTCTCGCCTTTACCCTTGCCGAGAAACCCCGCCGCCGCCTGCGCATCCACATTGCTGGTGGGGCAATTTTACGACCCGCAGACTGACTCCCTGGAATCTGTCACGGTTTAGCAATAGAGCGCGCTCTCACACCGCCACCCTCCCTTCCTCCCTCTATAGTAGTGAGCAGACTGTGTGCCAAACCTGCACAAAATCGCAAGGAGGCGGTATGAGAAGTTTCAAGAACGATTACTCAGAGGGAGCCGCTCCCCAAATCCTCGACGCCCTGGTAGCCACCAACAGCGAGCAGACCGTGGGCTATACCGAGGGAGATTTCTACTGCGAGGAGGCCCGCCAGCTCATCCGCGACGTCTGCGGCCAACCCGATGCCATGGTGGAGTTTTGCATTGGAGGCACCTCGGCAAACCTCATCTGCGTGGCCGGCATGCTCCGCGACTATGAAGGCGTCATCTGCACCCCCGACGCCCACATCGCCACCCATGAGACGGGCGCCATCGGCGCCTGCAGCCGCACAGTGCTCCCCACCCACGACACCAACGGCTTCCTCTCGGCAGAAGAGGCAAACCGCGTCTGGAACTTCCAGATGTCCTGCGACCGCCACATGACCCTTCCCCGCCTGGTCTACACCACCAACTCCACGGAGTTCGGCGGCGTCTGGACCCGCGACGGCTTCGACGAGATTTGCGACTGGGCCGCTGCCCACGACTGCAAGGTCTACGTGGACGGCGCCCGCCTAGGCTGCGCCCTGGAGTCCCCAGGCAATGACCTCTCCCTGCGCCACATCGCCAGCCGCGCCTCCGCCATGACCATCGGCGGCACCAAGAACGGCCTACTCTTTGGCGAGGCCGTCATCATCCGCGACCCCGAGCTTCGCCGCGACTTCCCCTATCTCCAAAAGATGCGCGGCGGCCTCATGGCCAAGGGTCGCCTGCTAGGCGTGCAGTTCGCCGCAGCTCTCAAAGACGGTCTCTACTGGCAGATGGCCCACCATGCCGATAAGTGCGGTCTCACCCTACGGGATGGCCTTGTGGCCGCTGGATTTGAGCCCTACCTGCCCAGCACCACCAACCAGCAGTTCTTTGTGTGCACCCCAGCTCAGCGCGACGCCTTCGAGGCCGCCTGCGGAGCCGAAACCTTCCTCGACCTCCCCGACGGCCGCGTGGTAGTGCGCTTCGTCACCTCCTGGGCCACCCAAGAGCACGACGTAGAAGAACTCATAGCCTTCGCCCAGGACGTCTACCGTGGCTAATCCTGCAGTCGCACAATCGCCTAAAGCCCCAGGCAGCCACCCGCAACCGCCCAGCACTCCATACCCCTCCCGGCCCTCAGGCTTCTGGGCTACCAAAGCGGGCCTTATCGTCGGGGCACTGCTCTGCAACTTCCTCTGGGGCAGTGCCATCCCTGCAGTCACCCAGGGCTACCAGCTGCTTTCCATCGAGGACTCCCTAGGCGGCCAGATGCTCTTCGCCGGAGTGCGCTTCACCGCCTCCGGCATTGCCATCCTCGTCTTCTGGGCCCTCCTGCACCGCAAAACGCCTCAGCTTACCCCGACCACCCTCAAAGACAGCTTCTTCCTCTGCCTCTTGTGGACCGTGGGCCAGTACGCCTGCTACTACGTGGGCATGGCCCATGCCACAGGGGTCTCGGCCTCCATCATCCAAGGGTTCGAGGTCTTTGTGACCCTCCTTCTGGGCGCCCTCTGCTTTCACAGCGAATCCCTTACCCCGCGCAAAGTGGCTGGATCACTCATTGGCGTGGCGGGCATCGCGCTCTTTTCTGGCGGAGGCACGATAGGATTTAGCTGGATGGGCGAGGGGCTTCTCGCCGCCGGCACCGTCTTCGCCTCGGTGGCCTCCCAGCTGTTGGCCAAGTATTCCAAGCGTGCCGACCCCATCGTCCTGGCAGGCGCCCAGTTTGTCCTGGGCGGCCTCATCTTGGCAGCCCTTGGCATCGCCCTAGGCGGCCAGCTGGCCCTCGCCGCACCCCCAGCCTGGGGTATCCTCGCCTGGCTCATCCTGGTGAGCTCGGTGGCCTATGGTCTCTGGTCCTACCTCATCGCCACTCACCCGGTAAGTTCGGTGGTGGTCTGGAGCTTCACGCTGCCGGTCTTTGGTGTCTTGCTCTCCCTAGTGCTTTTAGGCGATCAAGGCAACCCCTTTGGCCTCACTTCCGCTGTCGCGGTGGCGCTTTTGTGCCTGGGAATTTGGCTAGTTGATACAGATTTGCCTAAAAAGCCAGCTAAATCTTACTAATTCGCAATTGCCGCCCGAAATGAACCCGTAACGGTGTATGGTGGATTTGTACACACCCTCTACACAATTGTTCTGCTGGCGCGTGCCGCTCGTCCACATCTCGAGTGCGCCCACTCCTACCGAAGGGTTTTATCATGCGGTGCTCCAACTGCGGCCACGAAGTATCCGAAGACTCCCTCCACTGCCCCAACTGCGGCAAAGAGCTCACCTTCGACTTCTCCCTGCCTCGCATCCCCGCTTCAGACACCCCCGCCGTCGCCGTCCACGAGCCCAAAAAGCACAGCGTCTCCGACCGCGCCGCCTACTTCAAGGGCTTCCAGATGGCCAACACCCTTCTGGGCCTAGTGGTGCTCATCGCCGTGGCCTGCTTCCTCATCTTCGCCTAGCCGCCATGGCCCCCGCAGATTCGCCCCAGCCCGCACGCCCCGCCGCGACACATCCTGCTGTCTCGGACTTCACAATCAACCTCACCGTCAATGGGCTGCCCGTCGCAGCCCATTTTCCTGCCGAGATACTCACCTGCTCCATCCTGCCCCTGGTCCAAAAGATCGTGGCCACCCAGCCCAAGCTGGTGCTTCTGGCGGGCCCTCCGGGCTCCGGCAAGTCCACGTTGTCCCTGGTCATCGAGGCTCTTGCCCAACAGGCCGGCTACCGCCTCCAAGCCCTGGGAATGGACGGGTTCCACCACACCAACGCCTGGCTCGTCGACCATCACCTCTCCCAGGTCAAAGGGGCCCCCGAGACCTTCGATTTCGACGCACTCGCCGCCGCCCTCGTCACCCGAGACCAATGGCCCGTCTACTCCCGCCAGCTCCACGACGTCTCACCCCGCACCATCCCCGTCACCGGCGACACCCTTCTGGTGGAAGGCAACTACCTCCTCTACGACGCCCATCCCTGGAACACACTGGCTCCCCTGGCAGACCTCACCGTCTTCCTCGATGCCGAAAAACCCCTCCTCCGCCGCCGCCTCATCCAGCGCAAAATGGCCGGCGGCCTCTCCCGCGAAGAGGCTCAGCGGTTCTACGAGCGCTCCGATGCGCGCAATGTCGACCTGGTGCTCGACTGCCACCTGCCCGCAGACGTCACTCTGCACCTCTAGCAACACCCTCAGCGCACCCCACCCTCGGTGCACCCTGCCCCTAAAACCTGATAGTCTGGACCAAGAGTCCATCGACCCCTCTTACGGCCCCAGACCTCGCGGAGACCCCATGAGCCCAGCCAGCCCAGCCCAACAATTCACACAGCGCCCAGACCAGCGCCCCGCTCAGCTTCAATGCGTCCTGTTCGACTTCGACGGCACTCTCGCCGAGACCGAGACCTTTGGCCTCGACCTCGACTACGAGGTCTACCGCCACTTTGGCCTCGACGTCGCCCCTCAAGACGCCCAGCGCATCATCGGTTCCGAGGGTATCTCTGTAGTAAACGATCTCTTTGCCTCCTACGGCCGCCCCGATCTCACCTTCGATGACTACCTGGCCGCCCGCAAGGACGCCTCGGTCATCTACCGATCCATGGACCTCCAGCTCATGGACGGCGCCCGCCAGCTCCTCGAAGACCTCCACCGCCGTGGCATCACCCTCGGTGTGGTCTCCACCACCGTTGCCGCCAACCTCCTCTTCGCCTTGGAGCGCCTCGACCTTCTAAGCCTTCTTGACGTCGTCGTGGCAGGCGACATGGTGGACGGCCACTACAAGCCTTCCCCCGTCCCCTACCAAACCGCTCTGCGCCTGGCTCACACCGACGCCGCCCATACCATTGTGGTCGAAGACTCCCCCACCGGCATCGCCGCAGCTCAAGCCGCTGGCATCTACACCATCGCCATGAAGGCCTCCGAGCTAGTCCAAGACACCTCCGCCGCCCAAAAAGAGGTCTCCTCCTTCGCCCAACTCCAGCTCTAATAGAAAAACGGCCCCGGACACCAAAGCATCCAGGGCCATCCATACTCTAAATTTTTACTACGTTAGCAACCTTTTTTTGTAACTAACGTAGTAGTTTTCCAGAGGGCGCCAACACCCTATCTTCCGAGGGCTCGTCCCTATCTTCCGAGGGCTCGTCCCTATCTTCTGGATGCCCCATCCCCACCTTCCGGGCGCCCCGTCCCCATCAGCGCCGCAACACCCTCGTCAGCGCTGTAGCACCCTTATTTTTCAGGACTTTCACCGCAGCCGCCCGGCCTGCGGCCTTATCATTCCGCCTCTCGCGCCGCGCGCGCAGCCCGCACTTTGTCGCGCAGCCACACCCAGCCGTTGCTCACCAGCACGGCCATAAAAATCAGCACAAAGCCGCTCACTACGCGACCGTTCAACACTTCACGACCCGCCAATACCGAGAAGAACACCCCAGCAGGCGACTCCAGCGAGGCTAGCAGCGACCCCTCAGCCGGTGGAACGCGCGTAAACGCGTAATTCATCATCGTCAGGCACACAAACGAGCACATCACGCCAAAGTACGCCAGAGAGCCAAACAGCTCGAGAGTCCACACATTGGCGGCAGGTACCGGCTCAAACAGCGCGATCGCTCCAGAAGCCACGGTCATGAACACAAACTGCCAGGCTGTAAGTGCCCACACGTCCAGCTCTGCGCCGCGGCGCGACACCTCTACCAGCTGCAGCGCATACAGAAGCGCGCAAAACACCGTCAGCAGGTCGCCGGGGTTGATGGGCAGTCCCTGGTCCAATGCCACCAGCGCAAGCCCACCAGAGCACATCACTGCGGCCACCAGATCGTAACGATGGGGCTTTCCCATGCCCAGCACCCAGGCGATGAAGGGCACCATCACGCAGTAGCTGCCGGTGATAAAGGAAGCCTTGCCCGGCGTCGTCATGGTGAGCCCCACCGTCTGCACGGCGTAGCCGCCCCATTCCAGCACGCCCAGCCATAGGCCAACGCCCACCGTGCGCCTATCCAAATGCGCCCGCACCTGCTTCCAAAACGCTGTCATCGTCAGCACCGCCGCAATGCCAAATCGAAGCATGAGCAGCCAAAACACCGGCAGCGACTCGGTGGCGTCCTTCATCATGAACATGGAAGATCCCCAGATAAGCGCGCAGGCCACCAGCATAAGCTTGGCCGCCCCAGGAGTCCGCAATGTCTTTTTCAGCCTTGCGAGCACAAAATCACCTCTAGCAATGTATAAGAACTATGGTATAAGAACTATGGTTTTCAAAGCGAATAGCCGCTCCGATTTATCGTGTCTTCGTTCACAGCAATCCCGAGTATATCGAGAGACTTAATATACTCAGACCGTCAACCACCGACCCTTAATAAGCATGGAACCTAGACTCCACGTCGGTATTGTTCACTAAACATCTTGCACGGTTTATGCAATAATCGCGTTATAGAAAACCTACTATCACGTGGCCTTTTCATTTCATTTTCGCAACGTTGGGCGTTTATTTGCGAAATAGCCCCCATTTTTTGCATCAAAGGCGCTAGGATGAGGTGCATGCAGGTGATTGCAGGTCCTATAGACCAAGGAGAACATATGGCTGACACTAACCCTCAACTCAATCTCATTCCGGAGCAAAGACAGGCAGCCCTCGCAAAAGCTGCCGAAGTTCGCCGTGCTCGCAAGGAAATGCTCGATGCCGTAGCCGCCGGCACGCTCTCCCTCGCCCAAGTCTTCGACCGCGACGACGACGTTGCCAAGCGCACCAAGGTCAAGCGCCTCCTCATGGCACTCCCCGGCGTGGGCAAGGTTCGCTGCCAGTCCCTCATGGAAGTCGCCGGCATTCCCGAGAACCGCCGCGTCGGCGGCCTCGGCAAAAACCAGAAGGCCCAGCTTCTGGATCTCACCGCCTAACTTCCACCCCTCATCACACGCCCCACATGCACGCCCAGGCTCCCGATGCACCTTCTGCCTCGGGAGCCTTTTCATCTCTTGCCGAGAAACCCCACCATCTCAACTCGGCGCCAATCCCTCATCTAAATCCCTACCTCAGTAGGGAACACCATCATCAGTACTACAAGATGGGATCATCCCCGCGTTTCAGGGAACACCGATTCGCTCTTGAGGATTCTCATGTATTCATTAGTATAAATCGCCACCAAGACCAACTCCCCGCAGCAAATTACAGCCTTCAGCGTCACCATTAGCCACGCACTCAAGCATGCAGGCCGGTTCCTCAACCTTCTTAATACTCGTGTCGACCTTAATAAACCCTCTTGGTCTTGTTAGCTTGTGTTTTACTTATCCATCCGCCTTTGCGATATAGTTAGTTCGAAGGTGTTCGCCCCTGGGACAGGCTCCGAGGCAGGCGAACACCTTTTATTTAGGCTTTATTGGGTAGCTCCTCAATGAAGCAGCCATCCTTACAGGCTTCTCCTAGCACAGCATGGAATGTCACTCATAATGACCGCCCTTTCTTTTCTTCTAGGCATTCCAGATCATTATGGACACAAAGAAAGCGGCTACCGAAGTTAAGAAGCGCTCTACAATTTCAATCATGCACTCATTCCTTCCATAATGAAGCGCACCTAATGGAGTCCCTCATTTCCTGGTAATTCTTTATATCCATGGACCATACGATTAGAATATCCTTTCTTAAAGACCGACCTATCCGGTCCTTAAGCAAGGAGTTTGTTCGAACTCATCGCAACATGTATCGCTGAGTTTGAGAAGTGTTTCGCTAAAATAAGAAATAAAAGGGAATAATTGGATATACTTAAGCAGCGGTCTTTGCCCTTGGGATAGGATCCGAGGAGGTAAAGATCGCTTTTCAAGAGCATTCCCACATGTGCGGGGAGCACCGTTCTTCCTGGCTGTATACGTCATAGTAGAGCGGATCATCCCCGCATGTGCGGGGAGCACTCCTCTTTGGCTCGCACCTCGCCGTGGGTTTTGGGATCATCCCCGCATGTGCGGGGAGCACTCAGCGAGACGATCGGTCTCGCGGTTATCCAAGGGATCATCCCCGCATGTGCGGGGAGCACTAAACCGCGTTTGCGCCCGCCAAACCACTGGTGCGCAACGAGCATCTCCTCGGTGGGTTTGTTATTTGATGTTTGATCTCCCATGGTTCCGGGCTTCCATTTGGGAAGCGCGCGGAAGCTTTCATCCAGCGCGGCTTTGCTGTGGAGTAGATGCAGATCCTGGGGTCCTTCGGGACATTGCTCGTGAAGCAAATCGTCTAGCCAGGATTCGACGCGGTCGAACATGGCATTTGAGGTTGCTTGGGTAGGCAAAAGATAGGCAATGCCGCTTTGGCCAAACTTGTGGGCGAGGATCTCGGCTCCTAGGAGTGAGGCTTCTGTCTTACCACAGCCCATGGGTGCCTCAATGATCATGAGGCCAGGTGCATTCATTGCTGTAGCTGCGGTTATAGTAGCGAGCTGTACTGAGTTGAGCTTGGCACCTGCAGGAAGCAATGGGAATCTGCGATGAAAAAGCGTGTTGGGAGCAAGGTCTTCCTCGGCAAACTCAATGGCTTTAGGAAGCCCAAGATATTGCCAGGCCGCTGCTGCACGTTGCTGCAACTCTCCTAAAGAATTCACTGATTGAACCAACGGGAAGAGCTCCGTGTTGGAAGCGACCCAGTCAGCCATGATTTCTATTGCGGTGAGCAGCACCTCTATAGCAGGGGATACAGAAGTCGCAAAGAGCTTTTTTGCCACTTCAGGGCCAAGATATGCTTCAAATGTCGCATTTAACAGCTCTTCTTGAGTAGCGCGCCAAAGCCCTGTGCCCAACACCTCAGACTCAAAGGTATGAATGTCTTTCAAATCCTTTGTGCTGGGATATATGCCGTGATGGCCACCGATGATCGAAGCAATAGTCTGATTGCCATTGGGATATCCCTGTTGACTTTCGAGCCACTCTCCAAATAACACTTGCCCCAAGAAGGCATGAGGCGGCCGATCCACTGGCGTTATCGCGGGGAAACCTGCATTCAAATCTCTTTCCCATAAGTCTCTTAGATACCTATTGTTTTGAAAGGCAGGCGTTGCTTTACCAATATCATGATTTGAAACTATCCACGCTACTACGCACTGAGCATCTTGTTTTGTGAGCCCTAAAGAATTGGCGATGGTAGTTTTGACGCTCTCAGACAAATAATCCCGCCACACTAGCTTGGATACCTCGGCACTATCAAAAAGATGCACGTAGAGAGGCTCCCAAGACAGCCGGTCTTCTCCCGATCCAGTCTTTGCCCACAGCGCTTTAGCCTGATCTGACAATGACTCAATGACGTGATCCCCACCCATGGACTATCACCCTGTGAATGGTATTCCGTTTGATTATTTGCTCAGTTTACCATCCGGATCCATAGATATGAGGGGACTGAGTTATGAAAGGGACTTTAAACACTCCACCAACGCTCTCACAACGGTTGGATCAACACGTGACACTTCATCTGGCTCATAGCCAGGTACCGAGAAGTCCACCCCATGGGCAGCTGTGGCAGCAGCAGGAACAGGGATAACACCAGAGCACGAAGAGTGGAGCTGGGAGACTCCGGTGGTAGCGAGAAGTTGAACGGCGCTGGAGGGACGGACACTAGAGCCGGGGAGAATCTCGATGCGATCGCCCCAGGTAGATTGAAGATGCGCGATGAGAGGGGCTCCCTCGAGAGCTGTGGGGGCCTGACCGCTGGTGAGCAGTCGGTCAACGCCGAGTGACACCAACTGGTTGATGGCCTTATCGGCATTGGGGGTGAGATCGAAGGCACGATGGAAGACTGCGGTGGCGTGAGCTTGGTGGATGAGGTGAACGGCCTCGCGGGTTCGGGCGACATCGACGGCACCGGTGGGCGTGAGACAGCCGAAGGCGATTCCGTGGACGCCGGCGGCTAGAAGGGAAGAGATTTCAGCGAGGAGCTGGGCCCACTGGGCGTCGGTATAGCAAAAGCCGCCAGCGCAGGGTCGGGCCATGGCCACTACCTCGAGGTTTGTATGCTGGCACACGAGCTTGACGGAGGCCTCGGAGGGAGTAAGGCCGCCTAGGGGTAGCGCGGAGTTGAGCTCGATGCGAGAGGCGCCGCCGGCGTGGGCGGCGAGGGCGTCGGCGAAAGAACCGCAGCAAACCTCAAGGGTGATGGGGTGATCAGCCATTAAGATTCCTCAGCTTCGAACATATCCATTAGCACGTTGAGAGACTGACGATCGATGTAGGTTTTACCCTCCACCACATGACCATTGAGAGTTCCTTCTTTCCAGTAATGTTGTATTCGATCTTCGCTCAAAGCCATGATTATCGCAGCCTCAGAGAGTGTCACTTCGTCTGGCTGAGCATCGTTTTCCACAGCCACCGCAACCACTTGCCCACCATGCCTAGGCTTTTGACCCAGTGTTTGCCGAGGCAGCACCCTTCCGTCTTCATGGGCTGCCTCAACTGTCAAGAGCAGCCAATCAGCAGCCATGGCAACAGCATCATCAAAGGAGGCTCCTTCAGTGGCCCCAGGAAGCCCGAAAGGCCACACACCCCACATCTGAGTCGCGTCTTCAGGCGGAGTGATTTCGAATTCGCAGATATATAGACCCATCAGGATTCCTCACGCTTGCTTTAACCATTAGATAGATAGTATGCCGTTGTTCAAGACCTTACTAGGCATAAATCAGTGGCGATCGTCGGCGAGGTTGGCCAGGGAGTCGGGTTTGGCGGCGGCCGTGAGCTTGTCCTGATCGAGTCCCTGAAGAGCGAGTGTACACGATGCGATTCGGTTGCCAAGAATGGCCTCGACGGTTTCGTCCACATGGTCCAGCGAAACAGGTTGGTCCTCCTCGATGGCGGAAAGCCGATGGAGGGTCTGCTGACGGCGGGAATGCAGATTGCGAACTCGCTTGGACTTGCCAAGAAGGCTTATGAGCAAGCATTTGGAGCCAGCAGGAGGGTGATTCTCGTAATAAGGCTGGTGTCGGCAATGGGGTTTTGTGTCGCCCCACTGCTCACTAGCCTTCTGAGCATAGTGCCACTTGCTTTGAGAGCTTGTAAGCAAGCTGGTTGGGGAGGAGCCGCATAGCTCTCGTTCAATTTGGCGCCCCTTTTGGCTCACAGTTAACCCACAACGCAAAAAGGCCACCGACCATATAGCCGATGACCTCGATATCTACACCGCAATAGATTGCAAATTCCGTCTGATATGGTCTGATACGCCAAGCCGTTATTCATTCGATAAATAAATATAGGCCAGAGATACATAGTAGCTCTGGCCTGCGATATTCACTGGAGCCAGTTACCAGACTTGAACTGGTGACCCCCGCTTTACGAGAGCGGTGCTCTACCAACTGAGCTAAACTGGCGCGATCTCATACTATAAGTTCTCACTTGGTCTCATGCAAGTCCATCAAGTCATCCGCACTTTATAGCGCTGCTACCTATATTGAACTGGTAACCCCCGCTTTACGAGAGCGCTGTTCGAGAAGCCCCACCGCATGTCTACTTGAGAGGTTCTCGTTATAAGTGGGTTTAGGTGCACTGGGGTTTTGTAAAACCCCAGTGCAGCTACCCCTTCTAATAACGAATCTGGTGTCCCAATAGCGAACCTGACGCCCCAACTCATGCCACAAAGGCGCTAATAACGAGCCAGTAGCCCCTGGCAGCAGGAAACGCCGGAGAGCGCCGGGACCCGACAAGCAGCCTAGAGCTTGGCAAGGACGCCGCGGATAAGGGCCTCGAAGTCTGCAGCATGGGTGGCGGCGTAAGAAAGCACGGTCTCATGAGTGACTCCGGGAGCGCCGGCTTGGTTAGCCGAGAGGGTGAGTCCCAGCACGTTCATGCCCAAGCCATGAGCCAGCACCACCTCGTTGACCACAGACATGGCAGTGTAAGAAGCGCCGCAGGCAGCCATGGCGCGGGCCTCGGCGGGGCTTTCGAAGCTGGGACCACAGATGCCTGCCAAGACGCCCTCAGAGAGCTGGATGGAGAGGTCGGCCGCCACGCCCTTGCAGATCTCGCGCAGGTAGGGAGTATAGGCGTCGCTCATGTCCACAAAGGGGGTGTCCAAGCCGCGGAGGTTGTCCTCGCCTACCAGCGGGTTCTGCCCAGTGAGGTTGAGTTGATCGGTAATTAAACCAAGTCCCAAAGGCGCCTGGCCTTCGATGGCGCCGGTGGCACAGGCAAAGATAATGTCTTTGCAGCCCAGGTGATGGGCATGGCGCACCAGCGAGGTGACCTGGGAGACCGAGTAGCCCTGGTACAGATGGACTCGGCCGGGATAGACCACCACGGGGACGCCCTCGAGCGTACCAACGGTGACCTCGAAGGAGTGGCCGCTTACCGGGCGGGCGCCCAAGGGGAAGCCGGGGATGTCTTCGTAGGCGATTCGGCGGACAGGGGTGACTGCTTGGGCCAAAGAGCCCAAACCCGTGCCCAGACACAGGGCGACGGGATGCTCCATAGTGGGGTGGCAAGACTCGACAGTGTGCTCATCAACCACGCTAAATCCCTCCTTAGCCAGCAGGTGGGCCGCAATGCCCGCGCCGGCGCGAAGCGTTCCTGTGAAGCTTCCATCATAAACGTGCGAAGTGCCGCAGCTGGGACTTTTGGACTTGAGCACGCACAATGTCGCTCCAGAGCTGCGAGCGGCATCGAGCGCTGCCTGGGCCCCGGCCTCAAAAGCGTCGGTGACGTCGTCGCCGGTGGCCAACACCACCCTATCGCCTCGGATCTCCGCCGGAGGTCTGGGGCTGGCAAGCCCGCCCAGGGTCTCCGGACAGACGGGGCACACCTCCACACCCGGCGCCTCACACAAGTGTTGCACCGCCCAAGAAGGCTTGGCGCCCCCGTCGTAGCGACAAGGAGCGCCAAGCATGCAATCACTTACTACAACACGCATAAGCCGCTAGGAAACCAGCTCGCCAATGGTGAGGTTGGCTTGGGAGAGCAGACCGTTGACGTAGTTGGTCCAGGTGGTGTTGGCGGCGGAGGCTACCTGGGAGTACTGCTGATAGGCTACGTAATAGGCGTTCTGCGCCTGGTTGTAGGTGGCAGAATCTGCCGAGAAGGACTCGTCCTTCAGGGCCGCATAATAGGGGCCATCCTCACGGGCCCAGGTGCCCTTGTCGGCATCCCACTCGTCGCCCAGCAGATTCACGATGTAGGCGCCATAATCGGCGGTGGCGGCGTCGGCGTTGCCGTCGGCAGGCTCGGTGGGAGCGGTAGGCGCGGTGCCGGCATCAGAGCCCACCACCTTGTCGTAGAGCTGCTTAGTGCCCGCAGAGTCACGCACGGTCTCTTTGACCTGGTCCTCGGTCATGCCGTAGTTCTGGGCGATAGTAGCGTAGTCGTCGGTGCCCAGGGTGTCCTTGGCATAGGTAGCCATGTCTTCATCGCTCACTTGGATGCCCTCGGCAGCCACCGCATCCTCCAGGATGGAGTTGCGGGCGCAGGAGAGCACCTCGTCTGCAGAAGGCATGCGGTAGGAGCCGTCATCCTGCTTGGCCTTGTCCACGCCAGAGGACTGGTCCAACGCCTGGCGCGCAGTGATGGTCTTGGTTGCGCCCTTGTAGGTATAAGAGCCCACTGCGCTGTCCAGCTCGCTCTCTTGCAGCGTGGTTTTGCCAGACACCAAACCGGGAGTGCCGCCCAGGGCGAACTTGCCCACCAGCAGGCCCACCACCACTGCGATAGCGGCGATAACCACCGTCTGCACCAGAGTGAACTTGGGCTTTGCAGGGGTCTTGTCAGGCTTGGAGCCTGCAGGCTTGGGAGCCTGGGCCTTATGGGCTGCCTTGGGGGCAGACTCTTGGGTCTCCAGGTTGTCGTTCTTCTCGGTTGCCATAAAACTCTTATCCCTTTCTGTCTAAAATCTTGGCACTTTGGCAGCTTCGTGTTAGAAGCTGCGCCCCTGACGCCCCAGGAAGACGCATGAGGGCTTAAGCCAAAGGCCGCACGCCTTCTTTAGTCACGAAGTACGCTGCAGCCATCCAGTCTATACTTTCATGTTTTCTGTGAATAGCTGCGATCATACTGATAAGTATCAATATACCGTAAGGATTTTGTTGGATTTGCCTCACACTCAAGATTCTGAGGCGCCCGAGCAGAGCCGCATCGCAGATCGCGCAACGGCTCGAATCGTAGGCACCCCAGGCTTTGGGGCCGCGGGCGCCTGCCGGGATACTTAGGCGCTCTGCCAGGGCTTTTGGGCCACGGCCTCTGCCACCGCATCGCCATAGGCTGTGCAGCCGGCGGCTCCTTGAGCGCTGCCAGTAAGGTTGCGGCGGATGTCGGCGGTGACGCAGGCGCCTTGGGCCAACACCGAGCGGACAGCCTGGCGCACATCGTCGCCGGCGGCCTTCTCGCCCAGATGATCCAACATCATGGCTGCCGAAAGAATGAGAGCCGTGGGGTTGGCGATATCCTGGCCAGCGATGTCTGGTGCCGAGCCATGCGTAGCCTCGAAGATGGCGCAGTCGCGGCCGATGTTTGCCCCGGGCGCAAGGCCCAAGCCGCCTACCAGACCAGCGCAGAGATCGCTCACAATGTCGCCGTAGAGGTTGGGCAGCACCAGCACGTCGAAGTCTGCGGGGTTTACCACCAGGCCCATGCAGCAGGCGTCGATGATGCGAGTCTCGAACTCGATCTCTGGATAGTCTTTGGCCACGCGCTGGGCGGTATGCATAAAGAGGCCGTCGGTGGCCTTCATGATGTTGGCCTTATGCACGGCACACACCTTGCGGCGCCCCTGAGCCCTTGCATACTCGAAGGCGTAGCGCACGATGCGCTCGGATCCCGAGACAGAGATGGGCTTGATGGAGATGGCCGAGTCTGGACGAATGGCCCCCGGCTGCGCCTGGTCTATGGCCTCGATGATGTGGCGCGCCCGCGCAGAGCCCTGGTCGAACTCGATGCCGGCGTAGAGGTCCTCGGTGTTCTCGCGCACCACCACCAGGTCGACGTCTGTGTAGCGCGAGCCGGCGCCGGGCATGGACAAGCAGGGACGCACACAGGAGTAGAGATCGAACGCGCGACGCAGGGCCACGTTGATGGAGCGAAAGCCCGATCCCACCGGCGTTGCCGTAGGTCCCTTGATGGCGACGCCTGTGGCCGCCACCGCATCCAGCGTCTCCTGAGGCAGCGGGGTGCCGCACTGCTCATAGGTGCCGGCGCCTGCCTGAGCCTCACGCCAGTCAATCTTCACCCCCGTTGCCGCCACAACGCGCTGCATGGCAGCGCAGATCTCTGGGCCGATGCCGTCTCCGGGGATGAGCGTCACAGTGTGGGTCATGAGGCCTTCTCTCTTGCTGATGGCGATGGTGTGGGCTTCTCGGCAAAATGGTGATGGGGCAAAGCTGGAACTTTGCGCTTTGCCCCTCTCGCTGCCGAGAAAAACGAGCAACTAGTTGCGGGGGGCCTGACAGGCTTCGACGATGTCTTTGGAGAAGGCGCGGATGTAGGGCAGCGTGGACTTCTCGGAGTCAAAGGCGACGCGGCTGGCCAGCGCCTCGCGCACGTCTTGGGGCGCGGGGCCTGCAGCAAACTCGACGAGGGCGGTGAGCATGTTGCGGTACTCGGGGTCGCCGTGGTAGCACTGGATGGCCTCGTCGAGCAGGGGCCATACCTGGCTGGCGAGCTCGGGCGTGGAGAGACCCTCGGCGATGAGCAGGCGGAACCCGGCCAGGCGCACCATGGAGGAGCCCTCGTCAAAGAGAGCGGTCTCTGCGGCGTCGATGGCGCCGGTGCAGGCTGCCGGATCCAGCGTGGCGATGGCGGTGAGGGCGTTCAAAACCTCCCAGCGGGTCTGGGCCTCGGGGCGACCCACCGCATCTACCAGCACGTCTACCTTGTCCAAAAGCATCTGGGGCCGCACCTTGGCGATCTCTGCGATCTCGTGGGCCGTGTTTTGGCGGGTGCGGCGGGAGGCCTCGCTCAGCCCCTCCAGCAAGAGGTCCAAGGTGGGCTCGGGCTGCTTGGGCCCTTCCTCGTCTGCCAGGGCATCCTCCAGCGCTTGGTTGGCCAAGGCCTCAGCCTCTGCCGGATCGCTCGCCATGGCTTGAGCCACCTCAACCACGTTGGCGGGAGTCACAAAGGAAGCCACCACGCCGGCCTCTGCGTCCTTCTCGCGGATGTGGTCGAAGGCAGCTTGGACAAGCTCGTCATCGCTCAGATCAGACATAGGCGTGACCTCAGGGTTTGTGTCGCTCATGTAGTACTCCCTCCTCGCCCCCATAGGCGCATAGGTACCTAGAAATGAGAGTTCCGGGCTCGAAACTCGCTGATAGCGCGGGGTGTGGCAGAGTGCCTAGGAACTTTTGCCCCGGCGGTCTGCCTGGCGACCTGGATCTGCCACCGAGATAAGCTGTGGCTCGTCTGACTCCGGCTCATCTTCTGGCTTGCGCTTGGCCCAGCCAGTACCGGCAGCGGCCACCTTCTTAGGCTTGGGATGGGCCGCTGCCGCAGCACCTTGAGACGCCGATGCCGAGGAGGACGAGCCTCCTGGACGGGAAGGCGTGGGCTTCTCGGCACCCTGGGGTGCAGCCTTGGACTTGCGCCTTTGCAAGAAGCGGTCCAGCGACGCCCAGGGGCCCGTGGATTGCCCGTAGCCCATGCGCAGACCGGCAATGGCGCCGCCTAGGGCTCCGATGGTGCCAAAGGAGAGCACCACCCAGCCAGCGGCCCAGATAAAGGCCGAGACCACGATGCCCAGCACGTAGGCGATGGCGTTGTCCTTCCAAAAGGTTTTGGAATCCGGGATGGTCTCGCCCACGCGGTTGCCCGCCTCAAAGCCCAGCACCACGCCAAAGACGGCGATAAGGAGGCTTGCAACGGTGATGGCAAATCCGTCATCTGCTGCCATGGGTCTCCCCTAGTTGTGATGGCAGCAGCCGCCGCCATGTCCTTGGCCGTGGCCGCCGCAGCAGCCTTCGCCGTGCTCATGGTCGTGATGGTGGCCGCAACCGCAGCCGTCCTCGCCCTCGTCAAAGCCCTGGGCGTCGGGGTCTTGGGCGAGCGCCGGGTTCAAGCCGGCCTCCTGGGCGTCTTGGGCGCTGGCATAGATGAGCTCCAGCGCCTGGGTGCCCATGGTGGCGCCGCCCATGCGGGCCAACATGTCGTAGAGTAGACGAGCGGTCTCGGCGCCGGGCAACGGCAGATCAGAGTCTGCGGCGACATCGTTTGCCAAGGTGAGATCTTTGATGAAGTGCGCTACCTTGAAACCCGGGGCCCAATCGCCTGCGAGCGCCTTGGGGGCCAGCTGGTCCATAGCATAGGAGTTGCCAGTGCCAGAAGCCACAAGCTCCAAGAGCTTGGAAGAGTCCAGATGGGACACCTCTGCCAGGGCCAGGGCCTCAGCCATGCCCAGCATGCAGCCCGCCAGCGAGACCTGGTTGCAAAGCTTCGCGGCCTGACCGGCGCCTGCCGCATCAAAGCAGAGCGTCTTGGCAGAAAAGCAGTCCAGCACCTCCTGGATGGGGGCCAGTTCCTGCTGGGTGGCGCCGGCGATGAGGGTGAGAGAGCCCTTCTCGGCACCCGCCTGGCCTCCGGTGACCGGGCAATCAAACACATGCAGGTCGAAGGTCTCGCCCAGTTCGTGGAGCTGACGAGCCAGCTCAGGAGACTGGGTGGTGAGGTCTATGAGGTAGGTGCCCGGCTCGGCGCTCTTGAGCAGGCCTTCGCGATCCATATAGACGCTCTCCACGTCCTCTGGCAGCGTCACGCAGGTGAAAACCACCTGGGCGCCCTGGCACAGCTGCGGCAGGCTCTCTGCCCAGGCAGCCCCCTTGTCGAGCGCTGCCTGAGCGTGCTCGGGGGTGCGATTGTAGACCGAGACGGTGTAGCCCGCATCCAGCAGGTGGCCCACGATGGGCGTGCCCATGATGCCGGTGCCCACAAAGCCAATATGGGTGATTGTCATAGCGTTCCTTTCTTGGGCCTTGGGTCGCAGATCCCTAAGGCTTGGCTCGCAGCCGCGTGCAAAGAAGCCCTCGCGCAGAGGTTGTGCGCTAGGTACTAGGAGTTGTGGCGCGAGGTGACCTTGGAGGCGATGCGCGACGACAGGCTGGAAGATTCGCGGCGGTCCTTGCCCCAAAAGACCAGGGCCACCATGCCGGGACCTACGTGGCTGCCAATGACCGGCGACACCGAGCTGCGCACGATGGGGATGTCCTCGCAGCCGGGTTCACGGCGGAGAAGGGCTTCCAGCCAGTCGCCGTCTTTCTCGGCGTCGGCGGTGATGATGCCAATGGGCATGGAGCGCTCGCCGTCGCTCATGGTGCGAAAGTCTTCCACGATGGCGCGCAAGGCCTTCTTGCGCCCGCGGCACATGCGTTTGAACCCCAAGGCACCCGAGGGGTCATAGTAGAGCTCGGGCTTGATGTCGAGCTTACCGCCCAGGCTGGCTGCTGAGGCTGGAATGCGTCCGCCGCGAGCCAGCGCATCGAAGTTTTCTAGGGTGAAGTAGCCGTGGACGTAGTGGCGCGCCTCTTCGATCCAGGCCACCAGGTCTTCCACGCTGGCTCCCTGGTTGGCCTGATGCACTGCCTCGATTGCCAAAAGCTGGGCCGCACCCGAGGGGCACAGGTTGTCGATGACGTAAATCTCGAAACCTGGATACTCCTCGCGCACCATCTTGGCAGCCTCGCGAGCGGCATTGACCGAGGAGGACAGAGCCTCGGTAAACGCCAGGTAAATGGTGGGTTTGCCCTTCTCGGCAGCGGCTTTGAAGATCTCGTAGTAGCGGCCAGGGGTCACCGCGCTGGTGGTGGGGTGGGCGCCATGACGCATGGCATCGTAAAACTCGTGGGCCGAGATTTCCTGGAAGAGATCGTCGATATGCTCTTGGCCGTCGATCACATAGGGAAAACCTATTACCTCGACGCCTAGGGCCTCTGCCACGTCGGGGTCAAAGTCGCCGCAGGAGTCGACGATAATGTGGATGTGAGTGCGGCTGGCCCTGAAGGCGCGCACATGCTCGCGACGACGCTCCTCTGCCGCAGCTGCATTGGCGTCCTTCATGTCTTTTGCTGCCTGAGCCGCCTCTTTGGCCTGACGTTTGGCCAGACGAGCAGCCTCTTTTTTGGCGCGGGCCTCAGCTTTGGCTTGCTCCTTTTGGGCACGGGGGTCCAGGGGTGCAGTTTCTGACGACGAAGCCTTGGCAGCCTCTGCCCCCGGAGCTCCGCCCTCTACCTGCGAGGCCTTCTGGGAATCCAAAGACGCCTCGCGCATATCAGGTGTGGACTCTGACACTATCCATCTCCGTTCCTTAAGACATAGATAGTTGATTATAGCCCACCTCGCCCTAAACCCTCATCTTTGCTGCAGCCCGCAGACGCCAAGAGCAGCAGGAACTCCAAAGAATCCCTGCCGCTCTTGATCATTTACACACGTAAGCCGCTCGCCCGAGGGCCATGTATGAGCATTAACGCCGCTCAGTATCGGGCTTCAGGATGCCGTAGCCGCCGTTCTTGCGGTGGTAGATCACATGGACGTTGTCTGTGACCATGTCGCGGAAGACGAAGAAGTCGTGGCCCAGCAGGTCTGCCTGCACCAGCGCGTCTTCCTCTGTAAGCTTGGTGTACTCGATGAACTTCTCGCGCACCAGGGCCTCGTCGTCCTCGTCTGCGAGCACCTGGGCCTCAAGCTGCGTGTTCTCCTGGATGGTCTCGCCGCCCATGGACTTGGAAGCGCGCTGGCGGCGATCCACCACGCGGGTCTTGAACTTGCGCATGCGGCGGGTGAGCATGTGAGCGGCTTCGTCGATAGCGGCATACATGTCATCCTTGGCGCAGGACACGCGGATGACCGAGCCGCGCACGCGCACAGTGACCTCGCAGATATCGCCTTCAGGACTGTTCTTATAATGCTCGACGCGCAGCACCACGTCTGCGGTCATGGGCGAAATGTCAAACACGCGCAGAGCGTCGCCAATCTTTTGCTCGACGTTTTCGCGCAGCGCATCGGTGACCTGGATCTTACGGCCAGTTACGGTGATGTCCATAGTGGTCCCTTCTCGATTACCTCGGCTTGCGACCTTTGCGCCCAAGAGTGGCACGCCCAGAGGCGCAAGCCCTTATCTAGCTCATACCCTATGCATCCATTGAATCGGTTTGAAACAAAAGGTTCAAGAAAGAATCAGCTGCATCCCACCGACGGCATCCTTCAAGCCCTCAGACGCGCCTTGTGCGCCCTCAGGCTTTGGACCGCCATTTCATCGACACTTATGAATCTCTCCTTGCCGAGAAGCCCGCGCCCTAGATAAGTGCAGTGACGGCGTTGGCCCCAGCCTTGAGGTTGTAGGAACCGTTAAGATCTCCCCGCACCATGGACGCGCTGCTCTCGGAGCGACCCTGATCTTCTTGAGGCCCCTCTACCTCAGGAGCTGCCGCTTGGCCCTTACCCGACGCCAGATCGCCAGTCTCCACAGGAGCGCCGTCCTGGACCTCGGAACCCTCTGGGCCAGCCTCTGCAGCCGCCTCGTCTGCCGACTCTTGAGAATCCAGCGCCACACCTTCTACCAGAGTGGCGTCTGAAAGATGCGGCAAATCGCCCATCCAACGGGAGCGCAGGATGGCAAGCACGCCGTTGCTGCTTATGGAGTCCAGCGCTTTTTGCACAGCCTCGACAAGCTTGGCGTTAGAGGAGAGCACTCCAGCCCCCACAGTGACCGGCATGGTCAGAGTACCTGCAAACTCAGTACCTGCGTATTCAAAGGTGAGGTAGGCACCCTCCGTGGCAGGGCAGGCCACATAATCTATGGCACCCTCTGCCAGCGCCTCAAAAGCGGCATCAATATCTGGATAGGAGGTGATAGTGGCCCCAAGCCCAGCTCCTGCCACTAGACCTTCTGCCTCGGTGCCCGACACCACGCCAATGGTAGTGCCCGTCAGCTCATTCATGCCGGCGATATGACCCTCCTGCGTGCGCCCAAACAGGCCGCAAGCCTCCTCCATATAGGCGGACACCACGGTAAGCGTATCTGCATCTGACGAGGTCACGCCTAATATCACATCGGCATCGGTGGTGAGCGCCGCCTTCACGGAGTCCGCAGGCACCAGCTCCACAGCAAGCCCCAGTTGCTGAGCCAGTGCCGAGGCCACGTCCACATCCAAACCCCAGTAAGTCCCCTGCGCGTCCTGCATCACCTCGGGAGTTCCCGCATTGGTGAGAATGGCGACTTTAAGCACCCCGTCTTGATGAATGGTGGGTGCCTCCACCACAGGAGCCACCTGCCCCTGCCGAGAAGAGCGTGCCTCCTCGACCGAACCAGTTGAGGAGCAGCCAGCGAGCATTACAAGACATGCGAGCGCGCTCACGCAAAGCATTGAGAGTCGAGCCCAGAGCTTCATAGGGGAGCCTTCCCAGAGAATTGTCACTAGTACCTGCACCGGCTGACCTGGTCTTCGCCCCCACACTCGCGTACTGGAGATTTCGCTTGGGTGCCGCAGCACTTACACTACTCACCCTCTCCCCCGAGGAGGCTTTGGCCTCCAAAGTTGGTTGACGGAGGGTACGGCTTACTTCTAGGACGAGCCGTGATCGTCGCGACGCGTACGCCGCGGCTTACGTGGATCCTTTGGGCCTCGTCTGCCATGGACTAAGAGCGCCGGAAGACGCTCCGCAACCACAGACCCGGCACAGGCATTTGACATAGTACCAGCTTCATAGCTGTTTTCAGATTATTTAGATTGAATGTCCTAAATACGATATGGGGACTCAAGGGACTTACCCATGGAACTCTCCTTTCCCAAACATCAAACTTGCACCTACCAAGTCCTCGCCACCGAAGCCACCCATACCTTGTCTGCCCCTCGGCAAAGAAGCGCCCTGGTGGCCTCCCGCACTGAAGCACCTGTAGTAATCACATCATCTACCAGCAGTAACGTCGCACCCTCCACAGAAGCTGCCGTTGAAAAACTAAAGGCGACATTGGCGGCACGATCTTCTCGGCCTAAGGTGCGTTGATCTTGAGTGGGCCCATGAAAGAGCGTGTCTACCCAAGGCACGTCAACGATGGTGGCTAGGGAGCGCGACACCTCTTCTATGGGGTCAAAGCCGCGTCGCCGATAGGCTTCTGCGGTCGACGGTATGAAAGTGACGCCGTCAAAGTCTGCCAGCGACGGGAGTGGATGGCCAGGGCAAAGCGATGCCTCATCCAGCGCACAAGCCAAAGCCGAGGCCAACACGGGCGCCAGCCGCCTCTCATGCCCATCCTTATAACCTGTGACCAGAGCTGCTGCAGGACCTTTATAGGAAAAGGCGCTCACGCACCCGGCAGACTCCCAGGACCTGTCACACTCTGTGCATGCCAACCACCCATAGGGCGCGCCACATACCGGACACGCCCATCGCTGAGTCACCCAGGCCAGCTGCTGTTGACACTGATCGCACAGCAACGTGCCCGGCTGATCGCAGGCTATGCATCCTGTGGGCCACAGCAACTCCTCTGCAGCCTGGGCCACCTGACGCCAGAGGCCCATAGAATCGCCTCCCCAAACGAGGCGAGGAAGAAGACGCTCTTAGTGTAGCAAGCTCAAAGGCGCAAAGAGTTCACAGGCGTTGGCCCACAGCTGCTCATAGGTTTCTTGAGGCACAGCCAAGCCGCATTCGGCACGCAAATCAGCCAGGGCACGAGCGGTAAGGGCCACCATAGCGGGCTCGCACTCGCACCCGCGCAGCGGCACCGGCGCCATATAGGGCGAATCTGTCTCTGAAAGCAGCCTATTTGCAGGACAGGCCATTGCAGCATCGCGGATATCCTGGGTGTTCTTAAAGGTAAGCGCACCGCCAAAAGCCACATAGCATCCGCGCTCCACGAAGGGCTCCATTACTGAGACGTTACTGGTAAAGCAGTGCAAATCCACCCCTGCCGAAGGCATCCCCACCTCGTCTAGCACCCTCAGCGCATCTTGATGGGCCAGAGCCGCCTCATCGTCTTTTGCATCACGAATGTGTAGCTCACAGGGAAGATCGCGCTCGCAAGCCATAGCCAGCTGCCGACGAAAGACCTCTTGCTGAAACACGGGATCCACCTTACAGGTGTAATCCAAGCCAATCTCACCAACGCCTGTGCATCGAGGATCGGCAAGCATCACCTCCATTTGTTCCTCTACCTGGGAAGAGTAAAGAGCGGCCCCGTAGGGATGCACGCCTGCGACCACCTGGACATTGTCCACCAACGCCGGAAGATCCGAATAACCCTTAAACTGCGGCGTCTCAATACCCGTAGCCGCTGCTTCATCCAACCTCAGGCGAGCTTCTTGGATCCACTGTTCCATCTGGCCGAGAAACGCTGCCGCCTGAGGCGCATCCTCGGTGGGATCTGCCGGCACTACTAAAAGACGCAGGCCTGCAAGAGCTGCGCGCGCAATGGCGCAGGCGGGGTTTTGCTCGCGGAACACTGTAAGGTGCCCATGGGTGTCTGCCAAAGGAGCTAGAGCGCGAGGGCACGGTTGCGGTTTTCCCTTTTTGGTATGAAAGAGCACGCCGTCTTCCAGTAGCGCTTCCTGACGTTTCATGGAGTACCTCCTTGGGCTAGAGCGCCCCAAGATCGAAAAGCTTTGAAGTAAGCGTCACAAATTCCTGGGTAGTGAGGGTTTCTGCACGGGCACTGGAAGAGATACCGGCAGCCTCAAAGGCCTGGTCAAGCAACGACTTGTCAAAGCCCAAGGAGCCCATGGAATTACGGATGGTTTTACGGCGCTGTGCAAAGGCTGCATCGATAGTACGTACACAGCCGGCGATAAAGGTTGCATCTAGCGGCTCGCCCTGATCGTTGGTGCGCATCAAGCGGTCGAGGCGCACCACTGCGGAATCGACGCGTGGAGGAGGCAGAAAGTTTTGCGGACCTACTTCGAAGCGACCTGTGACTTGGGCAAACAGACCTAATTTCGCCGTGTAAGCCCCATAGGTTTTGGATCCTGGGCTGGCTGCGATGCGATCTGCCACTTCTTTCTGTACCATGCATACAGCACGGTTGATGCCAGGAAGCTCCTGGAAGAACTGCAAAATGAGAGTTGCTGCCACTTGATAGGGCAGGTTTGCCACGAACTTATTTGGTGTATGCGCAAGACCTTCTACCGACAGCTCTCCAATAGCGGCAGAGATGGCATCAGGGGTGACCTTAAGCGCATCGCCCATAAGCAACGCAAAGGGAGTTTCGCCTTGGCCCAGCGTTCCTCGGAGCACTGGCCCTAGCTCACGGTCAGCCTCAATGGCCACCACCACCCCAGCCTGAGAAGCCAGAGCCCTGGTAAGCGTTCCGATACCAGGACCCACCTCCAGCACCACATCTAGCTCGCTCAACTGAGCCAATTGTAGGATGCGGCCTATGACCCCATCGTTTATCAAGAAGTTCTGACCCAGCCGATGCTTGGTATTGAGCCCCCATTCCTCCAGCACTTTGCGAGTGGCCGACGGAGTGGCAAGAGGAGAGAACCTCTGAGGCAGAGAAGGCCTGTTCTTCTCGGCTTGAGACAAGTCGCTGGAAGCACTCTGAGCGGCGCCCGAGGACACAGCCGGAGTTACAAGGGAACCCTCCGACTGTGTGAGGCTTTCTGTTCCATGATCCTTAGCGGGACCCTGGTGGCGCTCCATTACTTCTGAGCTTTCTTGCGATCGCCTTTTTGCTGAGCGCCCTCTACGACCAGGCGAGGGAACAGCGCATCGCCCTTGGTGACAGGGGCGCCCTGCACAAATTGGCCCCACTCACATAGGGTCTCGAGATCGGAAGCACCGATCTCATCGCCGCAAGAGATACGGCGAAGCACCTCTACGCTGGTGTTTGGCATAAGAGGCATGAGCAGATGAGCGCTTAGGCGAATGGCCTCAATAAGGGAGCCAATCACAAAAGCAAGCTTGGGTGCGTTGGCGGGATCTTTGGCCAAAGCCCAGGGCTCATTGTCTTCGATGAAGTGGTTGGCACGATGGATGAGCTCCATCACCTCTGCAGCGCCTTCGTCGTAGGCAAAGGTAAACATCTTGTCTACGTAGCGAGTAAGAATGCCGTTGGCCTGCTCCGAGAGGGGCGTTTCTACCTTTTCCCAGCCCTGTTCCATCACAGGCGTCTTGCCATCAAAGTACTTGGCGCTCATGTTGAGCGTGCGCGACACCAAATTGCCCCAAGAATTGGCAAGGTCAGTGTTATAGACCTGCTCCATGCGAGACCACGAGATACCGCCGTCAGTGCCTGGCTTTACGTCAGTCATGAAGTAGTAGCGATAGCCGTCGACACCCAGCATATCCACTACTGCTTGAGGAGAAACCACATTGCCGCGGCTTTTGGACATCTTCTCTGTAGCACCGGTATCCTCATTGCGCACTGTAAGGAAACCATGGGCGAAGATCTCCTGAGGCACAGGCAGATTGGCAGCCATAAGCATGGCTGGCCAGATGACACAATGAAAACGGATAATGTCTTTACCTACAAGCTGAGCGTTTGCAGGCCAACGATAGGCGAACTCCTCAGGGTCGTTTCCATAGCCAACGGCGGTAAGGTAATTGATAAGCGCGTCAAACCACACATAGGTCACATGCTTGTCGTCAAAGGGTAAAGGAATGCCCCAGTCAAAGCTCGTGCGGCTGATGGAAAGGTCTTTAAGACCACCCTCCACAAACGAAACCACTTCATTGCGGCGGATCTCGGGCTCAACGAAAGAGGGATTGGTGCGATAGAGCTCCAACAGGCGATCCTGGAATGCGCTGAGCTTGAAAAACCAGCTCTCCTCCTCTACACGCTCTAAGGGGCGACCGCAGTCTGGGCACAGATGCTGGCCCTCGGTATGGTGCTCTTCATCTGCATGACGTACCTGGGTGTCAGTGAAGTAGGTCTCCTCTGGCACACAGTACCAACCGTCATAGCTTCCCTTGTAGATATAGCCGTTGTCTTTGATAACGTCCATAAGGCGTTGCACGGTCTCGATGTGGCGGTCATCAGTGGTGCGAATGAAGTCGTCATTGGTGATATCCAGAAGTTCCAAAAGCTCTTTGAACGCAGGCACCAGAGAATCACACCACTCTTTAGGAGTCATGTCATGCTCTGCTGCAGCCTGTGCCACTTTCTCGCCATGCTCATCAGTACCCGTTAAGAACATGACGTCATAGCCCATGGACCTGCGAAGGCGCGCCTGCACGTCTGCAATCACCGAGGTATAAGAAGTACCCAGGTGAGGAGCGGCGTTGACATAATAAATGGGAGTTGTGATGTAATACGACGGCTTGGTGTGGTCCATGATCGTCCGTTCAGGTCAGGGGCGCCGGGTATGGGCACCCGTTGTTTTCGCTGTTCATTGTACAAACAACTGAGCTCGTTGGTTGAGAGTGCAAAGTCTCCAAGCGCCTCTCGTCCAAAAGTACCAAGCAGCACTGTGATGATTAGGAGCGCGAAGTCAGCACAAGGTCATAAGCCGCAGAACGCTTGAGGCCGCATAGACGCACGAGTTCTTTTGCCGCAGCGGAAGGGGACAGGCCTCGGGCGAGGAGATCTGCGGCAACCCTTTGAGGATCGAGCTTCTCATCTATCCCCGGCTGCGCCTCCTCGTCTATCTCCCCCACTACAATGACGCACTCTCCTTTGAGCGGGGATCCTTGCTCTTCTTGAGAACGCACAGACTCGCAAAGCTGAGAGGCACTACCACGGCGGCACTCTTCATGCACCTTGGTAAGCTCACGCACCAGAGCACAGGGGCGCTCCCCAAAGACCGCTGCACAGGCATCCAAGGTGGAGACCACTCTATGAGGAGACTCGTAGATCACCAAAGCGCCAGGTATGGCTGAGAGCTGCTGCAATCTGCGCAGACGAGCTCCGGATTTGCGAGGCAAAAACCCCTCAAAGAAGAAGTGCGATGCCGAAAGGCCAGAAAGCGCAATGGCACAGGTCACCGCCGAAGGCCCCGGTATCACCTCTACCTTGAGTCCTGCATCGAGAGCTGCATCCACCAACTGCTGTCCGGGATCAGAGATTGCCGGCATGCCTGCGTCTGAGACAAAGGCAACCCTCTCACCGACTCCCAGTCGCTCTATCACCGCCTGCACTTTTCGCGCAATGACGTTTTCATCACAGCGCTCCAGAGGCTTTTTAATCCCCAAGTAGTTGAGAAGCTTGGCAGTCACCCGCGTGTCTTCACAGAGAATCGCATTGGCATTTGCCAAAGTATCCCTCACACGAGGTGATAGGTCAGCCAGATTTCCTATAGGAGTGCCCACCACAGATAGCAGGCCAAAAGTCGTAGATTCGCCCATCAGTCAAACATTCCGCGCTCGAAGGTGGAAAATGCGACACGTGCATCCCATGCGGTAAGTCGAGTCTCTGTTTTCCAGGTTTGGAAGAACCAGCCCTCAGTTTGGCGGAATGCTTGGATTTGCGCGGAGGCGTACACGCGCTCCATAGCCAGGCGCCCCTCTGGGGTAGGGGTTGCCGAGCTCACTGGAAGTGCGGCCGACCACTCTCCTACCACTACCGGCAAGCCGGATCGACCGACCTTCTCGATGGCAGCCACTGAGCTGTCCACGAGCTGGCGGATGCCTGCAGGCCCCGCTGCATCCACAAGATCGTTGTAGTGGTAAGGATGTACGTCAAGCCATACGTTCTTATAACGGCCTTGGGCCATAAAGAGCGACCAACCGTCAGTGCGTCCTGCAGTCGATAGAATGACCGTAGGCCCTTCTCCCGCCTGACCGCGAATAGCCTCATAGCAATCGCGATAGAAGTTGCGCAGAATGTGCAGCGGGACCCCCGGACTCATAGTGAACCCCTGGCGCTTTTGGGCTACCGGCTCATCTAAAGGCTCAACTCCCAAGAAGCAACTACGATCCGCATAGCGGGCAGCCAAACGAGCACACACCTCAATAACCGGCTTGCGCAAACGACTACCCATGCCAATGACGCTACCCAGAGCCTCTGGTATCTCGTTGCCGCCGGGAATGTCGCCCAGCACCAACATGATTTTGAGGTTTGCCGCCTCTGACCACGTGACCGCACTGTCCACATAGTCTATGCACTGCTCGCTCACTCCAGGCATAGGACCCTCTTTGCCAAAGACAGTCCAAGGCACAGGGAGGCGCACTGCATTGTAGCCTCGATCAGCAATTTGCCTAAAATCCTGCTCTGTAATAAAAGTCTCACGATGGAGGTCCACCACCTTGTGATAGCGCTCTGCCCCCAAGGCATCCAACAAGCCACGGTCATCAAAGGCGCCGGTGGTTGCAAACAGAGATGGTGTGACCCAAGGCTCCGGCACAAGCCAACCGGCTAGGTTTACTCCATACAACATCTTATGTTCCACGGGGATCGCCCTCCCACGCACGTAAGGTCCTTAGTGTAAAGCTCGCTCCAGCTGTTCTTTCAACCTATCATTCCCAACATGCTGTCAAGCCCACAAACCAAGAACCTCTCTGTGAAACACCGTAGGCGGATAGGGTTTCTAGAGTTTTTTTAGACAGCCTTGTCCTCTAAACTTGCAACAAGTCCTTGTCCTATGCCATAGCCTCGACAAACCACAGAGGGTTCTCGAAAAAGAGGTAGGTATTGCGGCCTCCTACCGATATGGCATAGCGAATACCAGCTCCACCACATTTAAAGGAATGAGCCTGCCTGCGATCCAACACCTTGTCTATGGGAAAGCGACGGCCATCAGGCCATTGCACCTCTAAAGGCACTACATGACCCTCCGTGTCCATCTTAGCAACCACATCTACGTACTGCTTGCGATAGGCACACGACTCATTCATTTAAGCCTCCTTCCTGTTCGCTTACAAACCTCACTGCCAAGTCAACCAAAATCGTGGCTCTTAGTATAGAACGGATGTTCCTATTGAAAAGGACCTCTCGTAAGAAATGCGAATCTTTTTAACCAATTGCGTTAGCGGATTCGTCGCTTTGCTCGGTTCAACTACCTTACGACACAGAACAAAAGTTCTGTGTCCTGTCTATAGGACACTTATAGCGCCATGAATATTTGGTGGCGTCCTGTCACAACCCAAAATGCATTGCTGGCGTTTTTCGCGATGAACTCAAACTTCCATTTTTTGCAACAGGTGCAGTGTGCCGGCACCCCTTCCCTCTTTCAGAAGAAGGCATTAGGTCTTCGCACATAACCATATATAGTGGCCCTTAGATATCGTAAGGGCGATCTCGGCACCACTCTGCCGGGCTCCTCCTGATAGCCGCAAGTGCTTGATCAGATAGAAGAAAACGTTGTCTCGACTCACCCGTGAGTCGCATGAAAAAGAGAAGGCCACCGACTTGACATCGGTGGCCTTGAAAGTTCTGGTGGCGGGGAAGGGAATCGAACCCCTGACACGAGGATTTTCAGTCCTCTGCTCTACCAACTGAGCTACCCAGCCAGACTGCGCTCAAAGCGCTCAATCACTATAACACGTCACTCTCGTGGGTCAAGCACAATCAACGAGAATCGGGCTCCACACAGGTTGAGCACGCTTCCGGGCAACCAAGGCTCACAAACCTCAACGGGCTTATCGTCTAAAAGCGCCTGGTTAACCGAGCCAAGATCGGCCACGAGCACCATTCCATCTTCCACCACTATCTGCACATGTCGGCGAGATATGGCAGCGCTTCGCAAGACCACATCGCAAGAAGAAGCTCGTCCCAGGGTGAGACCCTGAGCCGGTATAGGGATTGTCACTTCCAGACCGCGCCAATTAAGATGCAGCCCATAAGAAATCGACTCGCTTATGGCGGTAAGGTCACAAGTTTCATCTGCCTCGTCAACCTCGGCATCTTCCGGCGAAAATGGCCATTTCCCGCCATACTCACAAGGCAGACCCACGTCATCTTCTGCCGGACCAACCCCAAAAAAAGACAAGCTCTTGACATGCGGGCTTTCAGTCCTCGGCTCCTCGCAAGCTAAATAAGAACCATTTGGCCAACTCGACCCAGATTCCCCACATCCAGAGGGATCGCTGCAATCGTACACAGAGTCAAGCCAAGACGACATATCCTCTTCCCAAGGCGGGGAGGAAGGCGCGGGTTTCTCGGCAGCAAAAGGATCCTCGTAATGTGGCAGATCATCCAAAGGCACGGAAGCTAAATGCCTACTGCTCTCCCGTGCATCGAAAAATGGGTCATCCCATAAGCCCTCAGAGGCAAAAGTATCAGCCTGTGGGGGTGCAGGAGTGTCAAAGCGGTGGAAGCATCGGTAGCAGGCATCCATATCTGAAAAGAGCAGAGATCCGCAATGAGGGCAGGTTTTTGCAGAAAGGGATGTCTCTGGAGGCACAGAAGAGACAGGACTTGGCAACAGCGCGGTGCTCATGAGGGCTCCTTTCTAGGTTGAGGAACGCTTAAAGGGACAGGAGTCTGAGGCGGCCCCGTAAGGAGAGCTGCAGTTTTGACTACCGTGCGCTGAAAGATACCGGGAAATGCGATCACCGTCTCCTCTGCTTGAATATGGTCGCCGCTGTCGAGCCATGGCTCATCAGATCGCGCGCGTTCAAAGGTCCAGAAGGCATTGGGGCACACCAGCAATCTTCGAGGAGGCACGCTGACTTCAGAGCGCAGTACGCGGCCGGCCTCTGAGACAAAGGCGATATCAATGGGTTCTCTGAGGCCAAAGGTGTGTACCGAGCAGCAATGTGGAAACGCCACGAGGCGTCCAGCCCATTCACAAGTGTGCCCCTTAAGGCCTTGAAGACGCTCTTCGTAGTTTTCGAGTACCACTCCGAGAAGCGTATTTCCCAGGTCATCTTTAAAGCTTGAAGAGGTGAGTTTGAAACGTCGATAACGCATGAACATCTCCTTTAACTTATTTGATTCACAACTGGCCTACTGGCTGCAGCGCTGCCGATAGCTCGCCTTGAAACCGCGCTTCTGCAGTGCGCTCTAAACGCCAAATCCCACGGTTCCTGCATCCACCACAGCAATGCAGCGATGCTCCAGAGCCCAAGGGGCCACAAAAGAGGAACCCGCTATCGAGAATGCGCTGGGAATGGGACGGTAGCTCAGCGTGCATACAAACTTGATGCGCCCTGGAGCCAGCGAAGCTATTAAGCCAGATTGCGTCCAATCGATGGGTTCCGCACTCACTTGAACCTCTACTTGAGGAAGATCCAGCGCGTGCTCAATGGCTTCTTTGATTTGCCCCGTCGCTGAGGCTGCATCTTGTTCCCCTGTAGGAGCGCTGCCATAGGCAAGCGCCATGTCAGGTGCAATCCGGTCAAAAGCTGCACAGGCATAAAGGAAAAAGCCTAGGTTAATGACGATAAGAGCCACCACAAGCACTACGGGTATCACCACTGCGAGCTCGACCGCTGCCTGCCCCAAATCTTCTCGTAAAAGGTGCCCAACCTCCCGCACCCATAATCTCTTTACTTGTAGCCAGAGACCTCTCTTTAGCCAGAGGCCTCTCTTCTCCCTCCTCATGGGCTGCTCAAAAGCTCGCCCAGCCGCACCTTGATAGGTATTGAGAGAGGCAGTCCCGGAATCTCAAGTGTTCCCAAAGTGATCTCTTGCTCCCCTATCCAATCTTGGGCTATGTGGCCAAAAGCTCGTATAAGATCGGCAGCAGAACCTTCTGCAGGCAATTGCTGGAGCACTGAACGCACCCTCGCCCCATCTCCAGATCCGTCTTTGTCAAATACGTCCTGAGTAGCGTACAGCACCGGTTTTCTTAGGCGTAAATCTGCAGGTTCAAAGCCTAGGGTCGCCACCATCTCAGACATCTTGGACTTGAGCCAGCTGGCAGCCCCACCAGCGCCCACCGCATCTAACCCATCAAATAGTTTGTTGGCCGTATCGCCTACCGTTCCATAGGCATCCCCGTAGCCGCAAAGCAACTCACCCCAGAGTGAGGTAACTCCTTGAATCACTCCCGCCACTCCTCCTTCCTCGCCTTGCGTAAGGCTGTCGAAAAAGCGGGAGAGCACGTTGTTTTGGGCCGTTTGAGGGTCGGGCGCTAAAGTGGCGCCCGCTATGGCACATCCAGCCGGAAGCTCCCCTTCACCTGCAAAACCGCTGGTAAGTCCCACAGGAATTTGTGTGCTTCCAGAAATAGCAACTCCCACACAACCCCAGGCTCCAGGAGGACATAGCTTTGGGCGAGGCACCGCCAACTGTTGAAGCACCTGCTCATAGAGACTGCTCTGAGATTGAGCCAGCTCTTTGAGCTCTCCCTGGCTTTGTTGGTAGCGCTTATCGGCTTCTTCAAAGTCTTTGGAAGCTTCGACAATTGTGCGCCAGTAATGCTCGAAGCCATTGGAGATGTTGGTGGACGCAGAGGCGGTGCGTCCCAAGGCTTGCGGGCCCATGTTGCAAACGGGACAGCTAATGCATGTGCCACTATCTACCTCGGATACTGCTGCCAAAGATTGGGCGTTGCCCTGCGCCTTGGGGCAAGAAGTATAGCCGTGGATGTAGCGAGTAGAGCCTTCTTGTGTGACAGGCCAGCGCACCTGGGTGTAAAGCGAGGTTTGTTGCATGCTTGCTCTGTCATGAGGCAGCTCAGGCAAGTCGATGGTCTTGGTGCCATCCGGATGCTCTTGATAGGTTCCCTGAGCTGTGGCCTGAGCGGCATATTCAAAAAATGCTAACCGACATGCAGAGTTTACCTGCTCCTCTACAGAGGATGATGCAGGTGATTCCTGTGACAGGCGTGCCCGATAGTAAGCTCGAGCTCGGTTAAGCGCCACTCCAAAGTTCCACCCATCGGGATGTGCGAAGTGCGGGTTTTTATCGACAGGCAAGGAGGCCAATGCATCGGCTCGAGAGTAGAGACAAGAAGGATCATCTAGGCAATCAGCGTGCCAGCCACGCTCAAGAGCCGTATCTCGCGCCTGCTTGTCTTGAGCGGCCTTATTGGATAACTCGGCAGCTTGAGCTACCTGGTCGGCCAGATCATCGGCATCCACATCTTCTGCCAAATCATAGGAAGAACCAGATTCCTGCGGGTACGCAAGAGCTGTCCCTCGGTAGGCGATGCGACCCCTATAGGCATCTGCGGTAGCCCAGGCATTGGTGGCAATCAGGGCTGGAAGGGTACGCTCTAAAGATTGAAGACCGTGAGCTGCGCTTGCAGCAAACTGCCCTCTGCTCTCAAACATTGAGCGACCTCTTTCCACCAGAGAAAGGCCTGCGTTACCCATTCCTGGCACCAGCGCAGTAATGAGACCCGCTCCGCACACCAGCGTGGCGCAGAGCCCCAAAGACAGCACACAGGCATCGCTCACCTGAGCTACCACAGAGAATGCCCTCACCGCCCGAGTCCCCGAGAGAGCGCACGCATCGGCAACCACTTGCACATCGCCTGAGCGTGCCGCCACCCATTGCACCTGCGCCACCGCAAACACTAGGCAGAGACTCACCAGAAGCGCCAAAGCCACCGCTACCGAAGTAAAGCCGCCCTCATCATCAATAAAGGTGGCGATACCCCAGCGGATCTCAGGAGCCCATGACATCGGTCTTTCTGACACACGGGCATCATTGTCAGGACAAGAGCAAAGATTTTCGTTGGGTTTTCCTTGGCATATATACCGTTCATCCTGATTCTTAGGACCATATGGATACCCAGGAGTCATAGGAACCTTCCAACCACGTAGGACGCAGGGTTTCTTGGGCCTGCACTTGAAGGTCGATGCTCTGGCCATCAGAAGCCAAAAGAGCGCTTACAAGTCCCAGCAAGGGCAGCGGCCGAGCAAAGCCCTTTACTGTGACACAGACCCGATGATCTGCCTCGCTTCCTTCGAAGGAAACCTCCCAGCCACCCTCTCCTCCCTCATGAAATATTTCGAGGTTTGGAATTGCACGGAGACGTCTCAGGCAATAGGCGCGTAGAGCATCATTCGAGGTAGATGATTTTTTCGTTGCCAATACGCGGGCAGCCTGCGATGCCGTATGAGCCATTACCATGCGCGTGTAAAACAGACAGAGCGGCTGGAGCAACAAAGCAATGACCAGCAGTGCGCAGGGAAGCACCAGAGCAAGCTCTACGGTAGCTTGACCGGACTCTTCAAAAAAGAAGGATGTCTTGGGCTGCCGCCAAAACCGAGATTGCCGCTGTCCCAGGCGCCGCCAAGGCGGCCCCTTGCACAGCCGTTCCTTCCATAAGCGCTTTTGCCAGGACGCCCAAACCCATAAGCAACGCCAAAAAAGCCGCCAGTGCCATGGCATATTCCACTGTGGCTTGGCCGCTTTGCTCAGAAACAAGAATCCGTGCCCAAACCTTCTCTTTAGATCGCAATGATTTCCTTTGGGTATCAACTGGGATTTTGTACATAACTCTCCCACTCCTTCACTAGGAATCACAAAGCTTCTCCCATCTCTCTCGCTCAAATTGCACATGGGTCACCCGGCAGCGCACCTCATCGCCCACCGAGACATCTTTGATAAATGTGAGCGTCACCTCATCGGCCGTCCAGGTGATGCACGACCACAGGTTTCCTAAAAGATCCAGGTAGCCCCCGCGCATCAACGCCGCGCCCTGGGCTTGCCGCGCTTCCACCACCTGCCGCGCCGCCTCATTCAGCGGCTCAGCCACCTCATAGCAATCAGTACACGCTGCATTGGCAGTCAGGCTGGCCAGCTGGGATACCCGCTCATCTACCCCCGGCGTCCCCTGTGCCACATCCTGCGCATCTGCCACAGCCTCCGTATCATCTGCCCCTGCCGAGAAGCCCTCACCCTCAACAGTTGCGACTTTCTGGTCGCCTGCAGGCGCCTTTTCGGCTGTGACACCTCCCCCTACAATCATCAGCGCCACGATGCCCAAGGTTACAAGCGATCCCAAGATGCCGAGAAACCCGCGCATCCGCGCTGTGGTTCGCGCGGTGGTCCCCATAGGCTTCTTGGCCGAGAAGTCCTGTGGCGCGCACACTCTCACAGCTGATTGATGCCGTCTGCGATGGAGTTCCACAGCTCTTCGATTCTTCCTCGAAACGCCAGGATGGCCGCGATGGCAATAAGCACCAGCACGCCCACCAAGATGGCGTATTCGGTGGTTCCTTGGCCCGAATCCTCCTGGGCCATGTGTGCCCACCACCCACAAATCCGCCTCTCTAGCTTGGCTAACATCGCTTTCATAACCCACCTTTCCTTTCCACGGATCGCTCCCGCTGCGTCCCAGACCGCCGCTAGCCCATCGTCAAAAAGGCCGCGGCCAGAAGCGGCCCCAAAATGGCCAGCAGCAGCGCCGGTACCACCAACGCCCCCATGGGCAGCAACAGCTTTACTGGAACACGCTCGATCTCCTCTTCTACCTGCAGCCGCTGATCCCTCCTCATGGCCGCCGACTGCCGCTCCAACGTGGCCGCCAAAGGCACGCCAAACTCCAAAGACTCAGAGACCGCATCCGCAAAACGGCGCAGAGCCGCCAAATCCAGGTTTTCTGCCAGAGCTTCCAACGCCTCGGCCCTCGAGCAGATTCCCAGCGACCACGCCAGCCTTGCTTGATCTAAGCGCTTGGCCAAAAGCGTATGGCTGCGACTCACGTAGAGGTCCAGCGAGGCATCAAAGGGAAGGCCTGCCCATAGGCCCAGGCTCACAATGTCCAAGAACTCAGGCATGGCTTCCAAACAAATCTGGGCGTCTTGGCGACGTGCCCGCTCGGCTTCCCAGGCGGCCAAAGGCCCCCAGCGCTTGAGCTTTTCCACAAGCTCCGTGCCAGGAAGTCGGTTTTTCTCGGCAAGGATCGTGCCTGCAGGCCGTCTACTCACTGCCCAGCCAGCCATCGCCGCAGCCACCGCAGCCAGGAAGAGCCATCCGCTCATGAGAGCACGCCTTTGAGCAGCGAGCGCATGATAGCTATGGCGCCCAGGTCTAAAAGAGCCGCCACAAAAAGGCTGCCAAGGCCTATGGGAGAGGCCACTCCAGCGCGAAAATCCGGCGAGATAAGCAGGAGGAGTCCCACCAAAAGCAAGGGAAGCACCATCACCACTGCGGCAGAGAACCGCACTTGGGCCGTTTTGGTGCGAAGCAACGTCTCCAGTCCCTCTTTGTCCTCCACCAGCTCGGCTGAGCGTTCCAGCAGCGGGGCCAAGGGCGCCCCTGTGCGCTGCGACACCAGCAGCGCACAGGAAAGCAAACCTACCGAGGGATCGTCGATGGAGCCGCACACCACATCCAGCGCCTCTTCAACCGAAGCCCCACAGGCAAGCTCGAAGCTCCCCTGCTTGAAGGCCTCTCCCACTTTGCCGCGGCTGTGACGTCCCACATAGCCAATGGCCTGACTCAACGTTTGCCCGGCCCCAAGGCTTCCCGCAAGAGACCTGTAGGCATCAGGGATGGCTTTGGCCACTTGCCGTGCCTGCTGACGCCGGAGCGAAGAGGCCGCCAGAAGCACGCCTCCATACCCCCCTAAGAGCCCCACCACAAATAGCGACGCCGAGCTGCCGAGAAACGCCACCGCCATCCCTGCCATGGGGCCGGTGAGCACCAATGCGCCCCGCGACCGGAGCGGCCCTAGCGTATCCCCGTGATTCCAGGCAAGCTGAGAGAGCCAGTCCGCCGCAGGGGCCACTGCCTCCCATGAACAAAGTTCTTGTGCAAAAGGCTGGGCCCCAACGAGCTCCAGCGCGCTTCCTAGGGGGCTTTGACCCACTCTGGCACGGACCTTGCTATGACTCGCCCACGCAAGCTGACATGCGCTGCCTGCCGCAAGGGCTACGCCCCAAAGCCAGAGCGCCATCGTGCCACCTCCTCGTCACCCAGCTGTCCTGTTGCCAACGCTTGGCCGATAAAGGGAGGCTCCTGCACCAGCTGCCAGCGATTATTCGCCTCATCAAAGCTCACTATCTCTGTCAGGCGAACCCCGCCGCCTTCGCTTCGCTCCACCAGGCTGGTAGAAGTCACTCGCCGCTGCCCCTTGGCCAGCCGCTTGCTCATCACGATGAGGTCTACGGCAGTAGCCACCTGCTCCTCGATAAGATCGGCCGGCAAGTCCATGCCAAAACGCGACATCAATACCAAACGTGAAACTGCTTCTTGAGCACTCCCTGCATGAAGGGTAGTAAGCGACCCATCATGGCCTGTATTCATGGCCTGCAACATGTCGATGGCCTCCTCGCCGCGCACCTCGCCCACCACAATGCGATCGGGGCGCATACGCAAGGCATTGGTCACCAAATCGCGAATGGTGATGGCACCTCGGCCTTCGATGGAAGCGCTTCGGGCTTCCAACCTCACCACATGAAGGGCTGCATCGAAGGACAGCTCGGCAGAGTCTTCGATGGTCACAATGCGCTCGCCGGCAGGAATTGCCAGTGACAACGCGTTAAGCAGCGTGGTTTTGCCAGACCCGGTGCCTCCCGCTACCGCCACGTCTTGCCTAAGGCGCACCGCCCAACTCAAGAGCCGGGCGTACCAAGCTGGCAAAGATCCCAGCTCCACAAGCTTTTGCAGCGAGGCGATCCGACCGCTAAAGCGCCTGATAGTCATCACCGGCCCATCAATGGCAATGGGCGCCATCACGGCGTTTACTCGGTCTCCGTTGGGAAGGCGGGCATTTACGATGGGCGAGGACTCGTCCAGCCTGCGCCCTAAAGGAGCCAAGATCCTATCGATCACCAGCATGATCTGATCTGCCGTCTCAAAGACCCGGCGTGCCCCGTGGATCTGCCCGTCGCGCTCAAAATAGAGCGAGCGCGTGCCATTGACCATGATCTCCGTGATGGAGGGGTCGTCCATCAAAGGTTGCAACACTCCCAGACCCAAGATGTCATCGAGCACCTCTTGGACCAGGCCTGCTCGCTCCTCTCCCTCAGTAATCCCAAAGTCCTGGCCGTTGAGCACCGCTTCGCAGGCCACCTTGAGCTCTTCTCGGGCGCGTTCCGGCCGCTCTTCGGTTACCAACCTTGCGACTGCCGACAAACCCAACCTGTCTACCAGGGCTTTTCTAAGCTGCTCTCTACGCTTTCTATCCTGTCCACCCAACGGTTCCTCTTCGAGAACCCCCGCGGCCTGGACGCGCTCCAGCAGGCTCATCAGCCGGCCGCCTTGGCAAAGCTAAAGACCGAGCGCCGCCTGACCACCCGCGCATCTCGGGCTTTGCGCGCTTCTGGATGGTCGGGCAGGCGCCCCATCTCTGCCAGCAGCTTGGCCAAGGTGGCCGCACAGGAATTGGAAAACTCGTTGTCCAACTCGGCTAGCTCCACCGCATGGCCGGAGCTCAGCAGTTCAGAGACATCCACCGTGCCCTCAAGCACCCTAAAAGAGCTGGTGGTTTCCAGCCCCAACGAAGCCCGCGTCATGAACTCCTCGTCGCGGCAGCGAGGGTCGCAGCGATTCATGAGGCGCACGATGCGAGTCCTTGCCACCCCTAGGCGCACGGCCAACTTGGCGGCTCTCGCTAAAGAGCCAATGGCCCCCGCACGCTCGTCTCCCACAATGGCCACGCGGTCGGCCACCTGTACCGCCTGAGCCACCGCATCGGCCCAAACAGAGGAGGTGTCTACTATCACTAAGTCAAAGGCGCGTTTGGCAGCCACCACCAGCTGGAGCGCATGAGGGGCCACCAGCTCGGCATATTCTGGGGCAGCACAGGGGCCGTACAGCGTAAGGCCTTCAGTCACCTCTACTCCCGAGCCCGCCAGCGACAAGCGCCCCGGATCGGAAGTGGCGCCCAACCGAATCACATCCATGAGGTCTACGGGAGCCGGATGGCCAAAAAAGCCGTAAAGATCGCCAAATGCCAGGTCGAAGTCCAAAAGAGCCACGCGCAGACCCCAACGAGCCGCACACACTCCCATAAGCGCGGCAATGGAGCTTTTCCCCACGCCCCCGCGGGCAGAAGCCAGCACGACTACCGGCGCCCCCTCAGACTCAGCCGCCTCTTGTGTCTCCTCGTGAAGTCTCACAGGAGTCACACCGGCGTCCTCTGGCTCGTCTAAATCCTCGCAGAGAGACTCCTTAAGTTGACCCTTGGGCTCCTGGGATAGCTTTCCGTCCTCTTCCTCAGCCTCTTTTAGAGCCAAAGGCGCCCCAGGAGCCTCTCCCGCAAGGTCGTAGACATCGCTCACACCCACTGCCTGTGCCCAAAAGCGCTGCTCAGGAGTAATGTGCGATGCAACTACCACTACTCGGGCCGCCTGGCCATCACAGGCCAGCGCTGCGCCCAGATTAAAGGGGTCCATCGTAAGCCCCGGACCCACTGCCACAAAAGGACGTCCTCGCCGCGCAACTTCAGCCCGCAGCTGCCAGACATCGGACACAAAGGTGATCGAAGTGCGCGCTCCAACCGGGACTGCACAATGTATCACCTGGGATTTCTCTTGTTCCCCTGCGCATACGATCCAGGTAGCACCCATGGGACCCCCCTTGCCTCACTCGACTGCCGGGCTCGCCGCAGCCACGCCCAATAAGCCTTCCGCCTCGTCCGATACCATCACCAACCGCAGGCTGCCGTCAGAGCCTGCAGCCATGAGAGGCGACACGTCCTCAGCCTCCACCGATAACGTGATCTGCCCCGCTTGTCCCGAGCTACGCCCATCGACCGCAAGCACTTCCACCACTTCAGAGATAAGACGGGTCTCGCCATCGCTCACCTTGAACGCCGCCAGCGAGGTGCCCGGCGCCACCTGTGCGGTGACGCCGGTCTTGTCGTTGACCGGGACCGAGAGAGCCACGCAACCAGGCGGCACTTTTACCGGCGCTGCCGCATCACTTTGAAGGTTGACACTGCATACCGGTGAACCTTTGGCGACAGGACCCGCCGCGACAGCTCCGGTGACATCATCCAGGGATGCCAGCGCACCCTCGGGCACAAGGTCCACCAACCAGTCTTTGAGGGCGCAATTGGAGGCATCCAACGCCTCGCCCTCGGCAACAGGCTGCGTGGCGACTACGACATGAGCCACCTCGCCGCCGTAACGCTCGAGCGCCTCACTTCTAGAGGCCTCGACCTGCGCGCGCACTTCCTCCCCATAGGCCACGGCGCAAAGCACCGCCAGCAACGCGCAGGCGCCCGTCAAAAGCCATCGAAACCGCTTGGACATCGAACCTCCCCTCGCTTCCCGATGCGGCCATAATCCCCCAGCGAAGCCGCCTTCTCGTCAGCTGCAGACAGGTCATCTGTCCGCTTTTTGACAAATTTCTGACCATTTTCCAACCAAGGCGATCATCGCCGCAGCTCAGAGGCGTCTCCATCGACGCATATCAATGGGCCTTTTTAGGCAACCTATTACATGGTTTTTCACAGTCCAACCACGCAACCAGTTTCCTCAATATTTAGTTTTAGTTTGATATTTATATGCGCAACGACTGCCCCTCGCCCGCAGCTCCTCGCCAGCGGCCCGTCGCCAAAGCCACCTGCGGCGAAAGGCGCACGAGGTCAAAGCCATGCAGGGCGCACGACGCAGGAGGACGCATGGCGCGCGCTGCCAAAGATGCACGTCGCTAAAGGCGCACGTCGGGATCCAAGCTGTCGGCCGACTGGCGCATCTCGTCTGCCAGAGCTCGATAGACGCCCAGTGCCGCTGCCGAGAAGAGCCCCTCCTCGCAGGCTTCAATAACCCCGCAGCCCGGCTCGTGGGAGTGGGTGCAATCCCTGAATTTGCACCGGGTTGCTGCCTGGGCCACCTGGGGCAACACCTGTGCGAGACCCCGCTCATGGCCCACCAACGGCAGGCTTCTGAGTCCCGGGCAGTCGATGATGACGCCGGCGCCCGGCAGCTTCACCATCCGACGCGTCACCGTGGTATGCCGTCCCGCGTCGTCGCGCTGGCGCACCTCGCCGGTCTCCAGCGCCTCATGGCCCAAAAGGGCGTTGAGCAGCGTCGATTTGCCCGCACCCGACTGCCCCAGCACCATGCCCACTTTGCGAGGCGGCACGAGGTCTCGCACGGCGTCAAGCCCCCAGGCAGCCCCTTCCCCCAACACGGCCTCAGCCAGCGAGGCTAAGGGCTTCTCGGCAGGGATGGATTCTTTGGCAGCGGGACCTTCCAGCAGGCTGGCGCAGGCCACTACGGGGGCGTCGAGGCCCAAGACCTCGTGGATGGAGGCGATGTCGGCGGCCAAGGCCTCGGGGCTGGCGGCGCGGTCAGCCTTGGTGAGCACCACGGCCCAAGCGCTGTGGCTGTCGGCGGCGATGGTGGCAGAGCGGGCGATGCGATCCAGCGAGATGCCGCGGTCGGACTCCGCCTGGGCGATGAGCACGATATCGACGTTTGCCGCTAATGTCTGGCGCTCGCCTCGGGTTGTCCCACGCCAACGTGCCACGTCGCTCCAACGAGGAAGTACCTGCTCGATGACCGCGCGATCATGATCTTGAGGACAGCGCAGCGCCACCCAGTCGCCCACCGCAGGCTTGAGCAGATCGGACTCTTTGGCAATCTGCACCGCATGCTCGGCGCGGACGGGCCCTTGCGGGGTCAACACCGCCGGAAACCCGCGATCCAGCCTGCACACGCAGCCCAGCGCCAACTCGTCTGCCGCCTCAGGATGGGCCGTGCACACCGCCTCGAAGGCCGCCACCTGCTCAGCCGAGGGCGCCACATCCTCATAGGAAGGCACATCTAGGAGCTTGTCCAGAGCAGGCAGGTTCACGGCATGTTCCTGCCAAGAAGATCTCCGCTTCTTTGCTGCACGGGCTTTGGCCATGGGGCAACTCCTTGAAAGTGGCGCGACTCTTTTGGCACCATACCCCAACTCCTCTCACACAGACTCCCCACAGCCCAAGGCCCCACAACCTAGAGACTCGCGTTTGTTTTAAGATGCTTTCAGTCTTAGCGGGCGACAGGTTGCCCAGCTCACCCATTGAGCTGGGACGAGGCAGAGTGTGCCTGAGCATGCCTCGCCTTGCTCGCCCACACTTCAAGAAAGGTCTCGCTATGGCAAAAGTGTTCAACAGCCCCTCCAAATACGTCCAAGGCCCCGACGCCCTCTCTGACCTGGGTGGCTTCGTAGCCCGCCTGGGTTCCAAGGCCCTGGTGCTCATCACTGCCTCGGGCAAGCGCCGCGTGGGCGACAAGATCGAGGCTGGCTTTGCCTCTGTAGACGCCGTCTGCGTCTTCGAGGAATTTGGCGGCGAGTGCTCCAAGAACGAGGTGGCCCGCCTGCGCGACGTGGTAGCCGAGAAGGGCTGCGACGTCATCGTGGGCGTGGGCGGCGGCAAGACGCTGGATACCGCCAAGGCGGTGGCCTTCTACGAGTCACTGCCGGTGGCCATCTGCCCCACCATCGCCAGCTCGGATGCTCCCTGCTCCGCCCTCTCGGTCCTCTATACCGACGACGGCGCTTTCGATGAGTACCTGTTCTTGCCCTCCAACCCCAACCTGGTGCTGATGGACACCACCGTCATCGCCGCCAGCCCGGTGCGCCTGACGGTCTCTGGCATGGGCGACGCCCTGGCCACCTATTTTGAGGCCCGCGCCTGCGTGAACTCCGATGCCGACACCTGCGCCGGCGGCAAGTCCACCCTGGCGGCCTATGCGCTGGCCAAGCTGTGCTACGAGACCCTGCTGGAAGACGGCCTCAAAGCCAAGATCGCCTTGGATGCCGGCGCCAACACCAGCGCGGTGGACCACATTGTCGAGGCCAACACTCTGCTTTCCGGCATTGGCTTTGAGTCCTGCGGCCTGGCCGGCGCTCACGCCATCCACAACGGCCTTACCCTGCTGCCCGAGACCCACGAGCTCTACCACGGCGAGAAGGTGGCCTTTGGCACCCTCACCCAGCTGGTGCTTGAAGACGTTCCCACCGACGAGCTAGAAGAGGTCCTGGACTTCTGCTGCGAGTTGGGCCTTCCTGTGACCTTTGCCCAGGTAGGCATCGAGGATCCCACGCCCGAGAAGCTCATGACCGTGGCTCAGGGCGCCTGCGCCGAGGGCGACACGATGGGCAACATGCCCTTCGAGGTCACCCCTCAGATGGTGGTGGATGCGCTCAAGGGCGCCGACGCTCTGGGTCGCGCCGCCCTCGCCTAAAGGCGCAGCGCTCACAGCGTCCAGACCACGTCCCCTCACGCGCTTGCCCCTCGCAATCAGCTCTGCGCATGCGGTCTGAGCTACTGCATCACTGCTCTCGCGCCACAAAAAATCGGCTCTCGCACAGGTTTCGCGAGAGCCGATTTTATTTGCTGTGTCAGAGAGCGTTGAGCGTGCAGCCTAGGGATTAGGCGGCAGGAGCGTCGACCTTCTTGCGATCGTGGGCACGCCAGCAGGCCTTGTAGATCTCCATGATGGGGATGATGAGGAAGGCCAGGCCCATAGCCATCAGATAGTTGGGCATGTCCAGCTCGGCGAAGCCAAAGATGGCAGCCACTGCCGGCACCTCGATGACCACGTAGGTGAGCACCAGCGACAGCGCGAAGGAGCCCCAAAGCCAGGGGTTCTGGTTGCCCAGCTTGAAGATGGACTGACGGCGCGAGCGCATGTTGAAGGAGTGGAACATCTCCACCATGGAAAGCGTCAGGAAAGCCATGGTCATGCCCTCGATGCCCGCCTCGGGGTTGTTGGCGATGAAACCCAGGTCGATGGTGCCAAACTGGTGTTGAATGCCAATGAAGTAGCTCGCCAGGGTCATGAGAGAGATGATGACGCCCTGGAACACCACGTCTACACCCATGCCGCCGGCAAAGATGCCGTCAGAGGCCTTGCGGGGCTGGCGACGCATGACGCCGGGCTCGGCCTTCTCCATGCCCAAAGCCAGTGCCGGGAAGCAGTCGGTGATGAGGTTGATCCACAGCAGGTGCACGGGCTCCAAAATCACAAAGCCCACCATGGTTGCCACAAAGACAGCGATGACCTCGGCGATGTTTGAGGAGAGCAAGAACTGGATGGCCTTGCGGATGTTGTCGTAGACGTGACGGCCCTCTTCCACGGCGGTCACGATGGTGGCGAAGTTGTCGTCTGCCAGCACCATGTCGGCCACGTTCTTGGTGACGTCGGTGCCGGTGATGCCCATGCCAATGCCAATGTCGGCGCGCTTGATGGAGGGGGCGTCGTTCACGCCGTCGCCGGTCATGGCGACGATCTGGTCCTGGGCCTTCCAAGCCTCGACGATGCGCACCTTATGCTCCGGCTGCACGCGAGCGTACACGCCGTAGTTGGCGATCTTCTCGGCAAGCTCTTCATCGGAAAGCTTATCGAGCTCGCTGCCGGTGATGGCCTGGGAGCGATCGGAGATGATGCCCAGCTCGCGGGCGATGGCCACTGCGGTGTCGATGTGGTCGCCGGTGATCATGACCACGCGGATACCTGCGTCGTGGGCCTCTTGGATGGAGGGGCCTACCTCGGGGCGCACCGGGTCGATCATGCCGCAAAGGCCGATGAAGGTGAGGTTTTGCTCCAGGTAGGCGGCGTCCTCAGACTCAGGGGCGGCCGGCCACTGGCGCTTGGCGGCAGCCAGCACGCGCAGGGCGTCGTCTGCCATACCCTTGTTCTCCTCCAGGATGGCGGAGCGGATCTCGTCGGTGAGGGGCACCACACCGTCGGAAGTCACCACAGAGACGCAGCGCTTAAGCACCTCGTCAGGGGCGCCCTTGGTGTACTGGACCAGGTCGCCCTCAACATCCTTGAGCACCACAGACATCATCTTGCGGCCGGAGTCGAAGGGGGCCTCGCCCACGCGCTGGAAGCGGGCGTCCAGGTCGGTCTTGGGCTGGCCGTGCTTGGCGGCGTCTGCCACCAGGGCCGCCTCAGTAGGCTCGCCCTTGGCAGACTCCTCGGCCAGCACCCACTGGGCGTCGTTGCACAGCGCCATGGCGCGCACCAGCTCGTCCTCGTCTGCGCCGGTGTGACGCACCACGGTCATCTTGTTCTGGGTGAGGGTGCCGGTCTTATCGGAGCAGATCACCTGGGTGCAGCCCAAGGTCTCCACGGCGGTGAGCTTGCGGATGATGGCCGCCTCATGGCTCATCTTGGTGACGCCAATGGAGAGCACGATGGTGACCACGGCCACCAGACCCTCGGGGATTGCGGCTACCGCCAAGGACACGGCCACCATGAAGGTGTCGATGATCAGGCGCGGGTCAGCCATGAACTCGGCGCCGTGCTTGATAAAGTCGACGATGAAGATGAAGATGCAGATGGCGATGACGCCAATGGTGAGGATGCGAGAGAGCTCGGCCAGCTTGATTTGGAGCGGCGTCTGCTCGTCTTTGGCCTGGTTGATGGAGTCTGCGATCTTGCCCATCTCGGTGTCCATGCCGGTGGCTACCACCACGGCGCGGCCGCGGCCATAGACCACGGTGGAACCCATGTACACCATGTTCTTGCGGTCGCCCAGAGGAATGTCGTCCCCTTGGGCCACCAGCGCTTCCACTACCTTATCTACGGGCAGCGACTCGCCGGTAAGCGCAGACTCTTCCACCTTGAGGCTGGCGCTCTCCAAAATGCGGCAGTCTGCCGGCACCGCGTCGCCTGCCTCCAGCACCACGATGTCGCCCACGACCAGATCCTCGCTCTTTACATCGAGGATCTTGCCGTCGCGCACCACTTTTGAGGTGCTGGCGGCCATTTGCTGCAGAGCCTCCAAGGCTTCCTCCGCCTTGGACTCCTGCACCACGCCCAGCACGGCATTGACCACCACCACAAAGAGGATGATGATCACGTCGGCAATGTCAGATTCGCCCTGGGCAGCGCCGGCCACCGCGCTGATGACGGCAGCGGCCAGAAGCAGGATGATCATAGGGTCGGCCAGCTGGGCGAGCAGGCGCTTCCAAAGCGGGTCTTTCTCGGCTTCGTCCAGTTTGTTGGGGCCGTTGACCTCCAGGCGCTTGGCCGCCTGGGCCGGGGTGAGGCCCGTCTCCGAGTTGCTCTCTAGCTCTGAGAGCACCTCGTCGCTGGTAGAAACATATGCTTTCAAATTACCCTCCTGGTGGTATTCGCTTATCGCCAGATCGGCGCCCGATCATAATTCCCCAGGAGGGGCAAGGGCTCGCCAAGGTTGCCATGGCGCAAGCACATATAAGACGCAAGTCATTTTACCCAGTTGGCCTGAGCGGCCCAGCCCTCTCATCCGACCTACAAAAACCCCGTGACCCTTATAAAAACTGCTGCCGAGAAAAGCTACGTTCAAAGGCTCTGAGACATTCATAGGCTGGGTCCGTGCCTTTCGAAAGCCAAAATCCCCTATTATCAGTATTTATGCAGGTAGATGTTCTTGTTTCCTAGGCAACTTTTCTCATGTTCATGGGATATTCGTTGAAAATAATGGAGTCTGAGAACCTAGAATAAGTCGCTGGAATAATTGGGAATCGAGGATTGGACCGCGCCGCGGTCTGGCCACGCCAAGCTGAAAGAGGCATTCCATGAAGATCCTGTTCTACGACACCTTCGACTATGACAAGGAATCGTTCGAGAACGCCCTTAAGGACTATCCAGAGCTCACCATCGACTTTCTCGAGGCAGACCTCAACCCTATGACCGCCACTTTGGCCAACGGCTACGACGCCGTCTGCGGCTTTGTGAACTCCGACATCAAAGCCATGACCTTGGAGATCTTGGCCGGCTTCGACATCAAGCTCATCCTCATGCGCTGCGCCGGCTTTGACGCCGTGAACCTGGACGTGGCCCGCGACCTGGGCATGCGCGTGCTGCGCGTCCCCGGCTACAGCCCTGAGGCCATCGCCGAGTTCGCCCTGGGCCTGGCTCTGGCCGCAGACCGCCACATCGTGCGCGGCTACAACCGCGTGCGCGAGAACGACTACTCGCTCTCCGGCCTTCTGGGCACCACCTTCCACGGCAAGACCGCGGGCATCGTGGGCACCGGCAAGATCGGCGCCGCCATGTGCAAGATCGTGGCCGGCCTGGGCATGAAGGTGCTGGGCTACGACCCCTACCCCAACCCCTCGCTGGAGGGCATCGTCGAGTACGTGGAGCTGGACGAGCTTTTGGCAAAATCTGACCTCATCTCGCTGCACAGCCCGCTGTTCGAGAGCAACTACCACATGATCAACGACGAGGCCATCTCCAAGATGAAGGATGGCGTGGTCTTTGTGAACACCGGCCGCGGCGGCCTGGTGGACACCCAGGCGCTTATCCGCGGCATTCGCTCCCACAAGATCGGCGCCGCCGGCATCGACGTCTACGAGGAAGAGGGTCCCAACGTCTTCAAGAACCGCTCCAGCGCGGTCTTCGAGTCTGTGACCTCCACCCTGTGCGCCTTCCCCAACGTGGTAGTCACCTCGCACCAGGCGTTCTTCACCCGCGAGGCCCTGGATGCCATCGCTCGCACCACCCTTTCCAATGCCATGGCCTACGTCAACGACGACCTGGACTCGCTGCCCAAGCCCAACGTGGTCTGCTAGCAGCGTATAAGCAAGTATCTGGGGCGGCTTTACACCTAGCCGCCCCGTTTCTTGGACGTCTCCTCGCCAGGTCCGCACGCATGACGGACTTGGCAGCTATAAGAAGCGGCGCCATAGAGGATAAAACAACGGACAGCGGCGCCAAATCCCTCAATCGGAAGGATTACCATGCAACAAACTAAGAGGACGAAGATCGTGTGCACCATGGGCCCGGCTACCGAGGACGAGAACGTCCTGCGTGAGCTCATCAAAGCCGGCATGAACGTGGCACGGTTCAACTTCTCCCACGGGTCGCACGAGTACCACAAGGCCGGCATCGAGCGCGTCCGCCGCATCTCCGACGAGCTCGGCGCCAACGTGGCCATCCTCCTCGACACCAAGGGCCCCGAGATCCGCACCGGCCTGCTCGAGGACGGCCAGAAGGTCGCCCTCGCCACCGGCGACCACGTGGTCGTGACCACCGACGACGACGTCGTGGGCAACGCCGAGCGCTTCTCCCTCGACTACAAGGCCCTTCCCTCCGAGGTCAAGAAGGGCTCCATCATCCTCATCGACGACGGCCTCATCGGCCTCGAGGTCGACCACGTCGAGGGCAACGACATCTACTGCGTCGTCACCAACGGCGGCGAGCTCGGCGAGCACAAGGGCGTCAACGTCCCCAACGTGAACGTGGGCCTGCCCGCGGTCACCGAGCAGGACAAGGCCGACATCGCCTTCGGCTGCGAGATGGGCATCGACGCCATCGCCGCCTCCTTCATCCGCGACGCCGAGGGCGTGCGCGTCATCCGCCAGCTCTGCGCCGACCACGGCTGCCCCCGCGTCTCGGTCTACCCCAAGATCGAGTGCGCCATGGGCGTCACCAACTTCGACGAGATCCTCGAGGTCTCCTCGGGCATCATGGTGGCCCGCGGCGACCTGGGTGTGGAGATTCCCCCCGAGAAGGTGCCGCACATCCAAAAGGCCATCATCCGCAAGTGCAACGAGGCCTACAAGCCTGCCATTACCGCCACGCAAATGCTGGATTCCATGATCCGCAACCCCCGTCCCACCCGCGCCGAGGTGACCGACGTCGCCAACGCAGTGCTCGACGGCACCGACTGCGTCATGCTCTCCGGTGAGACCGCTGCCGGCAAGTACCCCGTCGAGGCCGTGAAGATGATGGCCTCCGTGTGCACCGAGACCGAGCACTTCCTCGAGGAGCGCCACCGCTACTTCGACCGCGGCGGCGTGCGCAACGTCAACGGTGCCATCGGCTTTGCCTCGGTGACCACCGCCGACCGCTGCGGCGCCATCTGCATCATCGCCCCCACCGCCACCGGCCGCACCGCGCGCATCGTCTCCAACTTCCGCCCCAAGCTGCCGGTCTACGCCGTGTCTCCCTCTGAGATCACCATTCGCAAGTGCTCCTTCTACTGGGGTGTGGAAGCCTTCAAGTCCACCACCCAGGGCACCCTGTCTGCCACCATCTACGACGCCCTTAACGTGGTGAAGAAGAACGGTCGCGTGGACACCGGCGACCTGGCAGTGGTCACCGCCGGCGACCCCCAGACTTCCCCCAGCCAAGGCGACTACATCACCAGCACCAACATGATGATGGTGGCCCAGGTTTCCTAACGCGTAAGCGCCGCGGCTGCTACCTGCTTGTAGATTGCTACAAAACGCTATGGGCACTCCCGCTCCTTTGGGAGTGCCCTTTTATATGGCTGAGTAAAACCCATAGTGGCGGACATTAACGGTGCAGGCAGACGGAACAATGTAGCTAGGAATTCAAACTGGCAAAGAATCTGGCAGAAGTTGATCCTAAGCCCCTCTAAAAATATACTGCATTAGCTACATTATGTTGTAGCTAATGCAGTACTTAGAAAGTACCGATTTTTTATTAATCTACTTTTGCCACACACCTATATGTAGCAAAAGTAGATTTTTTTCTCAGGGCAATCAACCCTAGTTCTTCGGTCCCAGTTTCATGGAACTCAGTGTTGCAAAGCCTAGTCACACGACCGCAGCCATCCAAGCATGGCTACTCAGACAACCACAACCGCTCCTCATAGCCCTGAGACCACCCCACGCGCTCCTACTTTTGGTTGTTGGCCTTCTCGGCAGCCATCATCTGGGTGAGGATGTCGGTGGAGCCCATGTCCTCGGGGATGACCAGGGTGCTTGAGCCGCCCTCGGCGAACTTCTCCATCATGCCTATGCGCTGGGTGAACATGAGCAGCATGTTGGCCTCCTCGCTGGAGAGGCCGGAGTCCTGGATGGTGGCCAAAGATTGGGCAAGGCCTTCGGCGATGGCGATACGCTGGTTGGCGATGCCTTCGCCCTGGATCTTCATGGACTCGGCCTCGGCCTGGGCGGCGATGACCGCCTTGGCCTTGGCGGCCTCGGCCTCGTTGGTGGCGCTGATGCGGTCGTTGGCCGTGGTGATGATGCGGTTCATGGACGTTTGCACGTCTTTGGGCAGCTTGATGGAGGTGATGAGCGTGGTGACGATCTGATAGCCGTAGCCGATCATCTTCTCGCGTACATCCTCGCCAATGGCGGAGGCGATGGCGTCCTTCTCGGAGAAGACGGTCTCCAGGTCGCGGGTAGGGATTTGAGAGCGCAGGGCGTCGGCGAAGTAGTCTTTGATCTGGGCCTCGGGCGACACCAGCGTGTAGACCGAGCGGTAGATGCCTGACTCGCGCACGTTGTTGGTGGGTGCCATGTCCACGTGGTACTGCACGGCCACGTCCATGCCAATGGTGACGTTGTCTTTGGTTTTGGCGTCGAACTCAAAGTGCAGGTCCTGGGTCATGAGAGAAACGGTGCGCATGGTCTCCACCAGGGGGATGAGCACCGTGAGGCCCGGGTTGGCGATGCGAGAGAAGCGGCCAAAAGACTCGATGACGCCAACGTTTTGCTGGCGCACCACGCGCACGCAAAAGACGAAGAAGAGCACGATGAGTATTGCAAGCAACACAATCATGAGGGAATCCTCCATAAACTGAGTGAAAGGAAGTACGACAGATGAGGCGTCGATGGCAGGGACATCGATATCGGGGATCTCCAGATCCATCTCATCGATGGCGCCCAGAAGCGCAGAGACAACGATGATCACCGCAAAGACGATCCAGGTGCCTCCGCTGTGCCTGCGGCCATGCCCGCCCGAACCCCCGTGGGCCATAGACTCTCCTTTGAACGAGGCCAACCGCGCTTAAAAAACGACCGCCATACCTTATGGCAAGGTCAGCGGCCGTTTTAGGTGTCCATAGTATAAAGATTTCCTTTTGCAGTGAACAGTGGTGCAGCCTTACAGTTGCGCGGCGTGGGTGTCCATGCGCAGACGCGCCACCTCTTCGCCCAGCTCATCGCCGGCTAGGACGGCACGGCTGTAAAAGTCGGCATCCAAGATGGCCTGCTTGAAGCGCTCGGGAGTGAAAGGATAGGGAGCTTTGCCCCACTCGGTGGTGGACTGGGCACGCGCTACCAGCGCGTCTAGGTCTGCGTCGGCAGCCCCAATCTCCTCCAGCGTCACCGGGAAGCCCATCTCGCGGTTGAACTGGAAGAACCGTTCCAAATCTTGATGCCTGCCGTCGAAGGCCATGAGCACCAGGTTGCCAAAGGCCACCACGGCGCCATGGGGATGGGCCTCCACCAACTCCGGTGAGATGCCGGTCCAAGCATTGTAAAAGCCGTGGGCCACGCTGGAGTTGTAGTAATAAGGCTCAGGTTCGAGCATGCCCGTGGTGAGGTTGGAGACCAGCCCGCAGGTCACGATGATATCGAGTACCACCGCCTCGAAGGCGACCGAGGTGCGATGGCGGCGCTTATCGGCCAGGGCGTCTTTGCCATAGGCGAACAGAGGCTCTCCGCAGGCCTCGGCCAGCGCGCGGCCCATAGCGGGTACCGGGGCCAGAGCCTGGGAGCGGCTGGCGAGCTCTACCTCGGGCTCCTTGGAGAGCGCGTCGCCGATGCCCGCCCAAAAGTAGAGGTCGGGGCTGTCGGCGATCACCTGCAGGTCGATAAATGTGTGTACCGGCGGCGCCGACGGGAAGAAGTAGCCATCTGCATGGCCGTCGTCGCCATAGAACACCCCGATGGCTGTCACCGGCGCGCAGTTGGACGCCACCGTGGGGAAGGTGAACAGCGGGATGCCGAGAAGCTCTGCCGCCTCTTTGCAGCAGTCTATGGCGCGGCCGCCACCCATGGCGAAGAGCATCTGGGCCTCTTGGGCCTGGGGTGCCTGGGCGATGCGGCGAGCGTTCTCATGGGTGCACTCGGTGCCGTAGACCAGCTTGCCGCAGAGCTCGATTGGCGTGCCTTTGAGCGCGTTTTCGAGCTTGGGAGCTCCAGCCTCGAGCGCCTTGGAGCCGCCTACTAAAAGCGCCTTGCGCCCAAAGGCCCCTACTACCTGCGCTACGGCATCATAGGCCTGGGTTCCCACTGTGTAGCTGGGCAGATACTGAGTGCATACCGCTTTCATAGGGCTCCTCTCATGAGCTGAATGCCCTTTAGAGTTACCCCATTGGTGATGCGCATGCATGTCGATTGGCCACCGTTAACACAACTGCCCCAGAGCAATAGGCTGCAGCGTCCTGGGGCTATGGTCACTTTGACGGAATTTGGACACGCTCCCGCGCGATGGCGGTCTTTGAAACACCCCTCCACGGCCCTCTGAATTTTTACTACATTAGCTACGTTTTATAAACACTCTGGGGAATTACGTACAATGAAACAAACGTAGTATTTTTTCTGAGGGCTACGAGAGCCTCTTAGCTACGAGCAGAGCCTCTTGCTATCCCTTCCCATCTGCCCCCCTTCCCCCATCATCTTCATCCGTTTCCTTGCAGCCCCCGGGCCCAGAGCATTTCCTACGTTCAACTCAGATATTTGCAGATACTTCGCCATTCAGGCGCATACTATTGTTCACTTTGTATACCATCTATAGGGGCTTTGGCTGCCTGCGCTGCCTATAGGGGCTTTGGCTGCCTACGCTGCCCTTCCCGCTCAAAGGCATCCAAAGCACTGTCTGTCGTCGTGCTCGATGGCCGCCGAGCAACCCTTGCGCCCGCAACGCCGTTGCCCGGCTGCCGTCGCAGCCCGCCGACAGCACCCTGTTCCCTAGAGAAAGGCCCTCATGGCTATCCGCATCATCACCGATTCCGCCTCGGACCTCGCCCCTTCGACCTCCCTCACGGTGGTTCCGCTCACCGTGACCTTTGGCGAGACCAGCTACCTGGACGGGGTCGACCTCTCGGCCCACCGCTTCTACGAGCTGTTGGTGGAAGGCGACCAGCTGCCCTCCACCAGCCAGATCAATCCCGGCACCTGGGACGAGGCGTTTCGCGAGGCCACAGCCGCAGGCGATGAGGTAGTGTGCATCACCCTGTCGTCCAAGCTCTCAGGCACCTATCAAAGCGCGTGCATCGCCGCCGAGGCCTACCCCACCGTTCATGTTGTCGACTCTCTGAACGTCACCGTGGGCGAAGGCGTGCTGGTACGCCGTGCGCTGGAACTCGCCCAAGCAGGCCTTGAGGCAGACGAACTTGTGGACGCCCTCGATGCCGAGAAGCGCTCCATCCGCGTGGTGGCCCTCTTGGATACCCTGGAATACCTCAAGCGCGGGGGCCGGGTGTCGGGCAGGGCAGCGCTTGTAGGCACCATGCTTTCCATCAAGCCGGTGGTGGCCGTCCAGGATGGATTGGTGGAGGTTATCGGCAAGGCCCGCGGCCCTAAAAACGGCCATAACCTGCTGGTCCGCGAGATTCAAAATGGCGGCGGCATCGATGTGAGCCGTCCTCTAGCCACTGGATTCACCGGCTTGGATGACCGTATCTTGCGCAAGTACATCCAAGATGCCGGCTGGCTCTGGGAAGACCTGGTGAGCGAGGTGCCGGTCTATGAAGTGGGTTCCACCATCGGCACCCATGCAGGGCCGGGCGCCATTGCCGTGGCGTTTTTCTCCCAGGAATAGTCGCGGCAACCGAGCGACCGCGACAATCGAGCAACCGTTATGGGCAGCTCCTTAGGATGCTGCCCTATTTCTGGCCAATCGTCACCATTGTGAAGATGTCTCGCAGGTGGTGTAAAAACCCCGGCTCCGGGGCACAAAACCAGCGATCGCAGGACGATGCGCTGCCCCATCTCCCCCGGATCCCGCAGCTCCCTCTACATCGTTACTGTGTGAGTCCGCATGTCAGCGTTTCTCTCATCTCTCTCTTTCTCTCCGCTGACATGCGGGCTCAGTTTTGCTGCAAGGGGTTGTGCTTATGGCAAAGTTGCTTTCCGGATCATCGCGTGCTACCACCGCCACCTGGATTTTCAATTTCGAGTCCTCGGCCTCGCTGCTTTTAGCGCTGGGCAGTTTGTTGGCAGCGTGGCACGCTCGGCAGATCCTGCCAGCAAATAGCCTTTATCGCTTTTGGGAGTCCTGCCTGCTACCGGTGCAGTTACCGGTGTTCTACTTTGGCTACGGCTACCTCTACCAGCGCCAATGGCGGGTCACAAGCCTGCGCAGCTGGTGGGGATCGGTGCGCTATGAGCTGGCGAACCTGCTCACTCCCTTCGCGTTCATCACCGTGCTCACCCTGGCAGTTCGCAGCTGGCTGCACACGGGAGCAGGGCTTACACCAGAGCATCTGGCAGTGGCGCTCTTTGTCGATCCCGTGATCCCTGTGGGCTTCTTCCTGGTTGCGCTGGTCTTTTATCTGCTGATCCCCAACTTCACTTCCAAGCGCGCAGCGGCAGTGGGAGTGGGCGTCTCGCTGCTGCTCAAAATTGCCGTGGTCATAGCAGCTCGCAGCCCGGAGGGGCAAGGGCTTCTCGGCAGTTTGCCCTATGTGGTGGCCAACGGCTGCGACAACGCTCTCTGGTTTTGCGGCGGCATGGCCTTGGCGCTGGAGGAATGCCAAGGGCAGATCTCGCAGCACATGCGAGGGGCAAGGCTGCCTCGAGCGGTGAAGATAACGGGACCTCTGGCGCTGTGGCTTGGGCTGGCGCTGGGATGCTGGTGGCTTTACGGGCAGGAGCGTATGAACCTCGGCTGCCTGGAGGCGGTGTTGGTGGGTGCCGGCTTGGGGGCAGGCACCTTGCTCTATAGGGAGCTGTTTGGGATGCAGGGGCGTCAATGGCGGTTCTTTAGCCTGGTAGACGGCTATACCAAAGGCATCTGGCTGCTGCATCCGCTCTGCCTGGAGCTGTGGTTTTTCTGGGCCCAAGAAGCGCATTTAGGCACCGTCGGGATAGTGGCAGGCAGCTTGGCAGCCGCCTATCTGGTGCCGGTGGCCATCAACGTGATGCTCGATCATCTGGGGCGTCTGGGCTTTTTGATCAATCCCAACCGCTATCTGTCCAAGCCGCGCTAGGGGCGCACGACAGAAGAACTCCCGCACAGACGTCGCGCTGAAGGCGCTTTGCTGGAGCGATAGCCGTGCTGGAGCCGTCAATCGCGCTGGGTGGAAGAGCTGATGACACAGCGATTGGCGGGCATCCAGATGCTGCCCCACTCGAAGGGCGTGCCGTCTTCAAGATAGACGGTCTGATCCATTTGGAGGGCCGGGGAGCGCTCGTCGCACTGGAGCCATTCGGCGCGGCGCTTGCCGCAGACGCAGGCGCTGTAGACCTGGTTGGAGTAGCCGATCTTTTGGCCGCTCGTGCGCGCGACGGCTTCAAAGAGGCCCTCGGCGGTGAAGTCCACCTCTTCGATGCCCGGGCAGCGGCTCATGGCAATGTGGCTCTCGATGAACATGACGGGCTCGCCAAAGACCGAGCGCACGCGGGCCAAATAAAGGTAAGGCGTGCCGCGGGGGATTTGCAGGGCCCAGGCACAGGCCTTGTTTGCCGGCTCTACGCGGCTCTCCACCACCACGGTGGTGTAGGGAATGCCCTGGCTGGCCATGGACTCGGCAAAGGAGAGCAGGTGGTTTGAGGTGGGACGGGCCATGATGGGCTGCACCACATAGGTGCCGCGGCCGCGCTGCTGCACCAGCAACCCCTCGTCCACCAGTGACCGGATGCCCTTTTGCACCGTACCGCGAGACAGATGCAGCATGGCCATGAGCTCGTGCTCTGAGGGGATTCGCTCGTCCACGCCCCACTCGTGGCTATAGATCTTCTCACGTACGAAATCGGCAACCTGCACGTAGAGCAGGCTGTTGTCGGAGCGCTCAAAATCAGCCACGGTCTCCTCCGAACCTATCTTTTGACCACTCTCGCTCCACGCGCGGCGGCCGAGCACACATCCATCGATTTTTCATTTTACCTAATAATGCACCCTAATAAAGCTGCTGCACCGCTTTGTAACCTAGAAGGGCCAGGGAGACGCCTTAAGAAGCGGTGTTGTGGGCAGCCCCTGCCTGGTAGTCTTTGGCGAAGCGCACGGAAGGCTCAGGAAGCACCTCGAGGTTGGGGCGGCGGAGCGGCAGAGCCGGCGCGGGGGCCAGAGGGTCGAAGCCCGCTACCTTGAGGCGCTCCACGTAGTCTTTGAGGCCCACCTGAGTGTCGTGGGTGATCTCGTCAAAGACGTCAGCGATGAGCTGACGGGGTAACAACACATAGTCTTGGGACACCGGAGGCTTCTGAGCTGCGGCGACTATGTCCTTATCGGCGGCTATACAGGCTTCAAGGTCGAGAGGGTCCAGGGCATAGTGGGGGTAGCGAGCCGCCTCGGCGAGCACCTGGGGCGTGAGATCCAGCGTGCGATGGATGCCCAGCGAATGGCCAAAGAGATCGAAGTCTCCCTGCTTGGCGATGCGGGTCTTGTCGCCGCTGGGGATGTGGTGAGCGGCGTTGTAGGCGCGCACCCGCTGGTTGTAGTGGTGGTCGGCCAAGAGGTGGGCCCAGGTGCCCAGCACCATGTCGTCCACCGGGCCATAAGCCATCGCAGGCTCGATCCAGTCGTTCCAAAAAGCCTGGGCGTCGGGTATGGGGATGGACACCGGCTGGCTGTAGTGGGTGTCCACATAGCGCAGCGTGTGGCCCACGGCGGGCACCATGTAACCCACGTAGAGGTCGGGCAGGAGGTTTCCCCACAGGTAGCTGTCCTCATGACGGACGCCCAGCTGAGAGGCGTGGCCGGAGTCGAGGATCTTCTCGGCGAGGCCGGTATGTATGTTCCAAGACGGCATTGGGGCTCTTTCTTTGACAGGCACTGCACTCACAAAAGGGTAGCCGAGAATCGCCTGCCACAGGCGGCTGGCACCTGGGCAAGGTTGCAGCTTCCATGCGAGCTTCTTACCTTTAAGCCGCCCACAGGATCCGCCTGCATAATTTTTGCGATCTGGGACGAAACTAAGGCGCTATTAGGGGCACAAGTCCCAGGCGTTCGTCACGACCAAAGGAGCCTCATGATCTTTGCACCCCTCGACCTCTACGGACTCGACCCCGTCACCTCTGCCCGCCTGGACCGTGCGCTGGACTGGCTGCGCACGGTAGACCCCTCCACCCTGGAGCTGGGCCGAAACGACATCGACGGCGACGACATCTTCGCCAACGTCCTGCGCTTTGAGACCAGCCCCGCCGGCTCCAAGAGCTACGAGGCCCACCACCTCTACCTAGACGTGCACTACGTCTTCGAGGGCACCGAGGTCATTGGCATCACTCCTACCAAAGACTGCCTGCCCCAGGGCGACTACAACCAGGAAGACGACTACTGCATGTACGACGACGGCTCCCAGGAGAGCTGGGTCACGCTCAAGCCTGGCGACTTTTGCGTCACGCCGCCCTATGACGCCCACAAGCCCGGCTGCTGCGCCGAGAAACCCGAGCCCCTCTACAAGGCCGTGGTGAAGGTGAAGATAGGCTAGACTACCGGCGCATCCCCAGCGTCTTTCCAGTTGGTGCCCAATGAAAGCGGCTGCCCTCCCCTTGGGGAAGGCAGCCGCTTTTTCGTGCCGCAGGTTGTGGCCGAAAAACGGCCAGGCTAATTGCGCACCTCGGCGCCCAGCGACTTGGAGATCTTCTTGACCAGCTTGCCCATGACCTTCTCCACATCCTCGGCAGTGAGGGTGCGCTTGGGATCGCGGAAGGTGAGGGCGAAGGCCATGGACTTCTTATGGGGCCCCACGCGCACAGGGTCGCGATAGACGTCGAAGAGACGTACGTCTACCAGCAGCTTGCCGCCGGCAGACCCAATGCGCTGAATGCAGGTCTCATAATCCACATCCTCGTCCACCACGATGGCCAGGTCTTGCTCTACCCCTGGCAGCGTGGGGATGTCCTGGTAGGGCAGCATGTCCTGGGCATGGCTCAAGAGGGCGTCCTGGTCTATCTCGAAGGCCACCACGTCCTGGTCGATGTCGAAGTTCGCCAGGCTCAGAGGGTGGATGTTGCCAAGCCAGCCCACGCACTGCTTGCCCACCATGATCTGGGCGGCGCGGCCCGGCTGGAGCCAGGGGTACTTCTCGGGCGAGGCGGCCTTGAAGCGCAGGCGCTCGATCTTGAGGGCCTCTGCCAGCTGCTCGATGGCGCCCTTGCCGTCGAAGAAGTCCAGCGGGCGCGCCTTTTGGTCCCAGCTGTCCTTGTGCCAGGCGCCGCAGAGCACGCCGGCCACATGTTGGGGCTCGGCAGGCTGCGAGGCCTCAGAAGAGCCGTAGAAGACGCGTCCCTGCTCGTAGAGGGCCACATTGTCTTGCCCATGCGCCAGGTTGTAGGCCACCGAGCGAAGCAGGCCCGGGATCATGGTGCGGCGCATCTGGCCCTGGTCGGCGGTAAGGGGGTTCAAGATGACCACCGGCTGGCCCAGACGCTCGTCAGGCATGCGCAGGCGCTCCAGGTCGCCAGTATCGGCAAAGTTGTAGGTGAGCGTCTCGCAAAGGCCGCTGGCGCGCAGGGCCTCCCCCACCATGTGGGCGTAGCGCTGAAGATCGGTCAGGCCGCCGGGGTGGTTGGGGGCGCCGGGGATGGTAGGCTCCACGCGGTCCATGCCCCAGAGGCGCAGCACCTCTTCTACCAGGTCGATCTCACGGGTGAGGTCCGGACGGTTGGTGGGAGCCACCACGTCCAAGTAAGAGCCCAGGCGGCTGGGCACCACCGAGCAACCCAGGCGCGCCAAGGCCTCCACCATGAAGTCATTGGGGATGTCGGCGCCGCACAGCTCCCTCACCCGAGAAGGGCGCAGGCTGATGGTCGCAGCCTCCACGGGCTCGGGATAGACATCCACCACGCCGCGGCAGACCTCGGCCTCGCAGCAGGACTCGAAGAGGGCGGCAGCGATGTCTGCCACCTCGACGCAGTCTGCGGCATCCACGCCGCGCTCGAAGCGGATGGAAGCCTCGCTCATGAGCCCCAGGTCGCGGCTGGTGCGGCTGGTATGGCCCGGCGAGAAGCAGGCGCTTTCCAGAAGGATGTTGACGGTCTTCTCGGTAACCTCAGAGTTCTCGCCGCCCATGACGCCGGCCAGAGCCACGGCAGTATCGCCGTCGTCGGAGATGACCGTCATATCGGGGGTCAAGGTGCGGTCCTGGCCGTCGAGGGTACGCAGGACCTCGCCGTCTGTCGCCGGGCGCACCACGATGTGGCGCTTGCCGTCGCGCTGGGTGAGGGTGTCCAAGTCAAAGGCGTGAAGCGGCTGGCCGGTGAGGTACATGACGTAGTTGGTGATGTCCACCACGTTGTTGATGGGGCGGCTGCCTGCAGCCACTATGCGGCGGGCGAGCCAGGCCGGCGAAGGGCCGATCTTGACGTTTCGCACCACGCGGGCGCAGTAGCGGCTGCAGCGCTCAGGATCGGCGATGGCCACGTCCACCAGGTCTTTGGTGGCAGGCTTGACCTCATGGGCAATGGCGGGCACCTCGATATGGGTGGGCTCGCTCAAAATGGCGCCCACCTCGCAGGCAAAGCCGGTCATGGAGAGGCAGTCAGGGCGGTTGGGGGTGATCTCGCAGTCGATCACAGTGTCGGAGAGGCCCAGGTAGTCGCCGGCAGGCACGCCGATGGGGGCGTCCTCGGGAAGCACCATGATGCCGTCGTGCTCAGAGCCAATGCCCAGCTCGCGGGCGGAGCAGTTCATGCCGCAGGACTCCACGCCGCGCAGCTTGCTCTTCTTGATCTTGAAGTCGCCGGGAAGCACCGCGCCTTCCATGGCCACGATGACATGCTGGTGAGCCGCCACGTTGGGGGCGCCGCAGACGATTTGCAGCGGCACGGGATCGCCCTGGTCGTCCACATTGTGGGGCCCCACGTCCACCATGGTGACCTTCATATGGTCGGAGTCGGGATGAGGCACGCAGGAGAGGATGTAGCCGGTGACCACGTGGTCCAGCGAGGCGCCGGTATGCTCGACGGCCTCTACCTCGGTACCCGTGCGGATAAGCTCAGCCACCAGATCAGAGACCTGTTGGGGCAGGTCCACCATAGTGGAGAGCCACTCATAAGAAACGCGCATGGATGCATCGCCTTTCTCGGTAGTAGAAGTTGGAAGGGGCCGTTAGAACTGGCGCAGGAAGCGCATGTCGCCAGTCATGAGCATGCGTAGGTCGGGCAGGTCGTAGCGCAGGGCGGCGATGCGCTCGGCGCCCATGCCAAAGGCAAAGCCGCTGTAGCGCTCCGGGTCGATGCCGGCGTAGCCAAAGACGTTGGGGTCTACCAGGCCGCAACCTAGGATCTCGATCCAACCGGTGTGGTTGCAAAAACGGCAGCCGGACCCGCCGCACACCCCGCAGGACACGTCCAGCTCGCAGCTGGGCTCGGTGAAGGGGAAGAAGTGGGGGCGATAGCGGGTGGCGCGATCGGGCCCGAAGAGCTCCTTGGCCATATGGTCCAGCGTGCCCTTGAGGTCGCCGAAGGTGATGCCCTCGTCTACCACCAGGCCCTCGATCTGGGTGAACTGGGGCAGGTGGTTGGCGTCGGCGGTGTCGGGCCTAAAGACGCGGCCGGGCGACAGCATGTAAATAGGGGGCTTTTGGGCCTCCATGGTGCGCATCTGCACCGGGGAAGTCTGGGTGCGCAGCAGCACGTCGGAGACCAGCGAGCCAGCCGAGGGATTGAGCGGGTCTTCCACATAGAAGGTGTCGCGCGGCGAGCGCGAAGGGTGGTCTGCAGGAGCGTTGAGCGACGTGAAGTTGTAGTACTCGGTCTCTACGTAGGGGCCGGACTCGATGGAGTAGCCCAGGCCGATGAAGATGTCCTGGATCTCGTCCACGATCTGCGAGATCAGGTGCTGGGTGCCCACATGGGGCCTGCGACCCGGCAGCGTCACGTCCACCGAGGACGCCTCGATGCGTGCCGCCAGCTCCGCCGCTTCCAGTTGGGCCTTGCGCTCTGCCAGCTCGGCCTCCACCTGGCGGCGCACCTCGTTGGCCAGCTTGCCCACCTGGGGGCGCTCCTCAGGCGTGAGGCTGCCCATAGAGCGCAGCACGGCTGTGAGCTGGCCTTTCTTGCCGGTTACCGCCACGCGCACGGCATCCAGCGCCTCCAAGCTCTGCGCCTGCTCGATGCGCTCGCGGGCGCTGGCAGCAATGCCTTCGAGCTCGTCGATCATCGACATCGATAAATCTCCCTTCTTCAAGAGCCGCCCCCTGTCGGAGGGCAGGTCTTCTCGGCAGCTTTAGGCCGCCTTTCCATGAAGGCCACCGAGGCAACAAAAAACCGCCCCTGGCCTGAAGTGTGAGCCAAGGACGGACGAATCCGCGGTACCACCTTGATTGACGCTGGGTGCAAGAGTCCCGAGCGACCACTCGTTGTGCCCGTTCCGTGGGCCAGACGGCTTGCCTACTGGGTAAAGATGCCGAGAAACCCTTGAACATCCCTGCCGTTAAGCTCGCAGCTGGTAGAGTGAACGCCACAACCCGTCGACCCCGGAGGTCTTCCAGCCTAGGACCCCTTCTCTGGTGAGGACGACACGCAGGGTCGCAACCCTCTCCGTCATCGCTTAGCAGCCTATGGTAGCACAGCTTGAGGCCCTTAGGCGGCCGGTCTAGTCTTCTCGGGGCACGCAGATGAGCTGCACGCCGGCGCCCTGGATGGCCTGGGCGATGAGGGGGTCCAAGCCGTCGTCGGTCACTACGCAGGCGATCTTTCCGGCAAGGCGCATGGGCACGACGCCGTGGCGCAAGAACTTGTCGGACTCGGTGAGCACGATTACCTGCTGGGCCTGAGCCGCCATGTCGAGCACCGCCTGGGCGCGCATCTGATCGCTGTTGGTGAAGCCTTGGTTGGGCATGTAGCCGTCCACGCCTATGAAGAGCCGGTCCACGCAAAAGTTCTTGGCGCTCTGGGCCACCATAGGCCCCACGTTCACCTGGGCGTCGTTTTGGTAGGTGCCGCCCAAAAGGATGGTTTTCGCACCTGGCTCGCGGCGCACGTAGCCGGCGATGAACGCCGAGTTGGTGACCATGGTGACGCCCATAGAAGCGCTGGCGAGCTCCTGGGCCAGCAGGGCGCAGCAGGACCCGGACTCCACCATTACCGTCTCGCCCGAGCCCACAAGGCCTGCCGCCGCTGCGGCGATGGAGCGCTTGGTCTCATAGTGGTAGGCCAGCCGGCCGTTGATGTCGTTGGGGTTGCCCAAGACCGCGTAGCCGTGCTCGCGCTTGATAACGTCGCGGGACTCCAGATCGTCCAGATCCTTGCGCATGGTGACCGAGGAGACTCCCAACTCTCGGGCCAACTGAGCCACCTCAAGGCGCTCATGCTCTGTGAGCAGTTCTAATATACGAGCATCGCGCTTGCCCATGTTTCTCCTTAGGACAAATCATAATTATATGCTCAGTATACAGGTTTCGTTTCTATGTGTTTATGCTTTCGTATGAATCTACTCAAGAAACCTACCTTGAACCTTGTGCAATCGCTGCAAAACCAGCTGACATGACAGTTTCCTTTCAGTAAAGTTGTGGCATGAACTCCATAGACTACATCAAACATCATTTTGACTTCGAGAGTCCTCAGCCACCGGGCATGCAGCTGGCCGTGGTGGTGGCCGAGACCATCAAGGCTGGCGTCTTAACGCCCGGCGACCCCCTCCCCACCGAGCGGGAGCTTTGCGACGCCCTTTTGTTGCCGCGCTCTGCCGTGCGCGAAGCCATGGAAATCCTGTGCACCTCCGGCGAGATCACCCGCATGGCGGGGCTGGGCACCTTTGTGGCCCCCTCGTTCATGCGCCGGCAGCTGGACTCGGTCTACGACTTCACGCGCTCTGTGAAGGCCGAGGGCATGGAGCCCTCCACAAAGGTGCTGCTGTTTCAGCACACTTACCCTGCAGGCTTCTCTTCTCGCACCCTGGACTTGCCCTTGGATGAGCCCTCTATTTTTAGGATAGAGCGCCTGCGCTATGCCGACGACGTGCCCATGTCGCTGGAGATAGAGCATATTCCCTGTTTGCGCTTCCCCAACCTCACCCAGGCCGATGTCTCAGGCTCCCTCTATGAGATGCTCGCGCGCAAATACGGCGTCCAGATTGGAGATGCCGACGAATACTACCAGGCCATTCTTTTGGGCAAGCGCGAGGCCAAGCTGCTGGACCGCCAGTACAGAAGCCCCGCGTTCCGCATTGTGCGCGTGGTGCGCGACACCTCCGGCCAGGTATTCAACATCACCGAGGCCTTTGTCCCCGGCGATCACACACGCCTTGGCGTGCACCTCGAAGGGCGCACCCCGCCCCCGAACCTCGACTGAGCCCTAGCCTGGCAAGCTGAGCCAACCTCTCACAAGCCTTTGGCGCGCCATAAGCCTCTCGCCGGATATACGGGCACCTGTCTCTATATATGTTATATATAAGGCATGGATACGCTCGCCTCGATCGCCCGCGAGCTTTCTCGCGCTGGCGCTCGCCCCAACTCCTCGCATATCGCCGCCTCCCTGCGCGATCTCATCGACCGGGGGCTCTTGGCGGCCGACGACCCCCTGCCCTCCGAGCACGACCTATGCCGTGCTCTAGGCGTGGGCCGATCCACCGTGCGCGCCGCACTGGCATCGCTGGTGGACGAAGGCCTGGTAGTGCGCAAGTCTGGCAGCGGCACTTTTGTGGCCCCCGCCACCATGCGCCGCTCCCTAAACAGCCTCTACGACTTTTCTGGCGAAGTGAAAAAGGCTGGCATGACCCCTACCAGCCAGGTGCTGTCCTTCGAGTGCGTGCAGCCGCCCAGCGGGGTGGCTCGGGCCTTGCAACTTTTTGATACCGAGAAACCCACCTACCGCATTGAGCGCCTTCGCTTAGCCGACGACATCGTGATGTCGCTGGAAACCAGTTATCTGCCCTGCGAGCTCTTCCCCGGGCTTACGCGCGAGCAAGTGGCAGGGTCGCTCTACCGCGCGCTTCAGAAAGGCTGGGGCGTCGAAGCTGCCTCGGCTCAAGAGGTCTACGAAAGCGTGCTTTTAGGCAAACGCGAGGCGGCTCTATTGGGAAGGCCTGCCCGCAGCGCCGCTTTCAAGGTCACCCGCACTGCCTTTGACAAGCTGGCGCACCCCTTTGAGGTAAGCCAGGTCATCGCGCCCGGCGACCACACCCGCTATGCGGCTGAACTCAAGCCGGCTCACACCCAGTGGGGACCCCGGCAATAGGGCATATTCGCCTTTACACAAAGGCATCCACGCCCCGCTCCCTCAGCGCCTCTGCCAGTGGCTCAACATCTTTCACGCTCAGCTGTGCGACGCCTTCCATCCCGTAATCCCGGCCCAAAAGCTTGTATTTGTTTTCGCCAAACTGGTGGAAGGGCAGCAATTGGAGACGGGGCTTCTCGGTATTTGAACGTCCCGCAGTCTGCCAGGCGTCGAGGATATGGGCAGCCAGGCCCTCGGCGGTGGCAGCCACTGCGCTGGCCGAGAGCGACGGGTCGATGTTGAACCCCGGGATCACCGGCGTGCGGAAGAGCACCTGGGCGCCAGAGGCACACGCGCGGCGCAGATTGTCCTTGATGAGCCCCAGGCCTACACCGGTACCTGCCTTGTGCGCCGCTTCATCCCAGTGCTTCACATCAAAGAGCAGGATGTCCATGGCGTCCAGCACCTGCTCGAAGACCTCCGGCGCAGCATAGCCGGTGGTCTCCATGGCGCAGGAGACGCCCTGGGCATGCAGCCGCCGTGCCACCTGGCCCACAAACTCCGGCCACAGCAGCGCCTCTCCTCCCGAGAAGGTTACCCCTCCGCCCGACTGCTCATAGAAAGCCTGGTCTTGAAGGCATTGGGCCACCACCTCATCCACCGATCTCTCGGCTCCCACCAGGCTCATGGCTCCCCACACGCAGGCCTCGGCTACTTGGGGCTGGCGCTTCTCGGCAGCAAGGCGTACGTGGTCCACAGTTACCTGGGGCAGTCTGCCCTCATCAAAGGCCAAAGTCACTGCCTGGCTTGCGGCAGCACAGCATCCGCAGCCTTTGCAGGAGCGGCCGTCCCACTCTAGCTGGGAGTAGGCCAACTGACTTTCGGGGTTGGCACACCAGGCGCAACGCAGCGGGCAGCCCTTGAGAAAGACCACCGTGCGAATGCCGGGACCATCGTCCAAGCTGAACTTTTGAACGTTAAACACCGGGGCTTTGAGCGGAAGCTCTCTTTGGGACGCGCCACCTCTGCGGACAGGTGACAACGACTCGATGGAGCACTGCTTCGTACCGGAATGAGGCTGCATGGGTCCTCCATATTAACTTACGTTCGAAAGTATTTCTTGTTTCGTCTGTGAGTTTAGACTAGACTTCGGGTTGTAGCAAGCGCTCGGCGCCCTTCAGGCCCCATTCACAGGAGGAACTCATGGCTTCTGCCGCATCCCAGCTTTTGGCACACTTTGGCTCGCTGACCCCTCGTATGGCGCAGTTTCGCGAGGAGGTTCTGGCCGAGCGCCCCTATGTGGACGGCGAGCGTGCCATCCTGTGCACCCAGGCTTACGAGGCCCACAAGGCGCAGCCGCCGGTGATGAAGCGCGCCTACATGCTGTCGCACATCCTGGACCATATGAGCATCTATATTGAGCCGCAAAGCCTTTTATGCGGCAACCAGGCCACCAAGAACTGCAACGCGCCGGTGTTCCCTGAGTACACCTTGGAATTCGTGCTCAACGAGCTGGACCTCTTCGAGAAGCGCGACGGCGACGTCTTCTACATCACCCAGGAAACCAAAGACCAAATCCGCTCCATCGCCCCCTTCTGGGAGGACAACAACCTGCGCGCCCGCGGCGAGGCCCTGCTGCCCGAGGAGGTCTCCGTCTTCATGGAGACCGGCCTCTTTGGCATGGAAGGCAAACTCGACGCCGGCGACGCCCACCTGGCCGTGAACCACCGCCGCGTGCTCTCCTGTGGCCTGCGCGCCTACGAGGAGCGCGCCCGCACCCTAAGCGCGCAGCTCGACCTCACCGACCCGGCCTCCATCGACAAGCGCGTCTTTTACAACGCCGTACTCGAGGTCATCGCCGCGGTGAGGCGTTTCTCGGCACGCTATGCCCAGCTGGCTCGCACCCAAGCCGCTTCCGAGAAGGACCCCCAACGGGCCGCCGAGCTTCTTGAGATGGCCCGCATCTGCGACAAAGTGCCCTACGAGCCGGCCGAGACCTTTGGCGAGGCGGTGCAGGCGGTGTGGTTCTTGCAGGTGGTGCTGCAGATCGAGTCCAACGGCCACTCGCTGTCCTACGGGCGCATGGACCAGTACCTGCTCCCCTACTATGAAGCCGATCTGGCAGCCGGCCGCATCACCCAGGATGAGGCGCTCGAGCTTCTCTGCAACCTGTGGATCAAATCTCTCACCGTCAACAAGATTCGCAGCCAGGCACACACGCTCTCCTCGGCAGGCTCGCCTATGTACCAAAACGTTACCATCGGCGGTCAGCGTCTGGTAGATGGCGAGCCGACAGATGCGGTGAACCCGCTGTCTTGGCTCATCCTGCGCTCGGTGGCCCAGACGCGCCTCACCCAGCCCAACCTCACCGTGCGCTATCACGCGGGCATCGATCCCGCCTTCCTGGACGAGTGCATCGAGGTCATGCGCCTGGGCTTTGGCATGCCGGCCATGAACAACGACGAAGTCATCATCCCCAGCTTCATCGATTGGGGTGTGGCTCGCGAGGATGCCTACGATTACTCCGCCATCGGCTGCGTGGAGACCGCCGTGCCCGGCAAGTGGGGCTACCGCTGCACCGGCATGAGCTATCTTAACTTCCCGCGCCTGCTCCTCTGCTGCATGAACGGCGGCGTGGACCTTACCTCCGGCCGCCGCTTCACCAAGGATTACGGTCGCTTCACCCAGATGAAAAGCTACGACGAGCTTTTGCGCGCCTGGGACAAGACCATCCGCGAGATGTGCCGCTACTCGGTGATTGTGGAGAACGCCATCGACCTGGCCAGCGAGCGCGACGTGCCCGACATCCTGTGCTCCGCCCTCACCGACGACTGCATTGGCCGCGGCAAGACCATCAAGGAAGGCGGCGCCGTCTACGACTTCATCAGCGGCCTGCAGGTGGGCATCGCCAACATGGCCGACTCTTTGGCCGCCATGAAGAAGCTGGTCTTTGAGGAGGGCCGCATCACGCCCCAGCAGCTCTGGGACGCCATTTTGGATGACTTCCAAAGCCCTGAGAACCAGCGCATCCAGGCGATGCTTGAGAATTGCGCCCCCAAGTACGGCAACGACGACGACTACGTAGACCAGCTGGTAGTCGAGGCCTACGACTCCTACATCGACGAGGTGGCCAAGTACCCCAGCACCCGCTACGGCCGAGGCCCCATCGGCGGCATCCGCTATGCCGGCACCAGCTCCATCAGCGCCAACGTGGGCCAGGGCATGGGCACAATGGCCACCCCCGACGGCCGCCACGCCCACGAGCCTTTGGCCGAAGGCTGCAGCCCAGCCCACAACCGCGACCTCCACGGCCCCACCGCGGTCTTCAAGTCCATCACCAAGCTGCCCACGCGCAAGATCACCGGCGGCGTGCTGCTCAACCAGAAGGTGAACCCCTCCACCCTGGAAAAGCCCGAGAACAAGCGCAAGCTCGAAGCCATGATCCAGGCCTACTTCAACGCGCTCCACGGCTACCATGTGCAGTTCAACGTGGTCTCCCGCGAGACCCTGCTGGACGCCCAAGCCCATCCCGAGAACCACCGCGACCTCATCGTGCGCGTCGCCGGCTACTCGGCCTTCTTCAACGTGCTCTCCCGCGCCACCCAAGACGACATCATCGCCCGCACCGAGCAGGCGCTCTAAGGGCGAGGACGCTGCGGTGCACTCGCGCGTTGCACTGCAGCGGGAGGCGGGGGTGCACGCCGTGCAGCGCCAGACCGAGCTGCGTGGAGCCACTGGAGGCTCTCTGTCTGCCGGAAAGTGCGGCTTTGGGGATGGCCCTTCTGCCGGAAAGTGCGGCTTTGGGGATCGCCCTTCTGGCGGAAAGTGCGGCTTTGGGGATCGCCCATCTGCCGGAAAGTGCGGCTTTGGCACGAAAACCGACTAAGGCATGGATTTCCAAGCCTTTGGCACGAAGGGCCGATAGGAGGTGGATTGTCGCGCTTTTGACATAGAACGCCAATAGGAGGTCTTTAAGCTGCCACAACTCGCGGATAGGAGGTAGATTGGGCTCAAATCTACCTCCTATCTTGGCTTTCTGCCAAAAATACCACCTCCTACGCGCGACTTGTGCCAACAGTCCACGCAGCTCCTACCACCAGTTCAATCTGAAGCAGATCCCTTCCCCAATAGTAAATCATATACTTATCTTTTTCTGACACTTTTCTGTCACAGCAATTGCTGCTTATGCATAATTTCTCATAGCGTTATAGGGCATTTATGTAGTCCCTTATTTAATGCGTCATCCCTCAAGTCCTCGTGATATCTTCCAGGAATGACGATAGTTCTGGCTGGTATAAGCGCGATCAACGTGTACCTCTCGCGCACTTCTCTCATCCCGGTACATTCGCAAAATGAGTGTGCCTTCATCCTCAACGAGTCCATAGGTTCCACTGCTGCAATTGCACAGCTAAAGACGCTGCCTTTCTATAATTCTGGAATTATTCCCTCAGCAGCTCTCGCCGGTGTTTCTCATGAACATCTATCTGTTGAGTTGCTTATTTCCTGCAAGGCTCACCGCCGAAAGCTTCCCCACCTCGTCAATCATCTCTGGCAAAGCCCACTCTTCCCCAAGGCGCTATACCGCGTCAACACCACCCAGACCACCGAGCCGCTCTATGTAGTCTCCCCGGAGCTCCACTTTTTACTTCGATGCCGAGAAACCCGCGCCCCCGCTCAAGCCCTTCTGCTCGCCCTGCAACTTTGCGGCACCTATGAGCTGCGCCCCGACATCCCAGAAGGCTTCGCAACTCGCCCCGTGCCGCTCACCTGCGCGCAGTCGCTGCAAAACGCCGTGCAATGGCTTCCCACAGGCGCCCGCGGCCAAAAGATCGCCCGCTACGCTGCATCCCTCGCACTCGACGGATCGGCCTCTCCACGCGAGTCCGGCTTTGCCGCATTCGCCATCACTTCCCGAAGGCACGGCGGCGCCGGCCTGCCAGCTCCCCGCCTCAATTATGAAAAGTCGCTTTCTCCGCTCGCCAAGGCGCATCTGCCCCAACGAACCTCCATTCGCTACGACTTTTATTGGCCCGAGAAACACCTGGCCTGCGAGTACGACTCCAGCTGGTGGCACTCTGACCCTCTCCGCGCCGGAGCCGACGACCAGCGCCGCCTGGCCGCCCGCGCCCTCAACGACGACCTCATCGGAGTCGCCCGCCAAACTCTCAGCACGCTGCCCACCGCCACGGCGCTCTTCGACCAGCTGGCCCACCTCCTGCAAGGCCGCGCACCCCGCCCGCTCTCAGCGCGCTCCCTCGCCTGCCGAGAAGAGCTCTTTCGCCTCTGCTTTGGCCACCACAGCTTCTGGTAGCCCACGGGTTCTGATAGGCCGCCCACACCTGCTGGCTCATCGTGCTGCCGAGAAGATCCTCCACTGCATCCAGCTACCATCTCGCAGACCGTACGCCACCCCTGCCGAGAAGCACCACCATCCCGCTCCGCAACTTGCCCTTTGCCGCGGCACAAAAAGCCGGCCCCGCTCCCAAAGGAGCGAGGCCGGTTCTCGTTGCAGGTGGTTGCCTCAGGCATTATTCCTGATGGCTGAGGATTACTCCTGATTGCGCTTGCGCTTCACCACTACCAGCACGGTGGCGCCCACAAAGACCACTGCCACCAGACCCAGGATGATGGGTGCGATGTTGGCGGTGTCGCCGGTCTTGGCGATGCGGGTGGTGCGGTCGTTGTCCTCATCGGTGCGGGTGATGCGGTTGATCTCTTCCACATCCAGCCTGCGGTCAAAGAGAACCACGGTGGTGTCGTTGAGCGAGGCGTTGCCGTCCTCGGTGCCAGAGGTCACCGAGAGCTTGCCGTAAGCGTCGATAACAAACTCCACGTCCCTGGCCACTGCGTAGCCGTCGGGAGCGGACACCTCATGAAGGATATAGGGGGTGTCCACATTGAGCTTGGCGGTGAGCACCTCACCGGAGGCCTTGGTGGTCCACTCCTCCACCACCGTGCCGGTAGCCTTCTCAATCACCTGAAGCTTGGCGCCCTCCACCCAGTTGTGGGTATTGGTCTCCTGCTTGTTGAAGGTGATGGTGGTGGCTTCGTCGTAGACACCGCCATCCTTGGCATAGGTGTAGAGAGCGTTGCCGTCGCCATCCACCTCGGGTTTGGTGTAGAGGGCATTATCCTGCCCAGCCTCAGCAGCATCAGTCTCAGCCTCGTCGCCCTCAGCGGTGACCATGATGCCGGGCTCTACGTCCTTGGTGTCGGAGTAGGCCATGGAGTAGCCGTTGGGCGACGCGGTGTCGGGTACCAGATAGAAGTAGGGGCTCCTGAACTCACTCACGGTGTGGCCGGCCGGAGCAGCGAACTCCTTGAAGTAGTAGAGCTGCCCTGCCTGCAGGTTCACGTCGTCAAACTGGATCCAACCGTCCTCGTCGGAGACGCCGGTGGCCAGCTTGATGTCATCCTGCGGGCCGTTGTTGACCATGAAGAGGCTGTAGGTGGCACCCTCCAGGCCGTTGTCGCGATCGAGCACGGAGGTCTTGCGCACCTTGAGGCTCATGCCACGGGCCTTGTTGGTCATGGTGGGGTGCCAGTCGGGGTCTGCCGACTCGGCGAAGCGCACGTTGGTGCCGTCTTTGTACTCGCCGTAGTACATGTCGGTGGCCTTGAGGCTGCCGCCCTCACGCTCCACCACCACGGTGAAGGTGATGATCTGGTCGCTGTAGATCACCGAGGGATCGCGATTGGCGTCCGGGTTCTCCACCACGCGGTAGCGATAGGTGCCGGGGGCGGTGAACTCGAGGCAGCAGGGGTCGTCCTCGGTGCCGGCCACAGGATTGGCGGCGTCGAAGTCCACCATACCGTAACGGTCGTTCTTTGCGGTGGAGATGACGGTGCCGGTGGTGTCGGTGTAATCCTTCACCTGGATGAGGTCAAAGGTGTACTCGCCCTCCTGCAGGGTACGACCCTCAAGGACCTTCCACATCTTGGGGTCTACCAGGCACTTCTGGTCTACCGCCTGATCACTGGCCGCAAAGGCGCGATAGGAGGCGAACTTTAGTGCACCGGAGGTGTTCACAAATTGCGGCACCACAGGGTCAGTAGCGCTAGGCACGCCATATTCATGGATGCCCGCGGTATCAAAGCTGTCGGCGTAGTACACCTTAGTACTCTTCACCTCGAGCCCGCGGCTATCGGAAGTCTGACCCACCTCGACGCGAATTACGTACACGGTGGGATCGGTGCCGCCGTCCTCAGAGAGCGCGTACCAATAGGTGCCCGACTTGGTGTAGGTGACAGGAGTGGCAAACTCCACTGCCTCCTCGCCCCTGTTGTTCACAGAGACAGAGCCGGTTACCTTCACCGCATTCTCGCCGGTGTCCTCAGAAGAGGCCTCACCTTGGTTGCGGAGAAGATCGGCCACCTTGGCAGTGCTCAGCTCGACACCGGTCAGATCTTTCAGGCTCTGAACCGTGAAGCTAAAGCTTCCGGTTGCCTCGCCAAAGTAGAGCTTGGAAGCCTGAGGGGTCCAGCTGCCGCGCAGCTGCCACTGGTTAGTCACCGTGTTGTTGGTGAGCGAAGGAATGGTCACGCTCACGTCCTGGCAGCTATAGGTCGTGGTGGTGAGGCTGGCATTGGCCATAGAGGGGCGCTCGATGGCGGGGGTAAGGGCCACGACGACCTGATGGGCCTCACCGTCGGTGAGCATATCCTTATCGGTAGAGGGAACCTCGCGAATGTAGAGGTTGTTGTAAGTCTGAGGGGTACCCACCTTGTCCTTGAGGTAGGACTTGAGCAGGATCTCATCGGTTACCGAGAAGATCACCTTGTCGCTCAAGTGAGGGGTGACGCCCTCGTACCGCTCGTTGCTGAAGGTGCCCAGGTTGCGGGAGCCGGTCTCGCCAGGGACGCCGTCCCAGAGCTCGAACTCGAATTTCTCCATGGGCAGAGGTGCACCCTCGGTGTTCTGGAACGCCTTGGTGATGTCGAACTCAAAGCCGGTGTAGGCGAATCCGGTGTTGTAGAAGGTCGGGGTGGGCAGCTCGCCGCCGTCGTTGACTACGGGAGTCAGGCCGGGCTCGCTCATGGACTTCGCGCTGTAGACGGCGCCCACCTGGGCAGACATGGACTTGCCGTCAGCTGCAAGCTTCACGTCCACGCGGATGACTGCCACGGAGGTGTCGGAGGCGATGGTGTCAGTGTCGCTGGTGGTCTCGCGCAGGGCGTACCAATAGGCACCCGGCTGCTCGTAGGTGATCTCGGGGAAGGTCACCTCAGCAGTGCCGTCCTGAGTGAACTGGGTAGAGGCATTGAGAAGCAGCTCATCCTTGCCGTTGTCGACGATCTTGCCGTCGGTGGCAATGAAGTCATCAGAGCTACGCAGGTAGTTCTCGACAGTGACCAAATTGAAGTCAACGCTCGCAGGATCGAGCTGCTTCAGGCCCTGGAGCTCGAACTTGAAGAGCGCAGTCTCGCCCTGAGCTAGGCCGGTGAGGTGCTTTTGAGCCTTGGGCACAAAGGAAGTGCTCACGTCGATGGTATTGGTAACGGTAGGGACGTCTTCGGAAGTCCACTCGTTGCCATCCCAGGTCTGCTTAGTGATCACAGGTTTATAGAAGGTCTTGTCGTTATTGGCTACGTTTTCGCTGTTTACTACACGCTCGGCTTCGGTCTTCACCGTGAGGACAACCTTGTGGGTCTTCTGGTCGAAGGAGATCTTGTCATTGTTGGGATCAACCTCGGTGACGGTGAACTCGTAGTCCTTGGCATCACCCAACGATTTGTCGATGTAGTTCTTGCCAGGGATCTCGAAGGTCACCAGGCCCTCTGCGTTGGCGGTAGACTCAGAAACCAGATCGCCCTTGGCGTCTTTGAGCTGGAAGGCGAACTTCTCGTCCTCGATCTTGAGATCGTTGTTCAGGCTGTTCTTGAAGAGCTTCTTGATATTGAAGCTCATGGACAGATAGGCATCGTCGGTGTTGTGGAAGACCATGGGGTCGTCCGTATTGGTGATCTCGGCGATATCAAGCTTTCCATCGACCGACGAGGTCATGCGGTAATAGGTAGCCGTAGGAACGATCTCGCGGTCCGCAGCAGTGAGCTCGACCTTCGCCACATAGACCGTGGGGTCATAGGAGATGGCAGAAGAGTTGTCCAGGAAGTTCTCGGTCACCTTGTACCAATAGGTCTTGCAGGCGTCGTAAGACTCCTTGGTATAAGTGATGTTGCCAAAGCTCACAGGAGCCAACGAACCAGCGAAGTCGCCGTTAGCAGCCTCGAGCTTGATGGCGCCAGTGCCGTCGTCCACCAGCTTGCCGGTGGAATCAGCCACGAGAGCATCGCCCTTGCGAACCTCGAAGGTCTTGTTCTCTACCGACGCCGCATCTAGTGCCTCAAAGGTGAACTTGAAGGCGCCAGACTTGTCGGTGGTGTTGCCGTTGTAGCGCTTCGTTGCCGAGAAGGGCACCTGTGCGTCCGCAACTTTGATCTTGTTGATGAAGGTGAACCCAGCGGCAGTCAGCTCTTTCCCGTCCACCATGGTTACCTTTGCAGTGGCGCCAATGACGGGTTTGGTGATGCCCATATCGCTCTTGGTGCCCTGGGTCACCTTAAGCTCTAGGCTGATGGAATGAGCCTCGGTGTCATAGGTAACACCTGGGACATTGCCCTGAACCTCGCGGAAGTAGAGGGTGGTGTAGATTAGAGCGCCAGGCTTCATGCCTTTAAGCTCGTTCTGGAGATAGGTCTGATTCTCTACCTTGAACTCCACCTGTCCAGAAGCATTGTTCTTAGCAGTGGCCAAAGGCTCGCCAGAGCACTCAGGGTTGTCAAAGAGCTCGAAGGTGAACTCGCCGTTATCAGGTCTAAACTGGCTATTTAGATCATTCTCCAGCATCTTGGTGATAGAGAAGTCGAAGCCCTCATAGAGATAGTTGGTATTGGTGAAAGCAGGCTTCTGGGTGTTGCTCACCTTTTTAAGCTCGCTATTGGCATCGGCAGCCTTGTAAGTTTCCACTACCTCTGCCTTTAGAGCCTTCTTGCCGTTCTTTTTGACATTGACCTTTACCAAATACACAGAGGAGTCGAAGGCGGTAACAGTCCTATCGCCGTCTGCCTTCTCTCGAATGCGATACCAGTGGTCGCCTTCGGCGGTATAGGTCATTTTCTTAAAGAGTTGCTCGACAGTCTGGTTTGTAGAGGCAGACTCATTCACAGAGAAAGACTGGCTGTCGCTTACACCATCGGATTTGATCTCTTGGTCCGCAATGGACTTGCCCTTCATTTCCTGAAGTTCAAAGGTGTAGGAGCCGGCAGGCAGACCAGAGACGGTCTTGGTGATTCCCAGCTGAGCTGCGCCCTTCACATTGAAGGTGTTGGAGAAGGGGGCGCTGCCGGGAGCCTTGCCGTCCACCTTCACGCTCTGAAGCACAGGCGTTTTTGTGGTCACTGGAAACGCCGCGGTGGGCGAGGTTTTTGACTGGATGCTGGAAATATTCACTGTAATGGTGTGAACCTTGGTGTCGTAGGCAATGGATGGATCGTTGCCTTTGACTTCGCGCGCATAGAAGGTCCAGGTTTGTGCGCCATCACCCTTGATCTGGCTGTCATAGGCGCCATGGGTGAGCGTGAAAGCGATTTTGCCGTTGGCGTCATTGGTGGCCTCTGCAACCTTGTTGGTGCAGCTCTTATCAGTGAAGAGCTCAAACCTATAGGCATTCGCCGCCATAGAGAGCTTGTCGCCCAAAGAGGTCACCAAGCTCTTTTGGAGCTCAATGTTGAACGCGCCGTACTCGACCTTGGGCACATAGTTGATCTTCAGGGTGCCATTACAGCCAATGCCGCCGCCGTGAGTCGCGCTGTAGTTGCCCGTCACAGTGACGTTCGTTGAAGGGGCTGCCCCTTTATAGGTGTTGGTGAGACCCACAGACTCGCTGGTCGCAGAGAAGGTCTCCCCTTTTTGGATTGTGACCGGCTCACCCTTCATATTGGAAGCGCTTGCACGGTAGCCGGTCCACACGGTATCCCCTGCTTGACCCATATCCGCACCCATGACCACACTGGCTCGCGTGCAGTAATAATCCATGGCCTTGTCTGCAGAGAATCTCGAAGCAGCATGGTCCCAGGCATAGACGTCGCCGGTAATGACGTTGTCCACCTCGAGGGAATAGAGCACGCTATTGGAAGGACGGCGCACCTTTTTGGCAGTGTTCCCATAGATCGCAGCACCTGTGTTGGCCTCGAGCAAGCCCACACCCATGCGTGCATGGGGGCAGCCGGCAATGCCGCCGCCCAAGCCATCGGCAGTATTGCCGTTGACCAAAACGCTGTCTACCCGCAATACGCCCTGGGACTCGATGAAGATGCCGCCGCCGCCCCAGGAGAAGGTGGTATTGCATTTATTGTTAGTAATGACACCCTTTTTGATTACAGCCTCAGAACCCTTGTTGTTGCCGTTTTTGGCGGCAGCAATATACAGGCCACCACCCTCGGAGTACTGGCAGGAGTTGTTGGTGACTGTTCCGTTCTCCATAGTGAAGCCGCAGAGGCCATCCACGAAGATGCCGCCACCGGCAGAATGCACGTTGTTGTTGGTGATGGTGCCACTCTTAAAAATGAAGGTGGCGTTGCCATAATCTTTATGGGTACGACGAACAAGCACGCCGCCGCCACACTTCAAATAACGCTGGTTACCGGATCCATCGTAGGTGGTATGCCTGAGCTCCGAACCTGAACCGTTGGTGAGCGTAGGCCCGTCAAGGGTGAGATGACTGACTTTGCTGCTGTCCTTAGTGCCCTCGACAATAATGACAGAGCCTTGCTTGTTGCCATTAATGGTGCCTTTGCCGTTTACGGTTACCTTGGCACCACCAGAGATTTCAATACGGCCATAGAAGGTGACGCCGTCCTTGACAGTAAGCGTATAGGTGCCTGCTTTGTCGTACTTGATGACCTTGAAGCCAGCAGCCGTATTAGAGCTCGAGATCTCCTGGCTCTTATTGTCCTGCAGCTGGGCAGGCGCCACGCGCGCAGGGCCAGCTGCCGCAGTATCGACAGCAGCAGCGGCGACCTCCGGGGCTTGCTCGAGCGCAAGCTCCTTCTCAGGAGCAGCATCCTCCTGAGAAGGGGCGTCCTGCTCGGCAGCAGGGGCATCGCTGTCAGCAGCGTCGTCAGCTGCAGGATCTGAGGTGGGGTTCTCGGCATCGACCTGCACCAGGTCCTCGTCGGAGATCACCACAGGAGCGGTGTCGATGTTCATGTCCTGCCCGGCATAAGCCAGGGGCGCCACCGGCGTGGAGGTGACTACCATCACAAAGGAGAGCGCGAAGGCGAGAATCCTTTTGAGCAGCATGTTCTTAGAAGTGTTGTTCATAGTCTCCATCCCCTAAGCGTTCTTGGTGCCGGAGGCATCGGCGTTCTTCTTGCGCTTGAAGAGGAAGAAGAACAGCAGGGCCAAAAGGGCAGCGAGACCAGCGATGGATCCCGCCATGACGACCGGGTTTTGGAAGCCGGCGGCCAGGGGGTTCGCATCGTCGTCGATGCGCTGCTCGGCGGTGGACTGACCCTCGGGGGAAGCCAGAGGGTTGCCGTCGTCGTTGATGATGGTGGTGGCGTCGCCGGGAGCTACGCCGGCGTCGGTGGCAGGCAAAGCTGCACCGGTAGCGGCAGCGGCGATAGGAGCTGCGGTGATACCGCCACCCGCAGTGCCAGCAGCTGCGGCACGAGGGGTCTCGATGATCTGAGTGCGCTGAATGGTCACGTTGGCATTGAGCTGGTCGTTCACGTTGCGGTAGTAGACCGTGTAGACGCGGGTGGGCGAATAGAAGGCATGGCGAATGCCGGACTCCTGGCCAGGCAGGCGCACATAGCGCTCGCCGTCCTCTGCCGAGAAGTTCTCATCTCCCACTACTGTGAGGAAGTCGGTCATCTCGGGATTCACCGGGTAGGTGTCGGTCTTGAGGATGGCACCGGTGGCAATGTCTTGATAGCGCACCTGGATGTCGTAGCCCGCGCCAGGCACGTAGTCCTCGGGCACGTAGTAGACGTAGACCATGAGGTCTTTGCCGGCGGTGAGGTCGTCCCACTTATAAGAGATAGCCTGAGTGTTGGAGGCGGCGGGCACATAGGTGGCGCCGTTGTGCTCGAAGGAAGCCGGCTCGTAGATGAAGTCTTGATCGGGAGTCACCAGGCCAGACTTGCGACCGATCTCGGTGGCGTTGGTGCCGTCGATCTCCACCACGGTGAAGGTGGCCTCTTTGGTGTCCTCGGAGGAGCTATAGAGGGCGTGGAGCACGCGATGACCGTTGGCGTCCTGGTCAAAGAGGGCCTCGGAGAGGTCGCCGGTGAGCACCAGGGGGTTGCCCCACTCGTGATCAACGCGAGCCGTGCTGTTGCCCTCAACGCCGGTGAAGCTGTAGAAGGCGACGCCCTCGGAGCGGCTGGCTGCACTGGAGAAGGAAAGCGGCAGCGAATACTGGTAGCCAGCGCCATGAATGTCGACGGAGTCGGTCCAGAGCACCTGGTTGGGGCCATTGCTATTCTCGGCCTCATAGCTGATGGTGAGCTGGTAGGCGTTGGCTTGAGCCATGTCTTCCACCGCCACCACGCGCACGGTGACGTTGGGCTGGGCTACGGTAAGACGTTTGGTGGAACCCAGCGAGGAGAGCGTGCGGAAATACTGGCCGTTGGAGAAGAAGGACTGGTCGATGGGAACATCCAAGCCCTCGCCCTCGATGCCGGCGAACGACTCGGTACGCACGATGTCGCCCTCGTCGGTCTTATAGGTGACGGTGCCGGTGACCGCATCGGCCGCAGTCTTCTCATAGGTGGCTACAAAGGCGTTGAGATTCTCGTCGAACGCATTGTCGACCTTCTTCTCGCCGACGCGCTGGAGCCCATAGGCGTTGCGGCCGCCATCGGCTTCTTTATAGATGGTGTTGCCTACGCCAAGATTCTTTGAGACGTCCCGCTCAGTCTTATTGGCAGTGCGGATGCCGAGAAGCACATAACCCTCATCCTCAACTTGACCCTCAGATGTGAGGTGTCCATAGACAGGGTAGACGGTACCCTCATAGAGGGGATTCCCGTTGCGCTGGGCGTCCCACACCGCGATTTGGTAGCGGGTCGTGGTAGTGGCGGAACCATAGAGCTCCTCGGGCGTGGCATCCTCCAGCGCCAGAGACAGAATGTGCGAGAGCGCCACACCATTCTCGGGGGCAGGACCGTTTGTGTGCGCCTGACCGAGATCGTACTTCTGGCGATAGGAAAGATAGGTCTGCTGACTGCCCTCATCCTTGATCACATCTATATAGAGCGGCTCGCCTTGGTGGTCTCCGATGCGGATGAGCTCCCACTCTGTGGCAGTGGTTTCCAAAGAATCGGTGCCTCGCACATTGGTCTGCATGGCGACTTCATCGGCCAGCGCCGAGAGCGGGAAGCCCAGGGTTCCCAAGATGCAGATCACGGCCATGAAGACCGCCAGCGTAGCCCGCGTGCTTCGCTGAATGAAAGTACGCATAGGTTCCTCCGTCTATCATCCACGGCTCTAGTCCGGCCGCAGAACTTCCTTCAGTAGGCTGCTTAGACGATCTATTAGAGTGCGAGATCCTCTAAATTCAGAGTTATTGCAGCTTATTTTATGATTAGGTTAATAAACGAATCGCGAGAAATCAATCTATTCTTGAAAATATGCCACGTAATATATATGCATCTGTTTTACTTATTACGCTATCTACCAGGTATTTTATATTTTTTATCGCGTATGATTATCTATTTCAATAGTTATGTATTAGGTGGCATATTTACTTATTATCATTCTATTTTGATATATATGTAACTTGGAGCATTTTGGTGTTTTATTTAGGGTCTTATTGATGCAGACGAAACTGAAGCACACGAAAACCTATCCCGTATACCGTTCATCTGTTTTTATATAGATGTACATAGATCCATTAATCAGCTCTATAGTTTACGTTATATCGCAGCAAATCCTATAAAATTCGCGATGGTTATGCCAATTATGACAACCAGAAGCCCAATAAACAGCCTGTCCACTATTTCGTTGGAAAGCTGCGCGTTAAGGGTGCGCCCACCAGCCGCACCGGCAATGCCAAAGCCCACCATGCCCAGGAAAAGCAGCGGGTCGATCCCCGAAAGATCCTGAGTGAAAAGCGACATCAGCGTGGCTGCGGTCTGGGAGTACAAGATGATGTAAAGGGAAGCCTGAGCAGCGTCCTTGCTGGTCATGGCAAAAAAGAACGTCATGGCGACGATATTGACCGGACCTCCGCCAATGCCCAAAAAGGCAGAGATCGCACCCAGTCCCACCCCAACCAGAGCTCCCGCCCACCAGCCGGACAGATGGCGCTCGCGCACTTCATCCTCATCTCGCCTAAGCGTATAGACGATGGTGAACAGACATACCGCAAACAGAGCCGCCGCCTGCGTGCACCCCACGATGCGCGGATAGGGAAAGGCCGTGCTCAATACCGAGAAAAGCTGCTTTCCCGCAAGACCACCTACCACAGCTCCTACCGCCACAGAAGTATCAACCTTAGCTTCAGCCCTAAGGTTTCCCTTGGCACGGGCTCGCAGCACCGAATAGAGAGCCATGGCAAGCACCGTGCACCCAGAAAGAAAGCTCACCTGGGCCACATCCATATGGCCAAAGAGGTCCAGTGCCGGCTTGATGATGACGCCGCCGCCTAGGCCGCAAATGGAGCCGACAAAACATGCCGCAAGGCAGATGGGCCAGATGATCCAATACATGGGGGGCTTTCCGTTAGGAGGGTCAAGGGTTTCTCGGCATTTTTACCCACACTGGCCTATGGCAAAAGCCAGGAGAGCGTCTCTTTGAGACGCTCTCCTGGCTGTGAAGAACTCGCAGGTTGTCGCAGTTAGCTAATCGTGGTAGCAGCCCTCGTCCCACTTCACCAGGAACTCGTCGAAGAAGTCGAGGGCTGCTTGGGCTTCAGCGTCGCCCTGCCAGACGACGTCGATCGAGGCGTCGCCTCGCACATCCAGGCAGTAAATCCTGTGGGTTCCGGAGATACCCTGGTGGGCGCCTTCGCCGTGGCACTGGAGCGCACCATGGATGACGCCTGCGCCCTCGCCTTTGCCATGGCCGCCGCCACTGCCAACTGCCTCCCCCCCCGCTACCGGCAACTTTGATCCTCAGGTGGCGCAGGAAGTGCGCAATCAGGTGAAAGTCCACAGGCTCGCCTAGAGGCGGGCGCCTGCCGGCCCAGCCCCGCGGCCCCGCAGGCCACCTTGCCGAGAAACCCTTCCCTTCCGCTTCCCTGACTAGCCCTGAGCCAGGATAAGCTGAGCTTCCGGTGCTTGCTCTTGAAGCTCTGTGGCCAGAAGGCCGCCAGGATCGTTGTCAGTCACTACCGCATCCACGTGAGCCAGAGTATCTACCAGCAGCAATCCCGGCGCGTTCACCTTGGTGGCATCCATGAGCACCACTGTGCGGGCGGCGCAGGAGAGCATGGCCCGCTTGATCTGAGCCATGGGGGCGAAGTTGGTCATAAGGCCGCGACCGGGCACATAGCTGGTAGGGCATACAAAGGAGATCTGGGGGTGCAAAAGCGCCAAGGCCTGCTCTGTCATGGGGCCGTAGGTGTAGCGGTGGCCTTTGCGCAGCTCGCCGCCCAGCAAGATGACATCCAGAGACGGCATGGAGCGGTCGATGAAATCCGCCACCGTAAAGTCGCAGGTCACCACCGTCACCTCGTTGCAGCCCCCCAGCGCGCGCACCAACTCCAGCGCCGTAGTGCCCGAGTCCACCAGCACGGAGTCGCCGTCTGACACCATGGCTGCCGCCGTGCGGCCAATGGCCTGCTTGGCCTCGACGTTCACGTTCACACGCTGGTCCTGGATAGACACCGTGAGCGCCCGCGAGAGCGACACCGCACCGCCATGGGTGCGCCGCAGGCGCCCCGCCGCCTCAAGCTCGTCCAAGTCCGAGCGCACCGTCACCCGCGACACTCCAAAGAGTTTCGCGAGGTCAGTCACCTGCACCGAAGCCTCGCGCCCCAATAGGTCCATGATGGCAGCGCGGCGTTCCTCGGCAAAAGAATGTCCCGACCCATGAGTGGAACCAGGTGTCGCGGGGCCGGGCAACGAAGTGTCATTGGGAGCAGGGGCGGTCATAAGAGCTTTCCTTTGCGAAGGTTCTGTGAACCCTTATCTTTCTTTATTTTGCATTTTAGCAAGGATTCGACTTTCTTTTAGCTTCCACAGCAAGATTTCGTCACAGCCGGAAGGAACCTTAGCTTTCATTGACGGCCACTGGCGTTTCGTTTGCTTGCTGAGAAACCCCTTCTTCGCCACCAGTGCGGCCACACAAATCGCGCTACATTGCCATCAGCAAGTAACGGCGCAGGTTTTTGGTGCGCAGGAGCACCCCGATCGCCTCCTCCCAGATTGGCGCCCCGTTCTCACCAAGGCCCAAAGCCGCAGACGCAGAAAGGAACTGCAATGCTTGTCACCACCAAAGAAATGCTGCTCGATGCTCAGAAGAACCATTACGCCGTTGGCGCCTTCAACGTGGAAGACCTGGAGTTTGTGATGGCCGTGCTGGCCGCCGCAGAAGAGCGTCGCTCTCCGGTGATCATGCAGACCACCCCCAGCACCGTGAAGTATGCCAACCTGGACTACTTCTACGGCATGGTGCACGCTGCGGCCAAGAATGCCAGCGTGCCAGTGGCGCTGCACCTCGATCACGGCGACGGCTTCGAGCGCTGCATGCAGGCCATGCACGCCGGCTACACCTCCGTCATGATCGACGGCAGCCACGAGTCCTTTGAGGACAACATCAAGATCACCGAGTCTGTGGCTCGCGTAGGCGCCGCCATGGGCATCCCCGTAGAAGCCGAGCTGGGCCGCGTGGGCGGCAAAGAGGACGACGGTCCCGACGCCGGCCACGGCAATCCCTTCACCGATCCCGCCGAGGCCGAGGAGTTCGTGCGCCGCACCGGCTGCACCTCCCTGGCAGTGGGCGTGGGCACCGCGCACGGCGTCTACCACGGCACTCCCCACATCGAGCAGGAAGTGCTCAAGGCCATCCGCGAACGCGTCGACGTGCCCCTGGTGCTCCATGGCACCTCCGGCGTACCCGACGACCAGGTCAAAGAGGCCATCGCCAACGGCGTGTGCAAGGTGAACTACGCTACCGAGCTTCGTCAGGAGTACATGAAGGGCTTCATGGCCTACATGGCCGCCAACCCCGAGGTCTTCGACCCCAAGAAGCCCGCCAAGGCCGGCATGGCCAACATCACCTCCATCGTGGCCAGCCACATGGACAACCTGGGCTCCACCGGTCGCGCCTAATTGTCGCAGGGAGCCTCCCAGTCCCGCATCATCTGTTTAAGGAACACCCAGCTGCACCTCCTCCCAGCAGCTGGGTGTTTTCTTGTGGCGATGGAGGGGTTTCTCGGCAAGGAACGCAGGAGCTCGGCTCAGCCCTCCCCTTCGACTGGATCCTCGCCCCCTACCCTTTGGCTTCCAGCTTGCGCACCGTCAGCGTCACCGTATCGATGGATTGCGAGCCGATAAGATCGTAGACCTCGCCGTTGGCAGCCGTCGTGGGCTCCATGGTGAACTGCGTATTGGGGGCCACGTCCTGAGACACCACCACATAGCTGGCGAGGGCCTCTTTGTCTGCAGGGTCGATGTAGGCGCCGTCGTCGCTCACTGTGGCCAGGTGGATGAAGCCGGGGCCATAGGCGTCGGTAAGGTTGCCCGCAGCGGAGTTGTAGCCGCATTCGGCCAGGTTGCGCCCTGTGTAGTCGCGAATATAGTTCGTATATCTATCGGGAGCCCCATCGATGGCAGTCATGTCCACCGGAGTTGGGTCGGGACTTCCCGTGGCCTTTACCGCCAACACTACCTGCTCGTGGCTTTGCCAGCGGGCGATGGTCTGAAGCTCGTTTCCTTCTTTGTCCTGCCTAAACTCGATGTCTACCTGGGTATTGGGCGCCAGGTTTTGGTCGAAGACCACATAGCCTTTGAGCTGCTCCTCGTCTTCTGGATCCACAAAGACGCCCGAGGGGTCCACGTAGACCAGGCGCAGATAGATCGCTCCCAGTTTTTCCATGCGAAAGGTGTTGGCCGCCGCATAGCCCAGAGCCGCAGCGTTTTGCCCTTTGTAGTTCTTGATGTAGACCACATGAGGATCAGAAGATACTTTAGGGGCTTCTTCCTGGGGCTTTGCCTCCGGAGCCCCACTTGTCTGCGACCCCTGGGCATCGCCACTTGTCAAAGTCTTCGCCCCGCATCCGCATAGGCCTGCGCTTATCGCCAGCACTCCTCCCAGAAAAGCGCGCCTGGTGAAGGCATGGACACCCTGGGCTTTTGCCATCTTACTTTTCATGTTCTCCTCCATTGCTTTGAATTTTTTCATGTTCTCCTCCATTGCTTTGAATTCTTAGGCTGGCTGCCTCTGCAGCGCTTCTCAGCATCTCTGCAGATCCAGGCCCCAGCCACACATCCATAGCCAATGCCACCCCCGAGCTATCGATGAGCCCTGGGGTATAGAGCAGCGTCTCTATAGAGGAAGCCGGGTTCTTCTCCGGCGGCGTAGAGAGGCTTGGATCCAGCGCACTGCGAATTCCCAGGTGCCGAGAGACCAGCTTTTCCAGCGAAGTCCCCTCGTCACCCTTTGCTGCAGCCAGCAGCGCCTCGGCCTGAAGCAGCTGCCCAGTCACTTCCTCTGCCTGCTCCTTGAGCCTCGACACCTGCACACCCAGTAAGTCTTCGATGCTTTTGCCGGCTTCCTTTTGCTCTTCGATCTCCGCTTTGACCTCTGGCAGGCTCAATCCCTGACGCCGATACTGCTTCACCACATAGAGCTGTGCGAGATCTTCTAGGTCGTAGCTACGACGACCCCAAGTTGTGTCTTGGGGACTCAAGATCGCCACTCCACCTTGGCCGCCATAGCAGGCTCGCTGGATGTCTCGGCGGCTAAGGCCGATAAGCGCCTCCACCTCCGAGATACTCCATCCGCCCACACGCCTGCTCTGCCACATAGATTCGCCTCCTGCATCCAAGCCAAGCTGTTCAATGTATGAACAGCAAGCCTCCAGAAGGCGATCCTTGTGGCCCCACAGATTTTTCTCATCCACTTTCGCTCCTCTCGTTCATGAGGGAGCGCCCTGCCCCCTCATTAGGAGCTGTGTAAAATCTGCGGGCTAAAAGCCCAGGTACATCTCGTGTTAGCAAGAATTACGAAGCCTCATCTCCCCACCTCGGCAAAAAAGCAGCCCACCCGGAGGAAGGTGGGCTGCTCGGGGCTGGAGGCGATGAACTGAGGTGAACTGAGCTCATACAATTATTGGGGCGCAACTACTGGGGTTAGAGTTTTGTCCCAAGACTCGAGTCTCCGGCTGGCGAGCTAAACCATTGGCCGCCGTCCATGTATGTCCGTTCGTTGATTAGAGCATACGAACAGTTGTTCTTATAGCAAGGCTGAGTCACAATGGAGACCTAAAACCGAGCGCTCTAGGTGCTCCTGCGATAGGGTTAGTAGACATTCCCATGCCCGTGAGAGGAGGGCGCCAAGTGGCAGAGAAGGCTTCAGAAAAACGAGCCTGCGCAGATGCAGAGCAACAGGCTGCCATCGACGCCATCCTCTCAGGGGAAAACGTCTTTCTTACCGGCGGGGCCGGCTGCGGCAAATCCTTCGTGATTGAAGAAGCCTTGCGCCTCCTGCGCAAAAAGCGACGCAATGTTGTGGTGTGCGCCCCTACAGGCATCGCGGCGCTCAATGTTGGCGGCACTACAGTGCACAGGGCCTTTAAGCTGGGCCTTGGAGTACAGGGGCGCGGCACGCGCCTTAGGGTGAGAGAGCCCATCTCTCAAGCAGATGTAATCATTATTGATGAGATATCCATGCTGCGATGCGATCTTTTCGATGCGGTGTCCACCATCATGCGCAAAGTGCGCCCCAGGCCTCAATTGGTGGTGGTAGGCGATTTCTCCCAGCTGCCTCCTGTGGTTGCCGGCGATGACGAAGCTCATCTCAAAGATGAGTATGGCATGCTCTACCACGGTCCCTTTGCGTTCCAAGGGCGCCGCTGGCAAGAATGGGACTTTCATCCCTTTATCCTCAGGGATCATCACAGGCAAGCAGACCCTTCATTCTTGGATGCCCTTACCGCCATTCGCAAGGGAGACCCTTCCGCCTGCCAATGGATAAGCCAGCATGCCTGCGATGAGTATATTGAAGGAGCTCCTTACATCGCCTCTACCAATCGCGTGGTAGACAGGATCAATTCCCGGCGACTGAGCGAACTCTCCGGGAAAGCCCATACCTTCAAAGCGCGCACCACCGGCTCCTTTGGCTCGGTTCATCCAGTGGACGAGACCATCACTCTCAAGCGTGGGGCACGAGTGGTGTGTTGCAAGAACGACCCTGACGATGCCTTTGTAAACGGCTCCATAGGCACTGTGATTGGATTCCCTGCAGACGGTCAGGTGCGCGTGGAGCTTGATAGCGGAGACACCGTTACCGTCGAAGCGATGAAATGGAGCGCTCTGGACTACGAAGAGGATGAGGAAGGCGGCCTTCGAGAAGTTGAGAAGGGCACCTATACACAAATACCCTTGAGGCTGGCCTGGGCCATGACTATTCATAAGACCCAGGGGCTCACTCTGGATTCTATGAATCTCGACCCCCATTGTTTTGAGAAAGGCCAGCTCTACGTAGCCCTTTCAAGGGTGAGATCTGTGAGCGATCTCTATCTCACCTGTCCTATAGATCCCACTTGGCTCATGGTAGACCCCGAGGTGCGCGCTTTCACGCGCCAGGTGTGGAACATCTCACAAAGCTGGGACCCTGAGGCCCACGCTTATAAGACCCAATGGAGAGAACCCGAGAAAAAGCTTGGCACTGCCACCAGCACTCAAAGGAGTGTTCGCAACAAAGAGAGCCGTGAGCGCTCAAAAGTCTCTCAACCCAAAGCGTTTGGGGCTGGACGCACTGGGCCTGCGAGCAAAGCTAAGGCTCGAACACCACATAGCGATTAAGGGTCCCAGAAGACCCATCTGCAAAGAAGCGCGCTCTTTCCTGCACTGGGCCCATAAGGCTATCGAGCTCTTCCTCATCTACGTGGTGACAAAAACGGACTACCTCGGTACTCCCTTGCCATCCCAGCAGCCAATCTTTTGGCCCAAAGCTGTCCACCAACTCTGGCCATCTTTTGCGAGCTTCTAGAGTTACCTGCTGCGCCTTTGTGGAGAGACGTCCGTCATCCATAAAGCGCCAGCAGGCAACGGCCGCCACCCCGCCCGGAGCCAAAAGGGAGCTTAGACGCTCTATCAATGCATGCCTCTGAGAGGCAAGAGGAAGGTGGTGTATAAGGCCAAAGCATACCGCCACATCAAAGTTTCCCTGCCACTCCACTGGAAGCGGCCCGAGAGAAGCGAGGTCGAACGAAGCCGTGCGCACCCCCTCTAGTCCCATCCCCTCTGCCACCAGCGGCAGACATCTGTCCACCCCTAACGCTTCAAAGGCCGCTTCTTGAGGCAACTTCCCTTTGAGCCATGTCTCAAAGCGCAAGTTCCCGCAACCTAAATCAATGAGACGAAGCGGGACTCCTTGGGCTGCACGGGTCTTGGCAAGAGGGGCAATATAAGGCAGCAGCAACTCCCAACCTTGCCAGCCTTGCTGGCGTGTAGCCGAGAAACTTGCAGCCTCATGCTCGTAAAACTGCGCAGTGAGTGAAGATGCCAATGCCGCCTGGGCACTATCCACGAGTTGCCCCTTTCTTTGATGAACGATGAGGGATGTATCTGGTGCTTTGGGGGTCTGCAGCTTAACCGCAAGCTACCAGAACCCACGCAGTTATACTAGCGTGGCCTAGAGGCTGGAGCCTAAGAAGATTTCTTATATAAAACACACTGTGATGTAAAGGGGAGGAGCCATGACACTCACCTATAAAGAGCGTTTGGAGCAAGCTCTCCTAGAGCTTGCCAGACAACTTTCTTGCCAAGAGGGCCAGCTTACCGAGAAGGAGTTCCTTAGGCTTATTAGACAGCAAAACACGGGAATTGTGGCGCCGGATGCGCCTGTGAAAAAGAGAGCGCTCCTCCCCTACTACCTGCACCAAGACGAGCTTCACCCCGGCATTTGGCAAAAGAAGGGCATCAGTGAAGCCTTGGAAGCGCGCATCAAGGAGCAACTTCGCGCCAAGCCTCGCAGAACCGCTTCTGGAGTAGCCACGGTCACCGTCATCGCAAAGCCTTGGCCTTGTTCTGGCAACTGTCGCTATTGCCCCAACGACTTGCGCATGCCAAAGAGCTATCTGGCTGACGAGCCCGCTTGCCAGCGAGCCGAACAATCATTCTTTGATCCTTTCTTGCAAGTCTCCGGAAGGCTGCGCGTACTTAGAGACATGGGCCATCACACCGACAAGGTGGAGCTTATCGTACTGGGTGGCACCTGGACAGACTACCCCGCCCCCTATCGCGCCTGGTTTGTGCGCGAGCTTTTTCGCGCCCTCAACTGCGCAGGTTCACCGGAAGAAAGGACGTTGGCGGCCGAGCGCCGGAAGCGCTACCTGGACGCGGGCTTCTCGGCAGATCCAGTAGGCTGTCAAAAGCGTGTAGCAGATCTGCAGCCGCAGGTAGATGCCGGTCTCCTCAGTTATAACGAAGGTTGGAAGCGCCTGTGGGCAGAAGATGAGGGTTGGCATGAGCTTGCGCGTGCGCAAACCGCCACCCTTGAAGAGGTCGAGGCCCAGCAGCACATAAACGAGCAAGCACGTTGCCGCTGCGTGGGCCTCTCCTTCGAAACGCAGCCCACTGCCATTAGCGCGACCTCTCTCGAAGAGATGCGGCGGCTCGGCTGCACAAAAGTGCAGATTGGCGTGCAGTCGGTGGACTTCCAGCGCCGGAGCGCCAGCAATAGGCCCATATCCGATGCCTCACTTGAGCAGGCCTTTGGACTCTTGCGCCTCTTTGGCTTCAAGATCCACGCGCACATTATGGCGAACCTCCCAGGAGCCACTCCAGAACAAGACAAGCGCGACTACCTGACTCTTGTCACTGATCGCGCCTTCGAGCCAGACGAAGTAAAGCTCTACCCCTGCGCACTTATCCGAGGCACCGCCCTAGAGCGCGATCATGCAAAGGGCTTGTGGCAGCCCTATAGTCGAGAAGAGCTTTTGGATACTCTGGCCCAAGATGTGCTTGTCACGCCACCTTTTGTGCGCATCTCCCGCATGATTAGGGATTTTTCTGCCCAAGACATCGTGGCGGGCAATCGCGAAGCCAATCTGCGACAGGCAGTAGAAGATACCGTGAACGCCTATGCAAAAGCCCAAGGAGTATCTGTCCAAGAGATTCGCATGAGGGAGATCGCGGGCGAGCAACCATCGGCAGACGAGCTTTCCATGAGCACCTACGAATACGAGACGCTGGTTTCCTGCGAGCGTTTCCTCTCATGGACCACTCCAGATGGATCCATTGCAGGCTTTTTGCGCCTCTCACTGCCCCACCCCCAGGAGGCTGAGGCTGTTCTAGGCTCCCCCGACGCCATGATCCGCGAAGTACATGTATACGGCCGCGTTTCTGAGCTGGGGCTTAAACAACCAGGCGCCCAGCATCGAGGTCTAGGGCGCACTCTGGTGGAAGAAGCTTGTCGTCAAGCTGCCGAGAAGGGCTATCCCGCCATCAAGGTGATCTCTGCGGTAGGCACGCGTGAGTACTACCGAGGCCTTGGTTTTAAAGATGCGGGTCTTTATCAAAGAAGGGAACTTCAAACGGGTAATTTACCTGCTTGAAGTTCCCAGATGTCCCAAATAAAAAACGCCTCTGCCCGGCGTTGCGCAGCGGGCAGAGGTATTGCCAAATAAAAAAGGAGAGAAGTTCCTGGTTTACTTGAGGTCTTCCTTGGCGGCGTCGACGCCAGCCTTGAGATCGTCTGCGGCGATATCTGCCTTGGCACTGTCAACCTCGGCCTTGGCACCTGCCTTTTCTGCAGAAACGCCCACTTTGTCGCCAGCCTCGCGGGCAGCGGCACTCGCCTTGTCGGCGAAATCGTGAGCCTTATGAGCCAGATCCTCAGCGCCATCGGCTACCTTATGCGCGCCTTCTGCGGCCTTGGAACCCAAATCCTTGACAGCTTCTGCGGCATCTCCACCAATTTCAGAAGCCTTGCTTGCGATCTTGTTGCCGATCTCGTTGAAATCAATACCCATAGTAGTGTCCTTCCACTGCTGAGGAGCGGAACGCCTGCGCGACACCGCTTTTTGCTTGACAGGTCTATACCCCTCGATAAATGAGAGACGCCCCGGAATGCCCAAGGGGAGAAAACGGAGGTCTTCTCCGCAAGGCCTTCACGGGGCGCCTTTCAGAAAACTCAGAAGTGACACTGGGAGAGTGGAAGGACTCGCAGACGCTTTTCCCTGCCTTAGAGCGCGCTCCAGGCCACCTCGCCACCCACATAGGTGGCTTCCAGCTCCATAGAGCTGGTGAAGCAGGCGAGGTCAGCGTCGCGGCCGGGCTTGATGGCGCCGCACACATCATCGATGCCTACGCTCTTGGCAGGAACGATCGAGGCCATGGCCACAGCCTCTGCAGGAGTGGCCAGACCCCAGTCCACCACGTTCTTCACGCATTGGCACAGGCCCACGATGGAGCCAGCCAGGTTGCCGCCCTCCTTAAGGCGGGCCTGACCATCCTTTACCACAATGGGCAGGCCCTCCATCACGTAATCGCCCTCGGGCATGCCGCCAGCAGCCAAACAGTCGGTAATGAGGCAAACCTGGTCTTTGCCACGAGCGCGCATCACCACATTGACAGACACCGGGTTCACATGGTTGCCGTCGCAAATAAGCTCGTCATAGACATTGGGGCAGGTAAGGGCTGCGCCCACCATGCCCGGCTCGCGGTGGTGCAACGGGCTCATGGCGTTATAGGTGTGCACGAAGACCGTGGCTCCGGCATCCACTGCGCAGCGAGCCTCCTCGTAAGTGGCGTTGGAGTGGCCCAGGGCCACGATGGCACCCATCGCGGTGGCCTGAGCGATGAAGTCGGAGGCGCCGTCGTTCTCTGGCGCCAGGGCGATCTTGAAGGTAAGGCCGTCGGCGCACTCCATCCAGTGCTCCAACACATGGATGTCGGGGTTTCCCATATAGGCGGGGTTCTGAGCGCCTTTGTACTTCTCGGAGAACCAGGGGCCTTCCAGATAGATTCCCTGCACGCGGGCGGTCTTGGGCTTGTTCACGTGCGCGGCGGCGATAGTGCAGGCCTCGGCGATGCGCTCAGTGGGAGCGGTAAGGGTGGTGGGGAAGAAGCTGGTGCAGCCGTTACGCACTAGGCCTGCGGCGATGGCGTCGAGTCCCTCAGCAGAGAGATCCATGACGTCGTGGCCGTCAAAGCCATGAATATGGGTGTCTACCAGGCCAGGAGCCACCCAATCGCGCTCGTCGATGCGGTCTGCGTTGGCAGGCATCTGAGTGCTAAAGGCGCCAAAGACGCCGTCATGAACGGTGAGATATCCAGGGCCGGTTGGGCCAGAGGGGAGGAAGAAGGAGTTGGCATGGATAGCAAAGGTCGACATAGGTCCTCCTTGAGCAGCAAAGCTCGGTAATTGACTGGAGTACAGGGCCCAAAAGCCCCACAGGGGTTCTTAAGGGCGCGCGAAGGCGGGAGCGCCAAGGGCCATTGCGCCCGGGGTTTCCTTATCCGCAGTCTAGAACTATGGCGACCCTACTTTACCGATGCGGCCAGCAGAAGCACCTGAACGGCCATGAGGTATGGCAACCCTAAGTAGCTGCAAGGCAGCGCCGCAAAACCATCAAAGGTGAAGCTGCGGCCGGTGAAATGCGGGGCCTGCTCTGGCTGGAGAGCCACCAGCGTGCAGCCGTTGTCTGCGGCAGTCTCATCCATCTCTTGAAGGGCTGCCACCTGGCTTGCGCGATCGTCGTCGGTGCCGCCCACCAAAGCGACGCCCAGCGCATCGTGGAGCGCCTTGTTATCCAGCGCAGCCGACTGCACGTCGCCCAGACGCACCTCGATAGAGCGCTCGTTAAGGCCACAGAAGTTCTTCGCCTCGTCGCGAGCCTCGCGCGCAACCCCCGCGAAAGCAGAACCGTCGCTCAATACGCACAGCGCGTCAAAGGGAGAGAGTGCCAGGCTTGCCAGCGCCGCCTCGTCCATGATGACCTTGTCGCCCATGGCGGCCGCCTGGTTGGCATGGGAGAGCTTCTCGGCCACAGGAGCGGTGTCCAGGCACAGAGTGGCAAAGAGCGCCAGGCACGTGAAGCCCGCCAGCTGCACAGGCTCGCTGTCCACCGGGGCAGTGGAAGCATCGTCTGCAGCAGAGGCGACCAGCGGCAGGGCCACTACCAGACCGTCATCCTCGGGTGCGAGAGCGGTGGCCAGAGGGTCGTCAGAGCTGCAGGTAACCCCCAGCACAAAGAGGTTCTTGGTCTGGGAGCGCACCTGGACGACAGCCGACAAAAGATCCTCATCGTCGCCGCGGGAAAGAGCTACGAGCAGGACGGTCTCCTGATCGCGAACGTAGTCTGCGGGAGCGGAGGCAAGGTCTGCGCAAGAGACGCAGGTGAAGTCGCAACCCTTGATTGGCTGAGCCACGGCAGCGTTGCAGGCAGCTTGTGCAGCATTGAGGGCGAGATCAGAACCCGTAAGCACCACCAGCAGCTGGCCGTCAATGCCGTCTTGGGCCTCGTCGCCGCCCATCACGCCGGCTGCCGCGCGAGCACGGCCAATGAGATCGTTGACGTCTTCTGTCGCGTCGCGGTAAAGCGCGGCCACCTCTCGCCAGAGCGCCGGCTGGCGGCGAATTTGGGAGGCAGGAGCCTGGGCATGGTTGTGAATGAGCTGGATAAGGTCGTGTTCGAGCATGGGTCCTCCCCCACATGGATTACTAAGAACGTCCTTGAGGCAGATACCCGCCGAACACCCCCTCCTTGCGCGCAAACTGGCCAGAAAAGCTGTGGTTGGCATTGTGTGGGCCAGAAATGTGCGGTCACCGTGGCATAGTGGAGGTGCGCCTTTGACGGTGCGAAGAAAGGAGCTTCATGAACACTTCCGACTTCGAAGTGCAGGACCTGCGCGCCTACGACGCCGATCCCCTGCTGGGACAGCGCCTGGCCGCCCTGCGCTCCCAACTACATATGGACGTCAATGCGCTGGCAGCAGCCTCAGACGTCCCCGCCGACATGATCGTTGCCTACGAGTCCGGCGCCGCCCTGCCCGACCCTGCGGCTGCCGACGATCTGGCAGAGGCCTTAGACGTGTCGGTCGAGCAGCTTATGGCCGGCTGGCGCACCCCCGAGGAGGCCGAGGAGCCCATGGTAGGCCCCATCGCCGGCCGCATCCGGGTGCTGCGCGCCTCACGCGCCCTCTCGCGCGAGGACTTGGCCCAGCTCTGCAACGTGACCTTGGACCAGGTGGATGACTGGGAGAGCGGCCACTGGATCCCCTCCCGCGAACAGGTGGCCCGCATCTGCCGCGTCTTTGGTATCACCCGCGACCGCCTCATGATGAACAACGCCCTCCAACTCTCCCAGCAGCTGCAGCAAACCCTGCCGCGCCGCGAGCGCAAGCCGGCTCGCCCCGAGCGCCCGAACCTCGAAGAGGCCCCCGAGGACGAGGCAGCTCCCGCAGAGGCAGAAGAGGTAGAGGCCATCGAGACAGAGCCTGAGGCAGAGGCACGTCCTTCTCGGCCAGCTCGTCGTCCTCGCAAGGATGCCGCTGCCGAGAAGCCCGAGCCTTCCCACGATGAGGCTGCCGCTGAGCCTGAGGCGCCCTCTGAGTCTCCCTCTGCCGAGAAGCCCGAGCCTTCAAAACCTGCCAAGCGCACCCGTCGCCCGCGCACCCAGCGCGCCGAGACTCAAGAACCTGCAGCTCAAACGCTGCCCTGGGATGAGTCGGCGCAAGCGGCCTCAGAGCCCAGCGATGGCCAAGCGGCCATGGATCTCGACGAGGGCGCGGCTCCGGCCGATAAGACAAAGCCTCGCAAGACGCGCGCCCGCCGTCCTAGCAGCGCCAAGGCCGCCAAGCCCAAGGCTGCCGGCAAGGCTGAGGATGCTGCCGAGCCTGCCACCCAAGAGGCCCCGGCTTCTGACGGAGCCCCAGAGGCCGATGCAGCCACCAACGCCGCAGACCTGGGCGAGCGCATCAAGAGCCTGCGCAAGCAGCGCAAGATGACCCAAAAGGATCTGGCGGCAGCCGCCGGCACCTCCACCGGCTCGATCTCTAAGTGGGAGGCCGGCGCGCAGCCGCGCGCCTACATGCTGCCGCGCCTGGCAAAGGCACTGGGAGTATCGGTGGCAGAGCTTAGGGGCTAGGCCTGCAGGGTTGCATCATAAGCGCCCTCTTGCCAGCTCATAGACAACGCCCGTGAGTCGGAATATGTCCAACTCGCGGGCGTTGTGATGTTATCGCAGGCCAAGCGGCGCGCACAGGGGGCTCCCTGCACTTTGAGTCCTCATTAGGCCTGATAGCGGCCCTTTACCAGATACCAAATGATGTAGGCCACAAAGAGCACCACGCCGATGGGCAAGAGGGTGTTCACAAAGAACCTGAGGCCGGTGACGAAAAGGCCCAAAAGGACCATGAGGACGACAAAGACGACGAAGCCTGTGATGACAGACTGCAGGGTATTGTTCATGAAACTCCTTTGGCGTTAAGAAAAGCGTGCATGCAAGTGATTTTACGCCCAGATGCTTTAAGGGGCGTCTGGGCCCTGAGCTTTACGCATGCTCCTTGATGGCCTCGCGCACCCGCGCCTGTTGGCGTTTGCCCAAACCGCGCAGGGTGCGGCCATGGCTGATGGACTCCTGGTCCATAAAGGCTTGGGCGCGCTCATGGTCCCATCCGGGAAGCGCCGCTAAAAGCTGAATCACCGGAATGGAGCGCGCCAAGTCATCCACGGCGTCCATGAGATCGAGGGCAGAGACTTTACCGGCAGAGACGTTGGCCAAGAGACCTTGGCGCTGCTGCTCCGTCTCGCGACGATGCTGGCGGGACGCCTTGGCTTTGGACGCTTTGGGCTGGGGTGGCTCAGCACTCGCGGCTTCTGGCTGCTCGGCAGGGACAACCTCTGGCTGCTCAGAGGCCTCCTGGGGAGAGTCGGGAGTTGCTGGCGCGTCAGCAGCCTCAGCACCCTTGGAAGCGGCAGCTTTAGCACGCGGCTTGCGAGTGCGCCGACGAGTGCGTTTCTCGGGTTCTGGAGCAGCCGCGTCTTCGCCGGTTACTGCCGTCTCAGAGGCTGCGGCGGCGTCTTGGGCGGGAGGCGCGGGCTTCTCGGCAGCCTGAGACGTGGCGGGAGCAGGCGCGGCTTTGGCAGGCGCAGGCTTTTGAGTAGCTGCAACATTTTTAGATTGGGTGCGAGCTGGGGTTTCCTCTTGTGCAGAGGCGGCCGCGGCGGGGGCTTCGACGCGAGAAGGGGCGTTTTGGCGCGCCTGACGCTTGTAGGTGCCCTCGTTGGAGCGGCGGGCGCGGCTGCGCGAGGCAGCGCGCGCGGGTGCAGGCCTGGGTTCCTCGGCGGCGCCGCGGCCCTCCGGAAGGGCCATGGCGGCGTCCACGTCGTAGTCGGAGAAGAGGTCCAGCGCCACGATCTCCTGCTCCAACTTGACGTTTCGCTCCAGCATGTAGGAGACCAGGCCGCGGTAGCGCTCGTACTCCAAAAGGCGCGCCAACAGATCGCGGTCTTTGGAAGTGAGCGGGTGAATGGCCTTGCGGTAGGAGGGGTTGGCCAGCTCGGCGATGCCCATGTGAAACATGCCCACCTCGCAGCCCAAAGTCTCCTCGATCACCCTATGGGCCTTGATGCCCGCATAGTCGATGTCGCCAAAGTGCGCAAACTCCACCTGGGGGTTTTGCTCGTGGATCATGCGCAGCAAGGCGCGATGGCGCGGAGACACCGACCCCTCCGTGTAGATATAGACGTCGTCGCCGTTGCAGCGGCGGTAGGCGTCCAGGTTCTCCACGGTAATGATGCGCTTGGCACGCACGTAGGAGCGGTCGATGTTGGGCAAGTCCACATCGAACATGGAGATGCCGTTGGGCAGGATGGAGGCGTCGATGGCACCCCTATCGGTGATCAGAACGATGGGGCCTTTGATGCAGATGGTCTTAAGATCTGCAATGACTCCCGCATCGGTGAGCGCCCCCTGGTTCGACGAGGCAGAGTTCTTGCGGCGCAGCGTGGAGGCCAGGCGCTTGAGGCCGGTCTTGTCGATCTTCTTGGTGTCGCCGGTCACCAAAAGCGACAGCTCGCGAGGGGTGAGCGGGGCATCCACCTCTTCTAAATACTCGCAGGCTTCCCGGGTGATGCGTGGGTCCACAGGACCAGAGTTGCGGCGCCCCCGACCCCTGCGAGGCCGCGACGACCCACTGGATGCGCTTTCATCCGCACTCTCGGCGGACGGCGCTTCCTCGGCGCCCTCAGAGGAGCCAGGTTCTTGAGCTCCTGCCTCCTCCAGCGCCCCATAGGCCTCAGGCACCTCGGCCTCCGAGGCCTCGTCCTCCTCGGCAGAGGCAGCCTGCTGACGCTCCCTATAGGCTGCCTCCCGCGCCTCCTGCTCGAGCCTGCGCTCGAACTTGGCCAGCTCGGCGGCTGCGGCCTCGAGGTCTTCCAGCACAATGGAGTCCACGTAGGTGGCGCCGTCGCGGCGAGATTTCTTCATGCGCACGATGCGCAGGCTCTCCAACGACTGCACTGCCGAGAAAAAATGCGCTGCCTGCTTGAGCTCTGCCTGGGTGTCCCGCTCGCCATAGTGGGGCAGGATGTCTTGAGGCGCCAGCTCAACAGCCTCGTTATCGTGCGCTGCTTCGTCACACAGGCGCAGCAATAGTTCATATTTAAATGTATCGGTTTGTTTCACGGAGCGACCTCCAAGCCGCCGGTCGAACTACATGGGTGTGCCCCAAGGCACAGTCTCTTAGTGTATACCGCACTATCGCCCCAGGTAAAACGCCCAGCCTTAAAAAGGGTGCCGAGAAGCACAGACCTTCAAAAGACTGGGCGCCCATCTGCAAACACATCATCGAGCCAAGGCTGGGGCGTCAAGAGCCGCCGGAGGCCATTCTGCGAGGTCGCAGCGCGGAGCTGTCGGCGCGCCTAGAGCCCCTCGCGGGTCTTGGCATGGTAGGCAGCACCCACCATGCCTGCCAGGTTGCCCATGGTGGCCTCCACAATGGGAGTGTCGGCGCAAGTGGGCAGCGTGGCGGCTTGATAGGCGGCGACAAGCTCGGGGCCAAAGAGGTCGAAGGCCGCGCTCATGCCGCCGCCAATGACAAAGGCCTCGGGGTCAAGGGCGCAGGCCAGCATGCCCAACGCACGGCCCAAGTAGGCGCTGTACTGGCTGATGGCCCCCCGGGCCACCGGGTCGCCGGTGCGGGCGGCGTCGAAGATAGGCAGCGCATGGGCGTCGTGCTCTAAAGGCACAGGGTCCTCGCCGGCGGCCTCGCAGGCGGCTCGATAGAGATAGACCAGGCCCCGGGACGAGGTGTACATCTCAAGGCAGCCTCTCTGGCCGCAGTTGCACTGGCGGCCGCCTGGCTCCACCACGATATGGCCTATCTCTCCGGCGCCGCCGTTGCGCCCCACCGCCACCGCGCCGTCAAAGACCATGCCGCCGCCCACACCGGTGCCCAGCGTCACAAAGACCAGGTTGCGCGCACCTTCGCCGGCGCCTTTCCACATCTCGCCCAAAGCGGCGGCATTGGCGTCGTTCACCGGGTAGACCTTCACGCCCATGACGCGCTCCAGCGCCAGGATGAGGCCTTCCAGGTCCACATCCACATTGGGAGCCATGAGCAGGGTGTCTTCTGCAGTCACTACTCCGGGGAGCGCCAAGCCCACGGCGGCCACCTGCTGCTGAGGCTTGAGGTTCTCGGCGACGAGGGCCTGGACCTGCTTGGCTGCCTCCAGCACCTCTTCGCCGGTGCGCATGGACTTGGTGCGCACGGCATCCCTGGCCTGCACCACCCCGTCCAAGGTGACCAGAGCCACCTTGACGGTGGTGCCTCCCACGTCGATGCCCACCAGCAGGCGCTCCGGGCCACAGGCGCCGTCCACATCCTCTGTCACACCAAGAATCTCAACCAACGTCTGGGACATGATGCTTCCTCCTTTTAGGGTTTCGCGCAATGCGCATTAGGGGCGTGGACGGCGTGGACGGCCTGATTAGCAGCCGCGCCGGTAGGCTTGCTGCACCATGGAGTCCAGCAGCTCGGGCAGCGAGATCTGGGCGGCGGCAAGGGCCACTGGCACCAGGGAGGTCTCGGTAAGGCCGGGGAAGACCTTGAGGTCCAGCACACGAGGGGCGGCGCCGTCCCACACCATGTCGATGCGGGCCATGTCGCGGCAGCCAAAGGCGCGATAGACCTCGATGGCCGCACGCTCGCAGGTGCTGCGGGCCACGTCTGCCTCGGAGGGGTCGGGCGAGAGCGATTGGGGGCGCACCGGGCAGAAGTAGTGGACTTCTGTGGGGTTCAGGCGCGCGTCGGTGTCGTAGATCCCGTCGGCCACGATCTCCACCGGAGGCAGCACGGTCTCGTCGCCGGGGTCGCCAATGACGGTGACGGAGAGCTCGGCGCCCTCCACCCACTCCTGTACCAGCGCAGTGTCGTCGTAGGCCAAGGCGCCCATCAGGGCCACGCCCAGCTGGTCGGCACCCTCCACCTTGGAAAGCCCCATGGCAGAGCCGCCGCAGCCAGGCTTCACCGCCAGCGGGAAGCCACCCACGCGCTCGGGCATGAGGTCCAGCGCCTTGGCGGCGCCCAGGTTGCGGAAAGCCCCTGCCGGCAGCGCGATTTGGGCAGGCCAGCGCACCACGGAGTCTTCAGGGGCATAGGCACGGGCCATCACGAAGGGCAGCTCGGCCTTGTTCCAGGTGTTGCGGCACACCGGGGGCAGTGATCCCACGAAGGGGATGTCCAAAAAGGTGAGCAGCGAAGGCACCGCCCCATCCTCGCCGCCGGCGCCATGCATGGCGATGAATGCCACGTCCGGGCGCTCGGCGCGCAGGGTGTCTACCAGGTTCTCGTCGGCATCCAAAGGGATCACAGTGTGGCCGGCCTCTTGAAGCGCCTCCACCACGTGCTTGCCGCTGGCCAGGGAGAACCGGCGCTCAAAGGAGGAGCCTCCCATAATTACGGCAACTGTCAGCTTGTCCATGGATTACATCCCTTCGCTTGAGGCCTCAGGCAGAGCCCCTGCCTTGAGGAACGCACGGTAGAGCTCCATACGGTCTGCGATGACTTCCGAGAGGCGCCTGACGCCTTCGCGAATCTTCTCCTCTGGCTCGTAGGAGAAGGCCAAGCGCATGGAGGACTTGCCTTCGCCGTTGGGGAAGCAGTTGGAGCCAGGCACGTAGGCCACGCCGTTTTCCAGCGCAGCCGACATCATTTGCTCGGTGTCAAAGTAAGGCGGCAGCGTCACGTAGACAAAGAGGCCGCCTTGCGGGTGGGTCCAGGTGGCCTCGGGCGGGAAGAACTCCTCCAGCGCCGAGATCATGGCGTCGCGGCGGCTCCTATAGATAGCCTTGGACTTTTCCAGGGTGCCTTTCCAGTCGGTGCGGCCGAAGTACTGCTCGGCCAGAATCTGGTTGAAGGCGCTGCAGCAAAGGCTTGCTCCTTGCTCGCAGAGGTTGATCTTGGCGATCACCGGCTTGGGTGCCACGCACCAGGCCAAGCGCAGGCCCGGGGCAAAGATCTTGGAAGTGGTGCCCAGGTAGATGACGTTGGGGTCCATGGACTTCAAAGGCGGGATGTGCTCGCCCTCGAAGCGCAGGCGGCCATAGGGGTCGTCCTCGATCACCTGGATGTGATACTCGCGGGCCAGCTCCAAAAGCCGTTTGCGGCGCTCCAGCGTCATGGTGACGCCTGCAGGGTTTTGGAAGTTGGGGATGGTGTAGATGAACTTGGCGCCGCGGGGCCCCAGGCGCTTGAGGGTCTCTTCCAGCGCGTCCATGCGCATGCCCTCGCCGTCCATGGGAACGACCTCGACGTCTGGCTGATAGGCCGAGAACGCCTGGAGCGCGCCCAGATAGCTGGGGCCCTCCACGATGATCTTGTCGCCGGGGTTGATGAACACGCGCCCCATGAAGTCCAGCGCCTGCTGGGAGCCGCCGGTGATGATGATCTCGTCGGGATCCACGTGGATATCGTCTTCTGCCAGCATGTCGGCCACCATGGTGCGGGTCTCGATGCGCCCATCCGAGCCGCCATACTGCAAAGACTTCAAACCGTTCTCGGTGACTACGCGCTTGGCGCACTCGGCCACCTCGTCCAGCGGCAGGCTGGAGATGTCAGGGCTGCCGCCGGAAAGCCCAATGACGTTGGGTCTGGATATAGCTGCGAACAGGTCGCGCACGGCACTGCGGCGAAGATGCTCTATGCGGTCTGCGTAGACATCCTCCCATTCGTCAAAACTCAAGTAAGAACTCGCCATAGCTCTCCTTTCAACGCTATCCACTCTATCAGCGTTGGAGCCTCATTTCGCCGCCGAGAAAAACGTCCATCCCCAATGGAAAACTTAGGTGGGGTCAGAGGGGTTTATGAGGGGTAGGATGAGCCCAGACATCCCTTGTAGGGAGGGTGGGTTTGTCGGCATTTGTTGATGCATGAGATGTGCCCGCCTCCCCTGCCCCATCGAGTTAAGGAGCCCCTATGGCGCACTCGGACCTTCAAGATACCCTGGCCGCCCTCGATGCCTTGGAGCTGAGGCGCTACGCCCTTCGCTACGGCATGATCAGCGCCCTCTGGCTGGCAGAGACCGCCGACCCCGCCGCCTGCGCCCACAACCGCGGCGAGGCCATGGCTACCCTGCAGGAGGACGACCGCCAGCTGCTGTGTGGCGAGGAGAGCCAGGCCATCGTGGCCCAGCTTAAGGCCCACAAGAGCCAGCTGGACTTCTTCCGCGCAGCCCAGCTGCGCGTCATGGACCGCGACCAGCAGGAGCAGCTGCGTATCCCTGCCCCGCTGGCAGGCCGCATCGCCCGCCTTACCAACGAGGCCACCGACGCCTGGAAGCGCGCCAAGCAGAAAGATCGCTGGGATGACTTTGCCCCCTATCTGGATCAGCTGGTGGCCGCTTCCAAAGAGATGGCGGTGGCGCTGAATCCTGAGGCAGACCCCTACGACACACTGCTGGACCTCTTTGAGCACGGCACCAGCCGCGCCTTCTACAACGCCTTCTTCGACCAGCTCAAGGCCACCGTGGTGCCCCTGGTGGCTGCGGTGACAAAGGCGCCTCAGCTCTCGAACGAGTGCGTGCGCGGCTACTTTGACCCCGCCGTGCAGTGGGAGCTCTCTCGCGATCTGGCAACCTCGGAGGGCGTCGACCCTCAAAAGCTGGTGTTGGGCCAAACAGAACACCCCTTCTCCGACGCCATCGACTCTCAGCATGTCTTCATCGCTACCCACATCTATCCCGACGACCTGCTCTCCAACGTCTTCTCCATGCTCCACGAGGGCGGCCACGCCATGTACGAGGCCGGCGTGGACCCCGCCTACGACCTCACCTGCCTCCATGGAGGCACCTCCATGGGCATGCACGAGGCCCAGAGCCGCTTCTTCGAGAACCTGGTGGGCCGTGACCGCGCCTTTGCCAAGCCGCTTTTGGCCCTTTTGACCTCCCACTTCCCCGAGCAGCTGGCCTCCGTCACGCCCGATGAGTTCTTCCTGGCCGCCAACCGCGTGGAGCCCAGCCTGGTGCGCACCGAGGCCGACGAGCTCACCTACCCCCTCCACGTCATGGTGCGCTACGAGATCGAGAAGCAGCTCTTCGACGGCAGCCTCACCGCGGCCCAGGTGCCCGAGGCATGGGCCCAGCTCTACCGCTCCTACCTGGGCGTAGAGGTTCCCGACAACCGCCGCGGCGCCCTCCAGGACGTCCACTGGTCCCAGGCCTCCTTTGGCTACTTCCCCACCTATGCCCTGGGCAGCGCCTACGGCGCCCAGTTGCTGCATGCTCTTAAGGCGTCCCTTGCAGCCGACGGCACCAGCTGGGAAGAGGTGCTGGCCTCCGGCGACCTGGCCCCCGTGCGCGCTTGGCTAAAGGACCACATCTGGCGTTGGGGCCGAGCCAAAGAGCCCGCAGAGCTTATCTTGGAAGCCACCGGCGAGCCCTTTGACGCCCGTTTTTACTGCGACTACCTTGCCGAGAAATACACCCGCCTCTATAGCCTCAATCCCTTGATCCTCGACCCCAAGCTTGATGGCAATCATCCTGCGAACACCTAAGGAGGGGCCCATGCGCGCATTGCTGCAGCGAGTAAGCCAAGCCCAAGTCACCGTAGACGGCCAGGTCACCGGGGCCATTGGCAATGGGTTCCTCATCCTTTTGGGAGTGGGGCCTGATGACACGCCCCAGATCGCCGAGCGCCTCTGGGACAAGATTCGCCGCCTGCGCGTCTTTGACGATGCGGTCGGCAAGATGAACCTGTCGTTGGAGGCGATGGGCGGCAGCGTGCTGGTGGTGAGCCAGTTCACCCTCTACGCCAACTGCCGCCGCGGCAATCGCCCCGGCTTTACCGACGCCGCAAAGCCAGAGCTCGCAAACGAGCTCTACCAGCACTTTTGCCAGATAGCTGCCTGCGACGTGCCGGTGGGGACCGGCATCTTCGCCGCAGAGATGCAGGTGTCGCTCATCAACGACGGCCCCATCACCATTTGGCTGGACACCGACGACCTGTTTTAGCTGCTGGACGGGATGCAGAGGTTTCTTGGCATATTGACAGCGCAAGGGGCCTTGAGCTTCCGGTGGCGATGGCTGGGTTTCTCGACAGCAAAACACCGCCTTCCCCAATATGACGTGTGGGGAGGGCGGCGTATTCATGGCCTGCGAAATGCAAGACTTTAGGGCTTACTTCTGGCTGTAGTCGTAGAAGCCCTTGCCGGCGGCAACGCCGGTCTCTCCAGCGTCGATCTTCTTCTTGAGCATGGCGGAGATACCCTTGAAGTTGTAGGGGGCGACGAATCCGGGGATCTTGGTGTAGGGCTGCACGATGTTGTACGCGGTGACCAGGCCCACGACGTCGAGGATCTGGAAGGGGCCGTTGGGTGAGCCGGTGCCGCGGACCCAGGCGGTATCGATGGACTCAGGGTCGGAGATGCCGTTCACATAGAGGTCCATGGCCGAGAACAAAAACGGGATAAGCATGGAGTTGAGCAGGTAGCCTGCCTTCTCCTTATGCACCGGCAGTGGCACCATGCGGATTTTCTTGGCAAACCCGATGACGGCGTCGAAGGAGGCCGCCGACGTCTTGGATTGGGCCATGACCTCGGCGATGTTGTTCTTCCAGATGTGGTTGGCAAAGTGCATGGCCAGATAGCGGTCGGGACGGCCGGTGTAGCGCGCGAAGGTGCTGGGCAGAAGGCTGGAGGAGTTGGTGACCAGCACGGTCTTGGCAGGCATAAGCGGCGCAAGCTTCTTGTAAAAGTCGATCTTGGCCTTCTCCTGCTCGGCCATAGACTCCACTACCACGTCTGCGTCCTCTACGGCCTTGGCCATGTCCAGCTCTAAGCACAGGTTCTTGGTGGCCTCGTCCACCTTTTTGTGGCAGGCATCAGGATCAAAGTTGTCGGGATCCGCGATGCCCATAGCCCAAGCGCCGGTAGGCATGGGCTCGCCCTCTTCCTGGCTCTTCTTGAGGGCCTCTGCCATCTCGTCGATCTGCGCGTGGTAATCCTTTACCAGCTGGTCGATCTTTGGCTGCGTACGGCCAATGGAGCCCTCACTGCGAAGCCAAATGGTGGTGTCAAGTCCGCAGTAGGCGCTTTGAAATGCGATCTGACTGCCCAGCACACCGCCGCCTGCCACTACTACCTTTTGAAATGCCATGGAACATCCTTTCTTTTTGGTTCTTCCCACCCATTCATACCAAACCTACTCAGATAGAACTGTTCCATGTGCGCTGAAACGCAGTTTGAATACCACCTTAAAGTCGTGATTCGCTGACATAGGTTCCCAGGATACGTAATCTGCCTGGCCTAAAACGTAATGCGGTTCCTTATTCATATTCTACTTTTGATGACTACGGCGGTATGTCCGCCGCCCATTCAGCTTTTAATTGAGCCAAAAGGGAAAGCCCCAGAACGGGCCAAAGATCAGCACAAGCCCATAGACCATCAAAAAGAGCGCGAAACCAAACCTGAGCACCTGGCGGCTTTTATAGAGGCTCACCGCCATGACGGCAGAGACGGCCACCAGCACCGAGTTGCTAATCACAGTAGCAGTCCGTAGGTCCAACACCGCGCACAGCATTCCCAACGTAGTGAGCACCAGCGCGGCAATCCACAGCCAGAAGGGATCTTCTTTGATGCGTTCAGCCAGTTGGTTTCCCACTTGTTCCATGCGCATGGCCAGACCTCTTTGCCGCCGCCTTCAGGGCTAAACCAACTATATACTGTATTATATAGTTGGTTTTAACTGCATTTATACAAAACTATACGTCACCCTATGCGCTCACCATACATCGGCCAGACATCTGTAAATATCAAGCCGATGCCTATCTGACTCTTTGATTTCCAATCATTTTTGGACTGATTGCCCTACGCGATTCGAGGCCGCCCTTTGCAGCTCTCGCCTTGCCCGTTTGCTACAAAGGCTGTAGCAACTTTTGTACTACCAGTAAAGCATCACCGGAGCCACCACCATGGGAAGCAAAACGGCCAGACAAGCAATAATGAGGATGGCTGCGAGCATTGAAGTCTCCTTCGACCGAATCTTTTATCGACTTCAATGCTGACAGCCCTGCCTCTTAACATCCATCGATTTAGATAACAGGTCTATGACACTGTCGTAAGGTTACCCTTGCCGAGAAACGCCAACCCTGTGAGCTGGTGTTTCTCGGCATCCCAAGACCTGCGAAGCTCCGATCTTTAGACCAGCACCTCTTCTAGAGAGCGCTTGGGCACATGATGCACACCTTGGTCGTCGCGCCAGTACTTTATGCCGTCAGGGGAGCTGTCCAAAGGCTCGAGCACGCACTTCTCCACAGGAGTGCCCAGCGCGATGACCAGCAGGGGCTCGACGCCCTCCAAGCTCAAGAACTCTGCGAGATCGGGTTTGAAGTTGCGAAGGATGCAGCCGCCAAAACCAGCCTCGGTGGCTGCCAGCAGGATGGTTTGAGAAGCGATGCCTGCGTCCACCCAGGTCAGAGGGGTGACCTTATCGGCAGCGCATACCACGACATAACCTGTGGGACGCTCTGCCAGCTCCGGTCCATCCCAGGTGGCAAGATAGCCGGCCCATCCCAGGCGCTTAAATACCCCATCGCGCACGCTGGCATCGCTCACCAACCGATAGCGAAGGGGCTGCAAATTGCCTGCCGAGGCCGTCTGGCGCGCCAAGTCTACCAAGGCCAGCATGAGTTCGCGAGGAATAGGGTCGCCGTCATCGAAGCGTCGATAGCTGCGACAGCCGCGTACAGTGGCTGCAATGTCATCAAGTCCGTAATCGAGCTCAGTGCGCTCGATGGTCTTCTCCATGTCCATCAGACACCCTCTCTCTAACTGGCTGCATACCGCGTCGACCGTGTCCTTACTGCTACAGCCGGCTCTACTTGTTCTTGCCGTCCTTGATCACCATGATGCAACGGTCCTCTTCGCACATGTGAAGCACGTCATCGATGAGGCCCAGGTGCACGCAGGCACGGTAAATGCCCGCATCGTCTACCGAAGTGGTGATCACATTGGCCACGTCTTTTGCCCTGTGGTCTGCGTTGCCCATGGCAACACCGTTGCCCACTGCGGCCAACATCGAAGCGTCGTTGCCGCCGTCGCCAAAGGCATAGGCATCCTTGCGATCGATGCCGTAGTGGTCAAGCACCGCCCAGACGCCTTGATCCTTGCCGCCGTCTGCAGGGATGACGTCTGCGAAATCCTCGGTCCAACGCACCAGCTTTACCTTGTCGGTGACGTCGGTGATCAGGTGCTCGTCTTCGGGCGCGATAAAGGCATTGAGCTGGTAGACCGGACGAGTATAGGCAGCCTCTGGCACGTCTTCATCAAACTTCACGTTAGCGTGCTCCTCGGCGGCAGTCACCAGCGGCCCGTGGCGCGGGGTAAAGGCGCGGTCCGCCGTCATATAGACGATGTCAAAGCCACCCTTAAGTGCCTCCTCGGTAATGAGGCGCACCGCCTCAGGATCCACCGCCGTCATACGAAAGATGCCGCGCTCATCCAAGCACACCTGGCCTGAGTTGCACAAAAAGCCGTCGAAGCCCTCAAAATCACCCTGGCCGTTGCGCAAGAACGAAGGCACCTGGAACAGCGCGCGGCCCGACGCAATATAGATAAGCACGCCGTTGTTGCGAAGCTCCTGAAGCGCTACCTGGGTGGTATGGGGCATCGAGTGGGTACGGAAGGATAACAGAGTGCCATCGATATCAAAGAACGCGATTTTTTGAGCCATAAAGAGTCTTCTTTCAAATCTTTGAGGGGTGGGCTTTCTTGGCACAGGCCCTAAAGCCCGCCAGAAAGCATGAGGTTAATACTCGGGGAGTTGCCGCTGGACAGGATAAGATCCGCTAATGGAGCGACAGATCTTATCTATGAGCCACCTCACAAGATAGGATTCTCCCGTAGAGGTCCCGCTTGCGCCCAACCTTCATGAAAATCCCCGGAGACCCCCCTAGGCTCCAAACCCCGCTTCTCCGATCTTTGCGGCGGCACGGGCCAGCTCCTCTGGAGGCAGCACCAGCGCCAGACGCACATACCCCTCGCCCTCTGGGCCAAAGGCAGCACCGGGCGTGACCACCACTCCCGCCTTCTCCATGAGCTCCTGTACAAAGTCGAAAGAGTTTTCATAGCGCTCCGGAAGCTTTGCCCACATGAACATGGTGCCCTGAGCATTGGGGCGCTCCCAGCCGATGGCCTCAAGACCGTCTGCCAGTGCATCCCTTCGTGCTTGATAATTAAGACGCTGTTGCTCCACAGGAGCCAAGTCGCTGGTGAGCGCCGCAATGGCCACCCTTTGCAGAGGAATAAACGTGCCAAAGTCCAGCTGGCCGCGAAGCTTGCGCATGGCAGCAACCACATCAGGACGACCTACCAGGAAGGAGAGGCGCGCGCCGGTTACATCGAAGGACTTGGAGAGGGAGAAGAACTCCACGCCCACCTCTTTGGCGCCCTCGTACGCCAGGAACGAGCCTCCCTTGTTCCCATCGAAAATGATGTCAGAATAGGCATTATCGTGCACAATGAGCAGGTCGTGCTCCTTGGCAAAAGCCACCAGCTCCTCATAAAACTCCGGAGTGGCTACAGAGCCCACTGGATTTGCAGGCAACGACACCACCATATAGCTGGCCTCATCAGCCTGATGAGGATCAATGCCTTCCAGGTAGGGAAGGAAGTTATGCTCGGCAGTCAGGGGATAAAACACCGGAGCCGCCCCTGCGAGATGCGCAGCACCTGCGAAGATGGGATAGCAAGGATCTGGCACCAACACCGAATCACCGGGATCTGCCAGCGTCATCGCCAGGTGGGCCATACCCTCTTGGGTGCCCGAGACCATCATCACCATGTCGGGCGTGATTTCAACATTGAAACGACGCTTGTAGTAGGCACACACCGCATTCAAAAGTTCCGGCAAGTCATGGAGCGCATACTTCCAAGAATTGGGATCTTTGGCCGACTCCAGCAGCGCATCGACAATCTCTTGGGAAGGCGCAAAATCAGGGGTTCCCACCGACAGGTCGATCATGGTCTTGCCCTGGCCCTCCAGCGCGCGGCGCTGGGCATTGAGTGAGGCAAAAACCTCTTCGCCAAAAGCATCGAGACGTCGGGAGAATTTCATAGCACTACCCTTTCGAGCCAAAGAACCAAACTTTTATCTGCTTCTAGACCAGCTCGACCACCAATCCCCCAGCCGCATGGTCCAGAATCGCGAACGTTCTTTATGCTACCCCCACACTTTTGCTTCGTGTGAGCTTAAGTGCCGAGAAGAGATGAGCTGTTACATCCAGCATCTCTTTTGGCCGCATGAATCTCTCGTCTCAATGAGTCATGCCCTTTGACGCTCGCAGCCGAGAAGGACTACTCACCAGAAAGAGAGGGCCACGTCCTTGAAGCTGGTAAATGATAGGTAAGGCTGCCTGTGTCCCATGGGCGCAACACACCTTGTATAACGGTGTTCTAAACGTTGGCTAAGAGAAAGCGAACCACCATGCTTGTATCTGTCATGGGCGACTCCATGTCGACTTTCGAGGGCTATATCCCTGAAGGTTGGAACGTGTTTTATACCGGCGAGAACCTAGACTTCACTGGCGTTACCACGGTAGACGACACTTGGTGGATGCAGGTCATCAAAGGTATGGGCGGCGAGTTTCTGGCCAACGCCAGTTGGTCTGGCTCCTGCGTCGAGGGCGTAGGCTATCCTGCCGGAGAATCTCGCATGCGCACCAATGCCTTGCAAAAAGACGGCGTGCATCCCGATGCTGTCCTTATCTTTATGGGCATCAACGACTTTGGCTGGGGTGGCACCCTTAACCAAATGCTTGGACGCGGCACCGCCACCCCCTACAACATCGATCTTTCTAAGTATCCCGTCGAACCCCCTGCCATGTCCCCTGTGGATGCCGCAGAGAAGTTTGGCGAGGCCTACAGCCGCATGTTGCAAAACATTGTCTGTGACAACCCCGGCGTGGAAGTGTGGTGCATCACCCTTCCTGTAGGCCGTCTCACAGGCGCCGGCTGCACCTGCTTTACCTATCCCTATCGTGGCAATCACTTCGACCGCTACAACAACGCCATTCGCATTGCGGCGGGTCAGTGGGAGAACTGCCACGTGGCCGACGCCCGCGCATTCAAGCTCGATTACGATGCTGCCGACGGCACTCACCCCACCAAGCTTGGCATGCAGCAGATTGCCTCTCAGGTACTGGCGGCCATGGGGAAGGACGTGGAGCCTCAAGGCGTGGCCAAAAGCGAGCAAGTGTGCTTCCGTGACAACTGCATTGGATGCCCTTATGCCCGAGGCACGGCCTTTGGTTGGAACACGGTATGCGAGCTGCTCTTCCCAGACCGCACCTACACTCAGGTGCGCGGTGCAGACGCGCAGACCCAGGCTTAAGGCTACCTCGCTTTATAGGTAGGCTGCTGGCGATGGGCCTACCTATAATCGTTGTGATGAGTCCTTTCTTATGAGCCCCTCTGTTTTGTGACAGAGGGGCATTTTTAGGCTTCATTCTTAAGTGCTGCTCTGAGCTAATCCAGATGCAATCTGGCTTCAGACCCAGTTTTGCCTCGCGTCACCACTATCTGCTTAGGGATGGTTTCACGCATGAGGTCGACGTGGCTGATGACGCCAACAAGCTTAGAATCGCCCGTGAGATTGGTAAGCGCATTGATGGCTAGCCCCAGTGACTCGGTATCCAATGAGCCAAAGCCTTCGTCGACAAACATCACGTCTAGGCGTACACCTCCCGCCTGAGACTGCACCACATCAGACAGCCCCAATGCCAATGAGAGCGACGCCTTGAACATTTCACCGCCCGAAAGCGTAGAAGCTGGCCTGCGCTTACCGGTGTAAGCATCGAAGACGTTGATATCCAAACCTGTTGCGCCTCGAAGGTCCCTAGACTCAACCGATCGCTCTAGGGCAAATCGTCCTTGAGTCATGGAAGAGAGCCTGCGGTTAGCTGCTGCGAGCACGCGATCGAACCAACGGGCCTGCAGGAAAGTCTCAAAATCAAGACCCTTGTGAATTCCCTCACGCCTTGCCACGCGGCCTAGAGGCTCGAGTACTTTGAATTCATCTCGGATCTGATCTTGGCGAGATGCCAATTCTTCAAGCACTTTCTTTACCCCGCTATTGGCAGCCGTTCTTTCTGCCAATGCATCTTGCCGATCGCGCAATGCTTGGCCTTGCGCTTCCCAGGCATCACGATCTTTTTGATAGGCCTGTTTGTCTGGCACAGAAAGCTTGTCTCGTTGTTCTTGCAAAAGAAGCTGCTGCTGGGCTGCTTGCTCTAGTTTCTGTTGATTTTCTTGCAATGTCTTTTGTGCGGCCTCTCGAATTCGCTTCAACTCTGCCGCCTGATCATGGAACCCTTGAGCAGCTTCTCTTGCTTCATCAAGACTTGGATAGCTCAATCCGCTGGCCAGAGTGTTCAAGCGCTCCTTTGCAGCGGCCAATGCACTGGAAGCTTGGCCTTGCTGTTCCAACGCGCTTTTAAGAGCTGCTTGGGCTTCTTCTTGGGCCTTCTTGAGAGTCCCAACACTCTGCTGAAGCTCCTGGGACTCCCTTTCTAATGCCTTTAAACTGTCAAGCTTGGTCTCAAGGGCCTTTCTTTGGCACTTTTCTTCTTTCATCATTTCTTTAAGGGTATCCACTTGTTTTTTAGCAAGAGCCGCCACCTGATCTGCAAACTCAAAACTGGTGCCTAGTGCAGTTTGATCTTCCGGATCCAACGCATTCCATGCGGTCTCATAGCGCCCCTGGGCAGAAGAGAGCTTCTTTGCTGCTGCGTCTCGAATCTCAATGGCCTGATCGCGAGCTTCCTGTAAATCATTGAGCTCGTCTTCTGTGGGCATGTCTTCAGCCAACGGGGCAGGTGACGGATGAGTAGTAGCTCCGCATACCAAGCAGGGCCGACCTTCTTGGAGCCTTTGGGCAAGAATTCCCGCCACGCCATTACTGCGAGCATTGTCGGCCATAGACCAGCAATCTTTTGCGTCTTGGGCTGCTTTTTGCAGCTGGTTGTAGTCAACTGTTTTATTGAGGTAGTCCTTTGCCAACTTGGCTACATTGTCACAGGCGCCAATACGCCTCTCAAGAGACTCCACTTTCTTTTGGATACCGTTGAGCATCTCGGAAGCCCCAAGACGTTGCGTATTTACCTCAGCAAGTTGAGCAATCCTTGCATCAGCCGCATCAAGCGCAGCCTTCGCCTCCGACTCTTGCGCCTGGGCGGCGTCCTTTGCCTGTTGAACGCTCTTCTCGGCAGCCTGTGCTTTATTTACATTCTCACGCTGTGCATCCACCGCAAGATAGTCGTCAAACTCTTTCTCTATTGCAAGGCTTTGAGCCGTAAGATGATGCTCTTGAGTCTCGTTTTTCTGGGCATCGCTATAACGATTCTTGGCCCTGGCAACAGCGCTTTCCAATTCGGGAAGCTGGCAAGTCACTCGAACAATTGAATCATCGATCTCCTGAGCACGTTCTAAAAGCTGACGCTGACGCTCAAGCTCAGAGGACTCTTTTTGGAATTGCGCTAGAACCGCCGAGAGTTCTGCGCGTTCACTTTCGTCGGCCTTGCATAGCTTCTCGACTACGCTAAGAGGATCAGCTACCGTGGCAGCTTCGCCCTGTGCCCAATTCTCAAGCTCTTCCATAAGTTTGAGCGCACCTTGAGCTCGCATCACTTCGGTGCGGGCCTGATCCTTTATATTTTTAGCTTCAGCCTCCACTGAAGCCGCTTGCGACTTGAGCATCTCTTGTAAGACGCCCGCGTTGGCTGTGCGGAAGAGTGTCGAGAACACCTCTTTGCGCTCTTTGGTATCGGCCTCTAGCAAGCGTGCAAAATCGCCCTGAGCAATCATAGCTATCTGCATGAACTGCTTCTGGCTAAGTCCTAAAAGCTCCTCGATGCGCCTGGTTACCTCGCCCTTCTTGGTAATAGGCAAGATTCCTTGAGGAATAGCCCCACTCTCAACACCCTCCCAAAGCTCTACAGTGGGCTTGTTGGTGGTGACGCCTGTTTTGCCTTGCTTTGGCCTCTCATAGAACAAGGTACGGTGCACTTTGTAGCGTATGCCCTTGAGTTCAAACTCCAGATCCACGTAACCAGGAGTGCCAAACTCGGCAAATTGAGAGTACAGAGTGCTGTCGCTATCTCCATCATTGGCAGTACTGCCAAACAACGCAAAGGTGATTGCATCAAAAATAGTGGTTTTACCAGCACCGGTGTCGCCGCAAATCAAATAAAGGCCCGAGGTTCCCAGCTGCTCGAAGTCAATGGTAGTTTCTTTTGCATAGGGCCCAAAGGCGCTCATGGTAAGGGTAAGCGGTCTCATGGCTTAGGCCTCCAAGCTTTCGACGGAGGCTTCCACTACAGCCACCTGTTCTGGACTCATAGAATGGCCTGTCTGTAGTTCAAAAAACTCGCCAAACAGCGCTTCCAAAGAAGCTTCGGCCTCTACCGGCATCAATGGCAGTTCATCCTCTGCATCTATCTCTGCCTGCAGCTCGAGCCCCATCAAATTGGGATAGGCTTCGCGTAAGCGGCCCATGGCATCCAATGGCATGGCGTCATCGGTAAGTGTCACGTACACATAGTCATCAGCAGGTGCCGAAGCAAGTACTTCCGGACTCAAAAGCTCCTCCAACGGACCGCGAATCTTTCTCAAATCATGAACCGGTTCAATAGGCACGAGCTCGATGGATGTTGCACATACCCCATCTTTTTTTAATCCCAGCTCCACCAGCACCATCGACTTTTCGCCAGCAGCCTCACTCACCGAGTACTTTACCGGCGAGCCCGCATAGCGCACCGTATTCCGAGACACCTTCTGAGGCCTATGCAGGTGACCCAGCGCCACATAATCAAAAGGCTCATAGACCGACACGTCGACATTATCTGTGCCGCCCACGCTCAATTCGCTTTCTGAGCGCTGAGGGCTCACCAACCCATTAGTGACAAATTGATGGGATACACAGACATTGCGCTGCGTCGTATCAATATTCATTGCGTCTATAAGAGCCCTGAGCGCCAGCGTATAGGTGTCTGCCTGGACATCCAAAACCGCACGCACCGTAGCTGGGCGAACGAAAGGAATGGGCCAGATGTATACAGGACCCTCCTCATCGCTCACCACTACGGGCTTGACAGGCGCCTTGAGAGGCCCTGTGACATGCACTCCACGAGAAGCAAGCAATTTGGATCCATAGCCCACCCGGGTTGCCGAATCATGGTTTCCCGGGGTCGCCACCACGGTGATGCTCTTCTCGGCAAGGGTTTCTAAAAAGCTGCCGATAAGATCTATCGCCCGATCGCTGGACTGTGCGCTGTCATAGAGATCGCCCGCCAAGAGCACCACGTCAACCGCGCGATCCTCGCAGAGTTTTACAACCTGGGCGAGCGCAGACTTAAGCTCTTCTTCCATGGAGTATCCGCGCACCCGTTTACCCGCATGAAGATCTGAAAGATGTAGCAACCGCATAGCCGCCCCTGCCCTCGATGTTTTTTGTCACTGTACACTAATTCGCTCTTGAATGGAACAGATGTTCTGATATCTTGTAGGTGCGGTGACGATCGGGCGCCTTACCCCATTCACCGCGCCACTAGAAGAAAAGTCCTGTTCTAATAGGTGGTATTTAAAGCTATGTTTGTCTTCAGGTACCCTTCATGCCTTAAGACACTCACCTATTCAAGGAGCAAACCATGGCAGAGTCCATCCGCAAGGTAAATGTCATCGGGCATTTAAATCCCGATACGGACAGTATTTGTTCCGCCATCTCCTACGCTTACCTCAAAAACGCGCTGGGTCCTAAAATCTTTGAGCCCCGCCGCTGCGGCAACATCAATCGTGAGACTGCATTCGTGTTGAAGCGCTGGGGTGCCGAGGAGCCGGAACTCATCACCTCGGTGCGCCCTCAAATCAAGGACCTCGAGTACCAAAAGCAAAAGGGCATCAACGGCGAGATGTCGCTTTATGCCGCTTGGAACCTTATGCGCGAAGAGCACCAGGACACCCTCTGCATCACTGATGAGAACGAGGACCTGCGCGGCCTGGTCACCGTAAAAGACATCGCCAACGCCAATATGGCCATCTTCGACACCGATGTCTTGGCAACCGCTCGCACCAGCTACCGTAATGTGATCGAGACCCTCAACGGCGAAATGGTGTTGGGCAATCCTGATGACGTCATCACCAGCGGCCGCGTCTTTGTAGGCACCAGCCCTGAGATGATGGAAGACACTATCGAAGAGGGCGATATCGTCCTTGTCACCAACCGCTATGAGACCCAGCACTACGCGGTGGGAAGCGGCGCTGCCTGCCTCATCATCTGCTGCGACGCCCCTGTGACTCGCGCGCTTAAGAGCTCTGCCGAGCACCATGGCTGCCGCATCATCACCACCCCTTATGATACCTACGCAGCCACCCGCCTGATCTGCATGTCTATGCCGGTGCGCTCCATCATGCTCGACCACGACCTCGTCGAGTTCTCCGTCAATACCACCGTGGAAGACGTCCGCAAGGTCATGAGCTCTACCCGCCACCGCTTCTTCCCTGTCATCAATGAAGAGGGCCATTTTGACGGTGTCATTACCTCTGCCAACCTCTTCGACATCAAGCGCAAACATGTCATCTTGGTAGACCACAACGAGGTCTCCCAGGCGGTAGACGGCCTGTCTCATGCCATCATTCTTGAAATCATCGACCACCATCGCATTGGCTCGATCGAAACCTCTGCCCCCGCACTCTTCCGCAACCAGCCGGTTGGCTGCACCTGCACCATCGTCAAGCAGATGTATGACGAGAACGGCGTCACTCCTCCGCCACACATCGCAGGTCTCATGCTCTCGGCTATCCTCTCCGACACACTCACCTTCCGCTCCCCTACCTGCACGGATCAAGACCGTATTGCAGCCCAGGAACTGGCTGGTATCGTAGGGGTAGACATCGATGCCTATGCAGATGAGATGTTTGAAGCCGGCGCAGACCTCACTGGCCGTACCGCTGACGAAGTCTTCCACGGCGACTTCAAAGTCTTCTCTCGAGGCAGCGCACGCTTTGGCGTAGGCCAAGGCAGCTACATGACCGAGACCAGCCGCCGCGCCGCAGAGGACCTGCTGCGCCCCTATCTGGCTGACGCAGCTAAGAACGAGGATCTTCCCATCATTTTGTATATGTTTACCGATGTGAAGACCCAGACCACAGATCTGCTTTATTACGGCGAGGGCGCCGAGGCTGTCATCAAGGCCGCTTTTGGTGTCGAGCCTGAAGAAGGCATGGCCGTGCTACCTGGCGTCGTAAGCCGCAAGAAGCAAATGATCCCGCCTCTCATGAACGCCTTCGAGCGTCTCTCGGAGGAGTAATTCGAGACGGGGCGACATTAAAGGAAGGCCCATGGAGACTTTTGGCACTCTGCACCTGCCGCCCTATAGCAAGATCACCACCTTCCCCGATCTTCTGGGTCAGGAGCCCTCTTCGGAGGGCTCCGCCCTCTCTGATGGACTGGCATTACTAGAGCCATCGAGCCGCTCGTGGAACGAATGCGGGTGGAACTGGGCTCAGATAGATCCTGCTTCGGCCCATCCTCGTGCCCCTAGATGGGGTTATTTGATTCGCCTTCTGGATGGCGGCCACGTCAAAATCTATGGCTGTATAGGGCCAAACGGCGAGTTTTGGCCCTGTGAAAAACCCCAGAACGAGCCTCCTACCAAGGCACCCTTTATGCGCGTGGTTCCAGAAGGCAGAGGCAGAAGGGGCACCATCACCGCAGACCTCAAAGATGCTCCTCCCTTTGCCTACTGGGAGGCCACCGGGCGCCACAAATACAAGCTCACCAAACTCCCTGAGAGGTTCAACGGCGCCCTTACCTCACCTGATGCACCTGAGCTGGATCTCTGTGAGCTCATCGCCCTTGCAAGCGCCTGCTTTGTAACTCTCTACGAAACTTCTGATGAGTCAGAGGAAGACATCCAGGAAGCATTCTCACTGGACGTTCTCACCAAAAGCCCGCTGCCAGATGCCCTGGACCGCCTCCTTGAAGCCAGTGATTCAACCGATCCCCTAGCTCGTTATAGCGCCCGTATCCTAGCGCGATCAGGAGCAAAGTTCCTGCGTCCGCTGGCAGCCAAATACGACTGCACTATCGTGAGGCTTCCCACTTCCAACCTCTGGTGGATCCGCATGCCCTCTGACCTTCCTTTGGAGGATCGCCGCCAGTTCCTCAAAGTAGAAAGCGCTATCAACCGCATCCAGCTCATCTTGGACAATGAGAGCGCACTGGCTTCCAAAGACGAAGACTATATTCAATCCTTTGATGTCTACAAAAACACGGTGGGACTTTTAAACCTCATTGAGACTCATAGACTCAGTACCACCTCTGATGAGAATCCGCTGCGTACCGTACAAGGTTTCAGCGCCCCCAAGGGCTCCGAATGGGATGCGCGCACACGTATCTCTCAATCTTGCGAGCGATTCCCCTTCTTCACGAGGCTGGAATACCGCTGCGATATCGATATCAAACTAGGCGTAGCTACCTTCGAATATGCAGTGCCGGACCCTGACCTCATGCCTACTCCCTCAGAGAACGGTACAGGTACCACAAAACAGGACCTTGCCAATCTCTGTGGCATCTATCTCGCCGCATTCCTTGCAAGCACTGCCTTTGAGTCCAACGTCTGCATCCTGAATTGCGTGGTCAATGGGTTCGCCGGCTCATTAGGCGGAGAGTGCACCATGTCCTTCTCCTTCGCCCGCAGCGCTTTTGAGTCCCAGACGCTCGCAGCCCTTGAGAGTTGCCATTCCAACACCAAGCCAAAAGATGTCGCAACCACTCTTGGCCAGGTTGCTCGATTCTCAGGCCAAAACCAGCCTGTAGAGCCCTTCCGTGTTGAGGGGCTCACTTCTCGGCGTCGCGACCCCTCAGAAGACCAGCGAGAACTCCCCGACCATCTCAAGGGCTTGTTGCGTGCCGATCGCGTCTGCGAGCTTGAGGTAAATCGCGATTTTTATCCTGACGCCACCCGGCAAGTGGATCAGATTGTCGAGGAAGAAAAAGACAGCCCCGTGGTGGCCATCATGCGCCTGGAAACCCTGGCTGCCGAGGTGCTGGAAGCCTATGAAAAAGACTATGGCGCCCAAGAGGGCTTGGTGCCCCTCTATTGCGACGGCTACTATGCCCGCATGACCATCCATAACGCCCCTCCAGGAGGCACGCTTCTCACGGGCATCGATGCGCTCAAAGATCCGCTGGCGCTTTCTCCAGAGCGTACGGCAGATCCTCATAAGCTTCGCTACTTCCGCGTGCCGGACGCCTACTTCGCCGCCAAGTACTCTTTGAGCAATCGCTATCGCGACCTCGATGACTACCCCAGCGCTTTAGCCATCCTCGACCAGCTTATCGCCATTGCCCCTAGCTCCAGCCGCCCTCGTCTGCAGCGTGCGGTGGTGCTAGGCGACATGCAAGATTGGGCGGCTACCATAGAGGCCATCATCGACACACTCAAGGTGGCTCCTGATCTGGCGCTTTTCCCCTACTGTTTCTATCGCATGGCCTATGCCTATTGGCATCTTGGGCAACATGATCTTGCAGCGGCTTGCTATACCTTGGCCCAGCGAGATCCAGACATCAGCGATCAAGCCCAGCACGAGCTCTTTGCCATGCAGGCGGAGACCCATATCGAGCTCCCCGACGTAGCCGAGGCTTCCCGCCGCCTCCAAGCCCAAGGCATCCCGCTGGTACCTGTGGCTTCTGCCTCTGAGATCCTGGCGCAATCCACCATCTCCCTGGTAGAGTGCGACGTTCCCCTTATGGCTTGGACCGGCACCTTCATCCTAGGGGACCGCATGTATAACGACGCCTTGGCAGGAGTAGGCCGCTCTCTGCTCGACGGCACGCCCAGTGCCTATGCCTAAATGTGAGAGCCGCTCAATCCTCCTCGCGCGCCGTATTTGGCATTCTGCCGAGAAACGCCCCTCCTCTCACGCTTGGCCCCTACGGTTGAAGCACACCGGAAGAGTCGGAGCTTCTCGGCAGAAGCCTTAATAAACCTGAACCGGCTAGAAGGAAAGTCTGGGGCATTTTAGGGAATTCTTCTTCAAGCACTGTTGCTCGAGACGGCCGGCACGCCTGTCTCCAAAACAAAGGAAGTCCCATGTCGCAGGATCCTAAGAAAATTGCCGAGCAAAGCAAGGGCCTTTGGGCCGAGTTCAAAGAGTTTATCTCCCGCGGATCGGTGATCGACCTCGCAGTAGGCATGATCATTGGCGCTGCGTTTACTGCCATCGTAAGCTCGCTGGTAAACGATGTGGTCATGCCCCTCATCGGCGTCATTATCGGCGGCATTGACTTCTCTGGCATTCAAACCCAGGTGGGCGGCGCCACCATCATGTGGGGCAACTTCATCCAGGCAATCATCAACTTCTTGCTTATCGCCCTGGTGGTCTTCCTCATGGTGAAGGCTATCAACACTGCCCACGATGTGATGACCAAAAAGAACGTCGAGGAGCTCGAGGAGGCTACCGCCGAGCCCACTCCTGAGGACAAGCAGCTGCAGCTGCTTGAGGAGATCCGCGACGCGCTGGTAAATCGCGAGTAATTTGCAGAGCGGCACCTGCAAACAGAGGCATGTCTGCCCAAAGGGCGGATGTGCCTCTGTTTGAGACACTCCTTGGCAACAGGAAGGCCTACAGGGATTGCAGCTTGGCCCCTGGTTTCCGTTAAAGATTAAAGAAGCATGTCCCCTGTGTTCAAACCCATGCTCACTGCAGATTCATAGAGAAGCTGGCTGGTGACAGGATCGGGCGGCTCCACCCCATCTTTGACGGCCAAGATATTGTCTACCACCACGTTGCCCATGCGCTCGCTGGACTCATAAGTGTTACCTGCGACATGCGGGGTTACCAGCACATTCTCATAGTCATAATAGGGTTGATGGATAGGCGGCTCCCTATCGAAGACGTCCGTGGCGAAGCCCCTGAGCCTTCCCTCTAGGAGCGCCTTGTTTAGGGCGTCATGGCGGACGATGCCAGCACGCGCAGTATTTATGAGAATTGCAGAATCCTTCATCATTCGAAGCTCGCGTGCGCCTATAAGGTTTCGAGTCCCGTCGTTAAGAGGGGTATGGATGGTCACCACGTCTGAGCGTCGAAGCAGATCATTCAATGTTGTATATATTACGCCATAGATAGTCGGCTCGTTTCTCTGCACGATATCGTAACCAAGGATATCCATGCCAAAACCCATGGCGCGCCTGGCTACCGCACTTCCGATCTGCCCTACGCCCACAATGCCGATAGTCTTGCCATAGAGGCTCGTCCCTGCGATCTTGTCCCATCCTCCGCTGCGCGTGGATATGATCATCTGCGAGATGTGACGCTCTAGGTCGAGGATCAGGCCCATGGTGAAGTCGGCCGTCTCCTCGCGGTTGGTCGCCGGAGCGTAGGTCACTTGGATATTGCGGGCTCGAGCCTCAGCAAGATCGACACCGTCAAAGCCCACGCCATAGCGAGCAATGATGCGCAATTTCCTAAGACGTTTTATCACGCTGGCAGGAAGGGGATCATTGCCCAGGATTATCGCACGGGCATCTCCTGCGAACTCCACCATCTCACCCTTGGTAAGCGGGCGACCATAGGGGTTAAGTCGCACCTCGCACCCCGCCTCTTCCAGGCGACGCACCGGGCCTTCTGCGAATCGGCCGAACGTGACAGCACTCGAAGCTACGACCCACTTTGACGTACGAGACACGATTGCTCCCACCATTCCATTAGCTGCTCTGAGGGCATTTTAGAGCAAGCAGGCGGCTCGAGGCTTCTCTGGCCATCGAACCGCCCGCGATTTACACGGCAGGTTGTCTCATACCTGGCTATGCCCAGTTAAGCAAACGCTGGGGATTCGCCCTCACCATGGCGTCAAAGGCTTCCTCGCCAATACAAGCCGTCAACTCTTTTTTGAGATCCGTAAGGATGTAGGCGAGGCCTGGCTTTCCCCCATAGGCAGGCCAATACTCCTTCTTGCCCATATCTCCAGCCAAACAAAGCCTGTCGCCAACACCTATCTCCACAAGCTCCTTGATCATTGACACGCGTTCGTGATCGCGACCGTCGAGGTCTCTCCCTACATGGTCGAGACTCACATAGGCTCCAGTGTTGCAAATAGCCGCAATATAGGCAGCGTTCAATGTCAGGTCCACATGGGAGAGACAGACGTGGCTTGGGTCCATCCCTTCGGCCTCAACAAGAGCCAGCTGCTCTAAGGCCATGGTGCCTTTGTCACAATGAGTGATCATGGGCATATGATGCTCAACGGCAACCCTGGTGCAGATTTTGATCGCTCGACGTTCGCGGTCTGTGATGGTATTCAGGCTTGTGCCCACCTTGACAGCTGCTGGCTTGATGCGGTGAGTGCCAATGCCGTCCTCGATCTCATCTGCCACCACCCCGGCTATCTCGTCATCGGATAGCTTGTCAAACCATGTGGGAAGATGCTCCTCCTTATGAAGTCCAGTCACACAGAGAATGTGGCATCCTGTACGCGTGGCCATAACCTTTAAGGCCTCGGTATTTCGACCAAAGTTGAGTGGGGAAAGCTCCACAATGGTCGATCCCCCCGCAGCCATGAAGCTCTCGATCTCCTCCACACCGCGGTCCACGTCATCCAAGGTGTAGGGATAGAAGGCGGGCAGCTCGTTGGGCTTCACATAGAGGTGCTCATGAATGTAGGTGGTGCCAAGCTCGGCAGCATCTACCGGCCCCAAAACCGTATTGACCATGGCTGCTACCACTCGGCAATGGTGCCGTCGTAATTCTTCCAGGCGGGATTGCGCCACACGAGACCTTCGGCAGAGATTTGGCGGATCTTCTCCTCGTCCATGACGAGGCCCAGGCCAGGCTTATCGGGAATCTGCACGTAGCCGTCCTCAAACTCAAAAACCTCCTTGTTCTCGATGAAATCAAGGATGTCGAAGCCCTGGTTGTAGTGGATGCCAAAGCTCTGCTCTTGAATGAACACGTTGGGAGTGCAGGCATCCACCTGAAGGGTGGCCGCCAACGCAATGGGACCATAGGGGGCATGGGGCGCAGCGGCCATATCGTAGGCCTCGGCCATGGCACAGATCTTGCGAGTCTCAAGGATGCCACCACACATGGCCACATCGGGCTGGATGATGTCGATAGCGCCCTGTTGGAACAGCGTCTTGTACTCCCAGCGGCTATAAAGCCGCTCGCCGGTAGCCAGAGGCACGGCCACCTCGTTGGCGATCTTGTCGAAGACCTCCCAGTTTTCAGGCAACACTACCTCCTCCAAGAACATGGGATGGTAAGGCTCGAGCGCCTTGGCGAGCACCTTGGCCATGGGCTTGTGCACGCGGCCATGAAAGTCGATTCCCACCTCGATGTCGTCGCCGCATACTTCGCGAATGGAGGCAATGCGGTCGACCACCGCCTTCACCTTGTCATAGGTGTCAACGTAATGAAGCTCCTCTGTGGCATTCATCTTGACCGCCTGGAATCCGCGGTCAAGACGACTCTTAGCTTGCTCGGCCACATCGGAAGGACGATCTCCGCCAATCCAGGAGTACACGCGAATGCGATCGCGGGCAGCGCCACCAAGGAGCTCGTAAACAGGCACACCAAAGGCTTTTCCCTTGATGTCCCAGAGGGCCATCTCGATTCCGGAGACGATGGTGCCGTTGATGGGGCCGCCACGGAAGAAGGAGCGGTGCAGCTCTTGCCAGAGACGCTCGATCTCGAAGGGGTTGCGACCCACGATGCGCTCGGCCAGCTCCTTGGCGCCCTCTACCACCGTGCGAGTCTTGGTGCCAGAGATAAGCTCACCCCATCCAGAAATGCCTTCATCGGTGTTTACCTTGATAAAGATCCAGCGGGGTTTGACTTCAAAGAGCTCCACACCGGTAATTTTCATATCTATCCCCTGTTTCCAGAAGGGCCCAGAGGACAGCTCCTCTGGGCCAGATGAACAAATCTATTACGCGAACAGGCCACCCAAAAGGGAGAGCACATAACCGATGAGGTGAGTACCTGCATCCTCGGTGCTAATGAGCTCCATGCCTTCGGGAAGGACAAATCCACCGGTAAGCGCAAGCTCAGTGTGAACGGGAGCCATGGCAGTGCCGATAAGCAGTACGGCTGCGGTAATAAGGGTTGCCGACAGGATGCCACGAACAATGTTGCCCTTTCCAAAGGCGCAGGGCCACGCGGCCAGCCACATGGCCTGATATGCGATGTCGGCCACAGGAAGGAGCTTGTTGCCAGGCAAGAAAGCCGCAAGCACTAGAGTAATGGGCACCATGATGATGCCTACAGTGATGACGGAATCATCAGCCACGGTCAGAGCGGCATCGACGCCCATGGTGAAGTTGGCATCGGGGAATTTCTTGGACAGGGTGTTTTTGACGGCGTCGGCGAAGGGGAGCAGGCCCTGCATGAGGATCTGCATCATCTTAGGGGTCAACACCATGGTGGCCGAGGTGCTCATGGCCACGATCATGATCTGCTCCACAGGATCGCCGGCAAGAATGCTGATAAGGGCGCCAAAGATAAGGCCCATGAACATAGGCTCACCCACAAAACCGAAGCGCTCTTGAATGCCTGCGGGAGAGGCATTGACGTTCTTGAGACCAGGGATAATACCCCAAAGCTTATCGAGGAAGAAGGCGACAGGAGCCCAGCACACCGAGTTGGACGTAGGGAAGTTCACGCCTTCCAGCTCGAAGTAATCCTCCACCACAGGAGTGGTCCAGTCGGCCAGCTTGAAGGAGATAATGGCGTCGATAGCCGCAGCCACAAGCGCGATCCAGGGATTGCCGCCAGTGGCGTACCATACAAGAGCGCCCGTGAAGATGTAGTGGTTGTAGGACCAGAAGTCCACCATGACCGTGCGGGTCTGCTTGATGAGAAGCATCACCACGTTCACGCCGAGAATAACGAAAACCACCGGAGCTGCCAGAGGGAACGACCAGGTAGCAGCGGCGCGAGCCGGCCAGCCTACATCCATAATGGACGTCTGGATGCCCCAGTTGGCAACCATGGCCTGAACGCTGCCGGCCACTTGACCTACAAACCAGTTGATGACGATATTGACGCCTGCAAAACCTACGCCCACGAGGAGGGCGGATTTCAAAAGGGTGTTCATCTTCACGCGGAAGATCAGGCCTAGGATAAAGATGATGATAGGCATCATGCACATGGGGCCGAGCGACGCGAACGTCTGCAAGGCGGTAATCACGATCTCCATGGAACAAGCCTCCTAATGCGTATGCACTCTTATCTCTTGACGTTATTTCTTGAGCTCTTCTGCAATCTTGTCGAGCACAGCTTGCTCACCAACACCGGTAATGAAAGCAGTGCCTTTCACGATGGGCACATCAGTCTCGACACCCTTGAGCTTGCCAGTGGGAACGATGAGATCCACGTGGTTGGTAGCAAGATTGCCAAGCACCTCAGAGAACTTGCACTGAATGAAGTTGGGCTCAGGGGCGCCGATGGCCTTCGCCACTTCCTTGATCTTCTCTACCGCAACCGTAGAAGTGATCATTGATGAAGCGCAGCATACGATGACGGTTTTCTTCTCCATAATGCCTTTCCTCTCCTAATTAAAAATATCGACTACTTCATCTACGTTCGAAGCGTTCAGGGCTTTTTTGAGCGTGTCTTGGTCTTGGATAACACCCATGATTTTTTGAAACGCATCTATCTGCTTCTCGGGCTTGTCAAACAAGCTCAGCACTACCACGGATACCTGCACCTGCTCGTCAGGGTCTTCCATGTTCTTCCAGGCCACTGGATTGGCGAGCGTTGCCACCACGAGCTTGGTAGCGCGGGCGTACTGAGGATCGGTGTGAGGAATAGCTGCGCAGATCTCACCCAGTTCAAGCCCGGTGGGATAGTTGTCTTCGCGCTCCAACAGGCTTTCCTCATAGCCAGGAACAATGGTCTTTTGAGCGGTCAAGTGCTCACAGAGCTGATGTATGACCTCTTCCTCGCTTGACGCCTTAAGCCCTAGCAGTGCGTCTTCAGGAGAAACACGAAACGTTGTCACAGCTACCACCTCACCCTTTTCTCCAGCTCTGCCAGGGATCGCGCAATGCCTTCCCCATTGTGTGTGGCTACATCTTCTGGGTTAAAGCAGCCTGAACCAATACCTGCATAGGATGCACCCGCATCAAAGTAGTCTTGGACGTTCTGGGCGTTGATGCCGCCCACCACCATGAGGGGCAGAGGGCCAAGTGGAGCAGCCAGATCTTTGAGGTAGGCAGGCCCTAGGCGGCTGGCAGGAAAGACCTTCACGATATCTGCCCCCATGTCAAACATAGTGGCAATCTCTGTGGGGCTGAACCCCGAAGGGACCGAGATGACGCCTGCATCCTTAGCCACATCGATAATCCCCTGAGAAAAGCCCACGGGCGAAAGCAAGAATGAAGAGCCTGCATCGATAGCTGCATGAGCTTGCTCCACGGTGCGCACCGTGCCGGCGCCAATAGACAGCTCGTCGCCAAACTCATCGTTGAGCGCACGAATGGTATCCAAGGCGTCATCAGTGACCAGCGACACTTCCATGGACCTAACTCGACTCTTGGTCATCTGGGCTGCAATGATTCGAGCTGCCTTCAGAGGGACACGCCTGAGGATCACCGTCACTTTGGGGAACGCCACGTTCTGACCAATCACTCTCTCCTCCTTCGATGTCGTATTTTTTTCTGTTAATAAGATTAGATCACATGTATTCTACACATTCAATAGAAGGGGTCAATTCCTGTCCGTTAGTTTTATTACTGAATCTATCAGTTGGTATTTACGCAGGTATTTTGCTTATTAGATATTATTCAGTCATTCATGATCACTTATGTAGGAACTATGTACTAACTGTCATGCTAGTTATGGTATGTATATTTCTTTTTCTTTTATGTATAGATTTTATTTTTGAATATCTACTGCACAACCCGTTCCCCACGACACAAGCCAGTCCCTCGGCACAGAAAAGCGGCACGAAAGCTCACTGAGAACCTCCGTGCCGCCTGATGCCAGCACGCTCTATGTCGCTCCCATGCCAAAGAGGGCCCCAGAGCCATTGCCTTAAAGTCATCCTCGGACTAACTCCGCGCTACTGCTCGTCACCCTTCTCTTGAGAGCCACACATATCTACAAGGCCGCTCAGGCGCCTATATACAGCGTCGCTATCCTTGGCCAGCTCTGACTGGAGGCGGCCGGAAAGCTGGGGCTCGCGATCGGCCAGGCTCTCGTAGCGGCGCATCTTGGCCAAGAAGGGCTTGAGCGGCTTGGAAGGTGTGGGAGAGTCAACGGTCAATGGGTCATCTCCTTGAGCGCTCTTGCGCGGATCGAAGCGCCAAAGCGGCCAGTAGCCGGTTTGGGTGGCCTCGCGCATGATGCCTGTGACAGAGGACATGCCGCCTTCGATCTGCCAGCTGATGCAGGGGCAAAGGGCGATGACCACGCTGGGGCCGTCGTAGGAGTCTGCCTCGTGGAGAGCCTGGATGAGCTGGTTCATATCGGCGCCAAAAGACACATGGGCCACATAGACGTAGCCGTACTGGGTGAGCATGAGGCCCAAATCTTTCTTGGGCGTGCGCTTGCCGTTATAGGTGAAACCGGTCACCGCGCCCAGCTGGGTGGCCTTGCTCATCTCACCGCCGGTGTTGGAGTAGCCCTCGGTGTCGAGCACCAGCACATTGATGTTCTCGCCAGAGGCCACTACCTCGTCCAGTCCCCCATAGCCAATGTCGTAAGCCCAGCCATCGCCGCCCACGGCCCAGACACTCTTCTTGCCAAACATCTCCTTGTAGTCCAGGACCTCAGCGGCCAACGAACGTTCGTCAAGTCCCTGCGCTGCGCCAGAGGCAGCCGATGGGTGAGGTCCGTCAGCGTAGGGTTCGAGCTTCTCGGCAATGGCGACACCCAAGGAGTAGGCGGCGTCGGGATCGTCTTTGGAGGAGAGCCAGGTAGACATGAGGTCACGGGTCTCGGGATCGAAGGCCTTCTGGGAGAGGGCAGAGTTGACGCATTGGGCCAAGTGGTCTCGGCGGATCTTGACGCCCTTGGCGATGCCGTAGCCGTACTCGCCGTTGTCCTCGAACAGGGAGTTGCCCCAGGCGGGACCGTGACCTGCGGCGTTAGTGGCATAAGGGATGGCCGGCATATAGGCGCCCCAGATGGAGGAGCAGCCGGTGGCGTTGGCCATGATAAGGCGGTCGCCAAAGATCTGAGTGAGCAGCTTCACATGGGGAGTCTCGCCGCAGCCGGCGCAGCAGCTGGAGAACTGCAGGAGCGGAGGCTGGAGTTGGGTGCCCACCACCGAGGTCGTAGGCATGAGGTCTGTCTTGAGCGAGATGGACCCCTGACAAAACTCCAGAGCCTCTTTTTGGGTCTCAAGCTGGGTTTCCAGGGGCTGCAGGCTCAGGGCATGACCGGGACAGCGATAGACGCAGCTGCCGCACCCCACGCAATCCTCGGGGAAGACCTGGATGCGGAAGTTCAAGCCTTTGAGGTCTGGATGGCGGGCAGGCTTGGTGTCGAAGCCGGCCGGGGCACCGGAAAGCTCCTGGTCTGTGGCCACAAAGGGTCGAATGGCGGCATGGGGGCACACGAAGGAGCACTGAGTGCACTGAACGCATTTGTCAGCATCCCAAAGGGGGACGTTCACCGCCACAGTGCGCTTCTCCAGCGCAGTGGTGCCCAGAGGGGTGAAGCCATCGGGAGTGAGGGCGCTTATGGGCAAATCGTCGCCTTTGAGCTCCTCCATGGGCCAGAAGACGTCTTTGACGTAGGCGCTCTGAATGCAGTCGGCCTGCTCTTGGGCCTGAGTGAGGGGGCCTTGGGTGTCGGTAGCCCAACTGGCGGGATAGTCGATGGCCACCAGCGAATCCAGGGCTTGTTGGACCGCCTGGATGTCGGCGTTCACCACCTTGGAGCCCTTGGCAGCATAGACCTGAGCGATATCTTTCTTAAGGGCGTCCAGGAAGCGGTCGTAGTCCATAAGGCCCGAAAGCTTGAGGTAGACGCACTCCATGATGAGGTTGATCTTGCCGCCCAGGCCGCATTTCTCGGCCAGAGAAGTGGCGTCTACGGCGTAGAGCTTCGCATGCTTTTTGGCCAGTGCCTGCCTGAGCTCGGCGGGCACCTGACGCTCCCAGTCTTGCGAAGTAGTCCAAGGCGCATTGATCACAAAGGTGCCACCCTCCTTGAGGCGGCTGGCCATGGGATAGCCGCGGCGCACATAGATTGACTTGTGGCAAGCCACATAGTCTGCATTATCAATCAAGTAAGGAGCCTGGATGGGGGCATCGTCCAAACGCAGGTAGCAAATGGTGAGACCGCCGGACTTCTTGGAGTCAAACCAGCTGTATTCCTGCACGTAGGTGCCCTGCTCGCGAGAGAGGATGCGCGCCGCCTGCTTGGAGGCGCCCACCGTGCCGTCGGAGCCAAAGCCATAGAACACGGCCTGGGACTTGGGCGCCTTGCCCACCTGGAAGGGTTCGCCCACCGGCAGCGACAGATAGGTGACGTCATCGGTGATTCCTACCGAGAAACGCTCCTTGGGCGAGCTGGAATCCATGTTGTCGAAGACGGCCTTGACTTGGGCCGGAGTGAAATCCTTGGAAGACAATCCATAGCGGCCGCCAAAGACCTTGATGGCACGTCCGCTTGAAAGCACTGCCAGCGCCACGTCTTCGAAGAGGGGCTCGCCTAGGCTGCCAGGCTCTTTGGTGCGGTCTAACGCCGAGACGCACTCCACCGTCTGGGGCAGCGCCTCCATAAGGTGAGCCCCGGAGAAGGGGCGATAGAGCCGCACGGCAACCACACCCACTTTGTGGCCTTCATGCTGCAGCTGCGCCACGGTTTGGGCCACCACCTGGGCCGACGAGGCCATGGTCACAATCACATGGGTAGCGTCCGGCGCACCGGCATAGTCAAAGAGATGATACTGGCGGCCGGTGACCTTTGCCAACTTGTCCATGTTGGCCTGCACCAGCGCCGGCAGCTTGTCATAATAGGGGTTGGCAGCCTCGCGATTTTGGAAATAGATGTCAGAGTTTTGAGCGGTGCCACGCACCTGTGGGCGCTCGGGCTCCAGGCAACGCTGCCTAAAGGCGCGCACCTTATCCCAATCTACCAGTGGCTTCATGGCCTCAGGGTCGACGGTCTCGATGGTCTCGATGGCATCCGAGGTACGGAAGCCGTCAAAGAAGTGCACAAAGGGCACCGATCCGTCGATGGCCGACAAGTGTGCCACCCAGGACAAGTCCATGCATTCCTGCACCGTGGCGCTGGCCAACATGGCTAGACCCGTTGCCCTGATGGCCATGATGTCTTGATGGTCGCCAAAGATCGACAGAGCATGAGCCGAAAGCGAGCGGCACGTCACATGGAGCACACCCGGCAAAAGCTCACCCGAGAGCTTATAGAGATTGGGAATCATGAGCATGAGGCCCTGGGATGCAGTAAACGTCGAGGTAAGGGCCCCTCCTGCCAGAGCACCGTGCAGAGCGCCGGCCACGCCCTTCTCGGACTGCATCTCTTTGACCTCCACCGGCGACCCAAAGAAATTGAGGCGGCCGTCGCACGCCCAGCGTTCCACCGTCTCTGCCATCCGCGAGGCCGGCGTGATGGGATAGATGAAGGCCGCATCCGAGAGCGCATAGGCCGCCTGAGCCGCTGCCGTCATGCCATCCATAGCCTGAAGCTGGGATTTTGTCGTAGTCGACGATGCAGACGCAGGGGTGGACGGAGTTTGTGCCATGGTGCCTCCCAAGAAATGCGCGGACGCAATGAGTGCCTTCCGTTGGTCTATACCCCCCAAGAGGTTCCATCCCAAGGCATACGCCTGCCTGCATGGGTAAAAAGGAATCTACGGATATATGGGAGGTGAGTGTGGGCTCCGCGATTCGCCAGAAGACTGCCCAACTGCAGGGACGGATGGCTCGCTACGACTGGGTACAAGGACGACGCAGACTGGCCTTTGCCCTGGTCTGCGGCCTACTCTGCGGCCTTGCGAACATTGTGTTGTGCCGCAGCGTCTCCTGGATAGGCGAGCTTTGGCGCGCATTCCCCTGGATGAGCGCCCTTTTGCCTGCGCTAGGGTTGCTGGAAATCGCGCTCTACCGAGCATTGCGCCTGCCTATGAACCTCACCCCTGGATTTGACGGCCTCATCGACTCCATGAAGTCCCGCAGGCGCTTTCCCGTCCGAGAAGGGATTGCCGTCTTTCTCGGCACGCTGATGTCTCTTGCAGGAGGCGCCTCCGTGGGGCCGGATTCTGCCTCCAAGCATCTGGGGGCCTCGGTAGGAACGCTGCTGCTTCCCTGGTTCTCCCTGGAAGAAGATGACGGTGAGCCTGCCTGGGCTTGGGCGTGCGCCTGTGGCTTGACAGCGTGTTTCTCGGCACTGCTCTGTGCGCCGCTGGGCGTCTTTGCCTACCTGGTCGAGCATCTTCGCGCCCACCGCATCGCCCTGCGCCATCTGCCTACCGTCTTGCTTTCTTGCTTGATTGGCGCCGCATTCGCGCGCCCCCTCAATTTGCAGATCGCCACCCCCTTTGTGGGTGTGCAGGGGGCCACTCCTGTGGATCTGTGGGCCGTCTGCCTGGTAGCCGTGGCGTGCGCGGTTGCAGGCGCCTGCTTTGGCACCGGAGTGCGCTGCTTGGAATTGGTGCGCGACAGGCTGGGGCGCTCCCCTATGAAGTGTTTGCTCGCAGGGGCAGCGCTGGTCACGCTGGCGCTCCTTCTCATCCCCAAGCTCGCCACCTGGGCCGGCCTGGGAACCCAACTGGTGATGCCAGCTCTCGCTCATGCGGAGCCTAGCTGGGGCTTTGCCTACAAGTTGCTGCTCACCATTGTGTGTTTGGGCTTTGGCCTGAGGGGCGGCGAAGTGACCATCATGTTTGTGGTGGGCGCCCTTCTCGGCTCCTCTATCGCGGGCCTTTTGGGAGCCAGTCCCTTGATCTGCGGCGCCCTCGCCATGGTGGCGCTCTACGGCGTGGCGCTGGACTCCCCTATCTCGGGCATGCTTATTGGCTGCGAGTTCTTTGGCTGGGGGTTTGCGCCCTGGATCGTTCCCTGCGTGGCGGTGGCCCACGGCTTGGGAAGGGGCATCGGGCGACTTTTCCCCTTCCGGCCGCGTACTCTGTAGCTTTTCGTTGCGCCCATGAGATGCTTTTTCGCGTGGCCTGAAACGATGGACGGATGCTGGCGGAGCGTATGCCAGCCTGATGGATGCTGGCTGGGCACATGCTGGCTGGGCACATGCGGGATGATACGGCGTGTTGCTGAGCGCATGCGGGATGATACGGCGTGAGATTCGTTATTCGGACCCCTTTTTACGAAAACGGGTGCGGTTTTGCCTGTCTGAGGCTCCATTCTCGTTATAAGAAGAGTTTCGGCACTGGGGCGATGCAAAACCCCAGTGCCGAAACTGCACTAATAACGAATTGGATGTCAAAGAGGATGCGATGGCGACAGCCGTCAAAGGCTGCCCAACAATGGGCCGCCGGATACCCGCTCCCTTAGTGGAACATGGAGCACAGAACAGGCATGAGCCACACCCACAGAATGCAGGTGGCGGCAAAGCCCACGGTAGAGACGGCCACCGAGTTGGCGCCTTCCTTCACATAGATGTTGTAGCGGCTCGAGATGATGATGCCGGAGAACGCAGGAGGCAGGGCCACTGCCATGCAGAGCATGGAGATCTTCGCAGGGTCAGAGCCCATTCCCAACAGGAAGCCCGCGGCCACGATGACCGCGGGGGTGAGGATCAGGCGGAAGAACGTGTTCCAGATGACCTCTTTGTTGATGCCCAGGCTTACGGTAGAGAGCGCCAGACCAGCGGACAGCACGGCGACGCCGGAGTTTGCCTTGGCGATAAGGTCGAAGCAGGGGTCCAGCGCATCGGGAACGCGCACACCCAGAAGCACCAACGCCACAGCAAGCAGCGGCGCCGCCGCCACGGGCTTCTTCACCGCATTGACGATGGCGGCGAGGTTCTGGTTCTTGATGACATGCTTCTTGCCATGGCCGCGTTCCTCGGCACGAATGACGTCGATCTCCTTGCGGATGCCATGCTCCTTCTCGGCCTTGCGGGCCTCCTCGTCGGTTACCGGGGCGCCCTCAGGCGTAGGTGCCGGTGCGACAGCGGCTACGGTTTTGGCAGGGGCAGCCACCGCAGCAGCGGAGCCGTTGGAAGAGGCTGCAGACTGCTTGGCCACCTTGTCGCGCAGCTCGCTCTGGCCCTTGTTGATGAGGTAGAAGCCCAGGGGGATGGTCACAGCATTTACCACGATGGACACGATGCCAATAACCAGGTTGGTGGTGACATCGTTGCCGTAGATGGGGTCGAGCACTGCGAATCCCAGAAAACCGATGGTGGGCGAGCCTGCGATCATGGCGCAGATGGCTGCTTCCTGGGTGGTGTGATGGAACAGCTTCTTGCACAGCCAGTAGCTGAGCATGAACATTCCGGTGACACCCACCAAAGATAGGATGGTAAGCATGAGGTCGGAGGCGAGCATCTCGCGCGTAGCCTTGACGATGGACACAAAGAGGGCCGCAGGCAGGGCGATGTCCAGCACTACCTTGTTAAGACCCTGACGCTGGTCGTCATCAAAATAGTGAACGCGGCCGCAGATGTATCCCAAAGCCATGATCACCAAGATAGGGATGATGTCGTTGACGATGATCTTGATCATAAAGGGGCTTTTCTCTTAAGAGGGGCCGCCCGCCTTGACAGGCGGCCTCCTCACTGACAGATCGCGTGGCATGCGCCAAGTTATTGCTGGGCAGGCTTCTCTTGCACCAGCTTTCCGTCAACAACCTCTTCATTGAGGTCTTCGCACTCGCCGGTAGCCAGCGGGCCAAAGATAGGCTTGGGGTTGAGGTTGCCGATGTGGCCGGACTCCTTGCCGGCATGGATGGAGAGCTGCACATGAATGAAGGCCGGCTTGCCCGAGGCCAGAGCCTCGGTGAGGTCTGCCTCTACCTCGGCAGGGGTGGTGGCGTAGTAGCCTTTGGCGCCGAAGGCCTCGCCCACCTTCTCATAGTGAGCCGTGGCATCCAAGGTCAGGGGGCTAGGATCTCCAGAGTCGCCCAGATCCTCGAAGTCGCCGCGGTAGATGCCGCCGTTGTTGAGGACGATGGTGACGATAGGCAGGTTGAAGCGGGTGGCAGTCTCGACCTCGAGAGGTGCGAAGCCATAGGCAGAGTCTCCGGAGATAGACACCACGGGCTTGCCAGTGGTCACAGCCGTACCGATGGCGTAGGGCATGGCCACGCCCATGACGCCCCAGGTGCCGCAGTCCAAACGATGGCGGGGCAGGTACATGTTCACGATGTCGCGGCAGTCGTCCAGGGTGTTGGCGCCGTCGTTGGTGAGATAGACGTCGTGGTTCTTGTCCAGCACGCGCTTGATGGCGCCCAGGGCGTTCTGATGGGTCATGGGCACGGTGTCTGCAGTCTCAGCACCGCCAAAGCGCTCGTTGTTTTTCTTGGCGTCGGCCGCCAGCAGGTCCAGCCACTCCTGGCTTGCCTGCACCTTGTGGGTGGCCAGGCCGTCCACCAGCTGGCCCATGACGGTCTTCGCATCGCCCACCAGCGGGCAGTCGATAGGACGGGCATTGCCGAATTCAGACTCATCGATATCGATCTGTATGAACTTGACGTTGGGGTTGTACTTCTTGCCTTTGCCGTAGCCCAACATCCAGTTGAGGCGAGCGCCCACCAGCAGGATGACGTCTGCCGTGCGCATGGCAAGGCCGCGGCAGGAAGCGGTGGAGTGGGGGTCGTCATCGGGGATGAGGCCCTTGGCCATGGACATGGGCTGGAAGGGGATGTTGGTCTTGTCGACAAACGCAGCCAACTCCTCCTCAGCACGGCCCAGAGCTGCGCCCTTGCCAATGATGATCCAGGGGTTCTTGGCGCCCTCCAGAAGCTCCAGGGCCTTCTCCACCATGGCGGGATCGGCCGCCTGGGAAGGGGTGAGGTTTTGGGCAGGGACGAGGATCTTCTCGGCAACGGACTTCTCGATGGTCTGACCCATGAGGTCGTCGGGGAGGTCTACATAGACGCCGCCAGGACGGCCTGCCATAGCGGTGCGGATGGCGCGCTCGATGCCCAGAGGGATGTCCTCGATCTTGTCGATGCGGAAGGAGTCTTTGGCGAAGGGCGCAGCGTAAGCGCGCTGGTCGAGGCCCTCGTACTCGCCCTCCTCCAGATCCACCGTATGGCGCACCGAGGAACCGGCCAGCTGGATGCAGGGCCAGCCATTCTCGGTCGCCTCTTTAAGGGAAGCGAGGCCGTTGAGGAAACCGGGAGCAGAAACGGTAAGGAACATGCCGGGACGGCCGGTAAGGAAGCCCTCGGCAGCAGCAGCGTTTCCTGCATCTGCCTCATGGCGCATACCGATGTATTTGACGCCCTTGGCCTGAGCAATGCGGGCGAAGTCGGTGACGGGGATGCCAACCACGCCATACATGTTCTTCACCCCATTGGCAATGATGGTGTCTGCCAAAAAATGCATGCCGTCGGTAAGGTCTTGAGTGGAAGTGGTAGGTGTGGTGCCAGTGGTCACAACAGCCTCCTTCGAAGTAGTGAACAGGTGACGCAACCGGCAGCACGCGCGAGCCGACTGCGCGCTCTAAGAAGGACGCTGAGCCCCTGAATACAAGGCCCAGCCGCCCCTAGATGAGCTCTTTCATCGCATTACGTCTCTTCCCATTAATCCGATCTCCTCACACCAACTTGACCGCCCACGCACAAAATCATCGGTCGGCGAGATGTTTCACAAGCTCACGCCCAATGCTAATTTCAGATTCCTTTTATATGTGCCAATACCTTTTTATTTTCATGAGGGTTTATTTGTTTTGATTGATTATTTATTCTCCCTTGCCGAGAAACCCTTCCCCACCTCCGGCGGCTTTTTGCCCTGTGGCTCCAGTTGGCCTGAGCCCCTAAGCTGACGGCGGATGGCGGACAAATGACCGCCATGGGCGCAACAGCCCTGCTCGACAGTGAAGATTTTGGCGGCGGCTCCGTGCCGCAGGGTTGCGCGAATGGTTGTGGGGTAAGAGTGCCTGTGAACACTCATCGCACCATGAAGGCTTTTTGGTGGGGGTCCCTACCCCCATGAAGCTCGTCTGTCCTCCTTGGAATGAAAGGATTTTCATGGCTGACACCACCAATACTGCGCCGCTTGCCGGCATCAAAGTCATCGACTGGACCCAGGTTCAATCCGGCCCCTCCTGCACCCAGATCCTCGCCTGGCTAGGCGCAGAGGTCATCAAGCTGGAGAAGGTCCACGGCGGCGACCCCACCCGCAACGAGATGAACGACGTCGACGGCTCGTACTCTCTGTACTATCTGCAGCTGAACGCCAACAAGAAGTCCATCACCCTGGATATGAAGGACGATGCTGCCAAGAAGATCCTCACCGACCTCCTCAAGGACGCCGACGTGTTTGTAGAGAACATTGGCCCCGGTGACGTGGAGAAGCTGGGCTTTGGCTGGAAGCAAGTGCACACCATCAACCCTAAGTGCATCATGGCCTCCCTCAAGGGCTTCAACCAGGGCAGCCGCTTTGCCCACGTGAAGGCCTTCGAGCCCGTGGCCCAGTGCGCTGGCGGTGCCGCTTCGACCACCGGTTGGAACGAGGGCGACTTCAACGTGCCTACCCAGTCCGGCGCCGCCCTGGGCGACTCCAACACCGGTATGCACCTTTGCATCGGCATCCTCGCCGCCCTTATGCAGCGCGAGCATACCGGCGAGGGCACCTATGTCTATCAGTCCATGCAAAACGCCGTGCTCAACCTTTGCCGCATCAAGCTGCGCGACCAGCTCATCCTGGACCGCCTGCATCAGCTGAGCTACTACGCCTGCTACCCCGGCTACAAGTGGGGCAAGGCGATTCCTCGCGCCGAGAACGCCGAGGGCGGCCTGGTTCTGGGCTGGTGCTACCGCGCCAAGGGCTGGGAGACCGACCCCAACGCCTACGTGTACATCGTGATTCAGCAGTCGCCCAAGGGCTTCGAGGAGTTCTGCAACGCCATGGGCTTTGAGGACTGGCTCACCGACCCCAAGTTCAACACTGCAAACGCACGCGATGAGCACAAGAAGGAGATCTACGAGCGCGTCGAGCAGTTCACCATGCAGTACGACAAGGGCACCCTCACCAAGATGCTTGGCGAGAAGGGCGTGCCCGTAGGCCCCGTCCTGGATTGGAACGAGCTGGAGAACGACCCCGACCTCAACACCGACGGCACCATCATCACCATCGATCAGGATGAGGCTCGCGGTTCCTTCAAGACCATCGGCCTGCCCTTCAGCCTCTCCAACTACAAGCCCGACTACAAGCGCGCCCCCAACCTGGGCGAGAACAACGTCGAGATCCTCAAGGGTCTGGGCTACACCGACGAGCAGATCGCCCAGCTCGAGCAGGCTGGCGTCATTGGCTCCAACAACGGCGTCAAGGCCGACCTGGTAGCTGCTCCTGCCGCCGACGCTGCTTCCAAGTAGCCCGCTGCTACAGAGTTGGTGTTGCAACGCAGCTACTGCGTCCTGCTCAGCCATTGTGTCCTGCAGGGCAGCTGCCGCATCTTGCTGCGCAGACATTGTGCTGAAAGCTTTTTAGAGGTGCCCCACCTAGCGATGGGGCACCTCTTGTTGTGGGTCTTAGGGGCAATGCGATTCGGCCGATGGATAACGACTTCTCAGGCAGCCAAACCACTCCCCCTGCTGGCTATGCACCCTTGGATACGACGCAGTCTCAGAGGTCCCAAAAGAAGGCCCATATAGGGCAGCCGCGTTCTTCTTAGGGCCTTAAAAGAACACCCAGAGGGAGCAGCTGTTCTCCTAGGCGCTCTAAGAGAACGGTTCTGTGAGCCTCCTGTTCTCCTAAGCAGCCAAATAGAACCCATTCTGTTCTATTTGGCTGCTTAGGAGTCCATTACCGCTTGAAGATCGCTTGAGAAGCGTTCTATTTGGAGTCTAATAGCCATCTCAGCTTTGCAAGTTGTTCTCCTAGATACTCATCTAGCACATCGAGATGAGCGGGCCCAGATGGCCCCCACAGGAGGGATCCGCCCAACAGTAAACCCAGATCGTCGCAGGTCGTCTATGGCCTCCCCGCAGGGGGAGTCCCAAGGTGAGTTCCCCTAAGAGCAAGAGGGCTGCTACCAGATAGTCTGCAGGTGCATGAGTCGCCACGCCAAATCGTGCCGTTTTATTTGTGCATCTCCCGACCAATCAAACTCGCGCTCTAGATAGTTGGTTATTTTTGCAAAAGCCAGATTGCGCCTTGTGTCATCTCGCATGGTGCTTCTGTCCACCGTTATCGTTCGCAATCCCATTCGGTCATAAGCATCTCTGCGGTTGCGATCGTTTTGGGCTTGAGCTTCAGTCTGATCATGTTCTTGATAACTGTCGTACTCAACCACAAGGCCCTTTTCGAGCCATGCTAAATCCGGAGTTATTCTTCGCTGGCCCCTGAACAAAGCCCTCGCATCACCAGGCAGGGGCATGGATTTGTTCATTGCTGGAAGCGGCAAGCCACATCCTCCCATGTTCTGGGGCAGGCAGAGCGCCAATTGCAGCACCGCTTCCATGGGAGAGTGCGCGCCAGGCGAAACGTATCCGAGTGCTTTTTGCAGTTGCACGCCGCCTCTCACCGAGGGAAGCGACACCAGCATAGTTTCGACTTCGTCTTTACAGCATAGGGGTGCAGAGCGATATTGAATCACCCCGCCCAAGTCTGGGCGCACCAAAAAATCGCTCCACATTTGCGCCAACAGATCGGCTACCCCCAATATATCCAACCTGCGCGCGCGTATAAGAGGATATGCCGCAGGGCTCACCACATAAATTGGTTCTCCGCTGTTAGCGGCCATTGGCGTTTTGCACAAAAACCCATGCATATCGCCTTGTGGCGCTACGTGACATTTGATAGGTCCGCGACCACCGTGCTGACAGCAAGGTGACACCATCAGATGCACTGGCACCGACCGCCCCTCCGGCAACCCCAGCAGCGCCCGGGTGTAGGACTCCCAGCTTTTCCACCAAACAAGACCGCGCACCATCGAGGCCGCAGCCGAAGAGGCCCGCGCGCCCTGGATGACGCGGATGGCCTCAGCTTGCGGGACGGGGATGAGAGGCGCTCCTGAGGCATAGACGGTCCAAGCGCTTATGTCAGTCAAAATCACTTCCATGGGCGCACCCTAGCAGGAGCGTCTGACAAATTTCTGACCATTTTCTTACCAAAATCTGTCAAGTTTTAGGCTCCTGGATGCTCATCCGACCCTCTATCAGCACCTTCTTTCCTTGCCGAGAAACTCCCCCGTCCCTACCTCATCTTCTCCGTCGCTGAATCATCACAACAATAGGTGGACACTCCCCCGAGCGCCCACCTATTGCACGCCTATCGTCAGTAATCGCTCTATGGATCTGCAGCACTTCTTAGGTCCACAGCGGCCCCAACCCGCATCACTCGCTGCGAAGCACCACCGCGGGATCCTTCTTGGCAGCAAGGCGTGCCGGAATAAAGCCGGCAACAAACGTCAGCAGCACCGAGATTCCCACCAACAGCAATGCGTCATAGGGCGGAAGATAGGCAATGTTAGCCGCGCCATAGCTCTTATAAATCATGTCACTAATGGGGATGTTGAGCAGCATCGTCACCACCACGCCCATGACGCCCGACATCAATCCTTCGATAAAAGTCTCAGCGTTGAAGATGCGCGTGATATCGCCTTTCGAGGCACCCAGCGCGCGCAAAATGCCAATCTCCTTGGTGCGCTCCAATACCGAGATGTAGGTGATGATTGCAATCATGATTGAACTGACCACTAGCGAGATCGATACGAAGGCCAGCAGCACGGCAGTAATGATGTCGACGATCTCGGTGATGGAGCGAGTCATGAGCCCCACCATATCGGTATAAGTGATCTGATCTTCCTCTGATGTCTGCGCGTTGTACTCGTTGATAAAATCCTGGACCTTTTGCTTGCTCTCGAAGTCTTTGGGGTAAAACGTGATGGCGTAAGGATCGTCCTCGGTTGCATAACCGAGTTGCGTCATCACCGCATCATAGCTGTTGGCAACAGCAGGATTCATCGAGGCTGCGAGCGATTCCAAATCCAGCGAACCCAACTGTGCGCCGAAGAGCGCCATGAGGTCTTCCTGGCCCATGGACGAAAGATACTGGCGAATAAGATCTTCCATCTGGCCAGAACCCATCGCCTGCGCAAGATACTGGCGCATAAGCTCATCAGTATCCATACCGGCCAGATAGCGTTTCATGAGCGTCTCCGGATCCATGGACCCCAGGTATTGCTGCATGTATTGCTTCATCAACGCTTCGGTGTCTATGGAATCGATATAGTCCTGCAGATACTTTTGTGCCTCTTCCTCCAATCGCTTGGAAGCCTCAGCTTGCAGCTGATCCACCTGCTCGCGGGTAATCACCCCTGCATTAATCAAATCGTCAATAGTTACCTCGTTGCCCTGCAGAGCCGAGGCCAAAAGCGCCCTTTGCTCCGGCGTCAGCTGAGCGAGCGCCTGCAAAATAGCAGCCGTGGCGGCGTCGGTCTGCTGCGCGGGAATCGCCACGAACGCCGCAGTGTACACGCAGTCGTCTTCCACCGCAGGTAGCGGCGTTCCCGCAGGATAGAGCAGCGACTCCCCCTCAGAGCGCCAGCCCAAAAAGACATAGGTGGTGTTGCCGTCGCCGGCATGGGTGGGCGTCGAGGGCACTGCCGAGGCAGGAATCTGCTGGCCCTGAGCCACCTCCACAGGCCCGCTCAGCACGGTGCCGTCCCAGTTCTTAAACGTTACCGAGAAAGTCGTGGCATCAGGAGTTGTGTCACCGGGGGTGGTCCCACCGTCATCAGGAGCCGCATCGCCAGGAGCCGCGCTGGCACCGGCACCGGAAGTTGTGTCGTCGGGAGTCGCAGCATCTACCGTCATCAAACCCGGAACATCGGCAGGAGTCGCCAGATCCAGCTGAAGCCACTGTCCTGGCCGCGTCGCCAGGGCCTGGGGACTGCCGTGCATCGCAGACTCAGGCGTCTTGTAGCTGGAGTAGCTCATCATGCCACTCATCATGTTGCCGTAGAGGGAGTCGATAGAACTCATGGCTTGCTCGGAGTCAGAGCCAAACTCCTTTCCGGTAAGCACGTTTTTCTCGGGATTGGAAAGCTGGGCTTTGACTACGGGAGTCTGGGCGGCTCGGTCCATGAGTTCATCGGTGAGCGCTCCGGTATAGACCACGCCAGAGGTATAGCTGGCAGACTCTTTGGCTTTGAGGACGCCGGCGATGTGCACCTGATAGCCGTCGCCTGCGTCGAGAGCCTCTTTCATGAAGGCGTCGTCGGACTCCATGTCCTCATAGATTTCGCCGTTGGCGCGGTAGAGTTGGGAGGGAGAGAAGACCGTGTATTCGCGGTTCAAGATGGTGCGGTAGTCAAAGGTCTCGGTGGGGTCGTCGATGTCAGTGCCGTTTTGAGCGGCGTCCACCACCTGCTGCATGCGGTCCATGTCCATGAGGCCCAGGGTGTAGAGGTAGAAGTCGCTGATGCGGTTGTCCTCGTCGACGACCAAGGCCACCTCGTTGGCTTCCTGGGGCCAATCGCCGGCCACCAACTCATAGTGGTCCTCGCGAAGAACGGGGCTGTCTACCAGCTGCTTCCATTCGGTGGAGATGCCGCTGGTTTGAGAAAGCGCCATGGAGGCATAGCCGCCCTGCTCTTGAATGAGGGAGCGCGGGCTCACCAGCACAGGATCGCCCTGGGAGTCTTTGCGCCACACCTGGGGATTCACGTCGTAGGAGTAGGCAATATCGGTGACGGCGTCGTCGATCTCTCCTCGATGGCCCTCGATCCAAGTGCGGAAGGCCCCTAGATTATTGGTCTTCACCATGGAATCTAGATCGCGGTAGATCGATCCCACCAAGTTGTCGGAGGTCACCTCGCCGGGGTCAGCAGGTTGCCCGGCATCGTTGCCAGATCCTTTGTCACCCGAGACAGCCTCAGAGCCATCAGCTGACTCGCCACCCATAAGGCTGTTCTCCTCTACGCGGCCCTGGCGATAGGACTGGACGTTGGCCATATCAAAGGAGCTACGGTCGATCTGCAGAGGATAGCTGCCCATGACATCGGTCTCGAGCTTGTTGATGTAGTCGTTCATCCCACTGGATAGCGACAGGATCAACGCGATGCCAATGATGCCGATAGCGCCCGCGAAGGCCGTCAAAAAGGCGCGGCCTTTCTTGGTGCGCAGGTTGTTGGCCGAAAGCCCCAGCGCCGCCGCAAAGGGCAGGTGGGTGTGGGGCGGCTTCTGGTAGACAGGCTCGTCTGCCAGCTCTGCGGCCGTGGGTGGGTTGGAATCAGAGACCACCGACCCGTCGGAGAGGCGCACAGTGCGGGTGGCGTACTTCTCGGCAAGCTCTGGGTTGTGGGTCACCATGATCACCAGGCGGTCCTGAGCGATCTGGGCCAGCAGGTCCATGATCTGCACGGAGGTCTTGGAATCCAGGGCGCCGGTGGGCTCGTCGGCCAAGATGATGCCCGGATCGTTCACGATGGCGCGGGCAATGGCCACGCGCTGCATCTGGCCGCCGCTCATCATGGTGGGCTTCTTATGCAGCTGATCGCCCAATCCCACGCGCTCGAGGGCCTTGGTGGCGCGGCGGGTGCGCTCGGCCTTGGGAACACCGTCGAGCACCAGGGCCAGCTCGACGTTGGAGAGCACTGACTGGTGAGGAATGATGTTGTAGCTCTGGAACACAAAGCCAATGGAGTGGTTGCGGTAGGCGTCCCAATCGGCGTCCGAGTAGTCCTTAGTGGAGCGGCCGTCGATACGCAGGTCGCCCGAGGTGTACTTGTCGAGGCCGCCAATGATGTTGAGCAGCGTGGTCTTGCCGCATCCCGAGGGGCCCAAAACAGCCACGAACTCGCTCTGGCGAAAGCTCAACGACACGTCATTAAGGGCCACTACCTCGCCCTCCGCCATGGGATAGCGCTTAGAGATATGAGCAAGCTCCAGCATGGAATCCTCCTGAGGGTCAACAGTGCAAACGCCGAGGGACTTGCACAGCAAGGAGCCTGTGCCGTGCCAGCGTCCAGGCTCCCGCACTTCTCGCAAGGCTTGGGCGATGCCGAGAAACGCCTTCCTTTAAGGGTCCCCTTCATTGATTTCTAGTAACAACAAAAGGGTCCCAGGTTTTAAAACCCGGGACCCTCAACTGCTTACTGATATTCCACTAGGTCGATGTCTTGGCGTCGATGTGGAGGTGTACGCCTTGCAGTGACCTTGGAATAGACCGAACTATGTACCAAAGGCAACAGTGGTTAGTCTTCCATAGCCACGCGGCGCACATCGCTATCTTGTCCGTCGTCCATGCGAATGACCGCAGGCTCTTGCTCTGTTTCCTGCCCGGTGCTGCGGCGGGCAGCACGAACTTTGAGCGAACGCGGGGTGCGCAAGCTGGTGACGCAGCGCTCCAAGCGATCCACCGCATCAAGGTTGATGGAGTAGTGGGTCCACTTGCCCTTGCGCTTGGCAACGACAATGCCCGCCCCAATAAGAACCTTCATGTGGTGAGAGAGAGTGGACTGCGCGATATCTAGGCGGTCGAGCAGGGAACTCGCCGTCACACCAGGATTGCGTGCAATGCAACGAACGATTTCGACGCGGTTTTCATCTGCCAGAGCTTTAAAGATGGCAGCACTATCAATGCTCTTCATGGCTCCTCCAGCGCCTACGAAAAGATGGAACGATAGTTAGTATCTATAATGCATCCACTAGCGACGTTTGTCTATACGTAATTCCTAACCAGTTTGAAACGCGCCAAACATATCGATGAACGCGCGCTAGTTCCAATTCCTACATCCTAAAGTCAGGGGCAATTTAGCGCTAACTGTTGATGAATCCCCTAAAAAACTGTGGAGTTTTTCTTTCATATCGTTACTTAACAATATCTTTGAAAACCGTTTTCCCGCTGCATCTGTCGCTAAGAATATTACTGGTTGCATAGCCCCTGACGCACAGTCTACGATTTCGTGAGCATCTATAGTGCATAACACTATGATGAAGCTTAATATATATTATGCAAATATACCCGCTAATTCCCCTTATTTTGCTTCCACGAGATAATGCCTGAATACACCCTTAGTAAACACATGCTAATCTATTTGAATTTATATTCTATATATATCAATTTCTGCTTTATTATTTGTATCAGGTTGCGTTCAACGTGTAATAAGAGACACTATAAAAAATAATTATTTTGCATCATTGTTATAGCTGCCTGCAGGCTACCGTACAGGAAAACGCCCGAAAGCCCTCTCTAAAGGGCCATGGTAAGTGCGCATTGGGCAACCCATTTACGGACGTTTTACTACCGTTCACCCAAGTTGAGGATAACTGAACGTTGCAATGGTGCTGCCTGACGAATTCTGAAGCGTCACATTGCACTCCAGTGACCGGCCAGCGATCACCTGATGAAGCGCCACCACATAAATGGCAAGACTCGCAGCATTTTGGCCTTGGTTGCCCATATCGTCTTTGGCGCAGGTGAAGGTGATCTGGGTGAGGTCGTCGTTGTAGTCCACCGCCACAATCTGGGGATAGTCTCGGGAGCCAGGAATGGCGTCGAGCACTTTGCAGGTGGAGACCAGACTGTCTTCACAAAAGCGCTCGTAGTTGCCGTCACTCATGGTAACCAGATAATTGCCCTCGCCGTCACGCTCCACATCGGAGCCACCATAGCTTTCCAGCTGGGAAATGGCGCTCTTCTCGTCCTTGGAGCCAAAGAAGGCTTGCGGCACGGTAAACCGCCTGCCGGCAGTGGTCTGTTGGGAAACCTGCCCCGAGCTTGCAGAGCCAGCCGTGGCATCGCAGCCCACCAGCGCCAATGGGCTGGCGCAAAGGGCCGCGATCGCCACTGCGCAAAGCAGCTTGGGAGCCAATGCGTTTCTCAAAAGTGCCATACCGCTCCTAGAACAGTTCTTCGCAGCGCCCCGAAAACGAGGCCGCCGATTCCCCAAAAGCTCTCATCAATTAGCCATATCTATGGTAATTATCGCCTGCACGCAAAGAGCGGGTACCATTCGGTACACATCGAGAGGACAAAACTTACGCGCCCCAAAGGCGAAACTCTCAGAGAGGATCCACCTATGGCCGACATGCTCGACTACCTGGACTGGTTTGGCGACATCTCTTTGGCAGAAGTGCCCTTTAACGAGGTAGACAATGCTATCTTGTCCCAGCTTGCCTACTGCGCCCTCGAGGGTGTGGTGCCTAGCGTAGAGGAAGGCGGCGCCATCTCCATGGCCCAAGCCGACGTCCGCTATCGCCAGCTTCACGACAAAGAGTCTATCTATGGCTCCGCCGGGGTCATCTCGCCCTACACCGCCCTTTTGCCGGGGCGCCTAGGAGCCAGCAAACGCTTTGGAAACGCCCGGCTCTCAAATCTCTATTCTCACTTGGATGCCGAAAGCGCCGAGCAGTTTTGCGCCTTTCACATCGCGCTAGATGACGGTTCTACCTATGTCACCTTCCGCGGCACCGACGACACCTTGGTAGGCTGGCGCGAAGACTTCGAGATGACCTACGGCACCGTGGCCTCTCAGCGCTCTGCGGTAGACTACCTCAACACCACCTGCGCCTCCACCTCGGGCCCCCTTATGGTAGGAGGCCACTCCAAAGGCGGCAACCTGGCCATTTACGGAGCCGCCCTCTGTGCCACGCCCATCCAAGACCGCATCGCCCGCGTGTGGAACAACGACGGCCCGGGCTTTGACAAAGGGGTTCTCGCTGCCGAGAAGCTCTCAGCCATCCAGGAAAGAATCTCCACCTTTATCCCCGTGTTCGACGTGGTGGGGCAGCTCTTATCGGTAACTCAAGACGCCAAGATCGTGGAGAGCGACGCCACGGGAATCATGCAGCACTCGGCCATGAGCTGGCAGGTGAGGGGGCCGCGGTTTGTAGCGGCAAGCCCTCAGGAGCTCTTGCCTGCAGCCAAAAGCCTCAACCAGGCCTTCGACCGCTGGCTCAGCGAGACCACCGATCAGGAGCGCAAGCATGTCTTCACTGCGTTCTTCGACGCGCTGGCGGCCATCCCGGTGACCACGCTTTCTGATCTTATGAGCGGCGATCCTGCGATCTTGGCCGCCGTGACCGAGAAGCTGGTAAACGCCGACCCCAAGACCCGCGATTACATCATGGACTTGCTGGGCGTGCTGGCCGGCGGCTACATGCAGGAGCGAGTGACCACTGTGGCCCAGATGACCCAGGACACGGTGGCGGCCATGATAGACAACCCCATGAACCGCCGAGGTGCGCCCCAGATGGACGAGACCGAGCCCTTAAGCCCCGAGGAGCTGCGCCGCTACCGCCGCTACCTGGGACGCGAGCAGGCCTGGGAAAACGTGGCCAAGCTTTTGGGGACGCGGGCTTCTCGGCTTAAAAAGGGATGCGCGGTGGCGGCTGGCGCGCTGGGTGCAGGGGCGCTCATCTCGGCTATTGTGCGCAGGCGTCAGAGCTAGCCCCGCTGGCCCAGGATCCTTTTGCGCAGCTGGGCCAACAGCCCCAGCTGCTAGCTTTGGGTGCGGGCGCTGTTGTCCACATGCATGGTCATAGTTTGGAAGCGGTGCTGCATATAGGCGTTGTCGTAGTGCTCGGCGCAAAAGCGCTCCACCTGGTTGGTCACCGGCACGCCGGCTTCGCGCAGGTACCAGCAGTCCAGCGTGGTGAGGGTGGCGGCCCCGTCAAAGAGGATGAGCACCGCACAGATGGCCGTGAGGCTGTAGCGCCAGCCCCAGGGGATTTTCTTGATGAAGTAGAGCATCACCGGCAACAGCAGCTTGACCCAAATGAGCCCCAAGACGCCCCAGCAGCACATATAGAAGAAGTTGGTGCGTCCGTCGATGTTCAAGAAGGTGCCAGAGTAATTCCAGGCGGTCACGCCAAAGGCGTACTGCATAAACCAGCTGGTAAAGAACTCAAAAGCTCCGCCGATAAGGGCGCTCACCAAAAAGATGACCGCCACCGGCTTGTTGTGAAAATGATTGAGGGCGATGGTCATGAGGCAGGCGCCGAAGCCATAGATGGGCGAGAAGGGGCCCCAGAGCATGCCGGCGCGGTCCATCCACCAGTGATTGCCAATGTAGAAGTAGAGGGTCTCCACCACAAGGCCGATGACAGACGCGATGACGAAGATCCAAAAGAGATTGAAGAAGTTAAGGGTGATGTAGCCGGTACCCGGACGCTTGCCTGGGGTGTTGGTGCGCTCGTCGGAGGAGAAGATCATGGCGCGCAGCGACTCGGATTCAGTGCGGCGGTTGGCGCGCTCTAGCGCCAGCTCGGGATCCCAATAGGAGTGCAGCGAGATAAGCAGAGCCGCATCGAGGGCGAAGATCACCAAAAACGAGGTCATGCCAAAGACCATCACATGGCACAGGATGGCGCCGGTGAGCACCGCCAGGCTGGCTTCGCACAGCTGGAGCCTGAAGCGCGTCTCCCCTTCCCACATGCGAAAGGCAAGGATAGCCAGCAAGGCGGCAAGCGCCAGAATGCACACGGACTCGGCCACAAAGATGGACACCGTGAGCATGAGGTTAGCGTGGTCGCCCGAGGAAAGATCGGTGAAGGCCACCACAGCCGCGCTGGCAAACAGCGGGATCAAAAAGACCGCGGCCACCAGACACAGCACAGCATAGATGGCGGTGGAGCGCGACAGGTTGTGCCCCAGCACTTCCACATAGCTGGGCAGATGCAAGCCCTTGGAGGTAAGGATGCCAGCCCCCGCAGCCTCGGTCTCTGCCGCAGTGGGACGAGGCCCCTGCAGCCGAGAAGCCCGCACCTTCGCTGCCGGCGCTTTGGCGGGGGTCTCAGAGGCGCTCTGGGGCTGTGAGGGGGTGACTACGGGCGCAGAGGAGGCCGCCGCTTTCTGAGCGTCCTGTGTGGCTGTGTGGCCCTGCAAGGAGTCTGAGGGCTGAGCCTCTGCGTCGAGCTGGGCTTCCAGTGCCTCCTCATCCACCACTGGGCCAAAGAAGGCATCCATGGTTTCGTCGTAGCGAGTACGGCCTATCTGGCGATCGATTTTGCGGCGCTGGCGCACCAGTTTTGCCTGCTGGTCGCCCAGCTCGCGGATCTGGTGCTCCAAGGCGTCGCGCTGCCGCTTGAGATCGTGGATATGGCTGGCGTCTGCCTTCATGGCAGCCTGAGCCTCGACCTGGGAGGCTTGACCCTTCCCCGCCCGGAGGGAATGCTTTATATGATGATGACGAATCGTCATGAGGCACCTGCTCACAGTGGGTTGCAGTCATAGTTCGGGGGGAGTATTCCCCTTCTCGCTGACTGCATCCACTGAAGCGGCCTTGAAGACAGCTCATAAAAAGTTTGAAAGACTCTTCAAACCCTTGTAAAAGGCGCCCGGACACCGGGCGCCTCTGCTTTGACAATCTATGCGATTAGCACTCGTCGGACTCGCGGGCCACCTGCTCAGCCGCCTCGCTGATGGCATTGAGCATAGCCACGATCTTATCGGCATCGTCCTCGCCTACGCGCTCTGCCACAGCACCCACAATGTCCAAGATCTTGGCATGTTGGCGCTCGTAGATGTTGGAGCCGGGACGCAGCGTGGTAAAGACGCGGCGGCGGTCCACATCCGAGCGCTCCCGCTTGATAATGCCCTTGGCCTCCATGGAAGAGAGCGTGCGGTTCATCTGCGATTTGAGCATATGAGACTCGTTGCATAGATCCGTGGCAGTGAGCTTGTGACCAGGATTCTCTACCTCGTTCTTCATGAGAATGTTGCAGATGACCGCCTCGTTATATCGAAGCTCCTGGAACTGTTGGACCTGCGCGACGCTCGCGGTGACCCTAAGCCAGGCCGCCAACATCCGTTCTTTGTCTTCCTTAGTCAAGGCCATAGCTAGCACCCTATCGTCGTTAATAAGTTATCATACTTAACAGGTTAGATGCTATATTTTGGCACCTAGTTGCCGTGGGTGTAGCGTGTCACAAACTGGGGTTTTCCGCAACCGTTCAGATTTATTTTCAGTAATATTTAGTTTTAAATAATAAGGGATCTTGACCACAAAACAAGATCCTTTAGGGAAAAACCGCTGTTCAGGCCTACTGTATTTTAACGGACAAAATATGGTTGTTTTTAGGACCACGCCACATTTTCTCTGCCGGCTCCCAGCTCAAAATGACGCTTAACAATGCCTGCATCAACACTGGAAAACGGACTGGGGACCACGTTAAGGTGCACGGTGCCTCCGCGATACTCCACCCGGAAGCCCTGGCGGTTAAGGGCAGTAGGCGCCAGCTGCGCCGCCCACATGCCTCGCTCGAACCAGCTGGGGGCCTCCCCCACTACACTGGAGAGCTGCTCCACCGACTTCACCGGATGAGTCTTGCCCTCACCTTTGCCGTAGCCAATGGCGATGACGCATACGAGCTCCTGCCCAGGCTCCACATAGCGAAGCGCAGCCCTATGCGAAAAGGTGGCCCCTACCCAGCAGGTATTGAGGCCTTGCATCTGCGCTTCGAGCACCAACTGCTCGCCCCAATAGCCCACGGCCTCGCCCAAGCCTGCACCTTTGGGGCCTGCGCACACGATGACGTTGTCGACGCCGGAGAACTTGCCGTAGCTGGCAAGCAGGTTCGAGAACACAGAGGGATCGTCCACCACCAGTGAAAACGCCAGCCCGCTCTCCTCGTTGACGGTGCCGATAAGCTCCCTGAGCAGGTCGGCTGTGGCAGGCTCGATGGGCCGCGACTCGTAGGACCTCACCGAATGGCGCTGCGCGATGGCGTCCATAATGTTCATGGCATTCACTCCTCAAAGGCGCTTGGGCCCGTAGTTGCCGAGAAGGACACCCCCTCCTAGAAGCCCAAGCTCAGCTATTTGAAGTGTGTTATACCCAGCCTAAACCCCTAAGCCCGCCTTAAGTTCGCTCGCGGGACAGCGATTCCAAGAACGCCTGCGCCCGGGTGACCATGGGGCCGTCGGCGGCGTTGCGAGGATCGCAACCATCGCCGTTGAGCACCAGCAAAGGAACACCCGCCTCATCGAAAGCCTTCTCGGCTAGACCGGCCATGCCCAAGGTTTGCTTGCATCCCCAATGCCCAAAGACCACTGCGCCGTCTGCTGCTGCCTCTTGAGCCATCTTAAGAGCCGCCTCTACGCGGCGGGCAGCCGGGCCGTTGGAGGTGTTTCCTACCAGGCGGCGGGCCATGAAGTCGAAGGGATCCCGAGGATCCAGCTGGTCTGCCAGATGCAGCACGTCATAGGCCATGTCGTTGCCCACCAGCTCAGCCGACTGGGCCTCATCAAAGATCTGGCCCATGGAGTGCTGCCAGTTGGGCAGAGTGTGGATCCAAAAGATGCGAGGGGGCGCCGGGTTCCCAGCGGCGGCGGCAGGGCTTCTCGGCGACAAGGCTTGTGCAGCCAGAAGATCGTCTAGATAAGTTTCGGCAGCCTGGGTGCCCAGCAGCACGTGGGTGCACACCAAAAGGCAAAGCTCGGAGGTGAGGGTCATGGGCAGGGTGGAGGAGGCTCGGCGAGAGGCGAAGAGCTTGGCTTTGGCCAGCGTGCGCTGCGAGCGTTCGCAGATCTCCTGAAGCTTGCCCAGGTCGAGCTTGGCATGGAAGGTCTCTTCGAGCTGGTGAGCCAGCTGGCGCAGCTGAGAGGCGATATAGTCGATGTTTTGCTGCGTGAACTCCTGAGGCACGTCCAGCGTGAAGTGGGGCGAGGCGGCATGGGCGGCGAAGGAGCGGAAGCTCACCTGATTGGCGTCGCAGGCCAGGGTAGTGTTGGCGATGAAGGCAGGGGCGGGCAGCACGCCGGTGGACTCCATGCCTAGCATGAGCTTGTGATAGCTGCAAAAACTCTCAGGGACGCCTGAGGACTCCGCCGACTCGCAAAAGACCTCTGCGCAGGAGGTGCAGGCCACATAAACCGAGATGCCCTCGGGAAACATGGGGGTGACCCCCAGGGCATAGAGCAGTTCGCAGGGCATGAAGATGTTTACTACACAGGCCCGCTCGGGATGGCGCATGCCATCCACGATCATCGAAGCCACCGCGCCGTTGCAGCGGTCTTGGGCAGCGATCGTGCCGCCGGGATAAGTCAAGCGCCCTTTGAGAGCAACCGCACTATAAGCGCAGGTCAAAAGTGTGCGTGCGCGCACCGGAGAGCGACGGGCAGCACGCTCTACCACCGACCCAAACAGCCGCACGGGATCCATAAGTGCCCCTCCAAGGTTTTCCTCGCGGCGCCAGTCTGCGCACAGCAGCTGCAGAGCAACCCCGCGCCATGCCCAGCATATCTTGCGCCATCCCACCTCTATGCCCCGGCCGCGCCAGTCGATGGTGTGCTAATCCAGACGAGTCGTCTTCCGAGGGTCTAGAAGCGAGAGTGATTAGGGTATCACTCAAACAATGAACATTCGTCGATGGGAGATTTTCCATGGCCACTGATACGCCGACCCCTGAGTCCGGCACCCAGGACTCCAATGGCACCCTTTGCTCCCCGGTCACAGAGGCCGAGGTAGCACCCTACAAAGATAGCGATGGCACCGTGCACGACCCCGGCTTCATCCCCGCCATCCCCCGCGAGCCTCAGGTCAAAGAGACCATGGATGATGACGATGAGTCCGTCTACCCCAACTACATCGAGCCCGAGAGCCCTGAGGCCAAGCAGTTTGACGGCCCAGTTCCCCCTTCTGGGAACCCCGATGCCCCTGCTGCCGAGAAGCCCGCCCCCTCCCAACCTGCAGGCGCCCCGGCACCCAAGGATGCGCCCGCGCCTGGCGCACCCAAGCCTGATGCGCCTAAGCCTGGGGTTCCTGCCTCCGCCAGCGAGGCCGAGCAGGCACGCATCGACCGCGAGCTGTCGCACCTGGGACACCGCCGCGCCCGCAAGGTCTATGACTGGCTGGGCTTCTTTGGCGGCGTCTTCGCCCTGGCTCTGGGCATCGTAATGCTCACTCAGGGCACCCCGGACGCCTCCATCGTGTTCCGCGGCGACTTCTACACCGAGGCCTACCTGGCCATGGCGTCCATCGCCTTCATCTTGAAGATCGGCTTCTTTGGGCTGCTCTTCTCGGTTGGCCTGGGCCTCATGGGCTTCTTTGGGCCTCGCCTGATGCGCGACGACCGCCCTTATCGCCGGTAGGCTTGCGCCACCGCGCGCCGCTTCGCCGCGAGGCGGCGCATCGGCGCAGGCGGAAGGCCGCCTAGCGCCCGTGCTGCACCTGCTGCATGTGCATGGACACAAATTCTGCACGCCAAGTGGGTACATATCGCCACTGAAAACCTTTGGGCCTGCCTTGGCTCAAAGCTCAGGCCGCCATTTTGGTTGGCACGCTTCTTTTGAGGGAGATCTCTTATGAACGTATCTTTGACTCAACAGTATTTGCTCTGCGCCTTGGACGACAAGGGCGCCTTCGCCTCCAAGGAGGCTGCCGCCACCCTGCCCGTGGTAGCCATGTATGAGCTGGTGAGCGACGGCTATCTGCACTTGAGCGAGGACGGCACCGAGCTTCGTCCCTCCGCAGAGCCCACCAAGAAGCAGGCAGACCTGCTGACCTGCTACACCTATGTAGAAGAGCGCCGCGTGGTGAACGTGCAGAAGTTCATCGAGCACTTCTCTGGCAAGGGTGACGGCGCCGCTTCCTTCCTGGCCGCTGTCGCCGATCCCCTGCGCGACGAGGGCCTCATCAAGGCTGCCAAGAACCAGGTCGTCTTTGTGCCCGCCCCCACTGCCCGCAAGCAGATGGTGGACACCATCGAGAAGGCTCTGGACGGCAAGGGCGAGATGACTCGCGACGTCGCCGCGCTGCTCACCTTTGTGCTGGGCGCCGGCTTGCTGGACAAGCTCTTCAACCGTGAGGCCCGCCGCAACCTGGAGCGCGTCCTTAAGGACGGCAAGTGGGACACCTTCCGCTTTGCCACCACTCCTGCGGGCAAGGACACCTTCCTGTCTGTGCACCAGGACATCGAGAAGCGCTACGCTCCCATGGTGCGCTACTTTGTGGCCAACAACTAACAGCGGGCTTGTGGCCTAACGCTGCAAGCTGAATAGCGATCCCTGCGGCCGCGGCCGCCTGCAATCAGACCGCCGCAGCCGGTGCGGCTGGCAACCCAGCCGCCTGCACCCAAGCTGCTGCACAAAGTGCCCCGTTTCTCTCGAGCTCCTAATAGCTAGGGCCCCGGCATCTTTGCGATGCCGGGGGCCTTTTTCGTGCGGCAACAGAATGGGCGCCCATTGAGATGGTGGGGTTTCTCGGCATCAAACGATGGCAATCTTGGCACGAGCGCCTCCTAAACGATGGATTTCGCCCAAATCCATCGTTTAGTGCACCTTTCTGCCAGCTTTGCCATCGCCTAACCGCACCTCGTGCCAACGGCCAACCCGCGCCCAGCCATACCAGCGAGCCAAGGCGTACCATCGTCCAGCGCCCATCCTGCCAGCGCGCTCGCTGCCGGCTAGAACAGCGTGGCCTGGCCGGGATCCTCAGGCTCAGACGAGAGCGGAGTGGCGCTGCGGTTGGCCAAGCTCGCAAAATGGGGGCCCAGCCAAATGGCCACTTCCTCGGGCTCGAGCACCAGTGGCATACGGCGGTGGATGGGCGCCATGGTAGCGTTGGGCTCGGTGGTGACAATGGAGAACACCTGGCCATCAGAGACCGCGCCCAGCAATGTGACCTGGGCATCGGGCGAGCTAAAGCTATAGATGCGTTTGATCTGCTTGCCCGAGCGCTTGCTGGTGACCGTCTCGATGTCGCTGGCCTCGAAGAAGCGGCGGCAAGGTACTACGCATCGTCCATGTTCGATGGGATCTTTCCAAAAGCCGTAGCCCTGCTGCAGGTCCCCCAGCGCCGTCTCGATGCGCGTGTTGAACACGGTGCCCCTGGCTTTCCAAGGTACCGAGAAACCCCAGCTCATAGGCGCAGCAGTAAGCTCGTCGGGGCCCATGGCGTCCGGCGCAGGGCCGCCAGGGGGCGCCGCAGGCCGCGCCTCTGGATCCATCGCCCCCGGCGTCAGCGGATCGGCGGAGACTTGCAAGGCCGGATCAACCAGCGATGCGCGCTCGGCCAGCGCGTAGGGCAAAATCAACTGAGCTTGGGCGCCGGGAAAGGCGTCCTTCTCGGCAACGTTCCAGAGGCCACCCAGAGGAACGTCGCTATAGTCGCCGGTGGCTCGGCCGCGAGCCAGGCTTTGGAGCACCGCCATCACTTGCCTGAGCGTCAAGGGTACAAACCTGCCGCACATGACTGCCACCTCCTGCGGACGCTGCATCCTAAATCGACCGCCCTACCATAACGCGCCCATTTGGGGGAGCGCGGTCGTTGCGGGTTACACTACTAGCAACCTTATAGCCAATGGTTGGCGCGGCCAACTGGGAGAGGCGAGGCCAAAGCGCGCGGATTCGCCTCGAAGAGAGGAGCTCCATTGAACGGGTTTGTCTACTCCATCCCTACCACTATTTACTTTGGTGACGATCAGTTTGACAAGTTGGGCGAGGTAGTGGCCTCCTACGGATCCTGCGTGCTTCTCACCTACGGCGGCGGCTCCATCAAGCGCACCGGCCTCTATGACCGCATTATGGGGCTGCTGCAGGCGCAAGGACTCTCGGTGATCGAGCTGGGCGGCATCGAGCCCAATCCGCGCATCGCCTCGGTGCGCAGGGGCGCCCAGATGTGCAAGGAAGGCAATGTCGACGTAGTGCTGGCCGTAGGCGGCGGCTCCACCATCGATTGCTCCAAGTTCATCTGCGCGGGCGCCAAGGCCGATCGCGACCCCTGGGACTGGTTTGCCGATAAAACCACGCCCATCGACGACGCGCTTCCGCTGGTCACCGTGCTTACCCTTGCGGCCACGGGCTCTGAGATGGACTCGGGCGGCGTGATCTCCAATCCTGAGACCCATCAGAAGGAAGGCCGCGGCGCAGCGTGCCTGCTGCCAAAAGCCAGCTTCTTAGATCCTCAGAACACCTATACGGTGCCACCGTTCCAGACGGCGGCCGGCTCGGCAGACATCATCAGCCACACCTGCGAGACCTACTTCTCCCAGGACAAGGACCTCTACTTCCTGGACACCTTCATGGAGGGCCTGCTGCGCACCGTCATCAAGTTCGCACCCATCGCCATGGCGGATCCCGCCAACGGGGAGGCCCGCGCCAACCTCATGTGGGCCAGCAGCTGGGCCATCAATGGCTTTGCCGACGGCGGCAAGACCCAAGCTTGGAGCGTGCACCCCATGGAGCATGAGCTCTCGGCGTTCTACGACATCACCCATGGCTTGGGCCTGGCCATCCTCACTCCTGCCTGGATGCGCTTCGTGCTGGCCAAAGACCCAGACGGCACGCTGCCCAAACTGGTGCAGTTCGCCCAGAACGTCTTTGGCATCACCGATCCTGCCCTGAGCGACCTGGAGCGCGCCAACGCCGGCATCGACGCCCTCCAGAGCTTCTTTGTGAACGACCTCAAGCTGGCACCCACTCTCACTGCCATCGATATAGATGACGAGCACTTCGAGCAAATGGCCGAGAAGGCCTGCCACAAGAACCCGGCCATCGCCGGGTTCGTGGACCTCACGCCCCAAGACATCGTAAAGATCTACAAGGCCTGCCAGTAGCACAAGGCCTGCCTCTAAAATCCGGCCGCGGCTCACCGCGCCGCTGCTCCGTACTACTTAGGCGAGCTCGGGCGCCCTATGGGCCTCGAGCTCGCGCACTAAGGCGATGGCCGGGGCAGAGAGCGTCTCCCAGCCCCTGTGGGCGATGCCAAAGACAAAGGGGTCCACGCCACAGATGGGAACCACCGCCGCGCCTGTCCCTGCTACAGAGCCCACCAGGTCGATAGTGAGGCAGATGCCCAATCCCGCCCCCACCATGGCCTTGGCGGTAGTGAAATCAGAGGTATAAAAGCGCACGTCGGGATGGACGTCTTTCTCGGCAAGGAGGGCGTCGGTGTTGGTGCCGCGCCGAGGATTGATCTGCACCATAGGCTCGCGGTCGAACTCCTCAATGGCGAGGGAGGCTCGGCGGGCGTAGGGGTGGTCGGCGGGGACCAGGGCCACATAGCCGCTATGGCTGCGACATCTCCTGCGTCTCCATCGCCACAGGCATCTTCACTATCGGCTGTTTGGCGGCACGCTTTTGCGGCGGCCGCCTTCCTCGCAGTGATCCTTGCCAGCCCCCTCACCCCTCAAGAGAGCGCCGAAGGCCCACGCTGCTCATCGTCCCCGGCTTCATCGCTTTGGGCGCCGGCATCTTTTTGATGGGGCTCTCTACCAACGGCATCGAGCTGCTGGCAGCGGCGGCTCTTATCCGCTATGGCCTGGGCGCCATCCAACCCACCGGCCTGGCCCTTTCCACCCAGTACCTAGGCAGGTCGCGCTACACCGTGGCCAACGCCACCTTCTACATGATGACCGACCTCGCCTGCGGCATCTCCCCCATCACCTTTGGGTTCGTGGTGCCCGTCCTGGGCTACCGAGGTCTCTTTTGCAGCCTTCTTGCGCTCTCGGCGGCAGGCATCGCCGGCTATATAGTGCTCCATCGCGCCCACAGGGTCTAACGGGACACATCGCCAGAACCAGCATAGGCCGCCAGTAAAGTCGCGCTCACTATATATGCAATCATTCTTGCGGCAAGCGCGAGAACACCAGTCGATGACTACCCGCCTGTGAGCGTTCCTCATCCAGTCGATAGCCGGCTTCCTCAAAACCGGAAAGCTCCCCTACCTCGCACACCTCATGCTCGGCGCACCAGCGCACAAACGTCCCGCGAGTTTCCTTGGCCGCAGTGGCGCGCTGCAGCCAGCGGCCGCCCTTCTCGGTGCCAAAGAGGCAAGTGACCACCTGGACACCGGCGTCCGCAAGCAGTTCAGACGTGCCAGAACCGCTGCATGCCGCCTTGGCGTACTCCTCGGAAGCCACGTTGACCAGCACGTCTGTGCCTTCTTGCACCAACGCCCAAGCCAGTCGGTCGCCCCAGTACTGATAAAGATTGCACACGGGCGCTCCCTGCCCGACGACGCACAGGGGCTCAGAGAACTTGGCGCCCATTTCCAGCCGATAAGGACAGACTCCGTCAAAGGGGCGCAACAGGCCGTAGAGTCCTGAGAGGATCCTCAGGTGATCCTGAAGGTAGTCTAGCTGCCGTTGAGTCATCACTGCCGGCGCCATACGGGCGTACTGGATGCCTTGATAGGCCAGGAGCGCGGGAGGCGATGCGGGCCCCGCGGGTTCCCAGGCCTCTAGGGTTGCGAGGCAGCGGGCCGTAAGCGCGTCAGAGGTGCGCCAGAGGCGCTGGAGTTTCTCGGCAGGAAGGGAGCGCAACAGCGAAGTAAGCGCTTGGGCATCGGAGGCGAAGCGCGGGGTGGTGACTGAGGGCAACGAGTCCTCGGCGACCATCTTTTTTGCGGGGGAGATGACAAGGCGCAGCATGGACGCGGGCGAGAGCTAGTAGAGGGGCAGGTCGCCGGTGAGGGGGTCTACCTGCTCGGGGAAGAGGGGCTCTAGGGCCAGGCAGGTGTAAGTGGGTTCGCCGTGGAACTCGGTGATGCCGGCGTCGCGCACCAACGAGACCAAAAAACCCTGGTCCATGGCCTGCTGGGCAATGTCTAGCAGGGCATCTTCCCCATCTACGTAGACGCACACCTTGGCCACGCCGGCGCCAAACCAGGCGGCCAAAGGAGATTCGTCATTGGGAGCAAAGCGAGGTTCGCCGTCTTCCTCCAACGCCACGCCGCGGCCATTGGCAGCGTGAGCAGCCAGCGCCTTAAGAGTGGCATCCACGCAGGCATGCCCTGCCTGAGCGGCGATCTTTCCCTTGCGCATCTTGAGGTCGCGGCGCATCACGATCATTTGCTTGGCCTTATAGGTAGCCATAGGGAGTCCTCCTGAAGGCAAGAAAAGCGTTACTCGGCGTAGTCTACGTCTACGTGGACAGTGTAGGTGTATTGGGGATGAAGTCGGGTGAGGTCGTCGATGATCTGCTGGCGAAACTCCTCCACGTTGGTGACGCCAAAATCGCGCACCACATCAAGGGTCACATGCCTCTTTGCATGGTCGACGTAGAGCGCATGCATGGACAGGGCGCCTGGATGGCGCATGACCTCGTCGTGGATGGACTGGTTGAAGGCGCGCCACTGCGGATCGTTGGGATCGGCGCCGTAGATGCCGCAGGTCAGGATGATGTGGTGCTTGTCAAAGACCTCTTTGGAGATGGCTCGGGAAAGCTTGTCTATCTCCTGCGCCGTAAGCTGGGCCGGCACCTCCAGGTGAATGGAGCCAATCATGGAGTTGGGACCATAAGAGTCGAGGTAGAGGTCATGGGCGCCAATGACAGGCTTGAAGGACTCCACCTCCTGGCGCACTTCCTTGGCCAGCGTGGGGTCGATACGCTCGCCCAGGATCTCGTTGATGATATTTGCCAACATATCCCAACCGGATTTGATGACCACAGCCGAGATGAACGCTGAGATCCATCCGTCCAACGTGATGTGCCAGATCATGGTGATGAACATGCCCACCAAGGTGGCGCCGGTGACCACCGCATCGAAGAGCGCGTCGATGCCCGAGGCGTCGAGGGCCTCCGATTGGGTCTCCTTGCCGCGCTTGCGGGTATAGAGCCCCAGCCAGATCTTCATGGCGATGGAGAGCACGATGACAATGACGGCCACCAGGTCGTAATGGGCCAGCTCCGGGTGAATCACCTTGAGGATGGAGTCGCGCATGGTGATGATGCCGGTGGCAAAGACTGCCGTGGCCACCAGCAATGCCGACAAGTACTCCACGCGCCCATAGCCCATGGGATGTTCCTTATCGGCAGGCTTGCCCGCCAGCTTCACGCCGATGATGGTGACGATGGAGGAGAGGGCGTCAGTAGCACTGTTCACTGCGTCCAACACGATAGGCAGCGAGTTGGCGATGAGGCCAATGACCGCCTTTGCCAAAGCCAACCCTACGTTAGCGATTATGCCCACAGTGCCCGTGCGAGTGATCACCTGGTTGCGATGTTGAATCTTTTGCTCCAATGTCATGGGCTGTGCGGCAGGTTGCGAAGGGGAGCTTGACTGCCCTGATGCGGCGTGTGTGGTGGATTGCGTCTGTCCCGCGTACTCGGTAGGCGCGGCGGCGTTGTGGGATGTGTTCTGTGATGTCATTAAATCGCCCCTGTTGATCTTTGCGCGCAGAGGTCTATACCCAACAAGAGCTGCAGGTTGAGGGGCAGGGGTTTCTCGGCAGCAAGAAACCAGAGGGGTTTGCGCAAACAGTGGGGTCAGAAGTTGCAAGGACTAGGAATCGCTTGGTTGGGCACACCTTAGACGCAGACAATTCGATCCGACGCCTTAAGGCGCCCGGCACAGAAAGGGGACTCCAATGTCTGAGCATATGGACGCAAAGAAGGCCGAGCAGACGCTGGTTGACGACGTTATCGCCGAGGGCAAGCTCGAGGACGAGACCCACTCCATGGAGGCCTCCATCAAGCCCAACTACAACATCGAGGACAAGTACAACGATCCTGAGGTTGGCAAGGCCATCGAGGGCGCCGAGGACGAGATCCTCCAGGAGCACATCACCGTTGGCACCGATGAGAACGGCCACCAATACGCCGAGGTCACCGAGGACGTCACTGGCGAGGAGTAACGTTTCTCTAAGGTTTTGTCTCTATAGGCCTTGCGCATACATGGAGAAAGTTCGAACGCCCCCACTGCATCTAATGATTCAGTGGGGGCGTTTTTTAGATGTCGCCTTAGCAAGCACAAGGCCTCACGGGTCGCTCTCTCTGAGCTGCGGGGCTCTCTCTAAGCATCACTCGCTTTCTGAACGTCGCTGTCGTTCTAAGCGGCGCCTTATTCTGCCTGCGCTCTCGTCTGTACAGGCGCCCGTCATGCGCGGGCGCCTCCCTGTTTGTCCTCCTGCCCTGCTGCCGAGAAACCCTCCGCGCCGCCACCTGGGTTAGAGTGAAGGCAAAGGCGACCGGCACGAAGGAGTGGCTATGGCAAAGCTCGTCGTATGTGGCAGTATGAACATGGACCTGAGCATCCAGGTGGACAGGATGCCTCAGGCAGGAGAAACCCTCACTGGTTCGAACTTTATGACCACTCCCGGCGGCAAGGGAGCCAACCAAGCAGTGGCCGCCTCGCGACTTGGAGCTCCAGTGAGCTTCATAGGCGAGGTGGGCGACGATGCCTTTGGCCGTGAGCTGCGCGCCATGCTGGAAGCCGATTCCATAGATACCCGCCACTTGGGTCACAGCACGCTTCCCACAGGCACGGCCATCATTGTTCGCTGCGATGCCGAGAACCGCATCATCCTTAACCCCGGCGCCAATGGCGGCTTTGGGCCAGACTTCGTGCGCGAAGCGTTGGAGTCGATGGCAGAGTCGGGCGATATGGCGCTCACTCAGTTTGAATGCGCCCCTGAGGCAGTCCGCACATTTATTTGCACCGGGCATGAACTGGGGCTTTACACCCTGGTGAACCCCGCGCCCGCAGCGCCCATGGACGCCGATCTTCTCTCCTGCTGCGACCTGGTGTGCCTTAATGAGACGGAGTGCGAGATCGTCTGCGGCATCCTGCCTATCTCGCTGGTGGACTGCGAGGCCGCTGCCGCAAAGCTTCATGAGGCGGGAGTGCGCCAGGTGGCGATCACGCTGGGCGAGCGTGGCGCCTATGGAAGCACTCCAGCTTCCGACGATTGGCTTCTCTCCTCTAACCTGCGCCCAACTGCGCCACTGGAACTCTCTGCTCGGCTTGTCGAGGCGCTTCCTGTCGAGGCAGTAGACACCACTGCGGCCGGCGACACCTTCTTGGGAGCGCTGGCGGCAGCTCGACTGGAAGGCGCGTCATTCTTTGATGCCCTCGCGTTTGCCACCCGAGCCTCTGCCCTGACGGTCACTCGACTTGGCGCCCAGGTGTCCATTCCATACCGAGAAGAGCTGGACTAGCGCTACGTTGGGCTTCATGCTTCTTCGGGGGCTTTTGCATACACGGAGACAATCGAGCGGCAGATTTCGTCCCATCAATAAAATCTGCCTAAGCCCCAGCTACCGCATCACAAACATGACTCCGTAAAAACAGCGCTGCCCTTTGGAGTGCCAAAAAAGAGCCTCTCGCTATAAGACGAGAGGCTCTGCAAGTGCTCTAAGCGCGGGCTTCTAGCTGCGCCTACGCTGCAGCACCACTCCGCTGCCGAGAAGCGCTGCCACTGCAAGCCCGATGATGCCGGGCAGCAGGGACTCGTCACCGGTCTTGGGGATGGCGACTTTACCTGCAGGGGCCACCGTCTTGCCATCCGGTGCGGGAAGCACGGCGCCGCCCTGGGTCACATCGGCGCCCACCGGATAGGCGACCGAGCTCTGTATCACAAGGTTGGAGCTGGCGAACTCGTCCCAAAGCTCGCTGCCGGAAGCCGGGTCGCCAGGCTTGGGCCCGCGGCTGTTGGGGTTGTTGGGCTTATCGGGATCGTCACCATCAGAAGGTTGGTTTTCCTTCCATTGAGACGGTTTATGGCCACCTAGATAGGCGACGTTGCCAATGTCGGCGCCTACACCCTCATGATTGACTCGGGCCTCAAAAGTGAGTTCCAGGTCGTGGCCGCCCCAGAGATGTCCGCCGTACACCGCCAGGGTACGGGTGGCTGGATCAAAGATGGCATCGGTGGGAGCATAGAGAGTGCCGCCCTGATCGCGCAAGTGCGCAGATCCTGCCACATAATCGAGACCTTGGGGCAGCTGATCGCGAAGGACCACCTCCATCCAACCAGCACCGGGCGTCAACGCCTTGGCTGTGAGGGTGTAGCGGATGATATCCCCCTCGTAGGTGGCGTCGGTATGGGAGAGGTTGGCAGCCTCTTTGGTGATTGCCATATCCTTGGAAGTGGCATCGGCCGGGATCACAGAGTCGGGCTCCACGGGAGCGCTGGAGGCCAGCGGCTCGTCGAAGAGAGCTGGGTCCACCGGAAGGCCAGGCTCTTCAGGCACCTGCGGCTTCGTGGGGTCTGAGGGACTGGATGGGTCATCCGGGTCTGTGGGGTTGGTTGGGTCGTCGGGGTCAGAGGGGTCGTCCGGGTTTGAGGGGTCGGGCTTCTCGGCAGGAAGGTCTGAGGGCAGCGTGCCGGTACCGTAAGCCTGATTGGCCAGGGGCTGCTCCAGTGCCTCGGGGTTCACCTGGCACTGGAAGGTGAGCGTGGCGCTGGTGCCGCCGGGAAGGCTGCCAAGGCTTAGAGCGATGGTATGGGAATCGGCGTGGTAGGCGCTGTCGGGGACTTGGTGGGTGGCGCCGGCGGCATCGGTAAGCTGGAGGGTGCCGGGGATGAAGGTGAGGCCGGAGGGCAGCGGATCGGAGACGGCAGCAAAGAGCAGGCTGGAGTTGGCTGCGCCGTTGTTGGTAAAGGTGCAGCTATAGGCCACCTTGTCGCCCACCTGCACGCCGGTAGCGTCAGGATGGGTGAGGTTCTTGAAACTCTTTGCCAGAGCGAGATCGTCCTTTTTGGGGTCGGCCGGTGAGACCTTCTCGCCGGGCTTGCCAGAGGGTGTAGCCGGACCGGCAATGGGAGTGTTAGGCGACTCAGGGGAAGCGGGAGCTTCGGGCGAGGTGGCGATGTTGTCCAGCACTTGGCCTGGGGCATCGTCGTTCACTCGACAGATAAAGGCCACCGTGGCGCTCTGGGGCGTCTGTTCTGTGGAGGCGATGATGTCTCCCATAAAGAACTTGAGCGTCTGCTGGCCGTTGGCTGCGGTGGCAACGCTGTACTGGCCGGAGGCAGGAGCATCGGCTGCGGCTGCCACCTGGGTGAGCTCGCCTGAGAAGGGAGCCAAGGTGTTGTTGTTGGTGAGGTGGACGGGTTTGTCGGCAGCGAGGGTGAGGCAGGCGGGCAGCTGGTCGGTGACCAGGGCGTCCTCCCAGACCGATCCCTCGCGCTCGTTGGAGGCCATGACCTGGTAGGCCAGCAGGTCGCCCGGCTGGGTGGGGCCGTCAGGATGGGTGAGGTTCACCACCTGCTTGTCCAGTTTGGGCGCAGGAGGGATGTCTGGAGCGGGGTCCACGGTGATGTCGTAGACAAAGTGGCTGGGCAGATAGGCGCCGTTGGCCTCTTGGGTAAGGTGCAGCTCGGTTTGACCCACAGCCTCGGGGTCCACGATGAGGTCGTAGGTGCCGTCGGCGTTTTGGATAGGGTTGCCGCTGTCATCTGCGCGCAGGTAGGCGCGCACGATGCCGCCATTGCTGTCGGTGAGGGTGAAGGCGCCTGAGCTGGGCGACTTGACCTTGAGCACTGCCTCGCCAGCGGGGCTGCCGTCATCGTTGTTGGCATGGTAGATGAGGTGCAGAGATCCGTGGCCGCTGATGGCCTCGGGATCGTTGACGCCCTCCACTGGGGTGAAGCTGCCGCCGTCGGGCAGACTGTCAGCGGTCACCTGGGGCTTGCTATGTGCACCTCAGCGCTGGGCACGCTGTCGTTTTCTGCAGGGTTGGTGCTCTCCAGGTAGTTGGCAGGGCCTTGATAGTCGGCGTCTGGTCGTAGGAATTGCACCGAGACCTCGTGCTTGTTGTCGCCGGTGGCCTTGGGCACCAGATAGTCGGAGTCAGCCGGCGTGAAGACGTAGTTGAAGACCGTAGTAGAGCCGCCCTTTCCGTTGGGCACCTCGGTGGCATTCTTGGGCATCAAGACTTTGGTGCCGGCCTTGGCAGCGCTGGCGCGCTTGAGGGCGGTCTTCTCGGCAACCTCGACCTCGGTGTCTTGGAAGAGGATGGGGATAGGGTCGCCTTGGGGCTCGTCGTCGATGAAGAGCTGGATGCGGCCGTGGGGAGCCTTGCAGGTGTCGGCGGTGTGGGTGCCGTCCTCAAAGACGCCGCCCTCGATCTCGCAGGTGACCTGCAGGGCCTTGCGGGAGTCGTGGGCGATATCGCCCTTTTGGCTGTCCTCCACCCAGGTAGCGTCCACCAGCTTGATGGAGGAAGGCACCGGCGAGATGTCGCACCAGCCGTAAGCCCGGTGGCCCCAATAGTTCTCGCGGAAGTCCTTGTACTCCGGAGCCGGGTTGTTGGAGTACTGGGTGGAGGTCATCACAAAGCGCATGACACCCACGTCGGAGGGCATCTGGTTGTTATCAGAGACCTCGGGGCCCAGAGGCTGGCCGCCTCGCTCGGTGAAGCGCTGATAGCGCCAATCCACCGCACGAGGGTCGTTGAGTGTCTTGGGCATGTCTTCTTTGGTGGTGATGGCATTGGGGTTGCCGTTCTCGTCGGTACCCCCTAGGTCGTAGGCCTCGAAGGGCAGTCCGTCATAGTATTTAGAAAGGTGATCCGTATAGGTCTTGGGCAGCTCGAAGTCGATGTAGCGCTTGAGGGTGTCCACCTGCCCAGGGTTGCGGAACAGCGGGTTGATCTTTTGGACTTTGCCCTCATCGTCGATGTAGGAGAGGTTCACCGTCACCTGCTCCTGGGTGGCAGATTTAGGCAGCCACAGGTAGAGCTTGCCGTTGTCGAACTGCTGAGGGGCGCCGTAGTTGTAGGGCTCGTTGGCCACCAGCAGCTCCCAGTCCCAAATGAGGTTGTTGCCGGCGGCCCCGTTGCCCTTGATCTCAGAGGACAGGTCGATGGTCACCATGAAGACCTTGTTGGGATCGTTGGGGTTGCCCGTGTTGTAGCCAGGCTCAAGGTAGTTGCTGTTTCCCCAGGCCGTGGAACCGATGCCCTGGAAGCGGGTGGCGGGGTCCGAGCAGCGCACCGAACCGCCGGTGATCTCCACATAGCCCTTGGAACCGCCGATCTCGGGGAAGACGCTATAGTCGCCGGTGTGGGCGCCGCCTCCGCCGCTGCCGGGAACAGGGATGAGAGTGCCTCCGGTCACTTTGATGGTCTTGCCCTTGTTGGAGGACCAGCAGGCGCTTCCAAACGCGCCGCCATGCCAGCCGCCCTGAGAATAGATGTAGCCGCCGTTGATGGTGATGTTGCCGGCGACGTTGGGGTTGTCTCCAGTGCATCGGGTGGTGCCGCGGCTGGGGATGGCGTTGGGCTGGCGGTCCCCCACAAAACCGTCGTGGCCGCTATGACCCGCACCAATGCCGGCGCCGTGGAGGCCGCCATAGGCGTGGATGGTACCGCCATTGAAGGTCATGACGGTAGCGGTGCCGTCTGCAGATCCCGCGGCGCCGATGCCTGCCGAGTAACTCGCAGCCCCTTCGCCGGAAGAGTCCCAGCCATAGGTACGCACGTCGAGGTTGCCGCCGTTGAACGTCATGGTGCCGCCGTTCTCAGCGGGGCTTCCCCCTATACCTGGGGCATAGCCGCCGCCCACAATGGAGAGGGTACCGGGATTTGGGCTGTCGAGCTCGGTAGAAGCGGTGCCGGCGGCAATCTCCTTGCCACCCACGAGCACCGCTGGCTCGACGACCTTCTCTCCTTCGACCTTGGCCTCGCCACCATTGGCAAGGCGGTTGTCCAGCTCGTCATCGATGGTGAGGACGGAGCCCTCGCCACAACGGATGCCTGCATTGTTGGTGGGGCTCGCCGTGGTAAGGCTGTTGGTGCTCCCGTCCTTGATCTTGAGGTAGAGAGAGGTGGGGTTCCTGATCTGGGAGCCGTCGGTCGCAGGCGCGCCTGTAGCCGTGTCGTTGATGTTGGTGATGAGGTTGATGGCAGGAAGCGAAGCGTTCTGGATGCGCACTCCCGCCAAGGTGATCTCACTGTGAACGCCGGGATTGATCTGAATGGTGGAGCTTGTGGGAGCGGGGGTCGAGAGGGTGAGGGGTGTAGAGGTCAGAACCGTGAGAACCGTGCCGCTATAGCTATAATCTGTGCCCGCGACGCCGCCGGTCACCTCGAAGGGGCCGGCTGCCTGCCGCGAACCGTCTGCGACGGAAGCCTGCTTGAGCTGGGTATCCTGGGATTCCAGCTTTTCCCTCAGCTGTCCTGCGTCCAGCTGCGCCTCTTTATCACGAGACGAATCGGCGGGTTGCTCCGGCTCGAATGCCAGATCGTCCTCCAGCTTCGTGGAACCTTCCATTTTTGCGGCAGCGTCTGTTTTCTCGGAATCCACCGATTTCACTTCTATGTTTGTAGGTGCATCTTCCGATGGCCCTACAGGTTGCGTTTCCTCTAGCGCTATCTCTGAATTCTGGGGACTCTCTGGAGCCAGCACTTGGGCATATGCTTGTATATTTGAATTTGCTAGTATCATTGTGATACTTAATATCACAACTAGTAAGTTCTTATACCATGATCCATTGCGCGCTGATTGCCTCATACTACACGCCCCTTAAGTGCATATTCTTGCCAGCTGATGAGGTTGGCTCATCTTCTCTACGAAGAGTGTGATGGCTATTACGTGTAGTTTGAATTGTAGCTGAAGTAACACGTTATCTAGGGAGTATCCCTTGGTTTTGTTACTAGGCGTATGGATACCACAGCTAGGGGCTTTTGCATACACGGAGACAATTCGAGACCCCGTCTGCATCTGGCGATGCATCCGAGGCCTCTCAGACGTCTCCTAAGTATGCAAAAGCCCCCACCGCAGCACCTACGTACTCGCAACACAGACCTCTCTCTATCTCGCATTCCCTCGCTTCACGGACTAATGGCCGCGCCTCTTCTCCTTGCGCGATTTGGCACGCTGTTCGAAACGAGCTTTCTTTTCGCTGGCATAGCGCTCTTTTCGCTTCCGCAACGATTCTTGCCTGAGCTCTTCTCGCTGCTCAGCCAGGGCTGCCTGCGCTTTCGTGCTCATGGGCGCCCGCTGAGCAGTCCGTGCTGCCTCGCGCTGACGGCGTTTTGGGTTTGCTGCCAAAGGCTTGGCAGCAGAAAGCTGTACACCGCCAAACGCGAGGGTTTGCCATTTTTCAATCACAAAATGCAAAACCTCTTCATTTGAAGGCTCTGCTCCAAACACAATGCGAGAAGCTCCAAGACGCCCGTCTTCAACATGCTCGATGATACCCACCCAAAATTGCCCATCATGGAATAAGGTCAGGGTGGATGACACGCTGATCCGCATGGCTTGTTCCTCCTTTATGTAGACACACCATGCAGAGAAGGGACAACCAAGGAGGCAGGTTACTGATACGGCGCCTGTGCCGTACGCCCTCGACTACCCGACGGGGACTGTGTTTTCATCTCTGATGCTTCGAGTATAACGCAGAAAACCGCAGACGCCTGAGCAAGACAGGCAGCCAAGACTCGCTGCGTGACTCTGGATCGCAAGCCTTCAAGCTGCGGCAATGGCGCTTAAGGGCGGTTTGCATGCTAAGGAGGCTTTTTGAGAAGGCCCGGGTGCATCGCCAGATGCACCCGGGCCTTCGATTGCCTCCGTGTATGCAAACCGCCCATTGCCCCAAAGCCCAAGCTTTAGGACACACGCCTTAGTCGCGGGTGAGCTTGCGGTGGATGCGGTGGGGCTTGGATAGATCAGGACCCAGGCGCTTCTCGCGATCCTTCTGGTAGGCCTCGAAGTTACCCTCGAACCAGTGCCAGTGGCCGGGGTTCTCATCGGTGCCTTCCCAGGCAAGGATGTGGGTGGCCACGCGGTCCAAGAACATGCGGTCGTGGGAGATCACCACCGAGCATCCGGGGAAGTCCAAAAGCGCCGCCTCTAGGCTGGAGAGCGTTTCCACGTCCAGGTCGTTGGTGGGCTCGTCCAAAAGCAGCAGGTTTCCGCCCTGCTTCAAGGTGAGGGCCAGGTTCAGGCGGTTGCGCTCGCCGCCGGAGAGCACACCGGCCTTCTTCTGCTGGTCGGGACCTTTGAAGCCAAAGGCCGCCACATAGGCGCGGCTGGGGACCTCGGTCTCGCCCACGGTGATGAAGTCGTTGCCGTCGGAGACCACTTCCCAGACTGTCTTGTTAGGATCGATGCCGGCGCGGTTCTGGTCCACATAGGAGAGTTTGACGCTCTCGCCCAGCTCCACCGAGCCCGCATCAGGCGACTCTAGGCCAACGATGGTCTTGAACAGGGTGGTCTTGCCAACGCCGTTAGGGCCGATGACACCCACGATGCCGTTTCTCGGCAAGGTGAAAGAGAGGTCGTCGATAAGGACGCGGCGCTCGCCGGAAGGATCATCGAAACCCTTCTCCAGGTGCTCCACCTCGAGGACCTTGGCGCCCAGGCGCGGGCCCACGGGTATCTGGATCTCGGCGAAGTCCAGCTTCTTGGCGCTTCTGGCCTCGGCCTCCATCTGCTCGTAGCGCTCCAGACGGGCCTTGTTCTTGGTGAGGCGGGCGCTGGGGCTGGAGCGCACCCATTCCAGCTCGGCGGCCATGCGCTTGGCCAGGCGTGCCTGCTGCTGGCCCTGGGCGGCCAGGCGGCGCTCCTTGGTCTCCAGGTAGGTGGAGTAGTTACCCTCGTAGGGATAGAGGGTGCCGCGGTCCACCTCGCAGATCCACTGGGCCACATGATCCAGGAAGTAGCGGTCGTGGGTGACGGCCATGACGGCGCCGGGGTAGTTTTGCAGGAAATGCTCCAGCCACAGGACGCTCTCGGCGTCTAGGTGGTTGGTAGGCTCGTCCAACAGCAGCAGGTCGGGGGCCTCCAGCAGCAGGCGGCAGAGAGCCACGCGACGGCGCTCGCCGCCGGAGAGCACAGAGACCGGGGTATCGGGGTCCGGACACTGAAGCGCGTCCATGGCCTGGGAGAGCTGGGAGTCCAAGTCCCAACCGTTGGCAGCGTCGATCTGGTCTTGGAGGGTGCCCATCTCGGCCATCAGGGCGTCGAAGTCTGCATCGGGCTGGGCCATCTCGTTGCCGATCTCGTTGAACCGGTCGATCTTCGCCAGCAGCGGGCCAAAGGCCTGGCGGATGTTCTCCAGCACCGTGGCGTCTTCGTCCAGCTCAGGCTCTTGGTCCAGCATGCCCACGCTGTAGCCGGGGGCCAGGCGGGCCTCGCCGTTTGAGATGTCCTCTTTGCCTGCCATGACCTTGAGCAGGGTGGACTTGCCCATGCCGTTAGGGCCCACCACGCCGATCTTGGCGCCCGGGAAAAAGCCCATGGTGACGTCGTCCAAGATCACCTTGTCGCCGGCGGTCTTGCGCACGTCGTGCATCTGGTAGACAAACTCTGCCATATTGGCTCCTTAACACCTGACTCTATGCGGGATTATCAACCTCCCATCATGCCCTAGGAAGCCGTGCCTTCCCAAAAAATCCCAAGGTAAGCTGGCAACCGCAAGAGGGGTCGGCTCCGATCTGTGGCAGCTTTGTGGCAGGAATCTAAAGGTTTCAGGTCTCATTACTCCCTAAGATCAAGGCAGTTCCATAAAGGTCGATGGGAGCACCCATGGTTTCCTATGCCAGAGAGCTTTTTCGCGCGATCCTCCATAGCCCTTGGATTTATGCTGCCGCGCTGCTTTTATGCCTGTTTTTGTGGCTGCCGCTGGCCGGCGTGGGATCCACCGCCGGCGCCGATATGGTCGAGAGCTACGTGACCCAGCATGCCCAAGACATTGGCCCTCGCATCCAGATGCTTCAGGACTCAGGGGCTGCCGACAATATCATCAACCTCTGGAAGGAAGCCCAGCAGGCGCTGGACGAGGCCGGATCCAGCCCAAGAGGCTCTGCTGAGCAACTTCGTGCCTTAGGCCGTTACTGCCAGGCGATATTGGCGCTTTGCGATGCAGGCTACTTCGCCGGAACAGACGAGGCCATGATTCGCGCGAACTCCCTCACCATGGTGCGTGTGGGAGAGCTCCAAGAGCCGGTGGTCTATGGCACCACCCACCAGATGGGCGCATGGCCCTACCTGGCCTTTGTCTACGGGCAAGTGCCTCCGCTGCTATGGCTCGCCATAGCAGCGCTGGTGGCGGGGGTGGGGGTTTCTCGGCAAGAGCCAAAGGGCCTACTGGGACAATGCCCCATGAATTCCGGAGCAAAGGCGCTGGCGAGCATAGGGGTGACAACCATCGTAGCTTGGCTGCTCATGATGGCAGCCTGCGTGGTGGCGTTTTGCCAGCGTGGGCTGGCTGCGGGATTTGGGGATCCGGGATATCCGGCAGTGTTCGTCCAGGGTCAGCAGGTACTGGATCTCACCGCAGCCCAAGTGCTGGGGCGAGCTGCTGTGTTATTGCTGATCCAATGCGCCTGCTGCGCGTCGTTGGCACAGCTGGCGTTGTCCCTGGGCGCAAAGCGGCAAGTGGCGACAGCGATCGCCTGCCTGCCGATCTTGGGGCTTTTCGCAGTCAATGTGCTGGCAGAGGGGGCCTCGGCCTGGAATCCGGCGGCTTATTTCGATCTTTGGCCTATCGCCGGCGGACTTGCCTATTTCAACGGAGAAGCCCTTGTCCACGAGCCGGGAGTGTCCTGGGAGCAAGGATTGCTGGTTTTAGGACTTTGGTGCTTGGCTGTTGCAACAGCTTCAGTGGTAGGAAACCTTGCCGCACGCTCCACAAGGGTTTAGGAGGAGCCATGTACGAAGTACATGATTTGGTGCTGGGATTCGCGCGCAAAAGGCTGCTTGAACACGCGTCTCTCACGCTTGAGCCCGGACGGGTCACAGGCCTTATCGCCCCCAATGGCTTTGGCAAGACCACGTTGCTGCGGTGGCTGGCGGGCAATAGGAGCCTGGGACAGGCAAGCCGCCGCATGCTTGACGGCCACAAAGAGCCCAAGCCTCAGGCCATTCGATCGAAGGTTTTTTATATGCCTGGAGACGGCTCTCTGCTCAACCCTCAGCTGAGCGGTCGGGATCACCTGCAAACGGCAGCTCAGCTTTGGAAAAGCTCCGCAGACATTGCGCAGGTAGTAACCCAATGCTCTATGGAACCCTATATAGAGTGGGCCGTCCGGCGCCTATCCCAAGGCATGGCCCAGCAGCTGGCACTGGCCTGTGCCTACGTGGCACAACCCAAGTATCTGCTTTTGGACGAGCCTATGAACGCGTTGGACCCCACCCATGCCGAGTCCAATGGGCATTATCTGCGCGCCTTGGCTCGGCGCGGGAGCGCTGTGCTGTTCTCATCCCACATCTTGGACAACGTGACTGCCGTGTGCGACAGCGTGCTCACGATGGAAGGGAGGCGGCTGACCGAGCACGAAAACACCCGCAGCCGGGGATTTGCTGCGGAGTTGTATCGTAGAACCTATCAAACAGTGAATGACGCACCGGGCAGCGCGGCTTCTCGCCAACCGCCTCGATGATGGCTGTTCGCCGCAACATCTCCCTACTCCTTCTTCGCCGCATTATTGAGGAGCCCCATGGCAAAGATCTACTTCGCCGACGATGACCCAGACACTCGCACCTTGGTGGTTGCCTGCCTAGAGCGGGCAGGCCATGAAGTGGAAGGCTTTGCCAACGGGGCCTCTCTGTTGAGCGCCTTTCGCCGCAGCCCCTCCGATTTGGCGATCCTCGACGTCATGATGCCGGGCATGAGCGGCCTTGAAGCCCTAAGCGAACTTCGCCGCGCCTCGAGCTTGCCCGTGCTGCTCCTTACCGCCAAAGGCGCCCCGGACGACCAGTGCGAAGGCCTCGACTCGGGCGCCAACGACTACCTTCCCAAGCCTTTCGAGCTCCGCGTGCTTGTGTCGCGCATCCAAGCCCTGCTGCGCCGCACGGCTTTGCTTGAACCACAAGCTGTGCCGTCTGAAGCATTGAATCGCGACCTTGTGTGCAAAAACCTCGCCTTCGAGGCCAAGACTCGTCGCTTTTGGGTGACATCCTTGCCGAGAAAAACCTCCACCGCCGGATCAACCCGCCCCGGCCCTTCAAAGCCTCGCCGTCAAGAGCTCAAGCTCACACCCCTGGAGGCTGATCTTCTCGGATACCTGATGGCGCACTTTGAAGAACCCGTAGCGCGTGGCGAGCTGGTTCGCGCGGTGTGGGGCTATGAGGAGGTAGTGGCCTCTCGGGCGCCAGACGAAGCCAACCGGCGCCTTCGCCGCAAGCTGCTTGACGCCGGCTCCCAGGTGATCAACGAGACCGTATGGGGCTATGGCTGGCGGTTGGCTCCAAAGGAGGTGCCCCAGGATGCCCAGTGATTCGGTCTCCCCCACGCCCACTCGTGCCACATGCCATGGGCATATCCCAAAGAAACTCCCTGCAAATCAAAGCGCTCGCACGTTAAAGAGGCTCTCTGTGGCCATCATGATCTGCGTTGCCTGCGTACCCTTCATCTACCTGTGGTTTTCTCGCTTTGAGCTAGGAAGACAGGCAGAGCGGGCGCTGATGGCAACGGCTGCCAACGAATCTGTCGTCCAGGAAGCCTCGCTGCCCACGGTAAGTCGCGTGGAGTTGGGAGAAGAAGGCCAAAGGCTTACCCAGTACCCATCCATGGCTTCGGCCGGGTACTTGCCTTCTTTTTGGGGGCACCTCGCGAGCACTGCAGACGTCACGCCCCTTAACCAGGTGCAACGTTTTAGCGACCAAGGCCATGAGTTTTACTATCTGGTGGCAGGGCCCGATGAAGCCGCTCGTCAGCAGGGCTACCATCCTTGGCTCGTGTTCTGCGTGGACGAAGGCCCCTACCTCGCGCTGATCGACCAGGCGACTTCGCTCCTGCTGGTCATTGCCCTAGGAGTCTGCCTGCTGGTGAGGAGAGGCTCCGGCTGGCTGCTCAGGCTTATTGAAGAGGACCGCCGTCGCGCGAAAACCTTTTGCGCCAATGCCTCCCATGAGCTCAAGACACCCCTCATGGCCATCACCGGCTATGTGGAGGCGCTCGAAAGCGGGCTGCTCCCTGCCGAGCGCGCCCGGCCCATCATCCACCGCAACGTAGGCACCATGAGCAGGTTGGTAGATCAAATCATTTTGCTTTCCCAGCTTGACGAGCTGAGCTACGAAGCTCATATAGAAGAGGCGGACCTTCGCGAAATCGCCTTCGAGGCCTTGGAGGATGTGGCTCCCTTAGCTGATGCACGTCACGTTATTTTGCAAGCAGACCTCCCTTGCCAGCTGCCTCTACGCACCGACGGCCGCCTGGCTGCCAGCGCACTCACTTCTCTGCTGAGCGTGGTCGTTCGCCAAGCCCAAGGTGCGGTTGAGGTGAGCTCTCACGCATGCGCCGACTGGGTGGAGATTGTTGTGAGTTATGATGCGGTCCCTGGCGACGCCACTGCCGTCGATTCGGCTGATAGCTCGCCGATGCCCGCCAGTTTTGATCTCTCGCTGGCCCAAGAGTGCACCTCGCAGCTAGGCGGGGAGTTGCACTGGGATGCTGCTGCCGAGAAGACCACCTTCCACCTGCGACTCCCTAGGAAGTAGGGAGTGTTTCTCGGGTTATCACGCTGTAGTCCCAACCGCTCACATAGCCCACAGTTCCAGGGGCGAGAATATGGAACCAACGCAACTGGTCCCCTGGTTTAGGAAGAGGCGTCCTTTGGCTGGCACTGGATTGCATGGGATCTAACACCACCAGGGCAAAACTGCCCGTTTCCATGGAAGACCCCTCTTGCACCTGCACCATCACGAGGTACTTGTTGTCGCGCTCCTCTGCATACAGCACCTCGCCGCTGGATTCTCCTGCAGCTGCTCCAGCACCACCGGTCCTGGTATCTGATTGATCAGGCATCTCGTTGCCTCTCTCATTAATGCTTCGATCTTCTGAAGTAAGAGTTTTGCAGCCAACCATATTTAAAAACAGCAGGCTTAATACAAAGCCTGCTGTTTTAAATAACCTTCGTCTAGAAATAAGTTCCATGCGTCGTCCTGTAGCCGCTGTATGACACATTTAGATATTTCATATTGTACCATCCGTCAAATACGCTTAAGGTATTCATGGTAAGACCAGCACGCTTCAAGCAGGCCCATCCGTTGACACTCATAGAGTGTCCTGAAATACTCCCATCCAACCTTGTTATTGAAGCGGAAAAGACTGAATGTTTAGTATTAGAAACTTGATTTTGGAAAGAAGAGAATGCTGGGCTGAAAGTGTTGCTTTGATTTTGTGGAAATCCTCGTGCCCTACAGAACTCAACAAATCCTGGGCCTATTTTGTCCATTTCGGTAGTCCCTAGCATTGCACCAGCAGAACTATACTCCCCGGTTCCAGTTGTTCCTGTATACTTCCAAAGCTGGTCATAGCAAGACCAATCTGAGAATGGATCAATTAAAAAGCCCGATCCTGTCCACGTTAAACCTGCGATAGTATAAAGGGCAGTAACTGCACAAGCATATTTTCCCGTATTTTCTTCAATTTGCCCTTCTGTAGCAAACCAATAATCACCGATGTAACCCTCTGACGTAATTGTATATGCACTACCATATACTTGATCAGTTGGAATCAATAGATCATTCCATTCGGTTTTTGGAGTAGAGGTGTTTCTTCGTAGTGGCTTGAAGGGTACTCCGTCTGTATTGATAGCTATGCCAACTGCTTCGTCATAGGGGAATAAGTCAAGGGGAGAAAGCTGTAATAGACACGGCGCTCCAAGGCTACTAGAATTGAGGGTCTTTTTAAGCATACTCATTTGCTTTTGGTAAGGCCCCAGTGCTCCGGAATTAAAACAAAAAGTAGTGATTAGTTCTGGGCAGTTCGTATCAAGTAAGACATAGCCGCTATTTCCGCCTCCTTCTATAATATCAATAGCATAGCATATCAATAGCATAGCCAGAGGGCTGTCCATAAATATCGACTATGGGTATGGGGTTATCCACACCTGCTGAAGACCTATAAGTGTTCTTAACAAATTGTTCTGCATAATCAAGAGCAATCTCGGGACTAAAAACGACTAAGTCATCGCTTTCGGATGCAATTGCTTTCTTTGGCCTAAAGATCCCCATGGCTGCAATTGCTGCCATTGCTTTAATAAAATGTTTGCGTGAAATGCTCATTTTATCCTCCCTTATTAAATTCACTAATAACATGATCTTATACTTATCGAATAATTCAACATACAATCGATAACCGAGAAGTTGACAAACTGAATTGCTTTGTATGTTAGAGTTTAAATATTTGCGTATCAAAAAGCAGTAATCATATATTTAATTATCTTATTATTGCTTATATTATGATAATTTGCATTCTTCTGAAAGCGCAAGTATTACAAATACCAAACAGCGATACAGAATAAATATCCGAAATACTTATTGCATAAGCGTTTCAACCCCACCAGCCCTCCCCCTCTTACAAAACCGTTATCCCTCTGTCACCTGCATCGATGGACGCGCTCTGTGCGTCGGGCCACCATGGTCTGTGGGTGCGATGCGCGCATGAGCGATTGGAAGACCCCATGGCAAGAAAGATCCTGGTTGGGCTTGTGGCAGTAGTGGCAGTGGGCGCGGCAGTGGCAGTGGTGCTCCATAGCGAGTTGGCAGACCCCGACATCGCCTACGTCTAGATAGACAACGATGCCGTGCATTCCATCGAGCCCCATGGAGGCATGTGCTACTCCTATCAGCTGGAGGGTGTCACTCCAGCCGGTCAAACCACCCCCATCACCCTAGACACCGAGCGTATCCTTCGCGACGCCGCCTACCTGCGCCTCAAGACTCGCCCACTGGTAGGCGTCGTCTCCTGGGAAGAGGTGCAGTGGGATGAGATCCCCGAGGCTGCCCAGGGCAAACTGCCTGCCCCTGAGACAGTCTCATAGCCCCAGGTTACTCATGCTGCCCAGTGCCTGATGCCAACCCGGCGTCCCCCGCATCTTACTCAAGCCTCTCGCATCCATCCGCTAAGCTGATGAAGGAGCGCATCGACGCGCTATCCCGCCCATCGCACCCGGAAAGGAGGCCCTGTGCCCTTGCATCTTCCCCGCCGCACCATCGTGGGAACCTGCCTTTGCCTGACAGCTGCCGCAGCCGCCTGGGCCGGGTCGCTCTGGCTGGCGGCCAGCCCCTCCGACGCCTGGGCTCAAGGCCCCTACGTACCGCTGTCGAACGCCGTGGGCTGGGTGCCGGGGTTGGCGTCTTTCTCGGTAGCGGAATGGGTCCTTCTGGCTGCAGCCATCGCGATCATCGCATATCTCATAGTCAGCCTTCGGGCGATCATCAAAGCCGGCCGCGGGAGCAGACTCACGACCTTTTGGCGCCGCGCGATCCCCGCCGTCGCGACAGTGGCGGCCATCTGGGTGATCTTCATGGCGCTTCAAGGGCTCAACTACTACCGACCTACTTTCGCCCAGCTCGCCGGCTATGGGCCGGCCCTTGAGCAGGCGCGCAGCCTCCCTGCCGAGAAGCACGCCGCCCGCTTAGCCGAGCTCTGCCAAGAGCTGGGACGCCGGATGGATGAGAGCCGGGCGGCGTTGGGGCCCGTCTCCGACCAGTGGCTTCGCAGCCGCCCTGCGACCTCGGGAGATGGGCGGGGAGACTTCCCTGCGATGGCCCAAGAGGCGAAATTGCTGGTCGAGGCCTTGAACTCCCCTCACCCTGGACTCTTCGACGTCGAGTTCTCCACCCCTAAGCCGGTACTGGCCTCTCGGCTCCTGTCGCTGGTGGGCATCACCGGCTTCTACTTTCCCTTTACCGCCGAGGCCAACGCGAGCGTTGACTGGCCCCGCTTTTGCGTGCCGGCCACCCTCTGCCACGAGCTGGCCCATCGCGCCGGGTTCATGCGCGAAGACGAGGCCAACTACATTGGCTATCTGGCCTGCGTGAACTCAGAGGACCCGCTGGCTCGCTACAGCGGCTACACCCTGGCCTACAACCATGCCATGAACACCCTCTACGGGCAGGATCAGGCCGCCTGGGCACGCATCAACCGTCAAAGGAGCGCCGCGGTGGCTGGCGACCGAGCGGCCCGCTCCTCGATGGCTGCCAGCTATCGAGGCCCTCTTCAAGATCTGGGAGACGCAGTGAACGACGGTTACCTCAAGGCCCAAGGGCAGTCGTCCGGCACCGCCAGCTACGGCCTCATGGTGGATCTGCTGCTGGCAGACCCGGAGTTTTCCTAGGTGCCGCAACCCCCAGCTTGAAGAGGGCCCCAAGACAGCCGGCACGGCGGCCTGCCTGCACGTCCTCTACCGCTGGCTCACATAGAGCTTGTTCGACCGCGGAAACTCCCGGCGACAGGCCTCGCGCAGCGCTTTGCGGGCCTCAGCTCCCGGCGGATAGTCCTTCTCGGCAGCGGCATAGCCGCCCTCAGCCACCCGCACCGCATCGCCTGTGGCACACACGCTCACCCAGCGGTCCTTCTTAAAGGTCTTAAGCTCCACCGAGCCTTTGGAACCCTTGCCGCACAGCCCCTGCGCCATCCCCAGCGCCTGCTTCATCGCCATAAGTTTCACTGCGTCTCGCCTCCTTCGTGGGCAGAAGTTTCATGGCCTACCCCTATCTGCCAACGAGAAAATAGATCTGCCGGAAAGCAGGCTCTCGTACCACAAAATAGCGAATCCACTCGCTCGTCGCCTTACCGAGAAACCCGCGCCTTTCCTGCCTGACATCCGTGGGTCGCCGGGGCGCCTACCCACTCGCCAGAAAGCGCTCGAGCTCCTGAGTGAAGTCGCGTTTTACCAGCGTAGGGGTGATGTAGACCACCTGGGCGGCGTCGCCTGCCACCCAAAAGGCCACGCGCACACTGCCGGCGTCTTTGGAGTTCACTCGGCACTCTTTGAGGGAATGGCCCTGGAAGGGGCGCTTGATGGCGCTCTTGCACTTGAAGAAATCGTTCTCTGCCTGGCTGGCAAGCATCTGAGGAATGCGGCTGGCCAGATCTGGCCAGCGTTTGAGGGACCGCGCGCAACCGCGCTTGTCGAAGGTCACGTTCATGGGCGCTGCCTCCTCTCTGGGCCGCAAGATGCGCAACGGGTGCTTGGCCGGGTAAGATTTCTGGGTAGGTTTGTGCCCAAAAGCCGGGGGCAGGGAGGAGCACGCGTGCAAACTCAGCAGGTCACCCACACTTTGGAACCGGTCTATGACAGCGCCAGCCGCGTGCTGGTGTTGGGCACGATGCCCAGTCCAAAATCTCGGGAGCTGGGATTTTACTACGGGCATCCCCAAAACCGCTTTTGGCGGGTGCTGGCAGCGCTCTTTGGCGAGCCGGTGCCAGAAACCGTTGAAGCCAAACGGGCGCTGGTGTTGGCCCATGGCATCGCCCTTTGGGACGTACTGGCTTCCTGCCATATCGCCGGGGCATCGGATGCCTCCATCAAGGATGCAGTGCCCAACGACTTGGGACCGCTGCTCACTGCCGCGCCTATCCAGGCCGTGGCAACCACCGGGGCTGCGGCGGCACGGTTTTATCGGCAGTTCGACAAGCCGCAGTGGCCGGAGCTCGAACATGTGGCGCTGCCCTCTACCAGCGCGGCCAACGCATCTCTGCGCTTAGATGATCTGATTGTCGCCTATGAGCCTTTAAGAGAGCTGGCGGGCGGGGACAACCTGTCGAGCCTCGATGACAAGTTGGCGCACCAGTAGGCTTTGTAAGGTCCCAAGCGGGACGGTTGGCTTAGAGTGAAAGAGTTCTAAGACCGTCGTCTCGCGCCGTCGACGGACGCGCCATGCAAAGGGGGCCCTATGGAGCAAAAGTGGGACACCACGGTGTTGGTGGGGCAGTCGGGAGGCCCCACCGCCGCCATCAACGCCAGCCTTGTTGGAGTGTGGGAAGCCGCCTACAGGCTGGGAGCCCGCGTGGTGGGCATGCGCAACGGCATCGAGGGCTTTTTGGCCGGCGCCACAGTGGATCTGGACGCCATCGTGAGCGACCCGCTCCAGGCCGAGCTGCTGCGCCATACTCCGGCCTCGTTTTTGGGCAGCTGTCGCTACAAGCTGCCGGATCCTGAGGATGACGCCACGCCTTACCAGGAGCTTTTCTCGCGCTTTGAAGCCCTGGGCGCAGGGGCGGTGCTCTACATTGGCGGCAACGACTCCATGGACACCATCGAGAAGCTGGCCCGCTACGGCGAGAGCGCAGGAAGCCCCATCCGCTTCATGGGCGTTGCCAAGACCATCGACAACGACCTGATGGGCACCGACCACACCCCCGGCTATGGCAGCGCTGCCAAATTTGTGGCCACCTCGGTCCATGAGCTGAGAAGGGATTCCGACACCTACTTTATGAAGTCGGTCACCGTGGTGGAGATCATGGGCCGCGATGCCGGCTGGCTCACCGCCGCCGCAGCCCTGGCAGGGGCTCCAGGACAAGACGGCCCCGACCTGTTCCTGCTGCCGGAGGCTCCGGTGAGCTTGGACGACATCGTTTCTCGGGTAGATAAGCTCTTCAAAACCCAGAACACCGTCATTATCGCGGCCAGCGAGGGCGCCCGCACGCCCACGGGAGAGCCGCTCTATCAGGACGAGTCGGTGGGTGTGGACGCCTTTGGCCATGCGGCGGCCCAATCTGGCCTCTGCCGCTATCTGGCCGGCGTCATCAAGGAGCGTCTGGGGGTCAAGACCCGCGCGGTGGAGCTCTCCACCCTCCAGCGCTGCGCGGCGCATCTGGCCAGCGCCACCGACCTCGCAGAAGCCGCCACCCTGGGCTCCACCTCACTGCAGGCAGCAGCGTCCGGGGCCACTGGCATGCTTTCGGTGATTCACCGCATCTCCGACGACCCCTACGCGGTACGCTATGGTCTCAAAGCCATCTCTGATGTGGCCAATGGGGTACGCACCATCCCACGCAGCTGGATCACGCCGGACGGCATGGGCCTCACCCAGGTCTTTTTAGACTATGCCCGCCCGCTCATTGCCGGCGAGGTCCATCCCATCTTTGTGGACGGAGTCCCCTGGTACCCCCGTCTTGCCAAGGAGTAGCCATGAACAAGCCCACCTTGTCTTCCCTGAAGCCCGTGGCCATCGGCGCCCTTACGGTCGCTGCCGGCGCCGCGGGAGCCTTTGGCGCCACCAAACTCGCCCAGCATCTGGCCTTGCGCGCCGACCGCCTGGTGCCCACCCGCTTTGGCGTGGCCCATCTGTTCACCACCACCGACTCTGAAGGCCGCCTCATGCGCGTGCTCTCAGTAGGCGGCGGCTGGCAATCGGTGATGTATCTGGATGACCCGGACGAGCCTGTGGCAGCCCATAGCCGCGGCTTAGACGTCATCTTCTCCCCTGAGCTGGCCGCCCAGGGCGTCCATCCCAAAAACGTGCTGGTGGTAGGCGGCGCCGGCTGCTGCTGGCCACGCCACGCCATCAAGGAGCATGAGGATCTCTCCATCACCGTGTGTGAGATCGACCCCATGATCATCGAGATCGCCCGCCGGGAGTTCCACCTAGACCACGCCATCGAGTTCGCAGGCACCCTGCCCTCCGGCGAGCCGCGCCTGAAGGTGGTGCAGGAGGACGGCCTGAGCTTCCTGGTGAAGCGCAAGGTCTTGGGCCGCGGCGCTGCCCAGCCTTACGACGTCATCGTCAACGACGCCTACGCCGGCACCTCCGCCCCCTCGGACCTCATGAGCGGCTACGGCCTGGATATGGCCAAAGAGAACCTTGCTCAAGACGGTCTCTACCTGGTGAATGTAGTAGCACCCGCAAAGGACCCCACTCGCGTCCTTGAGGCCCGCGACGCCCTGCTCATGGCCTTCGAGCACGTCTATGACCTACGCTGCCCCGACCCTCTGGCCCAAGATGAGAACAACATTCTCATCGCCAGCGACCGCGAGCTTGAGGTGCCCGGCGCTACCGAGCTCTAAACCTACAAGGAAAGTGCTGCTCCTATGTCTGCTTCTGAATCCTGCCCCCACTGCACGCCTGCGGGCCCCGGCTGCGAGCACAATCAACCTATTAACGACATGTGCTTCGTGTGCGGCTACGAGAACCCCGCAGGCCTGCACGCCCAGTTTGTGGAGGACGACACCCCCGGTCAGGTGACAGGCGTGTTTACTGCACGCGATATCCACTGCAGCTATCCTGGGCTCCTCCACGGCGGCGTCATTGCGGCCATCTGCGACGAGTCCATTGGGCGCGCCTACATCAGCGGCAACCACGATCACTGGGGCGTCACCATGGAGCTCACCGTGCGCTACCACAAGCCCACGCCGCTCAATGTGCCCCTCACGGTGAAGGCCTCTATCACCAAGGAAACTCGGCGCACCTTCGAGGGACAGTGCGACCTCTTTACCCAGGAAGGCATGCGCTGCGTGAGCGCCAGCGCCATCTACGCCAAGCTGCCGATGGAGCGCATCATCGCCGAGTGCACAAGCGACGATTCCTACGTATGGGTGCCTGACACCCGCTCCATCCCCACCGAGGAGCTAGACGCCCCCGAGCACCGCTAGTCGCGGACAGATGCGAGTGGCCGGTTGTGCACTGAGGCCAGATGCGCGATGAGTCCATGGGTCGCTTGGGCGCTCTACCTGCGGCTAGGCGCTGGCAGCCTGCGTGGCGGCCGGCGCCTGCGGCGTGAGCTCATAGGCCACCCAAGGCCCCTCGCGCCAACGCCTAAGCTCGCCGCAGTAGACAAAGCCCAGGCGCTCAAGCACAGCCTGCATGGTGACGTTGTGGCCGTTGGTGTCGATGCGAAGGTGGTAAAACCCCTGGCCCTTAGCGAAGTCCACAATCTGGGCCATGGCGTGGGAAAAGGTGTTGTCGGTAGCAACGCGATGAATCACGCCATAGGGAGAGCTGTCGATCCAGGCGCCGTCGATATCGCCATAATCTGGGTCTGGCCCCGCGGCCAGCGAGAAGCAGCCATGGACCTCTGAGCCGTCATCCACAAACACGTAAAAGGTTCCGGCGTCGATATCGTCGAGAATTGTATGCTCGGTGGGATAGCCCTCCCACTGACCGGCATTGCCCTCGGCCCGCATGCGGCTGCGGGCGCACTCGATAACGCTCATAATGGCAGGTAGATCGCTAGTGCGCGCAGAACGAATGACCATAGTGCCCCCGATACTCCGTGCGTTGAAATAAGAGTGGATACCATACCATAGCCCTATGGCGCTCTAGACCATTTTGACGCTGGAATACCAAGGGACACACAGGCACCAAAATCTCTACGCCACCTTGTGCTTTAAGAGATTTTCAGGCTGTTTTTAGCTAGCGTCCATTCACCGCGTCTGATTGGATTTCCTATGCCGTTTTATATCAATAACGCAGATATCACCACCATGGATGTGGACGCGATAGTCAATGCTGCCAACTCCCGTCTCACCCGCGGAGGAGGTGTCTGCGGTGCCATTTTCGCTGCCGCCGACGCAGCTGCCCTCGAAGCCGCTTGCACTCAAGCGGCCCCCGTCGCACCCGGCCAAGCTGCAGCCACGCCCAGCTTTGGCCTCAAGGCACCCTGGATCATTCACGCGGTAGGGCCCATCTGGCGCGGCGGTTCGAGCCGAGAAGCCCAAACCCTCGCCTCCTGCTACCACTCTGCCCTTCGCGTGGCTGCCAAGCTGGGAGCTACGAGCGTCGCGTTTCCTTTGATATCTTCAGGCATTTATGGCTACCCGGCGGACGAGGCTCGCAAGATCGCCCGCACCGCCATTTTGGAGGAACTGGAAGCCACCGGCGACTCCATGGATGTCCACCTGTGCCTATGGGGTGACCATACCCAGGCCCGCCGCGCTCTGGAACCCGAGCTGGTGGAGTACCTGCGCACCCTCCCCGACGAGCTGCTGGATGCCAGCCTGCCTCTAGACTCGCTGTTCACTCCCGCCGCCGGCGCGCCGGTTGGCGCCGGGGCGCCGGCTGCCCCCAAAGCGCCCGCAGCTCCCCGCAGGTCCCGAAGACGTCGGGACGCCAGCGCGCCGGCCACCAGCGTCCCGACCCCTGCGCAGGCAGCTCCCAGCCCCGAGGACACCGGCGCCCTCTTCCTGGCCGACCAAGCCATCACCGCCCCCGGCGCCGCCAGCGTGCCCACCCACGCCGCCACATTGGAGGAGGCGCTGCAGCACTTGGATTGGGGTTTTTCTCGGCAGCTGCTGGCCCTTATCGACGCCCGCGGCCTCACCGACGCCCAGGTCTACCGTAAAGCTGGGCTCACTCGGCAGCATTTTTCCAAGATCCGCTCCAATCCCAGCTATCAGCCTCGCAAGCAGACCGTGCTGGCTCTGGCCTTTGCCCTGGAGCTCACGCTGGCAGAAACCCGCGATCTTCTATCTCGTGCCGGCTTTGCGCTGAATCCCTCGTCCATCGACGACGCCATATGCGCCTGGTACTTGGAACGGCGCATGTTTGATATCGACCGAGTGAACCAGGCCCTCTACGCCTACGACCGCCGGCTGTTGGGAGCCTAGGAGCCGCGCCTCCCGGCACCACATCTGCATGCTGCCCGTTGCTGCGTCACCATGCCGCGCGCCATGCTCGCCTTCCAATGTCACCTGGCAGGCGACCTTTGGCGAGGCGTTTCCCTTTAGGCTTGCAAGCAACATCCGCCACGCCTGAAGGAGGCTCCATGAACTCGTTTTTCTTTGGCTCCACGCACTCTGCCAGCCAGCCTGTCGACACCGCCGCAGATACTTGCCAGCCCGCGCGCCGTCATCACCAGCACCATCACCATGCCACCGAGAAGCCCGCACCCCCGGTGGCTGAGCTGGTATTCATTATCGATGCCAGCGGGTCCATGATGCCTTTGGTAAGCGACACGGTGGGCGGATACAACTCGGTGCTTAAGAAGACCGCCGGAGCCGGCGACAATGCGCTGGTGACCACGGTGTTCTTTAATCAAGCATCGACCATTATCCATGACAGGGAGCCCATTGGGTCTATCAAACCGCTCGCTGCCAGCGACTATGTGCCCTGCGGCACCACTGCACTGCTGGACACGGTGGGGTCCACTATCGAGCGTATCGATTTGATTCAGCAGCATCAGCCTGCAGGGCATAAGCCCAGCTCCACTACGGTGTGCATCATCACCGACGGTCTGGAAAACGCCTCTCACAAGTTTTCTTATGGACAGGTGAAGCGCTTGATCTCGCAACATAGGGAGAGGGGCTGGGAGTTCCTGTTCCTAGGGGCCAACATCGACGTGGCCGAGCAGGCAGAGAGCCTAGGCATCGACCTTAACCGCGCCGTCGCCTACGACGCGGACTCCACCGGCACCTTTGCCGCCTTCCAATCCTTTGGCGATGCGGCGGTATGTGCCTGTGCGGGCGCGCCGCTGGATGATTCCTGGCGGGCGGCGGTAGACCAAGACCAGGAGAGGCGCGGAAAGCGTCGCCGCAGGTAGAGCTAGGTTACGCATAGTTAAAACAGATGGAGCTGGACCCTTTGTCGTGCCTTGCTTCTACCTTGCAGCCCTCCGCTCGAGCGAAGTCTCGCGCAAGCTCGACGAGCTCAGAGGGGACAGCCGACAGATCAGAACCATTCCAAGAGACGCCCACCTGGTTGTGGGCGTCTTGTTTTGCCGCAAAGAGCGTCGATGGCTGCGAAGCGACCATCGCCTTTGCGATGCAGTAAAGAACTGCCGTGAGCCTTTCTTCGCTGCACGAGATCTCAACTGGCTCCGGCGCATAGACGCCCACCTGGGGGCTGGAGGACTCCGCATCTTTATCAAGCGCCCTGGCCACTTCAAAGACGATCTCCCGAGCATCCACAACCCTCAAGATCGCGCCGGGCGAATACTGGAACCTCACGAGGGTGTCAAAGGCCTCTATGAGATCGTCCACCTCTTGGCTTCTTGCCTGCTCCTCTGACCTAAGCTGGCCTAGCGCCAAAGCGGTTATGGGCCCCTTGACCTCATGGAGCAAACGGACAGAAAGCGCCTCGGAGATGGCGATCTCTCGCTCGATGTCCCGAGTGACCTTAGAACTCAGAACCGCTGCCACCAGAGTCGTGAAGAGCGCCGTGCCAATGAGTGCCCATTTTGCAACGCGAAACGTAGCCACCCAAGAGCTGCAATCCACATAGCGAACCGTCACACCCGAGGCAGCATCGTCTATCACTCTGTAGAACACCAAGCAGTCGCCCGCGTAATAGGAGCACACATCAGGCTTTTGGCCAGCTTGCTGAAGGGGCTTCTCGGCAATCTCATCGCGCAGCTCGCTCGTGAACGGAACGCTCGCAAAAGCCTCAGCGCCCAAATCCCCCTCCCCACCTAAGACCGCCTCTTGCGCATGAAGCCCCAGCAGCCCAGAGCCTCCCCCATCAAGGACGCTTTTCGCAGACAGATCGACCAACACGCACACCCCTGCATAGAGAACTGCCAGGCAAACGGCCCATCCAACCACAAACCTCTGCACTCGGGCCTGCCGCAGCTTGTCCCAGGCGCTCGCCATAGGTCAACCCCCGCTCTCGGGAGTCTCAAGCCTATAGCCCACGCCCCACACCGACCGCAAGGCCACCGAAGCCCCTGCGTATTCTAGTTTGCGCCGCACTCGGCGAGTCATTTCGTCGGCCGTCCGACTTTCAACTTCTTGAGGCATGTCCCAGACTTCTGCAAGCAGGCGCTCTCGCGATAGGGGCTGATTGGGATGCGCAAGGTAATAGCGCAACAGTTTTATCTCTGTAGGCGTGAGGGGCACGGGCCGCCCCTCCACAAAGCACTCTCCATCGCAACAGCGCAGGTTTCCCGCGCGCACTTCGCCTTTTCCTGCCGAGAAAGACCCGTCCTCGCAAGCATGAGCCGTCCGTCGGAGCAATGCGTTGACCTTGGCGAGAAGGTATGCGGGACGGATCGGCTTAGTCACATAGTCGTCGCAGCCGCTTGCCAAGGCGTCGATCATGTCCAACTCGCTGTTGTCACCAGAGAGCACAAGCACAGGCAGCAGAGACACTTCCCGGATACGCTTGAGCAGAGTGAGGCCGTCGACATGGGGAAGCGTCATATCCAAGATCAGCAGGTCAAAGCGCTGATCCTCTAGAAGTGCAGGCGATTCGTATAATGTGGCGCCGTCAGGAATCGCCTTTACGCTATGTCCAGCGCCTGTCAGCACCTGGCTTACCGAAGTTCTCACTTGCAGGTTGTCTTCGATATAGAGAATGTTTGCCATAGCTGCTCCTTTGATTAACTTTAGCATGGGAGCATAATCGCAATTGCAACAATATGTTTTGATTTACCCAGCGATGTTTTGTATTTCTTGGTTTATATTTGCTAATAATAATGTGATTCTTTACCTCGAAATAACCTGATAGCCACGACATTTCCCGATTATCGACCGTAGATCGCCGTCAGCCTTGTCCACAACTGCGTGCAATGAGCCGCATGCAAAGGAAGCAGGCTCTATGACCTGGGCTTCAATCAAAGCAAAGTTTTCCTACTGGTGGGCAGAAGGCTACCTCTCTTGGGATGGCATCGCCGTGGCCATAAGCTGCCTGTCAATTGGTGTGCTGTATCACTTTGGCTGCATCGATAGGTTCATGCTTCTTACCATGAGCAGTCTTTTGGTAATAGCTGCCGAGCTTGTTGGCTACCGCACTTCAAAGGCCCATGGCCGCACCTTTGATGCTGCGGTATGCCTCATATGCGCAATCCTCTATTTGCTGCTCCTTTGGTAGCGCCCTATCGGCAGCCGCGAAGGGGCAACGAAGGGCCAATGAGCTTCATGGTTGCGGTTCTTATCGGCAAGGAAAAAGCCCGCCTCCAGCTTGCGGTGAGCTGAGGACGGGCTTGTATGCGTAGAGCTACGTGCGCGATGAGGCGCTAAGAGGGCTTTGACCTCGAGGGATTAGTACATGCCACCCTGACCGCCCTGGGCGGCAGCAGCGGAGATGGCCTCCTCGATGGTGGTGTCCTTGGGCTCGTCGGTGACGGTGGCCTCGGTGATGAGGAAGAGGCCGGCCACAGAGGCGGCGTTTTGCAGGGTGACGCGAGCGACCTTGACGGGGTCGAGCACACCCATCTCAATCATGTCGCCGTACTGGCCGGTAGCGGAGTCCAGGCCATGACCCTTGTCCATGCCGCGAACCTTCTCGACCACGACTGCACCCTCGAAGCCGGCGTTATCAGCGATGGTCTTGACGGGGGCGGCCAGCGCCTTGGCAACGATGTCGACGCCGATCTTCTCGTCCATGTCGTCGCACTTCATGGAAGCCAGGACCTCGGAGGCGTCCAGGAAGGCTACGCCGCCGCCGGCGACGATGCCCTCTTCCACCGCGGCGCGGGTGGCTTGCAGGGCGTCCTCGATGCGGTGCTTGATCTCCTTGAGCTCCACCTCGGTGGCAGCGCCCACCTTGAGGACGGCCACGCCGCCGGCCAGCTTGGCCAGACGCTCGCGAAGCTTCTCGCGGTCGAAGTCGGAGTCGGTGTGGTCGATCTCGGCTTTGATCTGGGCGATGCGGTCGTCGATGGCGCTCTTGGCGCCCTCGCCGCCCACGATGGTGGTGTTGTCCTTGGTGACCTTGACGCTCTTGGCGCGGCCCAGCATGTCGGCGGTGGTGTCAGCCAGCTTGATGCCCAGCTCTTCCATGGCCACCTGGCCACCGGTGACCACAGCGATGTCCTCGAGCATGCGCTTGCGGCGATCGCCATAGCCAGGAGCCTTCACGGCGCAGACGTTCAGGGTGCCGCGGAGCTTGTTGAGGATCAGCGTGGCCAGAGCCTCGCCGTCCACGTCCTCGGCCACGATGAGCAGCGCAGAGCCGGACTTTTGCACGGCCTCGAGGATGGGCAGGATGTCCTGGATGTTGGACACCTTCTGGTCGGTCATGAGGATGTAGGGGTTCTTGAGCTCGCAGACCATGGACTCGTTGTCGGTGGCGAAGTACGGGGAGATGTAGCCCTTATCGAACTGCATGCCCTCGACGGTCTCGATCTCGATGCCAAAGGTCTGGGACTCCTCGACGGTGATGACGCCGTCCTTGCCCACGACCTCCATGGCGTCGGCGATCTTCTTGCCGATCTCAGGATCGGCAGCGGAGATGGTGCCTACAGAGGCGATCTGGGCCTTGGTGGAGACGGTCTGGGCGGCGCCCTTCATCTCCTCCACCACGGCGTCCACGGCGTGGTCGATGCCGCGGCGGATCGCCAGGGGGTTGGCGCCGGCGGCTACGTTGCGCAGGCCCTCGTTCACGATGACCTGGGCCAGAAGCGTAGCGGTGGTGGTGCCGTCACCCACGGTGTCGTTGGTCTTGGTGGCGACCTCCTTCACCAGTTGAGCGCCCATGTTCTCCACGGGATCCTTGAGCTCGATCTCCTTGGCGACCGAAACGCCGTCGTTGGTGATGGTGGGAGCACCGTAGGGGCGCTGAAGAGCCACATAGCGGCCCTTGGGGCCCATGGTGGTGGTGACAGCATCTGCCAGGGTGTTGACGCCGGCTGCAAGCTTGGAACGGGCATCGGTGCCAAAGTTGATAATCTTGGCCATAGGTATGCGTACCTCCTATGAAACAGTTACTTGATGGAGTGGTGCTGCGACTCATGGGTCGCAGCAAGGGGGGTCTCGCAGGGAGCGAGAGCGCGGGTTTCTCGGCAGCTATAAGACGCGCAAGGCGCGCTGCATGAGAAACGCGAGGAGGGGGTTAGCCCTCGATGATGGCGTAGATGTCGTCGGCACGGAGGAGTAGGTAGTCCTCGCCGTCGACCTTGATCTCATTGCCACCAAACTTGCCGTAAAATACCTGGTCGCCCACCTTCACGTCCATGAGGATGCGGTTGCCGTTGTCATCACGACGGCCCTCGCCTACTGCGACGACCTCGCCCTTTTGGGGCTTTTCCTGGGCGCCCGAGGAAATGTAGAGGCCCGAAGAGGTCTTCTCTTCCTTGGGGGCCGGCTTGACGAGCACGCGATCACCCAGCGGCTTGAGATTCATAACGACTCCTCCTTTACGGATTTCGCCTCGAAGCGGCGATGTTCTCACACATTGCATCCTACAAAGACGACCAACTTCTAGCAAGCGCTAGAAGAAAATCTCCATTAAGCCACTTAGATTTTCTAGTAGTCCCCTTTATAGGTAGGCTTTGGGCCTGGCACTCCTTGGGAGAAGCACTCCTGCGCAGAGCGATTCTGACGCAGCATTCCCTGCGAAATGCCCCAGTAGGGCCTCCGCCAGAACAATGCCATGGAGAACGCGGCTTTGCACAGGGCTTCTTTCCGAAGCGCCTGAGACCTTTGCCTGACGCCGCTTCGAGCCTTGCCGAGACGCTGTCTCTTAGGGGCTTTCCGCAGAGCCACTAGCACATCTACCCGGCCTCGGGACCCTCCTAACGCCCTAGTGGGCTCTCAAACAATCCACCCATGAAAACTCATCAATATCAATCTAGGGACTTTAGGGCGACCTCTGCATGGACGTGCAGATGGAGGGAAGGGGCAGCGCTAGGTGGGGCGATGCTGGGCGGGTGGGAAATACGGGTGCGGAGCGTGAGCAGTGCGGGATATGGAATTGCTGCATGTACACATGCGATGTAGTACCTCGTCGCACTGGGGTTTTACAAAAGCCCAGTGCGACGAGGCGGCGAAAACACAAATACGCGACCATACAGCAATAACAGTGTCAGCTAATCGCTGCGTGCTAGTTAGTCACTGCGTACCATCTGCTCCTACCAGCAAAGGCCAACGGTCATCAGTTTGTTCCAAAGGTCCCGACGCTTCTGCTGAGCTGCACCGCTCCAGTCAAAAGGCCGTTTCAAAAGCTTCGCAAGACGCTCAAAGCAAAGGTTTCGCATGCGTTCGTTGCGACAACTTTCGCGATCAAATACCACCATCTGATAGCCTAGGCGTTCCATGACATCACGGCGGCGTCGGTCTTTCTCAACTTGCAGAGGATTGCTGTCATGCTCTTGGTGGCTGTCATACTCATAACCCACGCGCCTCGCAGGCCAAAGCCCATCGGGGCTTATATATCGTGATCCGCCCAGCAGCAAAGAGAGCTCGCCAGTCACCTCTAACTTTGCATTAAGCTCGGGGACCGGCAAACCGCAACCGCCTAGTCTAGGCGGCAGCGACAAGGCCAATTGAATCACTGTCTCCATAGGCGAATGGGCGCCATTGGCTACGTAGGGAAGCACTGACTTCAATGCTTTGATACCACGCATCGACTCAGAGATACCAGCGGTTACAGCATCGATGGTGTCCGTAGAGCAGAGAACATCTCTGAAGTAGCGCGCATTATCTTGGTACGGATTGCAAAGAAAGTCGCCGCATAAAATTGAAACCAGCATCGCAAGTTGGGTTTGGTTCGTTTGTCCAGAACGAAGCACCAAATACCCAGCTGGAGAAACCACCTGCAATGAATCCAAACCTTGCGGTGGCTGGATCTCCCATAAAAACCCGTCGGGCACAGGTTGAGTAAATTGATGAATTGCAATCCTTTTTTGTGTGCCATGCCGATTATTAAAGCCTATCAACATATGCATGGGGACGTCGTAGGTATCCGGAGTCGCCAGCAATTCGTGAGCCCAGGGAAGGCTGCTTTTCCACCAACCCAAAGTACTGACGGACTTCGCACAGGCAGCCATGGCCGAAGCCCCAGAGATCCGCTCTTGGGCTTGGGCTGCGCTGAGAGGTGTCGCGGGCAGCCGAGATGCAAAGTACATCCACGCGACTATATCGCACACGATGGCGTTCATGAGCACAGCCTAGTGATTTGGATCCACCCGTGCGCTCGACGTTCTGACAATTTTCTGACCAATATCTGTCAAATGGGCCGCTCAGCCCTCAGATGGACCGCTCGGCCCTCGCCGCTCTTCCCACTCCTGCATCGCCGCAGGCAGACGAACCGTTCCATCACCATAGCTCCACTGATTTTCCAAAGCCTCACAGCCGCTCTTCATAGGACCGTCATTCGATTTTGCATAGGACCGCCATTCGGACTGCCACTCGAGTTTGCCTGCGGCACAAGCGCAATAAGCCGGGCCTGGGATTTTCCAGGCCCGGCTTTCTCAGTTACGCTCGTTTTAGGCTCATGGCCACAGCAACCCGCGAACGCGCTCGCTCGATCCTTAGGCGCGCCAGTCGGGATCCTGCCGACTCACCCACACGCCTACGGCGCGGAGGCTCCACAACTGCGCGATGGTGGAAAGTGCGGTCTGCACCAGGGTAGCCACAGCAGCACCAAAGCCCACGGCAGTAAGAGAGTCCAGCAACATATTCAGCAGGCTCTCTAGGCCGACCGCGCCCATGCCATAGCCCATATAGCTGGCCGAAGACCCCATGTACGCCAGGTTCTCCAGCAGGTTGCCCAGCGAATAAAAGCTGGAGGCAAACACCGCCGTGTAGATGACAGCCATGATGACGCCCACGATAAGGCCGGGCACAAACACTGCCAAAATGACGCCCCAAGGGGCCTGCCTGAACTGATCCCATAGGTCGGAGAGGTCGAAAGCCGCCCCAAAGCTATCTTTGGCAGTCATGCGCACGCCTGCCATGGCCACAAAGACGCTCACCAGGATCATCCATGCAATGTAGAGCAGGATGCCCACCAGTGGGATCTTGAACAGCAGTGTGAAGCCCAAACCAATAATGCCGCCGAGAAGAGACAACACTGCGTAGAGGAAGCCGCGCCAAAGGGTGGTGCGGGTAAAGCGAGGCTTGGGCAGACCCTGGGCGCCGTCGCCGGCTTGAATGGCCCACTCGAGCATGTAGCCTTGAGCATACCATCCCAGAAAGGGCACCAGGTTAAGCAGCATGAGCAGCATGGCGGTGCCAAACCAGCCAGGCTGGCCAGTAAGGTCATGCCAGCCCTGGCTCAAAGGGCCTGGCTGCGCAGGAGCCGCTGGTGGAACGGGTTGCTGCGGCTGGCCCGCATAGCCAGGCTGCGCCGGCTGGCCGTAGGCTTGCTGGCCGTAATCCTGTTGCTGGTAGCCTTGCTGCTGGTAGTCCTGTTGCCCGTAGGCTTGCTGAGCCTGGGGAACTGGCTGCGCATAATAAGCTTGCGGAGCAGGCGCGGCATTGGGAGCTGCGGCGCTCTCAGGGACAGGTGCAGGCTCCGGCGCAGGAGGCAAGGGGTTCTCGGCAACGGAGGCTTCCTCCTCGATCTCGGCTTCGGAAGCAGCTTCAGGAGCTGCGGCAGCACCGACGGGAGCAGCGTCGGGGGAGCCGGAAGCGTCATCGGAGGCAACCGCTACCTTGGCCTCGGCGACGTCGACCTCTTCCAGGTTTGCGCCGCAGGAAGTGCAAAACCGGGCGCCGGGATCTGCGGGGGTTCCGCAGTGAGGGCATATCTTCTCGCTCATAGATCTCCTCTGCTTGAAGGTGTAGTGCGGGCGGCTTGTGCGGCCCGCTGCCAACAAACCCCGCCGTGCATGCGGTGTGAATGCGAGGGTCGTGCAGGGACGCCTGCGCAAGGGCGAGGCCCCGGGACAGCGACGTTGGCGATGCATGAAAGCGCCCATTCATGGTACTCGGGCGCGGTTTTCTAAAGGCTAGGTACCCATCGGCCAGGCTGAATCTACCCTTAATTCGAAACAAACCCCACCCAGTGATGCACCACTGGGTGGGGTTATATGCGAGCGAGGCTCCTAGCCTTGAGGAGTCTCCAGCGCATCCACTTGAGCGAGCCAGAGAGTGGCAGAGGCGTCGGAAGGCATGCGCAGATCCCCGCGAGGAGAGACGGCCACAGAACCCACCTTGGGGCCGTCGGGCAGGCAGGAGCGCTTGAACTGCTGAGCGAAGAAGCGCTGGTAGAAGGTGCGAAGCCAACGCAGGATGGCAGCAGGGTCATAGAGAGGCTCTTGGCCCTGGGCGCGAGGCTGCTCCACAAAGGCCGCCAGTGCCAGTTGGTAGATCTTGGCAGGGCCGAAGCACTGGCGCAACATGGCATAGAGGAAGAAGTCGTGGAGCTCGTAGGGGCCCACCAGATCCTCGGTGACCTGGGCGATGGTGCCATCCTTTTGGGCAGGCAGAAGCTCGGGCGAGACCGGGGTGTCCAGCACGTCGAGGAGCACCTCTGCAAGCTGAGGATTGTCGCAGGTGGCGGCCACATGGCGCACCAGATGGCGCACCAGCGTCTTGGGCACGCCGGAGTTCACCCCATACATAGACATGTGATCGCCGTTGTAGGTGGCCCAACCCAAGGCCAGCTCGGACAGGTCGCCGGTGCCAATGACCAGGCCGCCGCGCTGGTTGGCCAGGTCCATGAGGATCTGGGTGCGCTCCCTGGCCTGGGAGTTCTCGTAGGTGACGTCGTGGATGGCCTCGTTATGGCCGATGTCTTGGAAGTGTTGGCGCACTGCGGCGGCGATGGGCACTTCTAAAAGCTGGGCGCCCAGAGCCTCGGCGAGAGTGCGGGCGTTGGAGTGGGTGCGGTGGGTGGTGCCAAAGCCCGGCATGGTGACAGCGAGGATGCCGCCTCTATCGAGGCCGCAATAGTCAAAAGCGCGAGCACATACCAGCAGCGCCAGGGTGGAGTCCAAGCCGCCGGAAACCCCCACCACCGCGCATTTGGCGTGGGTGTGGGCCAGGCGCTGGGCCAAGCCGCGCGCCTGGATGTCCAGGATGTCCTCGCAGCGCTGGCTGCGGGTGGCAGGGTCGTCGGGCACGAAGGGATGGGGATCCACCCAACCGGTCACCTGCTCGTCGGCAGGGTCGAAACTCTCCGGCAGCGATATGCGAGTGTAGCCGGCGGCCTCAGGAGAGGCGCTGGTGCGATAGGTGGACATGCGCCGGCGCTCGCTGGCCACATATTCCAAATCCACCTGCCCTAGTGCGACGCCGCCTCCAAAGGGCTGGGCCTCGGCCACGATGCGGCCGTCTTGGCATACCAGGTCATGGCCCGAGAAGACCACGTCCTGGGTGGACTCGCCCCAGCCGGAGCTGGCATAGCCGTAGGCGCACACCAAGCGGGCGCTCTGGCCTCGCACCAAGTCGCGCCGGTAGGCCGCCTTGCCCACCTGGGCGTTGGAGGCCGAAAGGTTGCAGATGAGTGTGGCGCCGGCCTTGGTCAGGCCAATGGAGGGAGGCTCGGGGACCCAAAGGTCCTCGCAGATCTCCACACCCACACAAAAGTGCTCCATAGCAGGGGCTTCAAAGACTTGATGGGCGCCAAAGGGCACCTTCCAGCGGCCAGCCACAGAAATGGGAGTGCACTCCACAGGGCCCGGCTCAAAGTAGCGACCCTCATAAAACTCGTTATAGGTGGGGATGTGCAGCTTGGGCACCACGCCCAAAAGCTCGCCGGCACAGCAGACGGCTGCCACATTGTAGAGCTTGGAGTTCACCCGCAAAGGCAACCCTACCACCGAGAGGCATCCGAGCTCTGCGGTGCGCTCGATATAGGAGGCCAGGCCACACTCGGCAGCGACCAGAAGAGCGTCCTGCCAAAAGAGGTCGTTGCAGGTGTAAGCGGTGAGGACGCACTCGGGAAGGATGACCACTTGGGCCCCATGGGCCACGGCGCTTTTGGTTTCCTCGACGCAGGCAACCACGTTGAAGTCTACGTCGCCCACGTGGACCGCGGGAGTCACCGCAGCGACGGTGGTGAGGCCAAGCTTCATGGAGTGCTCCTCTCTAAGGGGGCTGGCTAGAGGGCGGCGTGCGGCAGGGACGCTAGGGGTAGACGGGCCGAGCTGGGCCTTCCTCAACGACCGAAGCAGCGTCGCCGCCCGGCGCCCCCGCTCTTCAAGCGGTTTCATAGACCTTGTTCCCACCCACATAACAGGCGAGCACCTGCGCCTGATGAAGCTCCTGAGGCGGACAGGACAAGGGGTTCTTGTCGATGACGATGAGGTCGGCAAACTTGCCGGGCTCAAGGGTCCCCAGCTCATCCTGACGGCCCACCGCCACAGCGCTGCCCAGCGTGACGGCGCGCAGGGCCTCGGCGGCGGTGACGCGCTCTTCTGGCAGCCAGCCGCCCATGGGGGCGCCGGAAGCGTCCTGGCGGGTGACCGCATCTGCCAGGATGGCGGCCGGGTCGCAGGGAACGCAGGGAGAATCGGTGCCAAAGGCCATGTCCACGCCGGATTTGAGGTAGGTCTTAAAAGGCCACATGAAGGAGGCACGCTCCTCGCCCAGGTCGCGGGCCGGCTGGGTGATGTCGATGACCACGTGTTGCGGCTGCACCGAGGCCACGATCTTTGCCGCAGCCATGCGCTCCACGTCGTCGCGCTCCAGGTTCTCGATGTGCTCTAGGCAAAAGCGCCCCTGATGAGGTTGCCCGTACTTATCGGCAGCCTCTTCAAAAATGGAAACGCCCTCATGGACCGCTGCGTCGCCTATGGTGTGGATGCGCACGGCAATGCCTTCTTTGGCGGCGCCCAGCACGATGTCGCGCATCTGGGCAGGCGGGATGGCGGGGTGGCCGTGATCGTCGGGGAAGCGAGGGTTCTCATAGGGCTCCAAAAGCCAGGCGGTGTGGGCGCTGGAGACGCCGTCGAAGAACTGCTTGACGCCCGGCGCACGCAGCATGGGGCCGGTGAGCTCTGCCTGGAGCTTTTCAATGCGGTCGAGGTCGCCGTCCAGCGGCAGCGTGGGAAACAGGTGGCCGCGCACGGTGAGCTCGCCTGAGGCTTCCAGATCACGCCAGACCTCGTCTAATACGGCGTCGCAGCCCGGAATTGCCGATAAGCCCATGTCGTCCACGCTGGTGATGCCTCGGCGGTTGAGCTCGTGGGTCCAGTCGAGGAATATCTGGCGCAGCTCCTCTTTGGAGAGCGACTCCAGCACTCGGGCGATGTAGTACATGCCGGCGCCCTCGCGAAGGACGCCGGTGAGCCGGCCTTCCTCGTCGCGGTCAAAGGAGCCGCCGGCGGGAGGCTGGGTGTTCTCGTCGATGCCCAGGCGCTTAAGGCCGCAGGTATTGAGCCAGAGAGTATGGGAGTCGCCGGAGTACATGGCCACCGGTCGATTGGGGAAGAGCGCATCGAGCGACAGGCGGGTGGGTGGGATGGCCGGATCCCACAGCATGTCGCGCCAGCCATGGGAAAGCGCCCAGGAGCCATAAGGCTGGTCTTTGGCAAAGTCATACATGTGCTGGGCGCAGTCTGCCTCAGAGGCGCCGCAGTACTCCATGGCCCGAGCCGATGGATAGAGCGCCGAATGGAACACATGTTGATGTGCATCATGGAGGCCGGCGCAGATGAAGGCGTCCTCAAAGTCTTCTACCAGGGTGTCTTTTGCAATGTAGGCATCCATCTCCTGAGGTGGCACCACCGCAGAGATGATGTCTCCCTCTATGACCACCGCGGCAGGATAGCTGCGATCGTGAGTGCCGTCGAACACGTGGCGCGACGTGATAATCCTAGATGCCATGGGCTCAATCTCCCTTGGATGAAACCGGCTCTAGCTGAGGATACCACGCTCCACTGATGGGCTTTTGTACTGTAAGGATCACACAGGACGCGGGTCAACTACTCTTCGCTCTTGTCATCCAGGTAGCGCGAGAGAAATTCCCGGGTGCGTGCATGCTGTGGATTGCCAAAGATCTGTTGGGGCGCGCCTTGCTCGGCGATGACTCCTTGGTCCATGAAGACCACGCGGTCGCTCACGTTCTTGGCGAAGGCCATCTCATGGGTGACCACCACCATGGTCATGCCGCCGGCCGCCAGCTCGCGCATGACGCCCAGCACCTCGCCCACGATCTCAGGGTCCAGGGCGCTGGTAGGCTCGTCGAAGAGCATGATGGCCGGGTCCATGCACAGGGCGCGGGCAATGGCCACGCGCTGCTTTTGGCCGCCGGAGAGGCGCTTGGAATCGGCGCCGATGAAGTCCTGGAGCCCTACGGCTTCCAGGTGGCGGCGGGCGATCTTCTCGGCTTCTGGCTTTTTGAGCTTGCCCAGAGTCACCGGGGCCAACGTGCAGTTATCCAGCACGTTGAGGTTATTGAAGAGGTTGAAGGATTGGAAGACCATGCCGATGTCGGCACGGAGGGCGTTGACGTCGGTGGCCGGGTTGGTGAGGTCTTCTCCGCGAAAGTAGACGTGGCCGGCGTTGGGGGTCTCCAGCAGGTTGAGGCAGCGCAAGAGAGTGGACTTGCCCGAGCCCGAGGCGCCGATGATGGTAACCACTTCGCCGGTGTAGACGTCCAGATCGATGCCCTTGAGCACCTCGTGGGCCCCAAAGGACTTGCGCAACCCCTGGACGGAGATGAGGGGCTCGGGTGTAGAGGCGAAAGCCTGGGAAGCAGGCGCAGAAGTGTCCGTAGTCATGATCATTCCTTTTTAGGACTGCATGGGCTGGGCGGGGTGGCGAGGAGCAGCGGCGGGATCGGTGGTGGAGCCCACGGGTCCGGGCGCCTCGACGTCAAGCCGAGCGGCCAGCATGGTAAGGATCTTGGAGAACAGCATGGTGAGGATGAGGTAGATCACCGCGGCGATGCAGTAGGCTTCGAGACCCTTGTAGTAGATGCCTATGACCGAAGTGGTGGCAAACATCAGGTCGAAGACGCCGATGATGGACAGCACCGAGGAATCCTTGATGTTCACGATGAGCTCGTTGGACAGGGCGGGAATGGAGTTCTTGACACCCTGGGGAAAGACCACCTTGCGCATGGCTTGCCACTGGGAAAGGCCCAAAGAGCGCGCCGCCTCCAGCTGGCCAGGATCCACTGCTTCGATGCCGCCGCGCAGCACCTCCATCATATAGGCCGTGGAGTTGAGGCTGATGGTCACGAGGCCGGCCCAGAAGGGCGACCACACCGCGTTGATGTGAGCCGTCTCCCAGCCCAGGGAGCGAAAGACCGCCAGACCGGCGAAGTAGACGATGGCGCCTTGAACCATCATGGGCGTGCCGCGCACCACGGTGGAATAGAAGCGCGCAAAACCCGAGCCCAGCGTCTTGAAGAAGCGCACCGCGTCGTTCTCGCCGCGATCGGGCGTCTGGATGCGCAGAAAGACCATGAGCAGTGCCAGGAAGAAGGCGATGACCGTGCCAAAGAGCGCCAGCTCGATGGTGGTGGTGACACCGGTGACAAACAGCTGGCGCCCGTTGTAGAGCATGTAGACGGCGCTCTCCAAAAAGCCCGTGGGGTTGGTGGAGCTGGCGATGGCCCCTTGGCAAAGGGCCACAAAGCGAGCGATGGGACCCAGGCAAAAAAGCGCTGCCGAGCAGATCCACACCAGGTAGCTGGCGTAACGCAGGGGTGCCCTAAGCGACACCTTGGCCAGGACGAAATGGGAGCGATACCTCTTGCGCAGCACGGCCTTGGCCACCAGGGCCACCAGCGAGAGGGCCAGCCAGGCCACGCATACCAGGGTGAGTGCGAGACCCGCGGCGCCCAGCGACATGGTGGCGCAGCATGCCAGCGAGAAGGATGCCAACGCGCTGGTTCCCAAAAACACGTAGGGATGGTCGCTCTTTAAGAAGTGGGCGAGACGGCGCAGGGCGCCGGCGTCTTCCGGCAGCGGCTCGGCATAGGGGTGGAGGTTCTCTTCCTCTTCCACTACAGCTTCTTCCAGCTGGGGATCGGGTACTCCAAGGGCCATAATCGCTCCTTTATAAATGGCGATGGAGCGCCAGATGCACAGGTGAGGCATCCGGCGCTCGCAAGAAACAGAGTGCGCTAAGGCATAGGGGGGGCGCCCGAGGCGCTGTGCCTTAGGCGGGCTGACGGTCGCAGGCAGCCGTCCAGATCTCCTGACGCTCAGCGTCGGAGATGGCGTTGACGGCCTCATTTACCGCCTGAGCATTGGCGTAGTCCTTGGTGTAGCCCACCGAGGCAGGATTGGTGGTCTCAAAGCCGGCGCCCTCGGCGAACTGGATGGGCACCAAGTTGGAATTGGAGCGCATGTAGCCCTCTTCGTTCATCTTGGGATAGGTGACCGCATCTACGGCGCCCTGAGCCAGCTGAGCCAGCACGGCAGGCATGGTGTCCACGGGAGTGGCGTGGTTGACGCCCTCGATCTCCTCGATGCAGTCATCGTAGAGGGTGGCCTTCTGACCCATGACCGTGGCGCCGGCGAAGTCCTTGAGGCTGGTGGCGTTCTCGTAGGGAGAGCCCTGGGTCACAAAGATGCCGATGGTGTCCTCGATGTAGGGATCGGAGAAGTCGATGGACTGACGGCGCTCCTCGGTATCGCTCATACCGGCGATGATGACGTCGATCTGGCCGTTGTTAAGAGCGTCGATAAGGCCGTCGAAGGAGAGCTTCACCGCCACAGGCTCGGCCCCGAGGGCCTCTGCCACACGCTTGGCGATCTGGACGTCGTAGCCGTCTGCATAGGCGCCGGAGACGTTTTCGATGGGGATGGTGTATTCGCTCTCCTGGGTGGCCTGCCAGTTATAGGGGGCATAGGCTGCCTCCATGCCTACACGCAGGGTGGAGCCGCCGCCCTGCTCTGAGGCCTGGGCGTCAGGGGCGCCTGCGCCCGTGCTGCCACAGCCGGCGAGGGCTGCCAGAGAGCCAAGGGCCACCAACGAGCCGCCAGCCTGGAAGAGTGAGCGGCGGGAAACCGAGCGCTTGAGCAGCCCGCCTATGGCGGTCGACTGCTGCACCTGAGGGGTGTTCTGGTCATTCATGGCTGCTCCTTTGCATCCAAATCTCGCGAACCCTTATGTTCGCTGGTGGGCTTACAGATTAGGGGAAAGACGAACCTGCAGGTAGAACCCACTGCAGACCTTTACTGCATAGAAACACTATGCATCGGTAACTTTATGCATCATAGGGCGGATAGGGCAAAAACTCGGTATAACACCAGGTAGTTGCTCTACCTCTATGCATACAAACGTGAATTTGAAGGGTTTTTGAGGGGTCTTATTCGTCAAATAATACGCCCTGTTTTAAGGCCTATTTGTATAATCGCAGGTAGATGTGGTGTCTGTTTCTTCTCCTTTCGATACATCACCGTATGAGAGCCTCTTTCCTGTATAGAAGCTGTAAACAAGCTGCAAGCCTCAGGACGGCACCCCACAGCAGCAACCAGTGACCAAATCGCGCAGAAAGGCCACCCCTTGCGCAAAGGCAGCAGAAAGGATGCGCTCGTTGGTGCCATGGACTCCCCGCACGATCTCTGCCTCGTCGCCCACAAATGCCGAGAAACGCAAACACTGGTCGCAGCAGCCCTCATACATCCGGGCATCGCTCGCTCCTGTAGCCAACGTGGGCGCCAGAGGGATAGGCGTGCCGTCGAGCTCGCAGAAGAGCGAAGCTGCCGCTTGGCGCAGCTGGTCTACGCCCCACCCGTCTTCTAAAGACACACAGGAAGGGTCATTGGCTCCCTCCATAAGGGTCACCTGGACGTCCAGATCGGCCACGAGATCTCTTACCTGGGCCACAAGGCCTGCCACCGAGTCGCCCGGAAGCAGCCGGAAATTAATGGCTGCACCCATATCCTGGGGCAACACATTGGGAGCCGAGGAACCTCCCTCCATCATGGTGGGCGCCGCTGTAGTGCATACCAGCGGATAGGTCTCAGGGTCGCGAGCCAAAAGCTCCGCCAATGCCTGGCCGCACGCCTCGACGCGCGCCGGGTCCCCCTGGAGCAGCTCCCCGATGGGCCCCCTGGAGATCCGCGGCGCCAGCTGGCGAAACATAGCTGCTACCGGCGCAGTAAGCCGAGGTTGGCCCACTTCATGGCACACCCGCGTCACCGCTTCGCAAAGCCGCCCCAGCGACGTGCCGCCCGCCGGATTCGACGAGTGCCCCCCTGCCGAGCGCGCAGAAAGCCATAGGTCGGCATAGCCCTTCTCGGCAATGGCTACTCCCATCCAATGTCCGCTGCCGCCCAGAGAGGCCAGGTCGTGGATGAGGTAGTCGCCCTCGTCCACCAAGAACGCCGGGCGTATGCCGCGCTCCTCCAGGCGGCCTGCCAATGCCCGCGCACCCTCCTGGAGGCACTCCTCGTCATGACCCAGAGCCACAATGACGCCTCGCTCCAGAGGAGCCCCGCTGCCAAGCACCCGCCCCAAGGCTTCGAAAATGCCCGCCAGCTGCACTTTCATATCGACGGCGCCGCGCCCCCAAATCCAGGTGCCGTCAGCTGTGCCCGCGAAGGGGCCATAGGTCCAATGATCCTGAGTGCCCGGCACGCAGGGCACCACGTCTTGATGAGCCATCAACACCAGGGGCGCCAGCTGCGGGTTGCTCCCGGGAATTTCCAGAAGCATGGCCTGGGGGCCGCCGCCGGCCGCACCCTCCACCAGCTCCACCGACGCAGCCGAAAACACCTGAGGATAGGCAGCCTCAAGCCACGCCCGCTGGGCCTCGAAGGCGCTCCAGTCACCGGTGCGGTAGGCCTGCGCCGCCAGAGTGGGAAAGGACAACAGCTGCGCCAACCGCCTGTCCGCCTCCGGATCTGTCGCTCCCCCGTTCAAGGGCCCAAAGAAGCCGAGAATATCCTGGCCGCCTGGCAGCGGCTCTCCCAGGGTCCCCATGGCTACTCCGGCTGACGCTCGAGGGCGCCGTCCCAAAGCTCTTGGCGCTCGGCATCCGAGAGGTTCGCCAGCGCGCTGTTGATAGCCGACAAAATCTCATCGTTGCCTTTGGAGACTCCCACTGCGGCAGTGACCACATCGGGAAAGCCCTCGCCCTCCGCAAAACGCACCGGCACGATGCCCGGATTGCTCTTGAGGTAGGCGGCCTCGTTCTCCATGTTGTAGGTGGCGGCGTCTGCAGCGCCCTGCTGAAGGGCTGCCAGCACATTGGGCACCGAAGGCAGCGGCGTCATATGGACCACACCGGGTATCTCATCGATCACCTCGTCGAGCTTGGTGCCCTTTTGCCCCACCACCGACGCTCCCGAGAGATCTGCCAGGCTGGTGGCGTTCTCGTAGGGAGAGCCCTCGCGCACAAACAGGCCGTAGGTGCCTTCGAAGTAAGGGTCGGAGAAGTCGATGGACTGCTGCCTTTCCTCTGTGGGGGCCATGCCCGCGATAATCACATCGATTTGATTGGAAGCCAAGGCGTCGATAAGGCCGTCGAAGGAGAGCTTCACCGCCACAGGCTCGGCCCCGAGGGCCTCTGCCACACGCTTGGCGATCTGGACGTCGTAGCCGTCTGCATAGGCGCCGGAGACGTTTTCGATGGGGATGGTGTATTCGCTCTCCTGGGTGGCCTGCCAGTTATAGGGGGCATAGGCTGCCTCCATGCCTACACGCAGGGTGGAGCCGCCGCCCTGCTCTGAGGCCTGGGCGTCAGGGGCGCCTGCGCCCGCGCTGCCACAGCCGGCGAGGGCTGCCAGAGAGCCAAGGGCCACCAACGAGCCGCCAGCCTGGAAGAGCGAGCGGCGGGAAACCGAGCGCTTGAGCAGCCCGCCTGTGGCGGTCGACTGCTGCACCTGAGGGGTGTTCTGGTCATTCATGGCTGCTCCTTTGCATCCAATGGCGAAGAGGCCCCATAGCCTCCCGATCTGCAACCCCAAAGCGCCCGAGACGCACCCTTGAGGCAGGAGCACGCCCCTCTGTAGCTTTGGGTTGGAAGAATCCTAGACAGAATCGACCGGCGGTAGGAAAAAATCGGCAAAAGTGTTATTGCATAGAAATACTATTCAATCTTATTGCTATGCATCCTGGGACGCATAGGGGTGTTTATTGGTATTACCGCAGCTATCACCCATTATCGTGATGCATATCAGAGCTATTTCTTGGGGATACTCTCCTTTAATATACGTGCTTCAATACGAGATTTAGGGTTTATTATGTATATATGCTGGTAGCTGCGTTATAAATACCACTTTCATCCACAATATTGTGTATACTATTTTTCAAATTACTTCTCACGATTTCCACGAGCATTCTCATCGCAGCGCGGTTATTCCCACAGACAGATCGCCCATCTTGCAATCTCACACACTTTGACCGCTGAAAGCGTCCTCTAACTGACATGACAACCCACCGCACACCGATAAAGAGTCCCCTTGCCTTTTGAGGTTTGCAAAACGCGGGACAAAGTTGCGTTTTTGGGGGAATATCATCGCAGGAAGAGTCTATTGATCCGTCTACTAAGGAGCCGCTATGGGTCTGCTTGACCACATTTTTCCCAGCACTGACGAGCCAAAAGCTGAGGATTTCACCCCTGTCGAGGCTATTGCCAACCCCAACGCCATCACGGCTCCTGTGACAGGCGCCGTCATCAACCGCGTTGACGTTGAGAGCGACGTATTCGCTCAAGGCCTGCTGGGACGCGGTTGCGGCATCCGCCCCCAGGAAGACGTTATCTATGCTCCCGCCAACGGCACCGTCACCGTGCAGTATGCCGGTTCCCGCCATGCCCTTGGCATGGCAAGCGACGGCGGCGCGCAGATCGTCGTGCATGTAGGCCTGGGCACCGTAGCCATGGAAGGCAAGGGCTTTACCTACCTGGTACACCAGGGAGACAGCGTAAAGGCCGGCCAACCTGTGCTCGCCTTCTCCCGCGAGGCCATCACCGAGGCTGGCTATGACCCCATCGTGACCATCGCCATCGTGAACAGCGACGACTTCTCCCGCATCGAGCTGGTGCAGCAGGGCCATGTGGATGCCGGCCAGATCCTGTTTGAGCTAGAGAACTAAGGCGCACGCGGAGCGTTACGTGAAACGCTCCGCAAGCGATGCACTCAACCCCTAAGCTTTCGCGAGCTTAGGGGTCGTTTTTATGAATTGAATTGTCGTTGATGACGAAACGTGCGGCACGGAATCAGAGCACGGTACTGGCTCAGAGGGCAAAGGGGCGTAGTGCCCTCTGAAAAATTACTACCTTAGTAACTTCATAATGTATTATACATGGCATTTTTCTACCTTTAACTGCATATTCTTGTAGCTAAGGTAGCTATTTTTCAGAGCGCAGAACTGCCTTTTCTGGGGCCGCGACTCCCCGCTTCCCTTCTTGCCACGGTTGCTTCTCCCAAGGTCACGTCACTACCGTTCTTCCAGCATCACGTCTTCTCACCATAGCTGTTCGCATTACTCAGAAGCGCTTGCGCCCGGAGTGCCTGCAGCTCCATCGCCTCTCGATGTACGGCGACGACGACGGCGCTGCTTGGAAGTCTCTTTCTTGGGACCGGAAGCTTTGGTCCCAGCCTTGCTGCTCGCCTCCTGTCCAGATGCGCGGCCTTTCTTAGATCCAGATGTACCGCCTGCGGCCCCAGGCTTGCCGCCCTTGCGGCTGCCACTGTTGTTGCCACTGTTGCCGCTCTTGTGGGAAGGGGCGCTTTTCTCGGCAACAGGGCGATCGTTCGTGAACCGAGAAGCGCCATCGCTGGCAGCTGCGGCGGCATCGGCCTGACGGCGGCGCCTCTGGGCTCGGCCGGGGCGCACATCTACCAGAGGCGCGGCAGAGTTCGCCTCGCGCGGGGCGGTTTGAGGCGCGGCGGGGGCGCTGTCCGTGGCGTCGTGATGGCGACGGCGACGGCGGGTGGGCTGCGAGGACGCGGCGGGTGCAGGGGCGGCAGCCCGCTCGCGATCAGCCGTGTCGCGCAACTTGCGGCGGGAATCGCGCTTGGAGCCAGCGCGGTTGTCGCGGGTAGCCTCGCGGCGGGCCTCCTTCTTGGCCTTTGCTTCGCGGGCGGCCTCGCGGGCAGCCCGTTCTTCCTTTTGCTCGGCCACCTGGGCGCGACGACGGGCGCGGCGGCTCTCGCTCACAAAGACCACGTCGGAGCTGTCGTAGTCCAAGACCTCGCCAGCCTCGGTGCGGTCAAGCTCGGCCAGGGCCATCTGCACCTCGGGAGAGTCCAGAGCGTCCAGCATGGCGCGGGTCACGGTGTCGGGGCGGCAGGAGCAGCCGTTGGTCTCGGCCTTCTTGCAGGCCGCCTCGGAGCACTCCATGCCCTCCAGGGGCACCTTGATGGTTTTGCCGTTTTCCAGACGCAGGGTAAGGCCCTCGCGAGGGGTGTCGTAGTCCACGATCTTGGCGGTACCCAACGGTGTTTGGATGAGGGCGTTTTTCTTGGGGGCACGGCTCTTGAAGTCGCGATAAGCCTCGAACTCATAGCGCAGGCAGCACATGAGGCGGCCGCACACGCCGCTGATCTTGGGGCTGTTTAAGGGCAGGTCCTGCTCTTTGGCCATGCGGATGGACACCGGCTCGAACTTGCGTTCCCAGCGTGCGCAGCAAAGCTCCTGGCCGCAGCCAGCGTAGCCGCCCATGAGGGCGGCTTCTTCTCGGACGCCGATCTGGCGCATATCGATGCGCTCATGGAGGGCCCGAGAGAGCTCGCGCACCAGGTGGCGAAAGTCCACGCGGTCGTCGGCGGCAAAGTAGCACACGCAGCGCTCGCCGCCAAAGAGATACTCCACGCCCACCGGCTTCATGGGCAGGCCTTCCTCCTTGGCCAGGGCGCGAAAGACGGGCAGCGCCTCGTCGCCTTTGGCGGCCAGCTCGGCGGCGCGGTCGTGGTCTTGTTCGGTGGCCACGCGGATGACCGGGGCAAACTCGGCCTCGCCGATGGTCTCATCCAGCTCCTCTTGGGTGACCTCGAAGGGATCGGCGACGGCAAGACCCATCTCGGTGCCGCGACCGGTCTCGCAGATCACGTGGTCGCCGGCAGTAGCGCCGGAGTCGCGGGGATCAAACCACAAATCATGTTGCACAAAGGTGAATCTCACCGGTAGGACATGGGGCATAGTGCCTCCTTGAAGGCAAACAGCATGGCCTCTAAGACCAGGCGTCCATCGACATTGGTGGCCAGCTGAGAAGATGCGCGGTTGGCGCTCTCGATGGCCGCGAGTAATTGAGAGACATCCGCCGAGCCGCAGGCCGCCAAGATGCTGGCGGCATCCGGGCCCGAAAGCGGGCGTGAAAGCTCTTTGGAGGCCAGCGCATCAGCAAGAAGCGAGCGGCAGCAGGCCACCACTTCCATCATAGCCGAGCGGTCCTGCGCGCTCCTCTGGCGACGCTCCTGCTGCTCTAGGGCCTTTTGGGCGCCGCGGGTGAGGTAGTCTGCACGGATTTGCTCCTCCTGCTCCCTGGCCGCCAGCTGGTCTTGGAGGGCGCGTTTCTCGGCATCGGAAAGCCCCTTGGCCTTGAGGCGCTCCTTGAGCTCCTTGGCGTCCATCTCGCCGGAGAGCTCGCCTGCGGCCTCGGCGACGGAGCGGGCGGCCAAGACGATGTCGGCGTCGCTCATGTGAGGCAGGTTGCCGAGAAGGTCCGCCGCCTGTTGGCGCAGGGCCCACCTGTCCGGGTCTTTAAGCAGGGCGCAGGCCTTGGCAACGTCGGGGTAGATGGCCAGCGCCTGACGTGCCTCGTCGAGGCTCACTTGAGCGGCGGCTGCCACCTGCTCCTCCACCGCTGCAGCATTGGTGGGCGCAAAGGGCACCACCTGGCAGCGGCTCACGATGGTGGGCAACACGCCGTTGGCCGCGGGGGCGATGAGGATGAAGCAGGTGCGCGCCGGGGGCTCTTCCAACGTTTTGAGCAGGGCGTTTGCCGCCAAAGTGCCCAGACGTTGGGCCTCTTGGATCACAAAGACCTTGGAACCTCCGCCTACCGCGCTTCTATTGGCGGCGGCGATGATGGCCTCGACCTGCTCTAGAAGATAGCCGGTGGCAGAACCGGGCGCATACACGTGGACGTCGGGGTGTGCGGCGTTTTGGGGTTCCAGAAAGCTGTGAGCCACCTTTTGGCAGCTCTCGCAGGTGCCGCAGCCGCCGGCAGGGCAGGTGAGCGCCTGGGCGACGGCCAAGGCGGCTGCCTGCTGATCGGTGGCGGCACGGCCTATAAAAAGGCTGGCGTGAGAGACCTTGCCCTCGGTGAGGGCGCGGGTGAGATACCCGTGCACCTGGGGCTGATGGCTCAAGGGCGCCAGCAGGGCCTGGGCCTGAGAGGGTGTGCTAGTCACCGGCCGCTCCCCTGCTATGAGCGGAATCTGCGGCGACGGCAGCCCTGAGGCCACAGACCTCCAGCGCCTGAGAAACTACCTGGTAGATGGCGGTTTCTACCTGCTCAGGGGTGCCAGAGGCGTCGATAGCCGCCACACGCTGGGGCTCTTTTGCTGCGAGAGCCTCAAAGCCTGTCGCCACCGCTTCTTGGAAGGCCACGCCTTCCTGCTCCAAGCGGTCGGGGCTATGGGCGCCCGTTGCACGAGCCAAGCCTTGGGCCGGGTCCAGCTTGAGCCACAGGGTAACGTCTGGGGCGAGCCCGCAGCTGCCCAGGCGGTTGGCCTCGCTCACCATCCGAGCGTCCAAGCCGCGGCCGGCCTGCTGGTAGGCCGTGGTGGAGTCATAGAAACGGTCGCAGAGCACCACCTGGCCCGCGGCCAGTGCCGGACGAATCACCTGCCGGACCAACTGGGCCCGAGAGGCCTCGTAGAGCAAAAGCTCAGCCTCAGGGACCATATCGCCATTGGCAGGGTCCAGCAGTAGGGAGCGGATCTTCTCGGAAAGAGGGGTGCCACCGGGCTCGCGCAGGCAAAGCACCGGATAGCCCTGAGCCTCAAGGCTCTGAGCCAGACGAGCTACCTGCGTGGATTTGCCGCACCCATCGACACCCTCGAAGGTGACAAAGAGACCTCTCACCTTTACTGCTCCTAGTCGTTGATGAAGTTGGTGCGCACGTGAGGCTCGTGGAGAGGCAGGTCGACGCCCGCCTCATGCCCGGCCTCGATGCACTTGAGCATCCAGGCCATGTTGCGGCCCAGGGTGCGCATGATCTGCATGCCCTCTTTGTCTTTGCGCACCTGCTCGGGGCTGTAGCCATGCACCATGTTCCAATACTGGGAGGGCACCACGGGCATGTTGTTGATCAAGAAGTATTGGTTCAAGCGCTCCAGGGAGGCGGTGGTGCCCGCGCGACGGGCGCTCACCACGGCTGCTGCCGGCTTGAAGGCCAGCTTGGAGGAGGCGGCGTAGAAGAAGCGGTCCATGATGGCGCAGAGAGCGCCGTTGGGGCCAGAGTAGTAGACCGGCGAGCCCACGATGAGGCCGTCGATAGTGGGGGCGATGTCGATAAGCTCGTTGACTACGTCGTCAAAGACGCAGCGGCCGGTGCGCGCGCAGTGGTGGCAGGCTGCACACCCGCGCACGGTGGCGTTGCCCACGTTTTTGATCTGTGTCTCGACGCCGCACTCGTTGAGGATGGATGCCACTTCGTTGAGGGCTGTGCGCGTGCAGCCACCGGGATGGGGGCTGCCGTTGATAAGCAAAACCTTCATGAGACCTCCGAGGAGACGAACGGGTGAAACGATAGATGGGACGTGCTAAGACGCCGCCAGGGAAGCCGGCGTCAGCCGAAGGGCGCAGACCAGCCGGGCCAAGGCGCCCAAAGCGGCTATTTGGCTTTAGCGCGACGACCTCCACGACGAGGGCCGGCGGCCTTCTTCTTCTCTTTGCCAGGACAGCTCATATTGACGCAGATCTTCCAGGGGCCGCGCTCGGTCTCAATCTCCACCTCGGGGGCGCCGCACACAGGGCAGGTAGTGCCCAGGGCATGAAGGGCGCCGCGCTGAGGCAGCGGGTAGCTCACGCCGCACTCGTCGTAATTGGTACAACGGATGAAGCGCTTGCCGGTCTTCTCGCTCTTATGGGCCACCAGGTCGCCGTGGCGGCCGGCTTCGGCGCATACCGGGCAGGTGCCCACGATGACGTCGGGTTCCTGGTTGGTGGGGCACTGAGGGTTCACACACTGCTCGTAGGGCTTGGAGCGGAAGGGCCAGATCTTGAGCCTAGGAGCGCCGCACACCGGGCAGGGCCCTTCCAGAGGCTCGATCTTGTCGCTGTTTTTGCCCGGCACCGGATAGGTGACGTCGCAGTCCGGCCATCCCATGCAGCCGATGAAACGCGACTTGGTCTTGGGCGAGTTTTTGATCACCAGATCCTTGCCGCATTTGGGGCAGGAGCCCACGCGGGCGTCGGCGGTGACGGCATCGGCAATGGCTTCGCCCAGGTCCTCTGTGTGCTCGATGAGCTGATCCATCATGCCCGCCAGCAGCGCGCGGGAGTGATCCACCACGGCATCCTCCGTTGTGGAGCCCTCGGCCACCAGGTTCATGTCCTGCTCCAGCTCGCTGGTCATGGAGGGCGTGGTGATGGTGGGCGCGTAGGAATCCAGCGCGTCGATAATGGCCATGCCCAGCTGGGAAGGCTCCACCGGGTTGTTCTTGAGGTACTTCACCTGGAAAAGACGGTCGATGATGGAGGCACGGGTGGATTTGGTGCCTAAACCCCGCTTCTCCATCTCCTGAATGAGGCGCCCTTGGCTGTAACGCGCCGGAGGCTCGGTTTGCTTGGCTTCCAGTGCCAAGTCGCTCACCTCGACGGTATCTCCCTGAGCCAGAGAGGGCAGCTGCTCGTCCTTCTTGAGACCGTAAGGGTATGCGGCCCTGTAGCCCTTTTCTTTGAGCACGTCTCCGGCTGCCGAGAAGGGCTGGCCTGCCACGTCCAGGCTCACCTTGGTACCCTCGATCACCGCGGGCCCCATGAGGGTGGCCATGAAGCGGCGGGCGATGAGGTTGTAGAGCTTCCAGGCGGCTGGCTCGAGTTTCTCGGGATCTGCGGGTGCCGTGGGATAGATGGGCGGGTGGTCGGTGGTCTCCTGCTTGCCGCGCGTGGCATGGAGGGGGCCCGCCAGGATCTGGTCGCAGATGGATGCGTAGGCGGGCACCTTGCGCAGGGCCTTGAGAGTGCCCGCTAAATCCAGGGATGCCGGATACACCGTGTTGTCTACACGGGGGTAGGAGATGAGGCCGTCCATGTAGAGGGACTCTGCCAGACGCATAGCGCGACCGGGGGCGATGCCCTCAGCAGCAGCGGCGGCCTGCATGGAGGTGGTGTTGAAGGGCGCCGGGGGCGCCGACTTGCGGCTTTTCTTGGTTACGGCAGTCACTTGGCCGGTGGTGGCGCCTCGCACCTGGTCGAAGGCCTCCTGCGCCGCATCGCCGTTGGTAAAGCGGCCGGCGGCATGGGAGATCTTGAAGCTCTCGCCGTCTTTGGCGGCGCGGCCGCCGATGACCCAGTAGTCCTCGGGCACAAAGGCCTGGCGCTCGCGCTCGCGCTCCACCACCAGGGCCAGCGTGGGGGTTTGCACGCGGCCGGCGCTGCGCACGTTGCCAAAGCCGCCAAAGCGGGCCATGGTGAGATAGCGGGTAAGCGCAGCTCCCCAGATGAGGTCGATGTACTGGCGGCTCTCGCCGGCATCGGCCAGGTTTTGGTCCAGCTCCACCAGATTGTTGAAGGCATGGTCGATCTCCGCCTTGGTATAGGCCGAGTAGCGGGCGCGCGTGGCCGGGATGTCGGGATTCACCTGGCGCACCTGGTTCAAAGCATCAGAGCCAATAAGCTCGCCTTCGCGGTCGAAGTCGGTGGCGATGATCACCGCGCTAGCCTTCTTGGCCAGATTTTTGAGGGCGCGGATGATGCCTTTCTCGGCAGGGTTTTTCTCTACCGGAGCCCAGATGAGGTAGGGCAGGCTGGGCAGCTTCCATCCCTTGATGTCCACGCCGTCTTCCATAAAGGGCTTCTTGGGCTTTTTGGGCTTGCCGTCCTTGCGCAGGCCGCCGTCGAAGGGAGGCTTGGGCAGGCTGGCGGGGATTTGGGCCGGCAGCACCTCGCCCTCGGTATCGACGGCGAACCAGCCGGAGGACTTGTCATAAGTGAGCTGGGTAGGAAAATCCGGGGCCAGGATGTGGCCCCGCAAACCGATGGCCACCCAGTCGTCGCCGTCGCGCCTAAAGCGGTAGACGGGCGTGTCATAGACCTTGTCCTGCTTGGGCTTGCCCGACTGGCTCAGCAGACGGGCGATCTGCTTGGCGGCGTCGTTTTTCTCTGCAATGACCAAAACCATGGGCGAACTCCTTGCTTTGGCTCCTGGCAGACGCGAGCCCAAAGCTTCTAGAACGTATAGACAAGAGGGGCGCGAACAAGGAAACCCTCTTTAAGAATCGACCCGCACCGGGCGGGTCGCACGCATTTATGCAGCCTGTTCCTCTTGCTTCTCGTAGTCTTCGCGCGTCCAGGAAAGCGCCTGAGGCCCATCCTTTTGCACCAAGACCACTCGGGCTACCGCCAGCGAGATCTCATAGAGCATCACCAGCGCAGCGAACATGAAGAACATAGTCACAGGCGAGGCGTCTGGGGTCACAAATGCCGAGAAGACCAACAACCCCACATAGATATAACGCCAATTCATGCGGAAGGTACGGTAAGGCACCACGTGGAGGATGGAGAGGTAGAAGATCACCAGAGGCACCTCGAAGGCGACGCCAAAGCCAATCTCCAAGAGCATGAGGATGGAAAGGTAGTCGTTGGCGTCTGCCAGCTGGGTAGCGAACTGCACCGTTTGATCGTGCATCCAGCCAAAGGCAGCCGGCAGGATGATGAAGTAGCAAAAGGTCATGCCCAGGAAGAAGAGCACCACCATGGCGCCCACTGTGGGAATCACCCAGCGCTGCTCATTGGGGCGCAACGCCGGCAGGAAGAAGGCCATGAGCTCCCAGATGATGATGGGACAAGTGATGATGGCAGCCACAAAGAAAGCCACTTTGAAGCGGATGGTGAAGCCTCCCAAAGTGGAGAGCACCGTGAGCTGGCCGCCGTTGGGCAGAAATTGGCGAATGGGGTCGATGAGCACATCGATGATCACCGGGGTGGCCATGTAGACCACCACCGCACACACCACCAAAGACACGATGATGATGGTAAGGCGGCGGCGAAGCTCGCCCAGGTGGTCCATAAGGGGCATACGTGCAGGTCCGATAGGCATAACAATCAGAGGAGCCCGCCCTTAGGCAGAAGCTCCGTCCTCCTCTCCAGAAGAAGCAGGGGCAGCCGCAGGCTTGGAAGCCAAGCCATAGAGGGCCGCGGCACTGGTGGGGTCACAGGCAGGCTCTGGGACCGCAGGCGCTGCAGGAGCAGCCACCGAGACGTGACCTGTGGCCTCATCAAGCTCGCCCTTGGTCTCTACACCGGTGAGGGCCGCGGCGGCCTCGGCTGCCGCGGCAGCCTCTTGGGCCTCTTGGCTGGAGACGGGCGCCGAGCTGGCCGAAGCGTCGTCAGCTGCTGCCTGCGCATCTTGAGCCGCAGCGGCTGCAGCTGCCTGGCGCCGTTCCTTCTCGGCAGCCAAACGGGCTTTGCGCTGGGCAAAGGTCTCAGTGGCGCGACCGGAGAGATCCTCTTCCTCGATATCCGCGTCTTCATTGGAGGCGACCTTGGACTTCACCGAGTCGCCGGCGCCCGTGGCGGCCTTGGTCATAGGGTCGATGACCTCTGACTGAACCACCTTGGTGACGGAGTCCGACGCCTCACGGAACTGGCGAAGCCCGCGTCCAATGGTGCGGCCCATACCCGGCAGCTTGTCCGGGCCAAACAGCAAAAACGCGAAGATGATGATGAGCAAAAACTCGGTGTCCCCGATACCGAACAACCGGGACACCCCCTCTCTATAGTAAAGGGGACCGTCGCGAGCGGCGGTCTCCCAGGACAGCTCTTAGGGCTTTGAGCCTACAGGGGTGAAGCCTGGAGCGCAACTTAAAGCCTGTCTTCAGGCAAACCCCTCAAAGATCTACTGTTCGTTGACGTTGAACTCAGAGCCTACGCCCAAAAGCGTAAGCACGCGCAGCACGTTGGGTTGCGGGCGGGAGATGGTGAGGCCGCAGCCGCCCTCGGCAGCACGATGGGCAGCCGCCACCAGCACGCCGATGCCAGTGGAGTCGATGTAGGGCACAGCCTCCATGTCGACGTCGATGGTGGTAGGGGCACTGTCGAGCACGGCTTCCAGCGTGTCTGTGAGCTGAGAGGCGTTGGAGACGTCTACCTCTCCCTCGATGATGACGTCTACGTGATCATCTGCGGCCTTGGTGTTAATTGAGAGCGACATCGCTAACCTTCCATAGTTGGGCACAGGACGTACCTACTCAGGTAATTCTACTAGTAACGACCGGGATTCAGGACAGTTTCTTAAGAAGTGCTGTCAGCCGGCGCCGTTTGGTCGAGCTTCTCTGAGAGAGCACTGGCTCCGCCAGAGGAGGCGGCTGCGCTGGAGCGCAGGCGAGACAGGGCGTCCTCGCAGTACTTCTTCACCGCGCCTTGGGAAGAAGTGTCTGCTTGGGCACCCTTCTCATAAGCATCAGCGGCCTTTGCGGCCTCTCCCTGACTTTCGTACATCATAGCGAGGTTGGCCCACGCCGAAGCATAATTGGTCTCTTTCGCCAGATCTTCCAAACCTGTTACACCTTGCGCCGTGTTGCCGGAGTAATAGAGGCTAAGGGACTCGTTGATAGAGGCGTTCTTGGCCTGGTCTGTGTCCAGCGAACCCACCTGGTCGATGTAGGAGGCATAGGCGGTGGCGGCCTCTTTATAGAGCTGCGTAACCTCTGCCTGCTCGTCCTCGTTGCCAGCATAGATCGAGGCATAGGAAGCCCAGTTGAAATAGGCGTCTGCCAGCTTGAGCTCTTGGGCGGCATCTTGACTGTCGACCTGCAGCGCGGCTTTGGCCTCATCTACCTGCGGCTGATAGCGCGATGCCGCATCGTCAAAAGAGGTAGGGAACGACTGCGACGTGCGCGGAGCCGCGAAGATCTGCGCGAAGGAGGGCAACAGGATGGAGATGACCATGATGATGGAGATCACCACCACGGCGATCTCTTTGCCCGTGGGTTTTTTGCGCTCCTTGGGCTTGGCCATTTTACGCACCCCCTCCTTTGGGTAGAAGTAACTATTCAAAACAATGGGACAGTATACCAACAGTGACCGATGTGTACCAAATGTGCATTAGGCTGAGTATGAGCTATATATCCCTTAATTGGTTACGAACGGCGCTCTAGCTCTTGAGCTGCGGCAACGGCTTTGACGCAGGCACAAAAGACGTCCAAGGCCCCCCCTAATTCTTGAAGCGTTGGATAGCTGGGAGCCAACCGAATGTTGGAGTCCCGGGGGTCATCGCCATAAGGCCAGGTGGCTCCAGCGCCAGTAAGCGTAACGCCCACTTCGCGACACAGATCCACGATGGCCTTGGCACATCCTTCCGGCGCCTCAAAAGAGACGAAATAGCCGCCACGAGGGCACGTCCAAGCAGCGCACCCCACCTCGCCCAGCTGCTCTGCCAGCTTAGCCTCCACCAGCTCGAAGCGAGGGCGCAGCACCTGAGCCATCTGATCCATGTGCTCTTTCACGGCAGAGACGTCTGCAAAGACGCGGGTGTGCATGAGTTGGTTGATCTTATCGGCACAGACGCGCTCGATGCCAAAGGAGCGCCTGAGGTCTGCCAGGTCCTCCACGCTCGCTGCCACGCAGGCAATGCCCGAGCCTGGGAAAGTGATCTTGGAGGTAGAGGCAAACTCATAGACCAGGTTGGAGCCTCCCGCCTCCTCGATGGCCGAGAAGATCTCCAACAGCGAGTCCTCTTCGTGGGGGTAGAGGCCATGCACCACGTAGGCGTTGTCCCAGAGAATGCGGAAGTCTGGGGCTGCAGGCTTCAAGGCGGCGAAGCGGCGGACGGTCTCATCCGAGAAGGTCACCCCGGTGGGGTTCTGATATTTGGGGACGCACCAGATGCCCTTGACCGCGGGGTCTTTGACCAGCTCTTCTACCTGGTCCATGTCGGGGCCGGTGGCGGTCATGGCGACCGGGACGTTTTCGAAGCCAAAGTGCTCGCTCACCGCAAAATGGCGGTCGTAGCCGGGCGAGGGGCACAAAAACTTAAGATTTTGCTGCTGACACCAGGGAGTCTCGCCTTGAATGCCGCGCACAAAGCCATGGGCCAGCACGTCGAACATAAGGTTGAGCGAGGAGGAACCAGACACGATGATTTGGGCGGGATCCACCTCTAAGATCTGCGCGAAAAGGCGGCGGGCAGAGGGCAGGCCGTCGGGCGCGCCGTAATTAGCTGCGTCCACACCCTCGTCAGTGAGGTCGCTGGAGGCGTTCACGGCGTCCAACAGCGGGCGGGAGAGGCCCACCTGCTCCGGCGAGGGCTTGCCGCGGGCCATATCAAGCTTGAGACCCAGCGATTTGAGGGCTTTTACCTCGCCTTTGAGGCGCTCCACCTCACAGGCGAGATCCGCGGCGGTCATTGCGCTATAGATGCTGGTTTGAGGGGCACTCAGCACGCTGTCCATGAAAACCTCCCAGACTGGCGGTGGTCTTTTTAACGCCTAGCTGCGCTTTTGTTAGTATAGCGACCCGAGCCCTGTTGCTCTGCCTCACTGCAGCGGCATTCTCTAATGAGAAATGATAAGCGACAGATGACATACTTACTGCTGCAGCCTACAGGCGCGCCGACACCTCGCCTGCCGCCAGCACCATCACCCAACCCGAGCCGGCACTCCTATCGCCGCAGGCCAAGCCGGCCCTACCCAAAGGAGGCTCATGGACGCACAAAACTGGGAGCAAGCTCCCGAGCACGGCGATCTCCAACGCCTGGTAGACGCCCTGTTTGCGACCGAGAAACGCGCCAACCGCCTGGATGCGCTCATACTGGCGCAGGCCCACGGCCTCTCCGATGATCTCATCGAGGTAGTGGGCCTGCTTCCTCCCATGTCCATGACACGGGCGCAATTTTGTGACCAAATCAACTCCACCTTGGCCGCCCATGGCTGGGGCAGGCGCTACGGCATCGTCTCTTAGTCTTGTGAGTCGCCAGAGCCTGCAGACGCCTTCTTCCCGGTGAGGAGGATGTAGAGGCAGCCGATGGTGGCAGCGATCACCGAGCCGCAGAGGATGGCGAACTTGGCGGCCAGGATCTCGACGGGATTGGTGAAGGCCAGGCCGGCGATAAGGATGGACATGGTGAAGCCTAGGCCGCCCATGAGACCTACGCCTATGATCTGGTGCCAGTCAACGCCAGAGGGAAGCTTGGCGAAGCCGATCTTTACCAAAAGCACAGTCACAGCCACGATGCCGATGGGCTTGCCCAAGATGGAGCCGCACATGGTGCCCAGGGTAACCGGGTCTGCAAAGACCGAGGCCACATCGACGCCCACCAGGCGCACTTGGGCGTTCACGAAGGCAAAGATGGGCAGGATGACGAAGTTCACCGGCACCGAGATGGCGCGCTCGGTACGTTCCAGCGGCGGCGTCACCTGGTGCATGATGCGCTCCACGGTAGCCGAGGTGGCCATGAACTCATGCTGGCCCAAGATGTGCATGTTGTCGTCGTAGATGTCGTCCAGCCTGTCTGCCTTCTTCTTGAGCCAAGGGCGCAGGGCGGCCAGCGAGATGTCGGACTTGGCAGGCAAGAAGAGCGCCAGAAGAACGCCGGCCAGAGTGGCGTGGATGCCGCTGTTAAACATGCAGAACCACAAAAGCAGGCCCACGATCATGTAATGGCGTACACGGAACACCTTGAGGTAGTTGAAGACTGCCAGGATGAGCAGGCAGCCGGCAGAGGCGGCCAGCCACGCCAGAGAGGGCGCATGGCCGTAGAAGAGAGCGATTACTATGATGGCCAGGATATCGTCTGCGATGGCCAGAGTGGAGAAGAACACCTTGGTAGCCGGGGCAACGCGGTCGCCCAAAAGCGACATGACGCCCAGGGCAAAGGCGATGTCGGTGGCCATGGGAATGGCCCAACCCGAGGCATTGGAGCCCGAGGAGTTAAAAAGCAGATAGATGGCCGCAGGCACCACCACGCCACCCACCGCGGCCAGCATGGGCAGGGCCGCCTGGCGAGGCTTGCGCAACTCGCCCACGGTGACCTCGTACTTGAGCTCGATGCCCACCAGCAAGAAGAAGATGGCCATGAGGAAGTCGTTGACAAAGGCTTCGATGGAAATGGATCCCACTAGCGGCCCGATGCCCAGCGTGAGCGGCTCCATCAAAAAGTGATGGACTGCCTCGTAGGCGTCGCTGTTGGCCACGATGACCGCCAGCAGTGCGGCGCCCACCATGACCGCCGCGGCAATGGTGCCGTTGGAAGTGATCTTAGTGAGCTTCTTTTGGCGGCGGCGGCGCTCGAGCACCTGGGGCACCGCGATGATGGACTCGCTCTTGGGCGAGCTCTGAGGCGTATCAGACATGGATGCAAAACTCCTCTCAGGCACAGAAGGCCTGGCTAGCTGGAAGAACGCAGGGTGATGGTCCGAAATTCTCAGTTTGTCATCAGGAAGACTCTAGGTGGGGCTCTGAAACCCTGAAGCAGAGAAATCCCACGAGTGAGTTCGTGGTGTCGCCGTGAATTTAAGGCCGGACAGCCGCGCCGCTTGGCATTGGATGCCTGGGGGTAGATACCCTAGAATTCACTGGTTGGCTCAGCTCATCTGCACTATCTGGGCCTGCCTCCTGTTGGCATTGCGCCAGCAGGAGGCATCGCAGCTCTCACGCTGTGATTTGGGTATCAAAGATTCGCTTTCATCCGCGAGGGAAAAGGGATGCACCCTATGAATTCGCAAAAGATCGCCGTTATCACCGACTCCGGCACCAACGTGCCCCCAGCATTTGCCAAAGAGCACGACATCCGCATCGTGCCGCTGCTTATCAACTATACCGACGGCACCTATCGCTCGGAGATAGACATCACCGGCCAGCAGGTCATCGACCGTCTGTCTTCCGAGGTTCCCACCACGTCGCTTCCCAGCCCCTCCTCCATTCGCGAGGTGCTGGAACAGGCTAAGGCGGACGGCTATGAGAAAGCGGTGATCGTCACCATCTCCTCAGGGCTTTCGGCCACCAACCAGACGGCGCACCTAGTCGCCAGCCAGATGGAGGACTTCCCAGTGGAAGTGGTGGACACCCTCTCCATCGGCATCGCCGCCGGTCTCACGGTGATGGATGCCTCCCTGATGATCGAAGCGGGCGTGCCCTTTGAGGAGCTGCCCGGCAGGCTCAATGCGCTAGCCAACCAGACGTTGGTGCTCTTCTCGGTAGACGACCTCACCTACCTGCGCAAAGGCGGCCGCATCTCCGAGGCCACCTATCGGCTGGGCTCCGCGTTGAACATCAAGCCCATCTTTGATTGCGATGACGAGGGCCACTACCGCACCGTCAAGAAGTGCCGCGGCCGCGACAAGGCGCTCAAGAGCACTATCAGCCTCATCGCCGAGCGCGCCAAGGAGTACGAGCAGGTGGTGCTGGCCGCCGCCGTCGCAGTGCATGACGCCGCCAACGATGCCGCCGTACATGCGCTGCAAGAGAAGGTCACCAACGCCGTGGGGCTCATCTCCACCTCTATCTCTCCCGACCTGCTGGTGCACACCGGCCCGTCGCTTTTAGGCATGGCCGTGCAGCCCGCCATCCCCGAGATGGCTGCTGCAGCCGCCGCCCTGGAGGGCTAGTGCAGACGCTTCGGGCAACCCACATATAACGTGCGGGCCCACTTATTACGTGCAGGCGGCTGGATGACGAGGGTTTTCCAGCCGCCCTTTTCATGTAGAGCAAAGCGCGGCTTTCTATCTCTTGATGCCAAGTGCATCCATAAGGGCAACCACCGAATCTTGACCGTCGAGACAGGTGTCGATCAGGTAGCCTGGCTCCGACTCCCACTGAGCAAGACCGCGATAGTAGAACGCTTTCTTTGAGTCCTCGATAAGAAACGGCACATGGCCGTGGCGCAGACACTCCTTGAAAGCTACGAGTCTACCCACGCGGCCATTGCCATCCTGGAACGGGTGGATGCACTCGAACTCCTGGTGAAATCTCACTATGTCAGTAAATGAGACCTCATCTTGGGTCTCGTATTCCTGTATCAGTGAGCCCATCTGGCGAGGGACATCCTTAGGAGCACAAGTGGTGCGCCCTCCCACCACATTGGGGCGCGTCTTGTAGTCTCCCACCGCGAACCAGCCAAGGTGCGAGTCATGAGTGCCCCATTTCAAAATATGGTGCAGCTGCTTCACAAGGTCTTCCGTAAGCGGTTCTTCCGCTTTGTCGATACAAAAATCGATCGCCCTAAAATGGCCTACCGTCTCTAGGACGTCGTCCACAGGTATGCCGCCAGTCGCATCTATCGTACGGGTCTCGAAGATCATTCTGGTCTGATCCTCGGTAAGCCGACTCCCCTCGATGTGGTTCGAGTTGAAAGTCATTCTCACCTGGAGCTCGTGGTAGATACCGCCAGAGATGTGGGCCTCCTTCTCGTCTCGCAAGGCTTGAAGAAGCGCGTTGTCCGAGATGGTCCTGCAGAGGTCATCAGCCCGACATCCTAGATAGGCGGCCATACGATTGATGACGCGACCTGAGACCGACTCTCCTCGGCCAATCTTGGCCATGGTTCTGGAGGATATGCCAAGAAGCTTGGCGAAGGCGGTTCTCGAAAGGCCACGCTCACCAAGCCTTTGGGACAGGCCTGTATAGTCGACCATTGCGAACCTCCATGCTTTACTTTTCGCCCGCATCTAGGCGAAAATACTTTACTTTTAGTAGTAATTTTAGCTTATAAGTAAAGCACTCGGCTGTCCGGACGCGAGGCTAAAGCATCACTTGGCAATAACCGAAATATCTCGCCTATTATTTCGGTTATTGCCTGGTAGGCAAAAAGAACCGCAAGGCCGCAGTGCCTACACAGTAAGCGTGTCAAGCGGTATCACATAGATACCGCTATCAGACAGCTGGCGTGCATAGGCTCCACTTCCCACCACCACCGCCTTGAATACCGGCTCGCACCCGCGTGCAAGAGGATTGTTAAGCACTTTCTTCTCAAGACGCAAAAGATTCTTTACTCCCTGATCTACCTTCGAATCACCAAGCTTTGTCTCGATAGCAGCCCACCGGCCATCTGTGAGCTCAATGATGACATCTACTTCGAGGCCATCGCTGTCGGCATAGTAATGAAGCGGATGAGCCCCGGCTCCTGGCAACAGACTGGCATAGACACACAGATCGTGAACTACCAAGTTCTCAAAGAGCGTCTCCCAACAGCTGCCCATCCATAAGTAGCGCTTCGGGACCCACACCGAGAAGAGCCCGTGAGAATAAACTGCCCAGGACGGCTTCCTGAATCATCCACTGCATGACGCACTCGATTCCAAATGGCAGGCACATCTTGCCATTCATCAATGGCCACCGGCTTCTCCCCCACCAAAGCCAAGGAGGGGTCTGCCTCAAGAATCTCTCGCCGATCATCAACTCGCACCAGGCTCTTGGCGAACGCCGTTGACGTCCATGACTTCCCCGACCAGCGAGTTCCGCATATCTCTACGGCGCCAAAGGCATCCATACGCCGTTGAACAAGCACATCCATAAGACGCGGAGCATATCCCTCTGGCACCAATGGGCCATACGCAACCATGCTGTCCCTCTCTCACTATTGCCGCATGACAATACTAGCATGTACCTGCAATAATCGTGATTTTCGAGGATGTCCAACCGGGTTTTTCGAGAAATCGTCCTACATGCTCAGAAGCCTCTACTCCGGCATGGAGGCAATCCAGTCAGCCATATAAGGGGGCGCAAAGGAAACCTTGCCACGCTCTGCCGCCAAAATGATCTGAGCATCGGTCAGCACGTGACGGCGTCCCCAACACTTGTGTACAAAAAGTACGTTTGTGTACATTTGTGTATTCTAGCAGCTCAGGAGGGATGTTGTCTCCCCCCAGAACATCGCAGCAGCCCTCTCGTCGCCCTCTCCCCTAGCGGTTCTCGATGGCAGAGACATTCTTGATGGCGATGGAGATGGTGCCGTCCAGGTTGCTGGTGAACTCCAGAAAATCGGGATTCTTGCCAAATTCCGCCGGGAAAGTGATGTCGACGCCGGTATCGGTGCGAATGTGGTGCTTGGCCGCCACGCGGCGCGCCACCTTGGGCTCCACCTTAAGCTGCGCGGGCAGGTCGCGGTCGGCGGCCTCCTCCACAAAGCGGTCGTGGGCCTGGGGAGATCCCGAGAAAACCTCCCGTGCCAGCTGCTCCGGTACCAGCACCTCGTCGTCCTCTGCGTTCTCGGACACGTAGGCCTTGGCGGCGGCCACCGCTGCTGCCGAGTTGGCGCCAAACTCGTCAGCCACCTCGCCCACCAGCTCGGTCACCGCCTCCACGCACTCCTTGCTGGAAGCCTCCGAGGTGCACTGCAGCAGCCCCTCAGGCAAAAGCTGGATCGACTGCCCCGCAATAACGCGCGACACGTCGCAAAAGCGCACTTCACCAGTGACAGACACCACCGCAAAGGAGCTCACCTTCTGGCCCGGATTGGGCAGGATGGCGTGATGGCGCGCGATGGAAGCCACCTGATGCCCCAGCGCATCCATCCCCACTTCGCACATGTAGGCATCGCGGCTCTCCAGCACCACAATGGCCAGATAGCGTGGCGCTTGCGCCTCATACATCATCTCGACGTCTTCATCGCTCAAATCATTGAGCGTCTTGTCAACGTCGCCCTCAAAGTCGATGACCAGCACGTCGGTCGAGGGCGTATGCTCCTGCTTCCCTAGCTCGCCCAGGAGGTAGTGGGCTATCTCTGCCGAGAAAGGCGCCAACTCCTGCTGCCCGCGAAAGTAAGCCTCGACGCTCTCTTTGAAGGCGCTCTCCGGCAAGAAGGCGCCGCGACGGGCATCCAGATTGGAGAGCGACCGGCGCGCCTGGGAAGTCACGTAGCGTTTGATCTCGGCCTGAGACAGGTCCATGGGGGCTTCCGAGAAGACCGTGACGCAGGAGCCTGCAGCATAACTGTGGAGGATGGCTTGATTGACGCGCATGAAGTTCCTTTCTGGAAGCGTGGGAAAAGTCGACGGCTTAGAGAGCGCAGGCAGCCCATGAATAGCGAGCAGCATGGGATCCAAGAGGCAGCGCTGGGGCCTCAACGGTCCCAGCGCGCGGCGCAGCGACCCCTTATTAGGCCAAGGGCTCGAAGCCCTCCAAAGACCGCACCACGGTGTCGATGGCTGACTCAAAGGTGGTGCCCGGCCGCACGTTGAAGAGCAGAGTGGCCTTAGTGCCTGCGGACCCAGTGCCCGTGCAGACTATCCGTGTGGCGTTGGCAGGATCAGCCACGGGGCCTAGGGCCTTATCGGCGCGGGCGATGACCTCCTGGCAGGCCTGCTCCAGATCGCAGCCAGGCTTGAAGGTCACGTCCAGGGTGGCCTGGCTGGCCAGCTGCGAGGTGAGTCGGGTGAGCGACGAGGAGTTGAGCTGGGAATTGGGCACCACCACGGTGTTGCCCACTCGGTCGCGAACGGTGGTGTCGCGCCAGTTGACGTCCACCACCTCGCCGGTGATGCCGTTGACGGTGATGTAGTCGCCCGGCTGCACCACCTTGGAGGCCATGAGGGTAAGGCCGCCCACCAGGTTGGATATGGTGGTTTGCAGGCCCAGCGACACGGCGATGGAAGCGGCCCCCAGCGAGGCGATGAAGGCGTTGGGCGAGATGTCGAAGACCGGCTTCAAGATGCAGAGGCCGGCCACCAGCCACACGCTGCCACGGACGATGTTCACGAAGATGGAAGCATCGGGGATGTTGGTCTTAGCCAGGGCGTCACGCAGGATACGAGTGAGCACCCGCTGGACCCCGTAGGCGACAGCGGCGGCGATTGCAAGGATGATGAGCTTGCCGGTAAGGTTTCCCAGATGGTCCACGATAAACTGCGCAGGATTCATGGGCTACTCCACCTTCACGATGGGCGCGAAGCCCTTCATGAGCTTCTTCACCTGCCCGCTCTTGGCAAAGCGCACCTCGATGACGTCGCCCTTGGCTGAGAGCACCTCGCCCACGCCAAAGGTCTTGTGGCTCACGCGGTCGCCAACAGCAAAGGACTCGGCTGCAGCCTTGGGGTCCCGGCGCGGCTTGGCGACAGGAGCGGGGCCAGAAGCCCCGCCGGCCGAGCGCGTGCGGTTGCCAAAGACGGTGCCGCCATACATCTCGGAGCCGCGGCCCGCACCAAAGGTGCCATGGCGGTCGCCGCGCTTCTCCCAGCCCGTGCCCGAGAAACCCGCCGACCCCACGCCGGTAGCCTTGAGGTGCTCGGGCGGGATCTCGTTGATGAAGCGGCTGCGAGGATTCGCCTGCGTCGCGCCGTAGGTGCGCCGGGTAGCGGCATAGGTGAGGAACAGGCGCTGGCGGGCTCGGGTGATGGCCACGTAGGCCAGGCGACGCTCCTCCTCCAGCCGCGCCGGGTCGTTCTCGAAGGTGAGGTTGGGGAAGAGGTTCTCCTCCATGCCGGCCACAAAGACCACGGGAAACTCCAGGCCCTTGGCCGAGTGGATGGTCATCAGCGTCACCGCGGAGTTCTGCCCCGCCAGCGAGTCCAGGTCGCTCCTCAATGCCAGCCATTCCATGAAGGCGGGAAGCTGAGCGCAGGCCACCGGCTCGAAGCGCTCCTCCAGAAAGGCCCCGGCCACACCCGGAGCTTGGGCGCCCGCAGGAATCCCCGGCAGCACTCCTTGGGAAGAGGCCTCTGCTGCCGAGAAAAGCGTGCCCTCGGGGGCTGTGGCAGCCAGGGTGGGCAGGTCCTCCTCGGCAAGGATGCCGGAATCTCGCAGCTCTTCGATGGTCTCTAAGGCCGATACCACATCCTCGTGGCTCTCGTCGAACTCCTGGGCGATGAGCATGAACTCGCGGATGTTCTCGACGCGGCCCTGGGCCTCGGGGGTATGCTCGGCCTCCAGGGCGGAGATGAGGCCGCTCTTGTCCACAATGGCCTCGATGACGCGGGAGAGCTCGCCGGTGTAGTGGCGCGCCTGCTCGATGGTGGAGGTCCAGGAGGCCAACGCGTTGCGCACGCGCGGGGTGAGCAGGCCTTCCTCGGCCACGCAGGCCTGGGCGGCCTCGAAGAAGGAGAGGCGGTGGGCAGCGGCGTAGGCGCCGATCTTGTCCTGGGAGGTGGCGCCGATGCCTCGACGAGGTACGTTGACGATGCGCCTTGCAGCCACGTCGTCTGCGGGGTTCAACACCAGCTTGAGGTAGGAGGTTACGTCGCGGATCTCGGCGCGGTCGAAGAAGCGGGTGCCTCCCACGATCTTGTAGGGCACGCCGGCACGCAGGAACATGTCTTCGATGATGCGGCTCTGGGCGTTGGTGCGGTAGAAGACCGCCATGTCGTCGTAGCTGGTGCCTTTACCATGGAGCTTCTCAATTTGGGCGGCGATCCAGGTGCCCTCGTCGCTCTCGTTGGCCGCTTGATAGACCTGGACCAGCTCGCCATCGCCTAGATTGGTGAAGAGCTTTTTGGGCTTGCGCTTTGAGTTGTGGGCCACCACGGCGTTGGCCGCCGCCAGGATATGGCCGCTTGAGCGATAGTTTTGCTGAAGCTTCACCACGTGGGCGGCCGGATAGTCCTTCTCAAAGTCCAGGATGTTTTGGATGTCGGCACCGCGCCAGGAGTAGATGGACTGGTCGTCGTCGCCCACCACCATGAGGTTTTGATGCTTGGCGGCCAACAGCTTGGTGATGAGGTACTGCACATGGTTGGTGTCTTGATACTCGTCCACCGAGATCTGCAAGAAGCGGTCCTGATAGCCCTCCAGCACATCCGAGAACTTGGTCAAAAGCTCTAAGGCGTTTACCAGCAGGTCGTCGAAGTCCATGGCGTTGGCGGCCAGCAGGCGGCGCTGGAGCTCCTCGTAGACCAAGGCAGCCTTGGCCACCGCGGGGTCGTCGGCGTCTTGGCGCATGTCGTCCGGCGTCACCATGGCGTTTTTGGCTGCCGAGATCTTGGAGCGGATCATGTTGAGCGGAAAGCGCTTGGGATCGATGTTCAAGTCGCCCATGATGGCCTTCACCAGGCGTTTTGAATCGTCATCGTCGTAAATGGTGAAATTGGGGCCATAGCCCAGGCGCTCACCGTCTTGCCGCAGGATGCGCACGCACATGGCATGGAAGGTGCACACCCACATGCCGCGGGTGCCCCCAGGCAACAGGGCGCCTAGGCGCTCGCGCATCTCGGCCGCAGCCTTGTTGGTGAAGGTGATGGCCAGAATCTGCCAAGGGCGGTAGCCCAAGTCGCCAATCATGTGCGCGATGCGGTAGGTGAGCACCCGAGTCTTGCCCGAACCCGCCCCCGCCAGCACCAGCAGCGGCCCTTCGCAATCCAGCACGGCCTCGCGCTGGGCGTCATTGAGCGAGTCGATATCAACCACGCTGTCTGCCATGAAGGGGTCCTCCTTGCGATGCTGCGGGCAAAACGGCCTTCTAGTCTAGCGCAGGTCTGGCCGCTCCTCGAAAAGCTCTGTGAGTAACCGAGCGCTCTCTGCCGCATCCTTGGCATAGGCGTCTGCCCCTACCATCTGGGCATACTCCGGGTTCAAGACCGCTCCGCCCACAAAGACATAGGTATTTGGGGCTTTTTCGCGCAGCAGGTCGATGGTCTCGCCCATGGCTTTGACCGTGGTGGTCATCAATGCCGACAAACCCACCACATGGGCCCCGGTGTCTTCCACCGCGTGAAGCACCGCCTCAGGGGCCACGTCGCGACCCAGGTCGATGACGGTGAATCCGTAATTTTCCAGAAGCATCTTGACGATGTTCTTGCCAATGTCATGGATGTCCCCCTTGACCGTGGCCAGGATGACGCGGCCCTTGGAGGCAGCAACCTCGCCCTTGGGCATAGCCGCCTTGATGACGTCGAAGCCGGCGCCCGCCGCCTCTGCCGAGGCCATGAGCTGCGGCAAGAACATGGCGCCAGACTCAAAGCGGGCGCCTACCTCGTCCAATGCGGCAATGAGCACGGAGTCGATGACCTCCAGCGGATCTTGGGTCTCCAAAAGCCGCGAGGCCAGCGCGGGGATAGGGCCCTTGCGGCCTTTCAAGATGAGGTCGTAGGCCTGCTGGGCCGGCGTGGCAGCCGCGGCGCCCTCTGGGACCTCCCCGGCAGCTGCGGCATCTGTTGCAGGGGTTTCTCGGTAGCTGGGGGCGGCGTCGGTGCGGCCTGCATAGCGGTCTACATAAGAGGCGGCGCCTGCGTCTTGGCCATCTAATAGGTAGTGGACGGCCAGGACGTCTGCCAAGCGGGGGTCCAGCGGGTTCACGATGGGCAGGGTGAGGCCGGCGCCTAGGGCCTCGGCCAGGAAGGTGGCGTTTACCAGCGGGCGCAGCGGCAGGCCGAAGGAGATGTTGGAGACGCCCAGCATGGTTTGGACCGGCAGCTCCTGGCGCACCTGCTTGAGGGCTTTAAGGATCTGGGCGGGCGCCTCCTGGTTGGTGGATGCGGCCATGGCCAAGCAGTCGATGGCGATGTCATGAGGCGCTATGCCTGCCGCTTGCGCGTGTTCCACCAGGCGGTGGGCGATGGTGACGCGCTCGCTGGCGGTTTGAGGTATTCCGGACTCGTCCAGCGTGAGGCCTACCAGCGCTGCGCCGTATTTGTGAGCAATGGGCAGGATGGCTGCCAGGCTCTCGACCGATCCGTTCACAGAATTGATGAGCGGCTTTCCAGCGTAGTGGCGGCAAGCCTCGATAAGGGCGGCAGGGTCGGTGGAATCCAGCTGCAGCGGCAGATCGCAGACCGCCTGGATCTGGGTGACGGCAGTGGCCAAACAGGCAGGCTCGTCGATCTCCGGCAGGCCCACGTTGACGTCCAAAACAGCGGCTCCGGCGTCCTTTTGGTCCAGCGCCTCGCTCACCAGATAGTCGAAATCCCCTGTGCGCAGGGCCTTCTTGAGGCGCTTTTTGCCCGTGGGGTTGATGCGCTCGCCCACGGGCGCCACCGCATGTCCGGCCGCCGGCAGATGCACTACCCGCTGGCTGCTCGCCACGGTAAAGGCAGGCTCTACCCGGCGCTGGGGCAGCTGGGAGCGGTCCAGCAGGGTGCGTAGGGCGGCGATATGGGCGTCCGTGGTGCCGCAGCAACCGCCCACCAGGGTGACGCCGGCGGCAATAAGATCCTGCGCTGCAGCCACGTAAGGCTCTGGACCCAGATCGTAGACCGTGGCGTCGCCCTCCATGCGCGGCAGGCCGGCGTTGGCCTGGCACACCAGAGATACCTCTACCAGGGGAGCCATGGCGCCGATGAGGGGCACCAGCTTGTCGGGGCCCAGCGAGCAGTTGACGCCCACGGCCGAGGCCCCCGCCGCCGCCAACGTCACCGCACAGGCCTCAGGCGAGGCGCCCAGGAAGGTGAGACCGTCCTCCCCAAAGGTCATGGTGCACACAATGGGGATGTCTACCTGCTCCTTTATGGCGATGAGAGCGGTTTTAGCCTCCAGCAGGTCACCCATGGTCTCGATGATCACCAGGTCGGCATCGGTGGCAGCAATGGCTTCGCCCTGCTCGCGATAGAGCGCCTCGCACTCATCCACGCTCATGGGTCCCAGCGGTTCCAGGAGGGCGCCCGTGGGCCCCACATCTGCCGCCACATAGCGGGCCCCCGCCTCTCGCGCCAGCTGCACTGCCCGCCCATAGACCTCCGCTACGGTAGCCTTGCCCGCCAGTTTGCGGGCGTTGGCCCCAAAGGTGCAGGTAGTGATCACGTCTGCACCGGCTTCCACATAGGCCTCATGGACGCCTGCCACCAGCTCAGGATCCTCGAAGAGCAGCAACTCCGGAATAGCTCCCGGTTGCATGCCCCGCGCCTGCAGCATGGACCCCATGGCCCCGTCCAGCAGCAAGAATGACTGGCCTGCCAGCGCCCGACCCAGCAAATCCTGGGAACCAGAAGCGGCGTCCGGCCCTTGGCGGACGGGTTTCTCGGCAGCGGAGGGGGCCTGCGGCACATGCATCATAAGTTGTCCGTTTCTTTGAGGCCCATGAGGGCAGTGACGGATTTTTGCGGCACCATCCAGAGCTGGGGCGTGAGGGTGATGCCCAGAGTGTTCTGCGCGTCCAGGGCATCTAGAAGGGCCGGCTGGACCGAGAGTGGCAAGTCGCCGTAGCCGGGGCTGTAGCGTTTGGTGGCCGAGAAGCCCTGCCCTCGCGACCAGGCGTCGATTTGGGCATTGGCGGCATCGGCGGCGCGTTCCACGATCTCGACGGCGCAGGCGTTGTAGATAAGGCTTTGAGTGGGATGCTTCTCGTGGGTGCGCTGCCAGGCGAGATCGGGGCCGGGACCGCAGGTGACCGCCATGAGGACGATGGCAGAAGCCCCCTGAAGCAGCACCTCCATAGAGAGGCCGTCGAGCACCAGCGAGGTGCCTTCCACCAGAAAGCGAGTGCCCGTAGTGCTGCCGCTGCAGGCGATGCCGTCTTCTTGGCGCAGCGGGAAGACGCGCCAGACCCAGCGGGGACGAATGGCGGCGGCTGCCCGAGCGCAGGTGGCCTCGAGGGTGGCCTTAAGCTCGGGGTCTATGGCTTGGGACTTGTGGCCCAGATAGCGCAATACCTCCGAGAGGCGGGGTTCTTGGGCGCCCGCGCCCTGGCGAAGCGGCGTCAAGGGTGAAGCGGTGGCCATTAGAGCACCTCGCGGATGGCAGCCACGGCCGCAGCGGCTACCTGCGGGCGGTTCATGGTATAGATGTGCAGTCCGTCTACCCCATGGGTCGCCAGGTCTTGAAGCTGGGCGCAGGCATACTCGATGCCTGCGGCGCGAAGGGACTCCGGATCGTCCTCGTAGCGGGCCAAAAGCTTGACCACCGCTGACGGCAGGCTGGCGCCGCACATGAAGATCATGCGGCTTACCTGGGACTTTGAGAGAAACGGCATGACGCCGAAGGTGATGGGCACGGTGATGCCCGCCTTATGGCAGCGCTCGCGAAAGCGGTAGGCCAGCTGGTTGTCGAAGAAGAGCTGCGTCACCAAGAACGAAGCTCCTGCGTCCTGCTTACCGCGCAGGTAGGCCACGTCGATATCTGGGTCCAAGCAGGAGATGTGGCCCTCGGGGTAGGCAGCGGCCCCTACGCAAAAACCGCCCTCTACCAGCTGGGGGATCATGTCGCTGGCATATTCGAAGTCGCCGGGAGCGGCCTCAGGATTGGGGTCGCCGCGCAGCGCCAGAACATTTTTGATGCCCGCCTCTTTGAGGCGGGCGCTTTTCTTGGCAAGGCTTTGGCGAGTGAGCCCCTGGCAGGTAAGGTGGGCCACTGTGGACACGTCATAGTCGCGCTGGATGAGCCGAGCCACCTCCAGGGTGCGCGAGGAGTTGCCAGAGCCTCCGGCCGAGTAGGTCACAGAGATAAACGCCGGGTCCAGCGGCGCCAGCTGCGAGGCTACCTGTTGGGCTTCTTCCTGGGACAAGTCACCTTTAGGAGGAAAAATCTCAAAGGAGACGGGCAGCTTCTGGGTGGCGAAGATCTGGGAGACGGTTTTTGTGGCCATGGGTCCTCCAGGGCGTCCGGCGTTTTGAACCCATGCTAGCCCCAAGGCGCCTTGAGGTCCCTTTAGCGCACCAGAACGAAATAAAGAATTACTAGAATGCCCAGGGCGATGCGGTACCAGCCAAAGACCTTGAAGTCGTGGCGGCGCACGAAGTCCATGAGGAAGCGGATGGCCGCAACGGAGACCAGGAAGGCCACGATGCAGCCCACGGCGAGGATGGAGCCCTCGACAGCGGTAAGGGCGTTGCCTGCGATAAAGAACTTCACCAAACGCAGGGCCGAGGCGCCAAACATCACGGGAATGGCCAGGTAGAAGGTGAACTCGGCGGCTACGGTGCGGGTGCAGCCCAAAAGCAGGCCGCCAATGATGGTAGAGCCGGAGCGCGAGGTGCCCGGCACCAGCGACAGGATCTGGAAGCAGCCGATGCCCACGGCGCGGCCCAAGGTGAGCTGGGAGATGTCTTGGACGGGCTGGTCGACGTCTGCCAGCTCGGCTTTGGTGGTGCGGGGCAGGACAGCCTCCTCCACCTGCTTGAAGTGTTTGGGCTGAGGGGCGGCGGCAAGCTCTGCCTCACGGGCCATGGCACGGCTCTCGCGCACCTGCTCGATGACGATGAAGATGACGCCGTAGACAATGAGGGCGGCCGCGATGACGAAGGGGCTGGAGAGGTGCTCCTCCATCCAGTCGTCCAGAGGGATGCCCACCGCGGCGGCCGGGATGCAGGCCAGCACGATCTTGCCCCAGAGCGACCAGGTGCCGCGGCGCTCCTCAGGGGTCTTGGAGGGGGCGAAGGGGTTGAGCGAGCGGAAGAACAGCACGCACACCGCCAAGATGGCGCCCAGCTGGATCACCACCAGAAACATGTTCCAGAAATCTTCTGACACATCCAGCGACACGAATTGGTCCAGCAGCAGCATGTGACCGGTAGACGAGATGGGCAGCCACTCCGTAATGCCTTCTACCAGGCCAAACAGCGCAGCCTTGAGCAACTCCACAATCTCCACCAGGTCCTCCTTGATCTAAGATAGCCCGCGCGCAAAGCAGATATCGCTTGCAGGGTTGATGCCCTGGCCCTGCGAGCCCGAGCAATTTGCCAGGTTCATACCCCGCGCACGCGGCCGTGCGTGCAGACCATGATGGCGCACTCAGAACATGCCTACTGCTATTCCACCGTTTCTCTTGATGAGATGGCGGCTCTTCTCGGCTGCGCCTACGCCCGGCGCCACTACTATAGGGTCAGGGAAATGAGCTAGTTGTGAGCCTCTACCAACCAAAGGAGACCCATGGAGAACTTTAAGGATCTGGAGTACCAAAAAGTGTTCGTGTGCCTGGACGGTACCGAGCAGCAACGCCACGTGCTCAAGCGCGCTGCCATCGTCGCCGCCAACAACCATGCCGAGCTGGTCATTGGCCACGTGGTGGACGTCACCCCCTTCGAAAGCTTCGAGCCCGCCAAGGCCGAACAGGCTCTCGAGGCCAAGGAATCGGAGTTTCGTGCCTCCATCTCCGATGCCTTGAAGCGCATTCGCGAGAGCGACCAGATCCCCTCGGTGGAGGTGGTCATCGAGCGCGGCCGCATCCGCGAGACCCTCAAGGACAAGATGCTCGACGCCATCGAGCCCGACATGGTGGTCTGCGGCGCAAGAGGCCTCTCTTCCATCAAGTACGCCCTTTTGGGCTCCATCTCCACCTTCCTGCTGCGCAATTGCGACTGCGACATCCTGGTGGTCAAGTAAGGCCGCGAGCGCTCCCCTGCAGATGACCTTTCATTGGTATACAAGTGACTCTCAGCCCGGCTTCCGATTCCTGTAAACGGAGGCCGGGCTTTTTGGCAACGTGGGCCTTTATCGGTATTCTACGCTGCGTTTTTATGGACAATGGTTGCATTTAAATATGTCTATGCGCTCGTTCAAGCTCTGTGGGCTGTTCATGGACAGCCCAAATCGCGTTTATCGTGACTAACACGATGCTTGTTGGGGAATGCTGTTGGGTTTCTGACGCAACGGCAGGCTGCCCGCGATGGCGCCCTTCTTTAGCGCGACGTCAGGCGATAGGTTCGCTGGCGTGCCTTTCATTGGCACTCTTGGTGGTTTGCCAGGGGTCTTGCGCTCTGCCCTTCAAGCATGAAGACAGACAGAACGGGAGTTTGGATGAACGCACTGACCCTTCGTATGCGCGCCGCCATTGTGGTGCTGTGCGCCGCGCTTGCCCTGATGGCAATGCCGGTGCCCGCCTTGGCAGACGGTGGCGAGCAGGAAGGCGACTTGTCGGAGCTCCAGATCAAGATCGAAGAGTCTGGGAAAGCTTACGACGAGGCTTGTGCCAAGGTAGAGAGCCTTAATGAAGAGGCTGCTCAAAATCAAGCCCGCATTGACGAGGTTTCTGCACAGCTTCCGGCCCAGCGCCAAAAGGCCTCGGCCGCCATCGCCGCCAGTTACAAGATGAGCCAAAACCAGCCAGGCCTTATGGGCCTCATCCTCTCATCGGAGAACTTCGATGACTTTTTGGCCACCATCACCTATCTCAACGCCGTTCAGGGCCATAACCTTGACCAGGTGGACCGCCTGAACGACCTCCAGGACGAGCTGGAATCCAACCAGGCAGAGCTTGCCCAGCGCCAGGCGGAGGCCGAGGCCCAGAAACAGGCAGCCCAAACCGCTCTGGACGAGGCCAAGGCCGCCCGCGAAGAGGCCCAGCGCCAGGCGGAGGAGCAGGCTGCCCGCGAAGCCGCCGAGGCTGCCGCCGCCCTCCAAGCCGAAGCTGACGCCCAAGCCGCTGCACAGGCCGCGCCCGTCTCCCAAGCTGCCGTACCCTCTGCTCCTTCCTCGGTGGATTGGAGCAGCGACAAGAGCTCCTTTGTGGCCCAGTGGGCCCCCCGCATCGACGCCTATCTGGCTGGCTCCCCCCTGGCGGGCCAAGGCACCACCTTTGCCTCCGCCGCCTGGGACTACGGCGTGGATCCCCGCTGGTCCCCCGCCATCTCCAACACCGAGAGCTCCAAGGGCGCCGTGTGCTTCCGCCCCTACAACGCCTGGGGCTGGGGCAACGCCAGCTGGTCCAGCTGGGAGGAGGCCATTCCCGCCCACGTGGCCGGCTTGGCCCGCGGCTACGGCTACACCATCTCCTGGGAGGCCGCCAAGAAGTACTGCCCGCCCAACGCCGCCCACTGGTACAGCGCCACCCTGGCCGAGATGAACTCCATCTAGCCCGCGCGCCCTTTGGGCTGCACCTGCAGCCCACACCCGGCGCAGCCTGCGTCTCGCAGCCACCTGCGACTCATGCCTCCCGTACATCCCAAGCTACCTGCGACTTTCAAGCAGCCCCTCCCCGTGCGGAGGGGCTGCTTTCTTTTGGCGCTGAAGCTACGGGGCTAGATGTGCTTGCTGGCTGGGCTGCCAGGCTAGCTATAGTTCGAAGTTTGTCGATACACATTGGTAGGGACGGCGGGGTTTCTCGGCAGCTGACAGGAAAGCTCTCTAGGAAGTGGCAATCTTGGCATAAGAAGCTTTTAGGGTAGGGATTCTGATGAAATCCCTACCCTATCGCGATTCTATGCCAACTTTTCCATGTCCTAGTTGCGTCTTGTGCCAACAGGCCCGTGCTCCCGTCTCGTGCCAATAAGGCCTACTGCCCGCCGCCTGTCGCACGCTGCAAACTGCCCGCCGCCTGTCGCCCGCTGAGAGCCGCGCCGCACGCTGCGAGCCAGAGGGCGTCGCATGCTGCCGAGAAACCCTCCCGCCAGGGACGGGCCCTCCATTCAAATCCCAACGCCTACAAGGCTCCGCCATATCCTCCAGAATGTCCCACAAATAGAGGGACTCCCTGCTAGAATCGGTAAGGCGCGCCAGTGGGCCGGTCAGAAGCCCCTACGGCGTATACAGGCGCAGGCGTTTGGTATACACCCAAGGCGCAAGATCTTTGCAGTTGCAGAGCAGGAAGGGACATAGAGTGTCACAGGAGCCACAGAGCGAAGAGGTCCAAGAGGAAGACGGGGTCACCGCCAAGGTGGTTCCCGGACAGCAGCTTCAAGAATCCGGCCCCGGCGCCGCTCCTGCCAAAAAGCTCACCATCTTAGGCGTTGCATGCACACTCATAGGCGGCATACTCTGGGGTTTCTCAGGCACCTGCTCAAAAATCCTTATGGACACCTGGGGCATCGGCTCCCTGTGGCTGGTGGCAGTCCGCCAGCTGTTCGCCGGATCGGCGCTGCTCATCATGGGCGTCTGGGCCCACAGAGACGTCCTCGCACGCCTCGCCTCTTCCCGCCGAGACATGCTGCAACTGGTGCTTGCCGCCTTTGCAGGCATGATGCTCAATTCGGCGGCCTACCTCAACTGCGTGCAGATTACCGACTCCGGCACCGCTACCGTGCTCCAAAGCCTCTCCATCGCCATGGTGCTCGTCTACCTGTGCCTGCGCACTCGCACCGCCCCCAGCAAACGCGAGGTTGTCGGCCTGCTGTTGGCCCTCCTAGGCGTGTACCTCATCTGCACCCACGGAGATCTGGGCGCTCTGCGCATCTCGCCCTCCGGCCTGTTTTGGGGCTTCTTCTGCGCCTTGGGCGCAGCTCTGATGAGCGTTGTTTCTCGGCGTCTCTTGGTGACCTATGGCTCCACCGCCATCACCGGGCTCATGATGCTCGTAGTGGGAACAGTGCTGCTCTTTGTGGTGCAGCCCTTCTCCCACATGCCCGCGCTGGATGCCGCCGGTTGGGGGCTTTTGGCCTTTACCGTGGTCTTTGGCACCGTGGCGGCCTATGGCCTTTACTTTCAAGGCGTCAAGATCCTGGGCGCCTACAAAGCGGGATTGCTGGGCACCATCGAGCCGGTGACGGCGACGGTGGCCTCGGTGTTGCTCACGGGTACCTCCTTTGTGGCCCCTGAGCTCGCAGGCTTTGCCGCCATCATCCTCATGGTCTTCCTCACCAGCTAACTGCCGAGAGACCCTTGAACATCCCTGCCTGAAATCTCACCATCCTCGTATCTTCCCCACGCAAAATTGGGGAAGCCTATCATCTATGGAAGACAAACCCAACCGGTAGCCCTTGTCCAAAGGCTCCCAAGGAGGCTCTATGACTCAGTCCGCACCCGTGTGCCCTAACCTCAAGCCCGGAGATGTCATCGGCGACTTCACGCTGGTCTCGCGCGAGCCCGTGTCAGAGATCGACGGCGAGGCCCTGGTCTTTAGCCATTCCCCCTCGGGAGCTGGTCTTTTGTGGCTCGCCAACAGCGACAACAACCGCGCCTTCTCCATCGCCTTCAAGACGCCGCCCACCAACGACACCGGCGTCTTCCATATCTTGGAGCACTCGGTGCTGGACGGCTCCGACAAGTACCCGGTCAAAGAGCCCTTCGTGAACCTGCTCAAGAGCTCCATGCAAACCTTCTTGAACGCCATGACCTTCCCAGACAAGACCATGTATCCGGTGGCCTCCACCAACGTGGCAGACCTTGAAAACCTCATGGACGTCTACCTGGATGCCGTGTTTCATCCAGCGCTCTATCGCAAGCCTCATATCTTTGAGCAGGAGGGCTGGCACTACGAGCTGGAGAGCCCCGACGCGCCGCTCACCTACAACGGCGTGGTGTTCAACGAGATGAAGGGCGCTCTCTCAGACCCCGACGACGTGCTCTTTATGCACCTCAAGCGCCAGCTGTTCCCCGACACCTGCTACGCCTTCGAGTCTGGCGGCAACCCCGTCGCAATCCCCGAGCTCACCTACGAGGAGTTCTGCGACACCCACGCCCGCCACTACCAGCTGGCCAACTCCCATACCGTGCTCTACGGCGACCTGGACATCGAGCGGGAGCTGGCGTTTTTGGGGGAGCGTTTCTCGGCAGTGAGCCATGAGAGCGTGGGAGCCCCCAACGCGCTGGAGTTCCAGGAGGCAGTGAGCCCGGATCCTGTGGAAGTGCCGCTGTCTACCTCGGCAGAAAATCGCTGCGTAGGCGTGGGCTACGTGCTGGGGACCTCCAAAGACCGCGAGCGCGTCCTGGCGGCAGACGTGCTTATCGACGCCCTCATGGGCTCCAACGAGGCGCCGCTCAAGCGCGCCATCCTGGATGCTGGGCTGGGCGACGACGTCTTCGCCTACCTCATCGACGGCGTGGCGCAACCCATGGTGATCTTCGAGCTCAAGGGCGCAAAGCCAAAAGTAGCCGGCCAGTTCAAGGAGCTTTTGGAGTCCACCTGCAAAGGCATCGCGGAGGCCGGCGTGCCCGCCGACCGCCTGGAGGCCTCCTTGGCCCAAGCCGAGTTCAACCTGCGCGAGGCCGACTTTGGCTATCCCGACGGCGTGGGCCTGGCCATCTGTTCCATGAACAGCTGGCTCTACGACGAGGGCGACCCGCTGTCCTTCGTGCGCTACGAGGCCGCCTGCGAGGACCTGGAAAACTCGCTGGGCCTGGGGGTCTTTGACAAGCTGCTGCGCGAGCTGGTGGTAGACAACCCCCATCAGGCCCTGGTGACTGTAGAGCCTCAGGAAGAGACCGCCGCAGCTCAAGAGGCGCAGCGGCTCGCCCAGCTCAAGGAGACCCTGAGCCATGAGGAGCTGGAGAAGATCTCCTGCGACATGGCCGAGCTCAAGGCCGAGCAGGCCCGTCCTGACAACCCCGAAGACGTCGCCCGCCTGCCCCACCTCTCCATCGCAGACATCGCCGCGGCCCCTGCTCTCCCCGTTGCCGAGAAGGTCGAAGCCCCCTACCCCTGCTATTCCTACGACCTCGAGACCCATCACATCGACTATAGCTACCTCTACTTTGATCTGGAGCGGGTAGGCTGGGGCGAGCTGCCCTACGTCACCGTGCTCTGCTCGTTGCTGGGCAAGCTGGACACCCGCCAGCACACCGCCGCCGAGCTGGACACCCTCCTAGAAAGCCAGCTGGGCTCCTTCTCCACCTTTGTGGAGGTCTACGGCGACGCCCGCACGCCCCTTAAAGTAGCCAAGCCCAAGCTGGTGGTAGGGGCCGCCTCCCTCTCAGAAAAGGTATCCTATCTGGCTACCCTGCCCTGCGAGGTGTGCTGCGAGACCATCTTTGGCGACACCGAAAAGATCCGCGCCATCCTGGTACAACAGCGCATTGCCATGGAACAGTCTTATGTCAATGCGGGCCACGCCGCCGCCCTGGCCCGTTGCGGCAGCTACTTCTCTTGCGCCTCCAAGGCCACCGAGGCCCTGCGCGGCATCGACTACTACAAGTTTTTGGTGTCGCTCCTGGACAACTTCGACCGGCGCGCCAGCTCGCTCTGCGAGATCCTGCGCAACCTCCAGGGCCGCATCTTCAAGGGAGACGGCCTGGAGTGCTCCTTTGCCGGCGCCCCCGGCGACCTGGAGCGCTACTGGGAGGCCGCAGGCGATCTGGGCCTGGCAAACGACGGCCACCCCACCGCGCCTCAGCTCCAGGTGCCCGAGCCCACCGTCGCCCGCGAGGGCTTCACCGTGCCTGCCAACGTGTGCTTCGTGGCGCAGATGGCTGCAGGCAGCCTTATGCCTAACAACCAACATACGAGCTACAACGGAGCTTGGATCGTCGCGTCCAAGGCCCTCAATTATGGGTACCTCTGGAATGAGGTGCGCGTGCTTGGCGGCGCCTACGGCTCCGGCTTCAACTGCGCTCCCTCATCGCTTTTGGGGTTCTACTCCTATCGCGACCCTGCGGTAGACCCCACTCTGGCCGCCTATGCCAAGGCAGGCCAATGGCTCGCTTCTTGGGATCCCACCCAAGAAGACCTCGAGGGCTTCATCGTGTCCTCGGTGGCAGGCCTCGACGCGCCCCAAAAGCCCCGTACCGCCATGCGCCAGTGCGACAGCCTGCGCTTCTCCCACCGCCCCGCCAACTGGCGCCATCAGGTGCGAGACGAAGTGCTCGCCGCTTCCATCGACACCGTACGCAGCCTTGCCGGCTCCCTGTCTGGCATCCCTGAGTACGGCGGCGTCTGCGTTATTGGCGGTCGCGACCAACTCGACGCATCCCAGGCCGGAATCGAGGTGCAACCCCTCGTCTAGCCTCAGCTAGGAGGGGCTTCATGACCCAGATGACCAAATCGGACGACCAAAAGCTTGGCATCAAGATCTTGGATGCCTGGGCTTCCGCCATCGACGGCGTCATGGACGACCGCCCCGACATCACCGGCTTTTGGCTGCTCAAGGCCTTCCAAGTCAAACGTGCCCAATGCCGCTTTCTGCCTGACCGCTGGGCCCACCCCAGCGGTCAGCAGGCGGCCCTTTTGGCGCTGGAGTCTGTGACGGGCGCCCTCGAGCACCCCCAAGACATCGTGCTCACCTCCATCTTCATGCCCAATGAGATCTTTCAGTCGCTGGGGCTCTATCCCCTTATCGCCGAGGCCGCAGCCAACTTTGTGACCGGAGCCCACGCCGAGCCTTCCTTTATTGAGAGTGCCGAGAAACACGGCGTCCCTGAGACCTACTGCTCCTTTCACAAGGTGCTTCTGGGAGGAGCATTCGCAGAGGTGTTCCCCTCTATCCCCTTTATCGCCAACTGCTCGGTGGCCTGCGACGCCAACAACCTCTCCTTCAAGCTGCTGGCTGCCCACTACGGTGCCCCTCAGCGCTATATCGATGTGCCGGATTCTTATACAGAGGAGAACTGCCGCTACGTGGCAGAGCAGCTGGAAAGCCTGGCTCACGCCTTGGAAGAGGCTTATGGGCGCACGTTGGACCTGGAAGATCTCAAAGAGCGCGTAGCCCGCTCCCAGCGCACGTTAGACAAACTGGCAGCCACCCTCCCCTTGCGCCGCAACCGCTTTGTGAAGAACAACATGGGCCTAGAGATGCAGCATGCCCTGGTGTTCCATACGCTGTTGGGCGACCCCAAAGCCGAGCAGCTGGCAACCCAGATGCTCGAGGACTACGCGGACGCCCCAGAGTTCCATGGAGTCAACCTGGTATGGAGCGCCACGGCCCCGTTCTTCTCGGTACCTTTGCAAAAGCTTGTGGATGTCAATCCAGAGCAGCAGATCATCGCATCAGACATGTGCTTTGACCAGGTCACCTTTGACGGCTGGCATCACGACGGCGCGCATGAGCCCTTCTTGGCCATGGCCGAGCGCCTCATTCGCAACTCCTACAACGGCGGAGGCCAGCATCGGGCAGACAGAATGGCAGAGCTCTGCGAGATGACCAAGGCCGACGGCGCCGTGGTCTTTTGCCACTGGGGTTGCAAGGAGACCATGGGCTGCGCCCAGCTGGTCAAGTCCACGCTAGAGCGGGCAGACTTCCCCTGCATCACGCTGGACGGCGACGGCTGCAACCGTGCCAACTTCCCCGGCGGCCAAGCCGCCACACGGCTGGGCGCCTTTTTGGAGATGCTCCACGCTCGCAAAGACCAGCGGGCAGCGGCGCACCCGCAACCTGCAGCCTCCCCGCGCGACGAGAGCGACGAGCAGACCGTGGCATAACAGATCCCGTGGCCCCAGGCCTCTTGGGCACCCTGGGTTTACAATGCCTAGAGCTTGCTCTATTCAGAGACGTGCCATCCCCATGCGCCTGAACCTTTTGGCAGCTGCTTCACTTTAGAAACCCCCAATCCATAGGAGCGTCGGGTGACTCCCACCGTTTACTATCCCTGCAAATACGCGCCCATCGAGCTTTTGGCCGGCTACGGCGCTGCCTGCAAACCGGTTACCTACGAGGCCACTTCCTTTGAAGATGCCGATAGGCTCGCCCATCCCAACCTCTGCGGCTTTGGCAAGTCCCTCATCGCCTTTGCCCTGAAGCCCGAGGTCAAAGCCCTGGTGCTCACCAGCTGCTGCGACGTGATGCGCCGCGTCTACGACGTGTTGGATGCCGAGCAGTGCTTGGACTTCCTGTTCATGGTAGACCTCCCTCATCTCACCGGCCCTGCGGAGCGCGCGCGTTTGGCTTCCGAGCTTGAGCGTTTGGCAGAGGCTTGGGAGCGCTATTCGGGTGAAATCTTTGATGTAGGGGCTGCCCTCTCCTCCTTCGAGCCCCCGGTGGCCAGACAAGACGCCCGTGTCACCCTGTTGGGCGCCCATGGCCCCGAGTCGCTGCTTAAGGCTGCCGAGTCTGCCTTCGACCTGCCGGTGGAAAACCTCACCTGCACCGGTGGCCGCAGAGTGGCCTCTCCTCCAGCCTCGCTGGGTCGCGCCATCCGCGAAGAGGCGTGCCGCGAGAATTGCGACGCGAGCACACCGGCCCCAGACCCCAAGGAGGCGTTTATCGGCTGGTATGCAGGGGCATTGCTCGACCAAACCCCCTGCCTGCGCATGGCCGACATCTCTGGCCGCCAAAACCTCATTGGCACCCCAGGACAACGCGGCGTGATCTACCACACCATGAAATTCTGCGACTACTACGGCTTTGAGTACCTTATGGCCTCCCAGGACGCCGTGGTTCCCATGATCAAGGTGGAAACCGACGGCACTCGCCAAAGCGCGGGCCAGCTCTCCACTCGACTAAAGGCTTTCGACGAAACGTTGGTAGGTATGACTGACACGCTCAAGTTTGACAAAGGCACCGGCCCCATTTACGTGTTGGGGGTGGATTCGGGCTCTACCTCGACCGATGCCGTCATCGTAGACAAAGACGGCACTCCTGTGGCCACGGTAATCCTGCCCACCGGCGCCAAAGCCACCGAGAGCGCTCAACGTGCTATCGACTCCGTGCTTGAGAAAGCCAGTCTCACCCGCGACCAGATCACGCTGGCGGTGGCCACGGGCTACGGCCGCGACTCCATCCCCTCCATGGACACCTCCATCACCGAGATCACCTGCCATGCCCGAGGGGCCCATGCCCTGTGTCCCGAGGCCATGACCATTGTGGACATAGGCGGTCAGGACTCCAAAGTCATCAAGCTGGACGAGGACGGCAATGTGGTGAACTTTGTGATGAACGACAAATGCGCCGCCGGCACCGGGCGCTTCTTGGAGATGATGGCCCGCACCATGGAGCTGCCTTTGGATGAGTTTTGCACCCAAGGCCTATCCTGGAAGCACGACGTGAAGATCTCTTCGATGTGCACGGTCTTTGCCGAGAGCGAGGTTGTAAGCCTGGTAGCCGATGACACTCCTGTGCCCGACATCATCCATGGCCTGGATCGCTCGGTAGCCTCCAAGATCACCAGCCTTGCCAAGCGCGTGAAGGCCGAGCCTCCCTACCTCATGACCGGCGGCGTCGCCAACAACGAGGGTGTGGTCACCGCCATTGGCGAAGCCCTGGGTGCGCCGGTAGCCACCAGCGAAGACTCCCAACTCTGTGGTGCCCTGGGCGCCGCTTTGCTAGGCTTGGAGGCCTTGGTCTAAAGCTTGGCTGCCGCCACTGCCCGCATGCATTGCTGCACGCTTGCGCGTCCTGTCCCTTACCAAAGCCTGCTTAACTTTGGTAAGGAATGGGGCGCTTTTCCAGCCTTTTGAAGAGCACCCAAGCGGCAAGGGCCAGTGCTGCAGCCGCGGCCCACCCTATCGCGTCACATACCCACGCATCCCAGCCGCTCAAGCCATACCCCAGCCCGCAGACAAGACCCATCGCCAGGCAGATGCCCATGGACAAAAAGACGCACACCCCAATGGGCAGCGACTGCTTTGCCAGCGCCGTAGCGCTCACCCACTCAAAATTGGGGCGCCTCGCATCCAGTGTCATGCCTACCAAGCCGCAAAAGCCATAGAGCACCACGGTGAGCACGAAGCATAGCAGCACGCTCGATGCGGGGACGCCGCCCACCAGAAGCAGCACCGCGGAGATCAATGCGCAAAGCGCAGCCGCTGCCAGCCAAGGCGCCAGCTTTGCCCCATAAAACCGCTTCTTTTCTATGGGCAGCGTCTCCATAAGCCAGATCCCCTGGCCTTCTAGCGAGATGGCGATAGCCGAAGGAGGCGCCATAGCGCCGATAAACGCCATGATCCAGGGCAGGATCACCAGCATCACAGGAATGGCTTCCAAGGGGTCTTCCAGAGAGTCTTTGGTGAAGAAGCTTGCTATGCCGTCAAGTCCCACAATGGCTACGAGAGCCGCGAAGATAACGAGCAACAGCAACGAGATGAGGTCGTTGGCCACGACCGTGCCGTTGTCAAAGACCAATCCCACCTCCTTGCGGCAAAGCGCCTGGAGCGGAGAGCGAAGCCCTGCCGCTTTAGAAGCCTTGCCGCGCCTCTGTTGCGCACGGGCATTGATGGCAGAAACCACCTGGGTGTAGGTGCGCGCAAGCCCCTCTGTCAAAGCTGTTCCCACTGCCAGGTTCACCAGCACAAAGACCGCCCAGTAGAGCCACCCTGAAAGGTCCTGGCTCACCCAAGCATCCATCGCCCAGCCACAGAGGGGCCAGACCGCCAACGCATCGCCGAAGCCCGCCAACATCTGAGTAAGCGTATCCAGCGTGACATTCTCATAGCCTGCGCCAGAGATCACACCGTTGAGGGCAAAGCTTGCTACCACAGCCACCAATGCCACAAACACGGAAGCCAGCGTAGTGAGCGCTTTGCCATGACGTAGGCGCCCAAGAGCCGCCGTGATAAGAGCCGAGAGAAAGACTGCCGCCACAAGACCTGGCATGGGCCCTACCGCCACGATGGAGAGCAGCGTTATCCACTGAAGAGGGGTAGATGCCATACCCTGGATGCCCATAAAGATGAGAGCTGCCACTCCTAGGGGAATCACCATAAGAGCTGTGAGTTCCACCGCCGTTAGGTAGAGGGATGCCAAACGCGCAATGACTTGGTCACGCTTTGAGACAGGCATGCTCATAAGCAAATCGAAGTCTCCTGCCTCATAGAGCATTCCCGGCGCCTTGATAAACGAGAATATGGCGCCGCAGAACGTCGCAATAAGTACTGCAATAGCTACCAGAAGCCTATCGGCGCCCAGGGCTGCAAGGCCAACCCCCACTCCAGCCGAATAGCCAACCATCAAAAGCCCCAGAAAGGCCTGGGCGATCCTCAATCCAACGATTCCGCCTCGAGAAGCGTTCTTAGAAGAAGAGCTGCCCAACGTGCGCAGTTGCACCTTGATCAAGAGCCACAGACGATGCATGATGAGTACCTTTTCGCCTAATGCGTGATATCAAATACTGAAGATATTGCCTTAGCCTTACATCCTTAGGAGAAGGGGGTTTGAGGAGCGTCGGAAGGCCGCACTGGCGCCGCAGGAGCTGCCGTGGCCTCATGAGTCTCTACCACGTCCATAAAGACGTCTTCCAAAGACTCGTCGCCCAACACCTGATCGATGGGGCCAAAGGCGCGAAGCTGGCCTGCCTGAATGATGGCCACCGAGTCGCAGAGGCGCTCCACCACCTCAAGCACATGGGACGAGAAGAGCACCGCCTTGCCTTGGGCGGCCCGCTCTTGAAGCACAGTGCGAAGAGTGCGGGTGGCTACAGGGTCGAGCCCCACGAAGGGCTCGTCGAGCACCAGAAAGTCTGGGTCATGCACCAACGCCCCCATGACCACCAGCTTTTGCAACATGCCATGGCTATAGGAATCCGCGCGATCCGCAAGGGCATCTACCATCTCCAGGCGCTCTGCCAGCTCTTGGATGACGCTTCTGCGCCGAGCGCTGTCCACCCCAAAGATGTCGCAGACAAACTCTAGGTAGGCCATGCCCGTCATGAACCCATAGACCCAGGGGGTGTCTGGCACGTACGCGAGATGCGTCTTGGCGGCGATAGGATCTTTCACCACGTCGTGGCCGCAAATGGCAATAGACCCCTCGTCAAAATCCTGTACGCCCACCATAGCTTTGATGAGGGTGGTCTTGCCTGCGCCATTGGGGCCCACCAGGCCCAGGATCGACCCGGGTTCCACGGCAAGAGAATAGCCGTGAGCCGCCACTTTGGTGCCATAGCGCTTCACAAAACCGCGTACGTCAAGAATAGGGCTGGCCATGACATGCGTCCTTTCGCACAACTGGGATAACTGCGCCACACGCCTTTTCGAGGCATCACTACGACTAACGAGGGCCAACAAAAAAATGCTTGACCTAGTCTAGCCATTTTTACGCCCAGCGGATATTGGTTTTAATGCCCCAAGGCCAACTGTAAGAAATGGGTCACCACTGAGACCCATGACGCAGGCCAGGCACAGAACAGGGCGTGAGACGCCTGCGCAGCCCGCGATGCCACCGCCGGGCGATCAGGCGAGAGCGCAGTGAGGTAAGCCACCCTATAAAGGGATGGCGCTGTCGCTTCACCCAACTAGAAAGCCTGCGGTTGCCCATCGTAATTCCAATCGTCGGAGGTGGGCCGTCCCTTGGCATACTAATCGATAAATACTGATCTGTCGACAATCTGAAGGACTACTGGGGTGACAAATTCTAAGAACGGCACACCATCTGGCCCTCAATGCACGAGAGCATACTTGTTCTTGTGTGCTGCAGACTAGAGCTCCTCACCTTCCAGCTCAAAGGGGTCAGACCCCGCAGTAGAGCCCGCGCCCCCTTCTTGGGTAGGCAGCGCGATAGAGCGCAGCTTGCGTTCCATCACATTGGTGCGAGTAGTGATAATGGACTCCACCGTGTTGCTGGCCGTATCTATCTGGCGCTTGGCTTTGATAAGAGCTTCTTGATAGCGAGGGAGCTCGGCCTTAACCGCTTGCAGAATGCGAAGCACTTCGTCTGTGCGCTGTTGAAGCTCGAAGGTTTGGTAGCTCAAGGCCAAGCTGTTGATAAGTGCGGCCATGGTAGACGGACCAGTTACTACCACGTTATAGGTGCGTTGGAGCGTCTCCAGCAGACCCGGCAGCGACACCACCTCTGCATAAAGGCCCTCGAAGGGCACGAAGAGCACGCCAAAGGCCGTGGTATGAGGAGGAGCTACATATTTGGAAGCAATATCTGAGGCCTCGCTCAGGATGCGGTCCTGCAAGTGCTTTTTGGCTGCCGCAATCTGAGCCTTATCGCCTGTGTCATAGGCATCCAACAAAGCCACGTAGGTGTCCCCGGGAAACTTCGCGTCTATAGGAAGCAAGACGGGGTCGCCTTGAGCTACCGGCAGTTTGACGGCGTACTCCACACGATCGCGGCTCCCAGGCTTGGTGGCCGCGTTTTCCAGGTACTGGGAGGGAGCCAGGATGTCTTCCAAAATCGCCCCCAGCTGCACCTCCCCCAGAATGCCGCGAGTCTTCACGCCTGAGAGCACGCGCTTGAGGTCGCCCACAGAGCCTGCCAGGTTTTGCATGTCGCCCAGGCCCCTGTAGACAGCCTCCAACTGCCGGGAAATCTGTGCAAAGGAGACTGAGAGCTGCTCGTTGATGGCCGCCGTGAGCTTTTGGTCCACCGTCTGGCGCAGCTCGTCGAGTTGGTGGGTATTGTCCTGGCGCAACTGAGTGAGGGCGCCGGCCAGGGTTTGATCCATATGGGCCAATCGAGCGTCTGTGCGATCGCGATCTGTGCCCAGCTGAGCTGTGACATCGCGACGCAGCTCATCAACGCGCCCTGCCATGGCCGCAGAGGTTTGGGCAAGGCCATCCAGGCGGCCCAGCACCTGCGATTGCTGGTCAAGGAGCCTGGTTTGTACCCCTGTATCTGCATTCTGCTGCGATTGGGTGTCTTGACGCAGCTTTGCAAGACTCCAAAGGGCGATGGCCGCCGCTCCCACCGCCACCGCAATGGCACAGATCTCTCCTACCGACATAGCACTCCCTGCTCCCCGGACACTACAGCTACACGCTCTAAGCGTATCGAACATCTGTACGCCTTAGTATAAGCGAGCCAGCGCCCCTGTCATCCCAGATTCTGAGGAAGTTTTTCTCGGCAGGAAATGCACTATGAGGACTGTCTGGCTAACGCACCAGCAAGCGGATGACGGCGTTGGATAAAGAGTTGTAGGGCTGGTAGCGCATGGGCAAGTCGATAAGGCACGACTTTTTGAGCATGGCCTTGTAGTTGGTGAAGGTATCAAAGGAGAACTTTCCGTGATACCGCCCTAAGCCGGATGCCTTGTTGCCGCCAAAGCCAATGTTTGAGACCGACACCTGCATGATAGTGTCGTTGATGCAGCCGGACCCAAAGGATAGTTGCTTGAGATAATAGTCGATGATGCTCTGATTGTGCGTGAAGAGGTAGGCGGCCAGCGGCGTGGGCAGCGAGCGGATTTGCGACCATGCTTCATCGATGGAATCGAAGACCATAATGGGCAGGATGGGACCAAAGATCTCTTGGCTCATCACCTTGTCGGCAGGCTGCACGTTATCCATCACGATGGGGGCGATGCGGCAGGCAGCGTCATCGTGCTGGCCGCCAAACACCACCTTTGCCGGGTCCACCAGGCCCAAGATGCGCTGGTAGCCGCGCGGCTTGCAGATCTTTCCCCAATCGGGATTGTCCAGGGCGTTCTCGCCGAATTGGCGCACGATCTCGTCTTTGACCGCCGCCACGAAGGCGTCGTGGGCCGAGCGGGCCACCATCACGTAGTCGGGGCACACGCAAGTCTGTCCACAGTTGAGGAACTTTCCAAATACAATGCGGCGCGCCGCCAGCTTGATGTGCGCATCGTCACACACGATGCAGGGGCTCTGGCCTCCCAGCTCCAGGGTGACCGAGGCATGGATCTTTGCCGCCTGCTCCATGACGTAGGCTCCCACCCCTTTGGAGCCGGTAAAGAAGACGTGGTCGACGGGCTGGGCCAAAAGGGCATCAGCGATGTCGTGGGACCCCAGCACGCAGGCAACATGCCGGAAGTCAAAGGCCTCAGCGACAAGAGACGCAAGTGCTTGACCCACGTGCGGCGCCGAGTCGCTAGGACGCACGATAACGCAGTTGCCTGCAGCTACTGCTCCCACCAGAGGCTCCAGCGCCAGCATCACCGGGTAGTTCCAGGGGCTCATCACATAGACGACCCCTTTGGGGTTAGGCACATCAAAACTGAGCGCAGGGAAGTTGATAATACTAGGCGCCTTTAGTTGCGGCTTTGACCAGCTTCTCAGGTGGGCGATTTGATATTTGGTCTCCGAGAGCACCAATCCCACTTCGCTCATATAGGTCTCCTGGGCGCTCTTGCCCAGATCCTCTTTCATAGCCTTGGCCAGTTGCGGCTCATGGCGCCTCACCGCATCGTAAAAACGCTGAAGCGCCAGGATGCGGCGGTTCACGTCCAGCGTCGCCCCGGATTCAAAATAGGCACGCTGGCTGCTCACCAGCTGCGCCGGATCGATTTCTGGCTGGGACGGTGCGGGTTTCTCGGCAAAAGAAGCCGATTTCGACACGGTTTGACGATCCATGATGCTTCCTTTGGGCGACGATGTGCATGAGATGCATGTACCCGTTGAAAGGCTCGCCCAAGGCGATGCCGAGAAACCCTGCCGCCGTTAATGGGAGGGTGCCTGAACCCGTAAAAAAGGCGCTCCAAGACAAGGCTTGGAGCGCCTGGAAGGTGGCGCCTGAGGTATAGCTCAGCGGTCGGCAGCCCTACGGCGGCGAAGCACTGCCATGGTGGCGCAGGCCGCAGCGCCAAAGGCAAGGCTTACAGTAAGGGCGCCGTCGACCACCCGGTCGCCAGTGGCAGGGATGACGGCCACAGAACGCAGGGCTTTCTTAACGGGGACCACAAGGTCAGACCCGTTGGTCTCGTTTTCTGCATAGGGGTCCTGGACGGTCTTGATCTCGGCGATCCCAGCAGCGTCTACCGCCACAATGCCTCCGGACTGGATGCCTGAGGAGCCATCGCCGGAGGGGTCGGTGAGACCAAAGCCGGTGCCAGAGGCGCTGGCGCGGTTGACCACGGCTGTGCCATTGGCGGGTTTAGACAGGTCACAGGCGAAGGTGACGCGCCAGACCTCGCCGCCTTGGATAGTGCCAATAGGTACGGTAAGCTCGCGAGTCTCAGGATCGTAGAGGTCGCGGGCGAGGCGCTCTTGGGTGCCGTCGGGATGGATCAGCGTGAGCGACGTGGCCACCATAGCGAGGCCGTCTGGCAAGGTGTCATGCACCACCACGTCTTCCCAGGCGGTACCCGGCTGACTGTTGCCCGCCTCGATGGAATAGGTCACTTGGTCACCCTCGTAGTAGCCATTGGGATGGTCGTCATCAATCACAGTCTTTGCCACGGTGGGCTGGGGGATGGCGAACTTGATCCAGCCTGAGGGGAAGATCTTCTGAGACTGCTGCTGCTCGCCCTTCTTGTCTTCGGGCGTGTTGCCATCGACGGTGGCGACGTTGCCAATGTCGTGGGCTTCAGGAGTCGCCTCATCCACAGCAGAGCGGTTGACCTTCGCCTCGAAGGTCACGACCACCTTCTCGCCCCCAAAGATGTTGCCCACAGGAACCGTGAGGGTATGGGTCTCGTCGTGGTAGACGTCGGCAGGATCCATAGCTTCCTGGGCGCCATCCGGGTAGGTGACCTTCACGGTATCAGGGACCAAGTCAAGGCCCAGGGGCAGCAGGTCTGAGGCCACCGCATCCTTGAGCTCGGAATAAGGATGGTCGTTGGCCACCGTGACCGTATAACGCAGAAGGTCGCCCACCTGGGCATCGGTGGTATCGCCGCGGGTCACATTGGTGACCTCCTTGGTGACGGTGGGATCCGGGTTCGCGGGGAGCACCTGTTCGCTGCCAGGAGTCGGCGCCTCGCGCTGGAGCTCCTCCACCGGCGAGCCGTCTGGATTCTCGCCTGTGACCTTCACAGAGATGTCTACCTGCGGGTCAAAGGGATCGGCGGGGTTGGGATCGTCGGGATCAGAAGGGTCCGTGGGCTCATTGGACTTAGGCGGCAGCGCCTTGCCGTTGACCTTGGTAGGGATATGCACCTTTACCTGGGAATCTCCAGGCACGTCACCAATGCGCAGGGACACTGTGCGGGTTTCAGGGTCATAAACGTCTTTGGGATCCAGTGTTTGGGTGGTGCCGTCGGGGCGCTCCACGGTGATGGGCTCGTCCATGAGGTCGACGCCGGCGGGCAGCGGCACAGAGACGTTCACGCCCTGCCAGTAGCTGGTGGGATCGCCGGTGTTAGAAGCGGTCACTGTGGTGACCAGCTTGTCGTCCACCTGGGGATGCTCGGCCTTTGGATCGGTGATATTCTCGGTCTTTACGGTTACCTCAGTCTTGGGGTTGGGAACCCATACGGCATAGTAGGTGCGGGTGTCGTCGGGCTCTTCCCAAAGCTGCTCGTCGCCGTCGAAGTTGGGGATGAGAGAGCCTTGCTCGGTGCTCCAACCCATGAAGGAGTAGCCCTCGCGCACCGGCGTGCCCTCGGGCGCAGTGACCGTCTTCAGGGCTTCGGAGTGCTGCACGATGGGGTCGGAAGAAGCGGGGTCGCCTTCGTTCTCGCCGGGCATCTCGCCGCCATCCAGATCAAACACCACGTCAATGGGTTTGGGCGACCACTGGCCATAGAGCACCATGTTCTTAGTAATGGGAGTGGCTGGGCCAAAGGAGTCGCCAGAGCCGTCAGCCTCGGTATTCCAGCCATCAAAGCGCCAGCCGTCGGTGGCAGGCGTGACAGGCACGCCCTCGGCAGCGCTGGCAGAGCCGGGATAATAGGCGGCTGCCACGGTGTCGCCAGGCAGATAGGCACCAATGTCGTAGTAGTAGGGGCTTGCATTCTTTTTGGTATTGAGCGCTTGGCGCAGCCCCGTGCCACCGGCACGCCAGAAGGCAATGGGCTCCACCTGGGGGCGCTCCCCCTGAGAGGCGGGCTTTCTTATTATTTACTGCCATGAACGACACCGCGCATTTTCTTATAATATTAAGAAGATATATATTATGAACATATAAGAGACCAAGACATTGTTGGGCACCCTGAGTGCAGGTTTTTCTCGGTAGGATTTGAGGGCTGCACAAAACGCGAGATCCCCACGCAACAGCGTCATCGCGCAGGGATCCTTTAGATGTATTTTTATATTGTGCAAGTGATATCGACGACGGCATTAGGGCGCGTGCCGGCGACGAGCCTGAAGGCTATGCCGGGTCATGCTCAGAGAGGAAGTCCTCCACCAGGGCGTTGTAGGTCTCGGGGATCTCCAGATGCACGCAGTGGGTGCCGCGCAGAAGCTCCCAGCGGGCGTTTGGAATGCCGTCGACGATCTGTTTGGAGATGAGCGGGGTGGACTCGTCGGCGTTTCCGGAAGTCACAAGGGTGGGGATGGTGATGGAGGGCAGTTCATCCACCACGCTCCAGTGGGAGAGCTTGCCGGTGACCACGAACTCACTCATCCCCTGCATGATGTGGTACACCTCGTCGCCATGGGGGTTGGGGATGGGGCGCCGCAGGTTGTTGGGACGCTGGTCCTCAGGGACGAGGCTTACATGGCGGCGGTAATACAGGTCGCTGGCGGCTTTGACCTCAGGGCGCTCATAGTCTCCGTCGCGGTCGGCCTGGGCCAGGGCCGCCTCCATCTCTTTAGGCAGGTAACTGCGCAAGCGCAGCGCCTCTTCAAGCCACAGGTCAAGGGAGGCAGGCGAGCTGGCGATGACCATGGAAGCGACGCCTTTGGGATGATGGGTGGCGTACTGCAGCGCCAGCATGCCGCCCCAACTCTGGCCCAACAGGTGGCACTGGTCCAAGCCCAAGTGCTCGCGCAGGCATACCAGCTCCTCTTCGAAGAGCTGGGCAGAGGCCTCCTCTTGGGGGTTGGCCAAAGGGGTCGAGTTGCCGCAGCCCACCTGGTCGTAGTAGATCACCTGGCGGCCATAGCGCCGTGCAAGCTCGTCCAAGGAGCGCAAGTAGTAGTGGGTGTTGCCAGGGCCTCCATGGATGGCGAGCAGCGGGAGCTTATGGGCCGACGGCTCCCCCACCACGCGATACCAGGTCTTATAGCCATGAAAGTCCATGGCGCCCACTTTTTCTTGAAGCGTCATAGCAGCCCCCTTCGAGGTCATGAAGCACTCTTTCCGTCGCGATGGGCCAAAAGGCCCCACATCAGGCCCCCAGTGTAGGGTCCCTTGATTGCGTCCCTATTAATAGTGGACTCTCGTTTCTTGAAGGCAGGGGTTTCTCGGTCACTATAAGGCCACTTTAGTTTGACAGAGGAGGGTCCCATGAACATCCAGCTCAGCCGCGCCCAGTTTTTGAAGGCAAGCGCAGCAACCTTGGCAGCCTGGGGCGTGGCGTCACCTTTAGCCGGTTGCAAGACCGGCAGCGGCGCTGAGGCCGTCTTGGTCTACGGCATCCAAAACCCCACCGGCATCGAGCCCTACACCCTTGAGGACGAGAACGCCATGGCCGTGTGCTACCAGCTGTTCGACCCTCTCACCCGCTACAACCCCCAAACCCAGGAGCTGGACCCTCTAGTAGCCAAAAGCTGGGAATCCAACGAGACGGCAGACGAGTGGACCTTCCATCTGCGCGACGACGTGACCTTCCACGACGGCAGCAAGGTCACCGCCGCATCCTTCATCTACGGATGGACGCGCCTGGTGAATCCAAAGTCCTACGACACCCCCTCGGCTGTGGGCTACCACCTGTCCATGGTGGACGGCTACGACCAGCTGGTGAGCGGCGAGAACGTGGAGTTCACGGGGCTTTCTGCTCCCGATGACACCACCTTAGTGGTCAAGCTCTCGGCCCCCTACGCAGACTTCCCCTACGTATGCTCCACTTGCACGCTGGCTCCCATCCCAGAAGGCATGGGCACCGGCGATAACTACCAGTCTTATGCGGCCGCCCCTGTGGGCAACGGCGCCTTCAAGATGAAAGGAGAGTTCAAAGACGGCCAATATGTTGAGCTAGAGCGCTATGAGGATTATTGGGGCGACGTTCCCAAGATCTCGGGTGTGCGTTTTACCGTGTACCGCGACGTGCTCACGTCCTATAAGGAGGTGGAGGCCGGCAGTTGCGACTGCTCCAATGTGCCCCTCAACCAGTGCATGCAGTCCAAAGAGACCTACGGCGAGGCCGAGGACGGCGGTTATGTGGCTAACCCCGGCCACCAGTACTTCTCTGGCGAGATGCTCTACACCCAATACCTGGTGTTCAACATGGGCGCTCAAGAGATCGCAGACATTCGCATTCGCCAGGCGCTCTCCCTGGCCATCAACCGCGACGCCATCTGCACCAACGTGTACCAGGGCTCTGCCGAGCCAGCCACAGACATCATTCCTCCCGCCATCGCAGGCTCCACCCCCGATACCTGGCCCGTGGAGTTCGACCGCGACCGCGCGGGCGCTCTGCTGGACGAGGCGGGCTACCCGGCAGACAGCAATGGGCGCCGCGGACTTGCCATCCAACTGATGACCAATGCGGCCAACGACAAGACCGAGTATGAGGCCATCATCTCCGACTGGGACGCCATCGGAATCGACGCCTCCATCAACCAGCTGGAATATGCCGCCATGCTGGACAACTACTACTCGGGCAACTTTGTAGTGGCAGCCCGTGGATGGTATGCAGACTACCCCATCGCCGACAACTACCTCTATCCGCTCTTCTCGGCATCCTCCAGCGACAATATGAGCCACTTCGATGACCCGGAGTTCGACCGAATGATCCTTGCAGCCCGCGCCGTGCGAGACGACCAGGAGCGCGTGGACGCCATGCACGCCTGCGACGTCTATGCTGCCGAGAAGCTCCCCATCGCCCCGCTCAACTGGCGCGGGCTTGCCAAATGTGCCACAGCGCGCTGCCATGACTTCCGCATCACTCCGCAGATCCTACCGGTAGCCGCGCAGATGACCATCGAAGGCTAGTGCGTCTCACTCACATCCCACCCCCTTTGTTCTCCTAGGCGCTCTAAGAGAACTACCAGAGAGAGCAGCTGTTCTCCTAGGCGCTCTAAGAGAACAGTCATTTGGGCTCTCCGTACTCCTAGGCAGCTAAATAGAACCCATTCTGTTCTATTTAGCTGCCTAGGATTCCATTACCGCTTGAAAAGCGTTCTATTTGGAGCCTAATAGCCATCGCCGCTTTGCAAGTTGTTCTCCTAGGTGCCCATCTAGAACATCGGGATTAACGGCCCAGATGGCCCCCACAGGAGGGATCCCAAGATTGCCCCTTCGAAACGACGATGGGCCCTGGGGTTTTGCTCCCAGGGCCCATCACATCTCGCAGCATCTTTGGCACACGAGGACGCCTTAGCGTTTTTCCTGCTCGTCGACGGTGGCGTCTTCCACGTCCACATCTACCGGGGCATCTTTGTCGTCGTGGCCCTCGCGGATGCGGGAGAGCCAGCCGCCGTCGCGCTCATGGGAGCGCTCGGAGTCCTCATCGGCTTCCTCCTGCTCGGGATCGTGAGGCACCGGTGCGATCACGCGCAAGAGGGCGATGCGATTGCCGCGCATGGACTGCACGCGAAAGCGCCAGCCCTCTACCTCGAAGACCTCACCGGGACTGGGCAGACCGTCGGCCAGATCCAGGATGAAGCCGGCGATGGTCTCGTAGGCGTCGGAGTCCTCGATGGGCCAGCCCAGCTCAGCGGCGTCATCGATAGAGAAGCGGCCGTCCACCAGCCACTCGCGGTCGGCCAGCTTGGTGAGGTACTTGTTGTCGGGGTCAAACTCATCCTCGATCTCCCCCACCACCTCTTCGACGATGTCCTCGATGGTGATGACGCCGGCAGTGCCGCCGTACTCGTCTACCACGATGACCATCTGGTCGTGGCTGGTCTGCATCTCGGAGAGCAGCGGGATGATATCCTTGGTGTCAGGCACAAAGTCCGCCTCGCGCACATAACCTGCGATGGCGTCCTGGCCCTTGCCCTCGTCGATGATGGGGGCGATAAGGTCTTTGATATGCGCGATGCCCACGATGCGGTCCACGTCCTCGTGGAAGATGGGAATGCGCGAATAGCCCGTCTGGCGCATGCAGGCCAGCACCTCGTTCAAAGTGAGGGTGTCTTCCAGCGCCGTCATGTCCACGCGAGGCACCATCACCTGGCGAGCGGCCGCGTCGCCCAGGTCAAAGATCTCGTGGATCATGCTCTTCTCTTCATCGGTGAGCTCTTCTGCATCGCTCACCATGTAGCGGATCTCTTCCTCAGAGACGTTCTGGCGCTCATCGGCGCTCTTCACACCCAGCAGGCGCGAGAGGCCGTCGGCACTCTTGGCGGTGATCCAGATGAGCGGGCGCACCGCCTTGGTGAAGCCCTTCAAAAAACCCGCCACACCCTTGGACACGCCTTCGCAGTCTGCCAGAGCGATGCGCTTGGGCACCAACTCGCCCACCACAATGGAGAAGTAGGACACGATAAGAGTAATGATCACCGGGGCCAAGCCCGAGGCCACAGAGGCTGGCAAGCCCAAAGAGATCATCCATTGGCCAAAGGGGTCGGACAGGTTGGTGGCCGCCACAGCAGAGCTAAAGAAGCCCACCAGGGTGATGGCCACCTGGATGGCTGCCAACAGGTCGCCAGAATCACCGGAGAGCTCGAAAGCGGTGGCCGCCTTCTTGTCGCCCTCCTCCATGTCGCGCTCAAGCAGCGGACGCTTGACGTTTACCAGGGCCATCTCGCTCATGGAGAAAAAGCCGTTTACCAGCGTGAGCAAAAAAGTGACGATGATACTAAGAGCTACGTCCATCTAAGTGTTCGACCTCTAACGGTTGAAGGATTGTCTAACGATACTCGAGTGTTCATATTACCTAAAGGCCCCGAGCCGCCCAAATGCACGCTGTGCGACAAGCCCTATAGACAGGCTCCGCAGAGCTCAGAGTGGCCCGGACGCCTTTCTCTTGCCGAGAAACACTTGCACCCAAGGGCAGCAAAATCCCGGCTGCAGGGCTGGTTTTAGGCCAGCTTGAAGCCTGCGGCCTCGATCGCCTCGGAGACTTGCTGGGGAGTGAGATCTCCCTCGTAGGTGACGGTGCCGGTGGAGGCGTCTGCCTTCACGTCCTTGGCGCCGCGATCCTCAAGCTCCATGGCGACCAGCATCTCGCAGTGCTTGCAATGCATGCCTTCTACCTGAATGGTATTCATGGCAAACCTCCTTAGTGCCAGTGGGGACCATGCTGTCAGGAGCCACTCCGCTAAAGGCGCCCCAAAAGATCCCCGATGTGCCAAGAGGAGGAGTCCGCCTTGCAGGACCCCTCCTCTTGGATGACGGTCTTTTAGCTTAGGCCATCGCCGTGCAGGACCTGTGGCTCGCGCCGGTGGCCAAAGCAAGGGTTACTCGGTCTCCTTGATCATGGCGCGGACCTTGGCCTGCAGATCGTCCAGATAAGCCTGGTCGGGGCGCCAGTTGAGGCTCACCGGGTCGAGCGGCAGCTGGAAGCCGGTATCTGCCAGCACTTGCTGCACCTGCTTTTGGGCCACCGGAGCCCAGCCATAGGAGCCAAAGGCCAGACCTACGCGGGTGTTGTTGCGCGGGGACAGTCCGCGGAAATAGGTGAGGAACTTGGCCACGTTGGGCAGCATCTGCATGTTGAGGGTGGAAGAGCCTACGCACACATACTTGCAGTCCATGATGTAGGACAAGATGTCGCTCTCATGGGTGTACTTGAGGTCGAAGTAGCGGCAGTCGACCTCCTCTTGGACAAAGGCTTCGCAGATGGCCTTGGCCATCTTCTCAGTGGAATCCCACATGGTGTCATAGATGACTGCGCACTTGTCCACGCGCTCGTTTTGGGTCCAGTGGCTGTAGCGTTCCAGGATGTCAGGTATATGCTCGGTCCAAATGACGCCGTGGGCCGGAGCGATCATCTCGAGGTCAAGACTCTTGACCGCCTCGAGCGCCTTGGCGGCCTGCATGCCGTAGGGCTGCACGATGTTGGCGTAGTACTTGCGGGCCTGCTTCATGACCTCGCAGTAGTCGGAGTCCACGTCGAAGCGCGTGGTGGACGCGAAGTGCTGGCCGAAGGCGTCGTTGGAGAAGAGCACCTTGTCGTACTCGTCGTAGGTGACCATGTTGTCAGGCCAGTGAACCATGGGGGTCTCGACAAAGGTGAGGGTGCGCTTGCCAATGTTCAAGGTGTCGCCGGTCTTTACGGCATTGAACTCGATGCCCGCCTCCTGGTAGTGCTTGGCAAACTCGCCCACGGCTTTGGTGGAGCAGTAGAAGGCGGCGTTGGGGCACGCTTGGGCGATCATAGGCAGGCTGCCGGAATGGTCCATCTCCACGTGGTTGGCAATGACCACGTCGATCTTGGCAGGGTCGATCACCGAGGAGATGCGCTGCAGCAGGTCCTCATGGAACTTGGCCTTCACGGTGTCGATAAGGGTGACCTTCTCATCGATGATGAGGTAGGCGTTGTAGGTGAGGCCCTTCTCGGTGGTGTAGCCGTGAAAATGGCGCTCGTTCCAATCCAGCGCGCCCACCCAATAGATGTCTGGCTTGATTTGCTGTGCGACCTGCATGAATACTCCTTTCCCCAGCAAGCGGCCGGGAAGGATCGTGAGACCGGCCCTCTACGCCGGCCTTCGAAGACAAAAATATACCGCTAAGTTATCCCCACAAACCCGTTGCCCCATCCCCTCGCTGCCGAGAAGATCGAACCCCCCTCACAAGGGCATTGCCCCTCGTAGAACAGGCTGCCCATCCAGGCAATGCTGAGGGCCGCGGACGCACCCGGAGCGCGCTTGGGGGTATCCGCTCCACCAAAAAACGACCCAGCTTCCCTAGAAGGGAGGCTGGGTCGCCTGCTAAAGGGTGGGCGAGGCTAAGAAACGGGCGTCAACCTGAGGCGACGGGGGTTTCTCGGCAGGGAAAAGGGCGCGGGGCGGCCTAACGGCCCTGGGAACGGCGCTCGCGATACTCGGCGGCCAGACGCTCCTGGACGTCGTGGGGCACCTGCTCGTAGCCCTCCACCTCGATGGAGTACTCGCCGGTGCCGCGCGACAGGGAGCGCAGGCGGGTGGCGTAGTCCACTACCTCGGCGTAGGGAGCGGTGGCTTGGATGCGCACGTCGCCCTTGTCGGTGGTGTCCATGCCCTCCACGCGGCCGCGGCACGCAGAGATGTCGCCCATGACGGAGCCGGCGTAGCTCTCGGGCACCGTGACCTCCATGTGGGCCATGGGCTCGAGGAGCACGGGCTCGGCCTGCTCGACGGCGTCCTGGAAGCCCAGGCGCGCGGCGGTGCGGAAGGCCATCTCGTTGGAGTCTACAGGGTGGAACTGGCCGTCGTAGAGGGCCACCTTGACGTCGATCATGGGATAGCCCGCCAGCACGCCCTCGCGCATGGTCTCCTGGGCGCCCTTGTCCACCGCGGGTATGAAGCCGCGGGGCACCGCGCCGCCTACGACCTCGTCCAAAAACTCGTAGCCGCCGTCGGGGTTGGGCTCGATGCGCATGCGCACGTCGGCGAACTGGCCGGCGCCGCCAGTCTGCTTCTTGTGGCGGCCATGGCCCGTGGCGGTGCGGCGGATGGTCTCGCGATAAGGAATACGCAGGGGCACCGTGTGGGCCTGCACGTTGGCGCGGCTCTCCAGGCGGTCCAGCAGCACCGACACCTGGGCCTCGCCAATGGCAGAGATGACGGTCTGGCCGGTGTCCTCATCGCGATCCACCTTGAGGGTGGGGTCGGCGTCGGCCATCTTCTCCAGGAAGGTGTAGAGCTTGTCCTCGCTGCCGCGCTGGTCGGCCTCGATGGCGATGCGGTAGAGGGAGTTGGGGAAGCGGAAGGCTGCGGCCTCCACCTTGCCGGTGGCCGAGAGGGTGTCGCCGGTCTGGGCCTCCAGCTTGGGAACCACCACGATGTCGCCAGCCTCGGCGCTCTTTATCTCTGTCATCTCGCGGCCCATCATGCGGTAGATGTGAGCCAGGCGCTCGGACTTGCGGGTGCGTGCATTGGTGAGCTCGACGCCCGTGGCGATGGTGCCCGTAAGGACCTTGATGAACGCCAGGCGCCCCTGCTGCTGGTCGTTCATGATCTTGAAGACGAAGACCACCGGGCGGTTGTCGTCCGGGTCCACATCCAGCAGCTCGCCGTTGACCAGCGGCACCTTGCCGTAGGTGGCGGGGCTGGGGAAGTAGGCCACGATGTCGTCCAGAAGCGACACCACGCCCTCCTCCTTCACGCAGACGCCGGCGAAGACGGGCACAAAGAGGCGCTCGGCGATGGCGGTGGAAAGCAGCCCCTCGATCTCCTGGTTGGTGAGGGTCTCTCCCTCGATGTATTTCATCATGAGCTCGTCGTCTGCCTCGACCACCAGGTCGCAGATGGCGTCGCGGGCAGCCTCTGCGGCGGCCACGTACTGCTCGGGGATATCGAAGACCTCCACCTTGCCGTTGGCGTCCAAGCGCCTGGACTGCATGCGTATGACGTCGATGATGCCCTCGAACTCATCCCCCACTCCCATGGGCAGCGTCACGGGAGCCAGGCGATTGCCAAACCTGTCGGTAAGCATGGCCAGGGTATCGTCGTAGTTGGTTTCAGAGCGGTCGATGCGGTTCACAAAGACGGCGCGGGCCAGCGAGAGGTCCTCGGCGGCATACCACAGGCGAGTGGTGGTGGATTGAGGGCCCGAAGCCGCATCTACCACAAACACTGCGGTCTCGCAGGCGGCCATAGCGCAATAGGCGTCGCCGATAAAATCTGGATAGCAAGGCGCATCGATCACGTTAAGACGGCAGTTCTGCCACTGGATGGGGGCTACCGAGAGCTTGATGGAGAACGAGCGCTTCTCTTCTTCTGGATCGTAGTCGAGAGTGGGCTTGGTGCCGGAGTGACCGCCCAGGCGAGTGGTGGCGCCGCTCAGATGCAGCATCGCCTCGGCCAGCATGGTCTTTCCCACACCGCCCTGACCTACAAGTACGACATTTTTCACGCTTTCAGCCATAGCTGCCTCCTTGCAGACGGTGCGTTAGGTGCGACTAGCATACCAGTGCATCGACGGTGAGGCACCCTGGATGCCCATGGCTTGGGTGAGCGGAAGGTACCTGAAACTGCAAGACGCCCGCAATGCGCCTTGCCGCAACCCCGCCGCGACGGAGCGTCCTTAAAAGGCTTAAACTCATACCACAAAAGCGCACAGGTCAACAGAACCGGAGCCGCGCCTAAAGCCCAAGGTCCAAGGAGAGGAAACCCTATGCTCAGAGTTGGAATGCTTACCAGCGGCGGCGATTGCCAGGCACTCAACGCCACCATGCGCGCCATTGTGAAGACGCTCTGCCACAACACCGAGGGCAAGGTGGAAGTCTACGGGTTCCTCGACGGCTATCAGGGACTTATCTACAATCGCTACACGCGACTCTCCCCCGAGGATTTCGCCGGCTCCCTCACCCACGGCGGCACCATCCTGGGCACCAGCCGCACCCCCTTCAAGGAGCTGGACAGACCCACCGCAGACGGCATCCAAAAAGTCCCTGCCATGATCTCCAACTACCGCAAGCTGGGCCTGGAGTGCCTCTTCATGCTTGGCGGCAACGGCTCGACCAAGACCGCCAACCGCCTCTCCGAGGAGGGCCTCAACGTCATCGCACTGCCCAAGACCATCGACAACGACACCTGGGGCACCGACATGACCTTTGGCTTCACCTCGGCCGTCGAGGTGGCCACCCGCTGCATCGACGACATCCGCACCACGGCCACCAGCCACGGCCGCGTCTTTGTCATCGAGATCATGGGCCACAAGGTGGGATGGATCCCCCTCTACGCCGGCGTCGCCGGCGGCGCCGACGTCATCCTGCTTCCCGAGATCCCCTATGACATCGACAAGGTCATCGAGGCCATCGACACCGACCGCCGCGACGGCGAGCGCTACGCCATCGTGGTCGCGGCCGAGGGCGCCATCTCCAAGGAGGACGCCGCCCTTTCCAAGAAGGAATACAAGGCCAAGCTGGCCAAACGCGTGATGCCCTCTGTGGCCTATGAGATCGCCGAGCAAATCTCTGCCCGCACCGACCGAGAAGTGCGCGTCGCCGTCCCCGGCCACACCCAGCGCGGCGGCCAACCCGACGCCCAGGACCGCATCTTTGCCATGCAGTGCGGCGTCGAGGCGGCCATGGGATGCCTGGAGGGCCGCTTCGGCTTCATGGTGAGCCAAAAGAAGGGCAAGATGTGTCGCGTCCCCCTCAAAGACGTGGCAGGAAAGCTTAAATACATCGACCCCAACGGCGAGATGGTGCGCGAGGCCCGCGACCTGGGCATCTCCTTTGGCGACTAACCGCTGCTCGTCTGCTGCGTGCCGCGTGGCCCCTGGGAGGGGGCTAGTTGGATGCCGCTTGGCCTTCGCGAGGGATCGACCTATCACATGATCTCGTAGAGGGCTTGCCCTATCACATGGTCCCAAAGAGGATTTTGTGCCCCTCAGAAAATATGCTTCATTGGCTACACCAAGTTGTAACCAATGAAGCATATTTATTACTACTATAACTGTATAGTAGTAATAATGTGTAGCTAATGTAGTATTTTTTTACAGAGGGCCCTACACCCTTTTAGGGCCCTCGCCCCTTTCAAAGTGGCTCTGGCTCTTATTCCTAGGAACCTCATTCACCTCTTCAGAACCTTTTCATTGCGAACCACTCCATAGCTTTGAAGAACCCGGTTCAATGGGCAATTTGCAGTCCATCCTCACCACAAATCTTGCAGTTTCACCGCCATCGCTATTGCCCAAGATGGCTCCTTTCTTGCGCCAAAACACAAGATGTAAGACCTATTCCAGCAATGTCATAAACCCGTGAATATTTACACCGTAAATCATTCTTAAAATTTACATACACCTATCACATGTACATGTGTCTATGTTTATGCACCTGCATATGTGAGAGGAATTGCCTCCATGGGACTACTCAACCATTGCGATCACCGCACTGTCGCCGACCTTGCTTCCAACAAAAAGGTAACCGCAGGATTTCTTGGTGCCACACTGGGAGTCTCCGTTGTACTTCTTGGTGCCACACCTGCGCTCGCCGTTGACAGCGCCTTTACATCCACCACACCATCTGTTTCTGCATCTCCCGTCTTGGAGCACTCTGAATCTGCATTTTTGGCGGTGTCTCAAGGCACCGAGACAAGTCAGCCCGGGCAAGCCTCGCAAGAGGCGAGCGCCCCACAATCTGAGCCTACCGCGCAGCAAAAGCCGCAAAGCACAGCCTCCGCACAGGCTGCCGCCCCCACCCAAGCTGCGGTCTCTGCAGATGCCGCAGCTCAGGAGATAGGCTCTGTCGTCTACAACGCCTGTGAAGGTTCCCTCGCAGGCGACGGCGCCCTCGCCCATGGCACCGAGATCTCGGCCACCGATACCGCAACGGGTGCCTCCATGGACAGCGGCTGGAACAACAACACCGCCATTCTGGACCTCACCAAGTCTGGTCCAGCCATTGACGGCCATGTCAAGATCGCCAACGACTCCAACGAGCGCCTTAAGGTGGAGGAGATCGTCCTTCTCCATAGGTTTGGGAAGACCGATGAGCAGCTTGCAGACCAGTGCCGTCCGGACGTAGTGGTGGATGAAGGCCGCGTCCAAAACGACAGCCTGTCCCTGGGGCTGGACAACGAGGAGATCAGGTACAGCGTCAAGGCTGGCGAATACAAGACGCTGGCCGAGCTGCGAGCTGCCCATCCTGACTTCTCCTGGAGCCAGGTCATCGCCATCATGTCTGTTGGCTATTTGAATCCCGGCAGCTCGGTAGATGCCATGATCCCCTTGACCATTGCCAACTACGATTCCATAAAATCGCAAGTGGAGTCCCTTGCACAGGGGAACGGCTCCGACGAGCTGGCCTCCTCTGGGTCCCGCTTCTTCGACCTGGGCGCCTATGCCTATTATTGGAGAGGCGCAGACTTTCGCACCATCCCGGCGGCCGGCTCCTCTGTCGCCGTAGGCGCCCCCTACACAAGCCTCATGGACTCTATCCGACAGATGACCCGCGGCGAAGCGCATTGGGATGCCACCGTCATGACCGTCGACAAGAACGGCACGCGCGTCTACGACCCCGCCCCCAAAGAGGTCCAGGATGCCCTAAAGCCTCTCGCCTACTCGGATTTCGAGTTCACCAACCGCGGGGTTGTGAGCGACGTGCTCTATACCGACGGCCAGTTCGACATCAAGCTTGAAAATGCTTTCAATTCCATCAAGGACCTTGGCTATACCGTCAACGTCCTTCCTGACGGCAGCGACATCTGGCCCTATTACTCCTACACCACCCGAGGGAACGACGGCTCTGTCATACACTCCAACGGGGTGATCTATCTCCAAGTGAGCCAGGTCTTCGATACCAAGGACCTGACCCTCGACCAGCCAGGACCCTGGCGCCCTACAGACAACCTCGTCTCCGCCCAAATCGAGCGCTACCACCAAGGCTCCATGCGCCTCACGGGCACCAGCAACCTCAAAGACTCCGGCGACTACGACTTCGAGCTCTTCGACGCTCACCATCAGCTCGTGGCCTCCGGCCATGGCGACCAGCCTGTGGAGCGCCTTGCCCCCGGCGAGTACCAGGTGTGCTATTCCTATGCCATCAACCCTACCCATAAGGTCACCAAGACCGCCAGCATCACGGTTGCAGACCCCAGCGCGACAGACCCCAGCACCCGCCCCGAGGACCCTCACGACAATCCTCGTGAGCCCGACTCGCCTGCCAGCCCTGCCGATCCCATGGCCCCCAAGACTCCCTCCGCAGACCCCGCTGCCGAGAAACCCCTGCAACCTCAGGCCGGACAGACATCGGAGGCCTCTGCCAAATCCAAGGTCGACGCGGGTGATGTTGTGCAGGTTGGCGCCGTCGCATCGGCTTCTCGCGCCCAAAGCCATGCCATCCCGCGGCTGGGCGACCAGGGCAGCGATGCCGCCAACGCCGCTTCTGTCCAAGGGACTGGCGTAGCTGCTCTTTTGGGCATCGCGATTGCCGCAGCCTCAGCCGCCCGAGCTCACCTGCGCCGCCGCGACTAAGCGCACCGGGGCAGGAACGGGCCCTTAGGCGCCTTGCCAACCCACAACAAAGCACCAGCTGGCTCCTGCCAGCTGGTGCTTTTTCTCTGATGCTCTTCCTCAAGGCGCCACAGTTTCTCCGAGGACATCCTTAGGGGTGCGCTACGCCTGGCTATCCGCGCCTTTTGCGCGACGACAGGATTGCGCCTAGGCTCAATGCAGCACCAAGACCGGCTCCAACGCCACCCAAAAGACCTGCAGCAGAGGCCACGTCACCGGTAGCCGGTATCACCTTAGAACCTGCCAGCGGCAGCGAGAAGTCATAGTAGGTCTCGGCGAGCAGGTTGTTGTCGCGATCAAAAAGGCGCACAACCACGCGATAGTTGCCCGGGGTTGTAGGAGCTGCATCCAGGTGCGTGAGGGTGCCATCTTTGTTGCGCCTGTAGTAGGAAACCTCCAAGTGCCGACCTTCAGGATCGCTCGCTTCATTGAAAGGCTCACCGTCCACCTCGACACGAGGTCTGGGCACACCGTCAACCACCTCGATATCGGTTATCTGGAGGTGAGGGGTGTTCTTCTCGGCAGGGGGAGCTGGCGCAGGACTCACCACAAATACCGAGCTGCCAGGGCCATAAGGGCCGCTGGGATCGGCAGGAGTGGAGACCACCAGATAGGTCCCCGGCTCACCGGGCTTGTCAACCGGAATCCAGTGGGTGGGATCCAACGGATCCTGCATGAGAAACGCGTGAGTGACCTCCACAGGCTCGTCTTGGGCGCCCAGATCGGTGATGCGCGGATCGCCGCCCTCCAGGATATCCTCTGCGCCCACCAGCACCGGCTGCTTGGATGCGCCCGGAGATGGCGCAGGGGAGTCGGCGGTGCCGTCATCGGCGCTATTGGGATCCACCACGTTGAATATATCGTTCCCTGGAAGCGCCGGCGTGCCGTCAGGCAAAGCGCCGGTGGAGATCACCAGGTAGGTGCCCGGCTCATTGGGTTCGCCAGCCACAAGCTCCCAGCGGCCATCCACTCGCTTGAAGTAAGTGCGCGTGGTCTCCACGGGGTTTGCGTCCAGCGTCTCTGTAACATCCATAGGATCGCCAGCCACCACGTCTTGGGCGCAGGTGGAGATCTGACCCGCGCGCACCGGCACAGGAGACTTTTGTACCGTCACAAAGGCAGGCTCGAACGTGTACCGATAATTGCCCAGCGTGTAGGTGCCGTCCTCATTGGCTTCGACATCAGCCAACGTCGCAGGCTTTGGCGTCACCTTGTAGACGCCAGGGGCGGGATTGGCGCTATCCAGCGCTCCAAGATCCCAGGCAACCTCACCCAGCACCTTTTCAGGGGTCTCGTCGCCCACCAGCTCCCCTGCTGCCGAGAAAGACCCCTCATAGGGTTTGTATGCCGGAGCTTTCGGCACAGAGGGAACGGCCGTGATCGTGACGTCTTTAGGCGTCACTGTGCCCTGAAGCACCAGGTCTTGGCCGCGGGTGTAACCCAAGAGGATGACTTTATCGGCATCCGCACCTTTGAGCTCGGTGTTCTTGAGGGTGATGGGGTGAGTGCCCGCGTTGGCGCCCTGAGGATGGTAGGTCACCTGGGCAGGATCGTAAGCCAAGGAGACGTCAAAGCCCGCAGGCACAAATCCCAGGATGTGTGAGCCATTGAGCTGGGGGAAGGCAGGACTGCCGTCATAGACCTTCTCGTAGTCCCACCACTCGGGGTCAACCGCTACAAAGAAGTCCTCGTTTGAAGCGGTGTTTGAGTCGGTGTAGTTGCCCTTTTCTGCCGGAATGAACTGGGCCGTGACCCGCTGGCGGCCAAAGGGGACAGAGGAGTCGAGGTCGGCGACGCCCAGCGTGGCGCGGCGCAATGCAGTGCGACCTTGGGCGTCTTCACCAGCGAGGGTGTCTTGAGGATTGATAAGCAGGGGCCGATAGGTTTCGGGAGCCACCTCGAGCGTCGCAATGGACTGCTGGTAGCCGTCGCGCAACTTGTCGGGATCTTCGCCCTGATCTATCACGGGTACGGGAGTGCCCACCGGTGTGCCATTGATGGCGAACTGCACGGCGCCTGCCGGAGCCTCGCAGGTGGTCGCCTCTTTTACCTGGGCGTCATGGCGCGGGGTCACCGCAGCGGTCAGGCGCACAGTGGCGGTATCGCCCACACGCTCTACCTGGAGGTTTGTCTGGGTGTCGGCGGGAGTGATCTCTGCATAGTCGTAGTAGCAGCGATGGCCGTAGAAGCTCTCGGTAAAGCCGGCTTCCTGGGCGTACTGGTTGGAACTGATGGTGAGCTTGTACTTGCCTACGTTGGCGTTAAAGCCCTGGGTGATGCCGGAGTCAGTGTCCACCTCATAGATGTTGGACGGGTCAGTGGTGTCGGCGCGCTGGATGAGGTTGCCGTCCTTATCGGTAGCCAAACGCTGGGACTCCATGGTCATGGAGTCTGCCTTGTCTAGCTTGTTCTTATCCAGGCCGGCGGGCACGGGCGGGTTGTCCACCTCCACGGCCTGCTGAGCCACCTCGGAGAGGAGCTTGCCAGAGACGTCCTTGCCCCAAGGCAGGCCGTCGTAGCGCTTGGTGAGGTTCTTGAGAGTGGGAACCTTCTGGGGGTCGATGGAGAAGATCACGAACTGCTTGAGGTGATCGCCGCCGTGCTGCACGTCGTCCATGTAGTAAGGCTCGGTCTTCACCACGTTGCCGTCACGGTCGACAGCAGTGAGGTTCACGCGGACCTCGCCCTCGGTAGTAGTGGGCAGCCACAGGTAGAGATTGCCGCTCTCGTCGGTGGAACGGGGCGCGCCGTAGGGGTAGGCCACACCGTTGACCGTCATGTCGAAAGCCGTGATGTTGGCATTGGCCCCCAGGGTGCCCGGCACCTTGATGGTGCGCATCATCACCTGGGTTGACTTATCCAGCGAGCCGTAGGCGGTCTTCTGGGAGTAGTTGGTGTAAAAGTCTGAGGGCAGATGGTCTGGATCGATGGGGTCGCCGATGTAGGCCTGGTACTTCTCTTCGGTAGTGCGACCATTGTCGTGCTTCACCGTGCCGATACGAACGGACCCTCCCGTCACGTAAACTTCTCCGCCCAAGGCGCCGATAGCGTGAGCATAGCCGTAGCCGGAGTCCTGACGAGAGGTGTCGGGCAGGAGGGTGCCGCCGGTGATGACGATCTTGCGGCCGATGTTCCAGCAGAAGCATCCTTGGCCAATGGCATTGCCATGGTCGGCTGAGATGGGTGTAATGATGCCGCCATTGAACTGCAGGTTTCCAGCGCACACCTTGGAGTGCACCGGCGTGCCGGCGTTAGCGCCAAAGCCGGAGCCTGGCTGGCGGTCGCTAAGCTTGGCATCGGGGAAACGATAGTTGTTCTCACGCGTGGTAGACCCTGCGGTTTGATAACTGGGGCCACCTCCGCCGATGGCTGCGCCATGATAGGAGGCATAGGCTGTGACAGTGCCTCCGTTGAAGGTGATCCAGGTGTCGGGCGTGGTGCCGTGGCCACCGTGAGAGCCGCCGATGCCAGCGCCAAAACCGTAGGTGCTATCTCCTGTAGCCCTGGCTTTGATGGTGCCACCGTTGAACGTCATCTCCCCAGTAGTCTCCCAGTCGCTGCCGCCAATAGCGGCGCACAGGTAGCCTCCGGTGACATTGAGTGCGCCAGGATTGTCGCTCTCAAGATTGGAAATGTTGGCATCGGGGCCGTTGGCAGTGGCGGTGCGGGTTGTGCCGTCCTTGTCCACATAGACGGTGCCCGCCTTGATGCGGCCTCCGGCAACGTCGATAGGAGCGCCGTTCACGTCCACGTTAGGCACGTCGTCATCGATGGTGAGTGAAGTGTCCTCGCCGCAACGCATGCCAGGGGCATAGGAGCCTGCAGGTGACACCAACGTGTTGGTTGACCCTGCCGCCAAAGCGATGTGAGCGCTGGTCTTGGGCTCGATGGAGTTGCCCGCCTCGTCGCGGTTGCGCTCCAGCGTGAAAGGCACATGGGAGCTGATGTTCACCCCATCGAAGGTGAGGTTGGCCTGAGTGCCCGCCTCCACGAAGATAGTGGCATCTACCGCCATGGCAGGATCACCTGTGTTGGAAATCGTCATGGGCGCGCTCGAACAGATAACCAACTTGTTGAGGGTGCTCGTGACGGCGTTGCCCGGGTTTCGCGTCCAGGTGTCGGTGGCATAGTAGTAATCGCGTCCTTCGACGCCGCCGATCACAGTGAGTTGGCAGGCATTGGCCGGATGCGTGTAACCCGCAGGCGGTGCGGCAAGCGCAGGCGTACTTGCAGGAGGAGCGACCGCCAACGTGGTGCAGGCGAGGGCGACAGCGGCCATCGTGGCCAGGGTACGAGTCATGGAGTTCATTGACACCGCCTAATGAATGCAGCGGACGTCTCACGGCTCACTTTGGCTGCAACCGCACCTTGCGAACCGCGGTTAAGGAAGGGTAGGCCAGCGAGAGATGTCCGCTATTTTGCAGTTTAATTTAAGTTAGGACGGGTATCGAATACTGTCAATATAATATGCGACGATTTGCCCATATTTACCTGCGATTATATATGGCCATATTAAGCTAATGGTTGCCTAATAATACAGGCGGATTTACCCTTGCACAGTCTGGACGCAACCAAGGCCAATTGTGCCTGCGGCTAGGCTTACACTCTTCGCTGAAGTTCTCCCATGGCTATACCCGAGAGCCACTGAGAGTCGCGTTTGTCTATGAGCTGGACGATCTGCACCGATGCTTATCTGGGGCCTGATCTGAGGCGTAGGCTATCCCGAAGCGTAGGCTATCTATGGCACCCTCACTTTTTATACTTCAATTGCTACAATAATTTGTAGCTACTGGAGCACTTTAATTCACATGTCACAAATTAATGAAGCTAACGTAGTATGTTTTTAGAGGGCCATCTACCATTAATCTCCCAGACGCCCTAACCCGCATGCCCCAGCAACATCCTGCCACTCACCCAAGCCGCGGCCACCCATCAGGACTCCTATGCGCCCGCACAAAAGCCCGCTATTCCTCGAAAAGCCCCCTAGATCTCCTCGCAAAAGCTCACGAATCTAAGGCGCTGGATGGCGTCGATGAACACTTGCTTGCGATCCATGGTGGGCAGCGTGATGGTGAGAGTGGCAGCCACAAACGAGCTCCCGCTTTCTCCGCCGGTAAGCAAGAAGTTGTCGTAGCTGCAGTCCCAGCTATGAAGCTGCTTTAAAAACTCCTTCACCGCCAGCCGGTTCTCAAACTCCACGTAGAGATCGAACTTCTTGGTATGGCGGTGCACCATCACGTCGAACCACGAAAGCACCGTGAAGGTGAAGATGACAAAGAGCAGCGCGATGATGGTGGCGTCCACCTCGCCTATGCCTGCGGCCAGGCCAATGCAGGCGCATACCCACAGTCCGGCGGCCGTGGTGAGGCCGCGCACCTCGTTCTTGCCTGTGACGATGATGGTGCCCACGCCAATGAAGCCCACGCCGGAGATAACCGCGGCGCCATTGCGCACCATATCGAGCTGGGCGCCCGGCAGCTCTTCAAGAATGTATTGGCTCACGATCATCGACATCGCCGCGCCCAAGCACACCAGCACGTGAGTCTTGACGCCCGCGCCTTTGTTCTTGAACTCGCGCGTCATGCCGATGACGGTACCCACGAGCATGGCAAGGAGCAGCCGCAAGAACACTGCCTCCGTGCTCCAGCCAGCTGCTACCTCACTGAGATGTACAAAGTACCTACCAAGCATCCTGCCGCCGTTCCAGCCACTAACGCAACCCGTTTCCCAAGCCTATACCTCTCGCGCTTCCAAAGGCGCCCAGATATAGGGAGTATCCCCCCATAAAGCCCAAAGCATAGCGTCGGCGCAACAAAAGATTGCCCCTGGGCGACCGCGGTCTTTCCCAAGGGCAATCTCTTACAGATTCCTAGGGGCTGCCGATAAGAACCCCCCTCGTCCTAGGTCTTCCGGGAAAACCCCAAGACCCATGAGCTACAGGTTCTCCTTCTTGCGAGCGCCATAGGCCACACGCACGATGAGTGCGCCAAGGATCCCTGCAGCGGCCAATGCGGCTGCGAGGGCGCCCTGAGACGACTCTGTGTCGCCCGTGGCGGGCACGGCACCGTTGGAAGCGGCGGGCTTGACGACCTTGGAACCGACTGCAGGCTGCCCCGCCTCGGTCTTTTCTGCCACAGGCCCTGTCGAGCCTCCCCCGTTATCTGCGGCAGGCTTCTCGTCGTCGGGAACGGGGCCTTCTTCGGCCACTGGCTCGAGCACTACCTCGATGGTGTGGTTGGAAGCCACGTCCTCGAAGGTGTAGGAGGCAGCCTCTGCCAGCTCAGGATGCTCCTTGCCGTCGATGAGCACCTTGGCCACCCGGTAGCGCACGCCGTCGCGCTCTCCGGCTGCCCAGGTCACAGTATGGCTCGCGCCCTCCATGACATCGGTGGTGGCAGTGACGGTGCCGGGACCTCCGGAAATGCTCGAAGCAACCTCATAGAAGGTCGTGTCGGCCAAAGACTCGCGCTGCTTCGGCGCCACGTCGTCGCCTTCGCTCTCCTTCTGCACCTTGAGCTTGACCACGTACTCGCCGTCGCTCTCGAGGATGCTGGAGGGGATGTCCACGGCGGTTTGGCCAGGCGCCACAGGAACAACCACAGGATCGCCCGAGCCGCCCTTGGGATAGATCTCTACCTCGACGGGAGTGTAGCCCTCGGGCACCTCCCACTGGATCTTGGGCGGGTTGTCGGGATCGACGTCGTCGGGATCAAAGATGCCTCCGCCAGTGATCTCGCCGGGGCCGCCATCCACCTGAGTCTCGATGTCCACGGTGGATCCCAGCGTCTCGGGAGTCACAGCCGGCTCGCCGTCCTTGGCGAAGTAGACCTTGATTTGATGGTCCTTGTCGATGTCGCGGATGCCCATGTCCATGCGGGTTGTGCCTGTGAGCAGCGGCTCGATGATCTCCTCGGGGTTGAACACCGCTGCAGGAATCTCTGCGGCGTAGGCCTTGGTCATCGTTGCCGAGAAGAGCTCCTCCAGCAGGGTGGTCTCCTCCTCGGGTTCGTCAGTCTGAGAGGCAGTGTTGCTGGCAGGCGCTTCTTGCTCGAGCTTGTTGGTCTGAGCCGCCTCGATCTGAGCAGCCTCTTCGCCCGCGTTATCCTCTTCGCTGGCAGGCTGATCTTGAGGAATGGCCAGCTTTTGGAGTTCAGGGGCTTCGGAGCTGGCGTCTTCGCCTCTAAGGGCGGCGGCTGCCGCAGCTGACAGCGCTTGAGGGGACTGGGCGTCCTTCTCGGCAGCGGTCGAAGGATCCTCTGGAGCCGTCTTGGGGACCGCATCGAGCTCTTGGCGCAAAGACGGGCTCTTCTTGATGCCTTCGCGGTAGACCTCTTTGCCGTCGATCTCCAGATAGGTGATGCGGGAGCCCGCATTGGCCTGAGCGCTGATGTCTACGTAATGATTGCCCTTGTACACGGTCTTGGAGGGCTTGGCGGTGCCGTCGCCGTACTTGAGGATGGCCACATTGAAGGTCACCGGGCGCAGCTTTACCACCACCTCTTGGTTCTCCTTGATGTTGGTGAGGCTCACATCGCTGGCATCGCCATCCACCGCGGCGCCGTTCACAGAGACGCTTTCGACCTCGTACACCGCGTAGGCGGGATCGTCGCGGTCGGCGGTGGTTTGGATCACGGGATTCCAGGCCACAGTGTAGCTCTCGCCTTTGGCCACAGTGGAGCCGCCGGTAATGGTGCCAGGGCCGCCTTCGATCTTGGTGGAGACCACCACGTTGTCGGGAGCGAGGCCGGTAGTGCCGTCCTGGGCTTCGACCACGATATCCACCACATGGTTGGCGGCAATGGCGGAGAAGTTGCAAGAGCCGGCGGCCACTTGATCCAGGCTCAGCCTGGCTCCGTCCACCGAGACGCTCTTGATGACATGGCCTTCCTTGACAGACCATGTCACCGCCTCAGAGGAGCCGGCGGCCACCGCCATGGAGTCGGAGGCCTCCACGCCTTTGGAAACGCCATAGGTGTTCACAGTGATGGTGTAGTAGCCCTTGGTGGTGTGGGCGGGGATGAGAGGGATCTCTGCCAGGGTGACCACCACAGAATGGTCTCCAGAAAGGTGCGAGAACTCATAGCGGCCGCCCTTGGCATCCACGCGGCGGCCGTCCACCTCGACGCGGGAGACGTAAGTATTCTCGCCAGGAGCCCACACCACGGCGGCAGAGGCGCCCTTCACCACATTGGCGCTCGGGCTGATGGAGGCGCCAGTGGTAATGCCGCGCAGCTGCGTGGTGATGGTGTAGGTAATCACCGGCTCGTCCACCACGTTGGTGTCGGGGATGCCGTCATCGTCTGTGTCGATGTTTATCTGCGGTTTTGGCGGGTTGGCAGGATCGATCTTAGTGGGATCCACAGGCTTGGGCTTGCCATCCCGCCGCATAGCCGGAGCCCAGGTTGGCGCCCGGGAAGTTGATCCACTCGCCGAAGACCTCTTTGAGGTCGATGTAGGTGTCAGCGGCGTAGGCATTGATTGGCGCAGCAAGCGCAGCTGCCGCCGACAGAGCAACGGCAAGCAGCATGCTTGCGATGATCTGCCGAGGTTTCTTTCCCATGACAACCCCGTTCGCGTGGTAAACATCGCGTCCAACGAGGCTTCAAATTGACGGACCTTGTTCCCCATCAGATGCATCTAGTGAGAAGCTCCCACATATAGATACTTATAAATTGAATACCAGGCAAAGATTTTCTGCCAATATTCTGAAAGTTTAGAGGCTCCCATAATATATTGATTATGCAGCTAGATGCCTATATCCTTATAAAAAAGCTCCCGGTTGCCTTACGCATCCGGGAGCTTTAGGTTTGCATGCTAATTAGCTTATCTCATCGATGGGAATTGCATTATTTATAACTTACCCTACGACGGCCTGATTCTCCTCGTCAGACTTGGCGATGATCTTGGCCTTCTCGTCCACAGGCATGTTGGAGAGCTCGTCTGCGTAGATCTTCTTGCCGGTGGGATGCTCCTCGAGCCAGAGCTTCTCAGCGGTGGCCTTCCAGCTCTCAGCGTAAGGAGTGGTGCGGGCGCAAAGGTCGTCCACAGACTCGGGCGCCGCGTAATCGGTGCAGGGAGCGTCCGCCTCGTGGACGATCTGGGGCAGGATCTCCGGGTTCTCCAGCATGGGGCAAGGCTGGAGCATGTTGTCGTTGAAGGGATAGTGCGAGCGGTAGGCCTGGAAGATAGGCTGCTTGAGGCACTCCAGCCAGCTCTTGTCGTGGATGTTGGCGTTGGAGTAGTGGATGAAGACGCAGGGCTCCACGTCGCCGGCTGCGTTGACATGGCAGAACACGCGGCCGCCGGCGATGCAGCCGCCCACATACTCGCCGTCGTTTTGGAAGTCCATGGCAAAGATGGGCTTGCCGCCGGTGATGCCGCGGATCTCGCGGATGCGGTGGAACATGTACTCGCGCTCCTCAGGGGTGCACATGAGGTCGGTGCCGGCGCCGGCGCCCACGGGCATGAGGTGGAAGTACCAGGCGTAGCGGCAGCCCTTCTCGATAAGCATATCGAGGTACTCGTCAGAGGTGACGGTCTTGTAGTTCTTGGTGGTGTAGGCCGTGGAAGTGCCAAAGAGCAGGCCGTTGGCCTTCATGAGGTCCATGGCAGCCATGACTTCCTGGAAGGAGCCGTCGCCGCGGCGGCCGTCGTTGGACTCCTCGAAGCCCTCGACCGAGATGGAGAAGGCAATGTTGCCCACACGCTTGACGTCGTCGCAGAAGGCCTGGTCCACCAGCGAGGCGTTGGTGAAGATGTTGAACATGCAGTCATTGTGCTTCTCTGCCAGCTTGATGATGTCGTGCTTGCGCACCAGAGGCTCGCCGCCGGTGAGCATGAACATGTGGGTGCCCAGCGCCTTGGCCTCAGAGACCAGCTTGTCCATATCGTCGAAGGACAGGTTGTAGCGGTTGCCGTACTCTGCGCTCCAGCAGCCGATGCAGTGCTTGTTGCAGGCCGTGGTGGGATCGAACAGGATGATCCAAGGCACGTTGCACTGGTACTTCTCTGCGTTCTCAGTGCAGGTGCGCAGGCCGCGGAAGGCCGCCTCATAGCCGCCGTTGAGCACGGTGGTCTTGATGATGTTGTGATCTACCTCGTCCATGAGGGAGAAGAGGAACTGCTCCCACTTGGACCCGGGATACAAACCGGCACGAAGGCCGCGGGCGGCGCCGGGAGCGGTGTCTTTGAGCAACTTGGAGCCCATGTCTACAAGCTTGTCGAGATTCTTCTCGCGATCCTTGCCCGAAGCGGCATTGATGATCCCGTCCAGAGCCAGGCCAAAGGCCGTGCGCTCGGCTGCGTGCGCGATCTTAGACTGCATCTTAACCCCTTGCTGTTTTGCCGCGACCTGATGCCGCAGCTCCGTTGACTGGGAAGGTTGTACCCTCTTTTCTCTCTTTACTCCACAGGTTTTGGTTTTGCCTCACAGATTTTTAGAACCTGCAACTTATATGCCGCAAGCCTCGCTGCCGAGAAAAACCGCCGCCTTAAGGTGGATGTCAAGAGTGCGAAGAGAAGGTGCCCATCAGCTGAAGCCTTTCTGATTTTTAGGCCTTACTCTGCTGTTTTATGCCTCCCAGCTCCCTGTGGTTTTGGAGCCTATAGTGTAGACCCCTCCACCTTTTCTCGCTGAGGTGGCGCCAGGTGATATTCAAAACGGTTCGAATACCGTAATAGTTGCGAAACTGCAGAGGCACAGCAAGCCGCCCCGCTGGCGAGAGGCCAGCGGGGCGGCGCGGGGCATCAGGGATAGAAGGCGGCCTATGGGGGCGCGGGTTTCTCGGCAAGGAACGCTAGAGCAGCCCCACACGCTGCGCGTTCTCGCGGATGTGGGCGCAGCTGGCGTGGAACTTTTCCACCTCGTCGGCGGTGAGGTCGAGCTCGATGACCTCCTCGACGCCGGAAGCGCCCACCACGCAGGGCAGCGAGGCGTAGACGCCACTCTCGCCGTACTGGCCGTCCATGAGGGTGGAGCAGGCGGTAATGACGTGCTCGTTGGACTCGATGGCACGCACCAGGCGGGCGGCGGCGTTGGCGACGGCGTACTCGGTGCAGTGCTTGCCGGCCATGGTGACATAGCCGTTTTGGCGGCCCTGCTGCTCGAGCTCGTCATGGTCGAAGCCAAAGCGGCCGGGCTGCTCGACGGCAAGTTGGGAGAGCGGCTTGCCGCCAAAGTTCACCGCGCTCCAGGCGGCGAACTGGCTGGCGCCGTGCTCGCCCAGCATGTAGGCGCAGATGGAGTGCTGGTCGATGCCGGTGACGTTGGAGAGGGCGAATTTGAGGCGGCTGGAATCCAGCGCAGTGCCGGTGCCAATGACCTTGGCGGGATCTGCGCCGGAGAGCTTCCAGATCTCGGTGGCTACCACGTCGCAGGGATTGGCGATGGTCACCCACACCCCGTCGAAGCCGGCTTTGGCGACAGGCTCGATGAATCGCTTGGCAGTGTCCGTGGTGTAGAACAGCTCGCCGTCGCGGTTTTGCGCCGCCAGCGCCACCTTGCCCGCTGCATTGACGATGACGTCGCAGCCCGCCAGCGCAGCGTAGTCCTCGCCGCAGGAGACGATCTCGACGTTGTGCGGGCAGAATGCCAGCGAGTCGTGCAGGTCTTGCACCTCGCTTCTGAGCTTGGCGGAGTTGTCCTCGTCGCCGGAGCAAATCTCGGTGAGATAGAGCTCGTCTGCGATGCCCTGAAGCATGAGGCTGTTGGCCACATGGGCCCCCACGTGCCCTAATCCAATAATGCCGATGCGATTGACTCCCATGCCCCTGTCCTTCCTGCGAGCTGATGCGGGCAGCTGCGACGATGTGCGGCAGCCGGTACGTGTTGCGGTGCGTGACCACCGGTGCGTGCCCGAGCGTGTGCCAACCGGCGCGTGCTGCAATATGCGGCCACCGATGCGAGCCCCGCATTTTTTGTGCCTTGGTTATACCGCAGGACGGGATGGACCGGACGGAAAGCCTTCCAAATCCGCCGATGAGGCGCTCAAGATGTAACCTGGATCGGCTATGGTTCGATTTTTGTCGATACGTGCTGGTGAGGATGGCGGGTTTCTCGGCAAGGAGGGAGCCTGCAGCGGTGGATGGCTGGGGCGCCTGGCCGACGCGGCGGCGAGCAAACTGCCCTGTGTGGCAGCTGGACTTGACCTACGCCAAGTTGTTTTTCTCATTGACGCGGAAGGAGTTCATTGGCACAAAACCCAGCTAAACGATGGATCTTCCAGCTTTTTGGCATGAAGCCCAACTAAACGCAAGTCATTCGGCACAGCATGTCGTACGACGCTGCAGACCGCCAGCAAGCAAGCTGCCGAGAAGCCCGCCCGCCGCAGGCTGCATGTTCATGGTGGATGTGGGCGGCACGGGCGCTCGGGAGCGGGTACATTGGAAGGCGTACCGCACTGGCAGTGGCACTGGTTGCAGCACGCCGTCGCCGCCAGCGCACAACCCGCGCGCCACTGCGCGTTGTCGCAACTCGCATGCATCGCAAGGTCGATCAGGAGGCCCGCCCTATGGGATTTCGCACGCTCACCTGCCCCATCGCCAAAGAGTGCGGCGGCTGCGAATGGCTGGCGGTGCCCTATCCCATTCAGCTGCGGCGAAAGCGCGAGGCGGTGGAAGAGCTGTTCCGCGACTACCTGGAAGACGCGCGCCATGGCGCCACGGTCGATGAGCTGCGCATTTACGGCATGGACGATCCGGTGGCCTTCAGGCATAAGGCGGCCACGCCCTTCGCGCCGGGCAAGCGCGGGTTTGTGCGCAGCGGGTTTTATGCGCGGGGGACGCACAGGATAGTGCCCTGCTCGGCATGCCTCACGGAGGACCCTCGGTGCAGGCCCATCCTCAATGCTGTGGCGCGTATAAGCTCTGAGCTTGGCATCCGTGCCTACGACGAGGACAAGGGCACAGGCCTCTTGCGCCACGGAGTGGTCCGCACCGGTTGGAAGTCCAATGAAGGCCTGCTCACGCTGGTGACCAACGGCGACTCGTTTCCCCATGCCAAAGAGCTGGCGAAGGCGGTGGCCCAAAAAGCCAAGGTGCGTTTGTCGGTAGTTCAAAATGTGAATCAAAGGCGCACCAACGCCATCCTGGGGTTCAAGAACAAGACGCTGCTGGGCTCGGGAGTGATGCACGACCGCCTGCTGGACGTGGAATTCACCGTTGGCCCTACGAGTTTTTATCAAACCAACCCGGAGCAAACCGAGGTCCTCTACAGTTTGGCCATCGCGCAATCGCGCCTGGACGCCGGCATGCGGGTGCTGGACGCCTACTGCGGCATAGGCACCATCGGGCTGTGTGCAGCCCATCAGGTGGAGGGGCTCGAGGTCGTGGGCGTGGAGCGGGTGGAAGGCGCGGTGGCCGACGCTCGGCGAAATGCCAAGGCCAACGGGCTGGAGCAACAGGCTCGGTTCGTCTGCGCCGACGCCACCAGTTACATGATCGACGCTGCCCGCGCCGGCCGAAAGTTCGACGGCGTGATCCTCGACCCGCCGCGCGCCGGCTCGACCTCGGAGTTTTTGAGCGCCCTCTGCACCCTGGCCCCCGAGCGCGTGGTCTACGTGAGCTGCAACCCCCAGACCCAGCGCCGCGACGTGGATCTGCTGGTACGCCAGGGCTATGAGCTGGATGCATTGGCAGTGGTGGACCTGTTCCCCCAGACCAAGCACGCCGAGACGGTTGCTGTTCTATCTCGGAAATCTGCATCGAAGTCTTTCATTCCGGTTTCCATCAGTCCGAAGGACATGGGGCTGTCTGAGGAGAAGGAGCAGCCGACGTACGCGAACATTTGTGATTACGTTCAGAAAACGCACGGCATGAAGGTCAGTTCCCTGTACGTCGCGCAGATGAAGGCCGAGTGCGGACTGGAAACGCAGGCCGACAGGTCGGGTGACAAGAAGCAACCGAAGTGCCCGCCTGAAAAGCGCGAGGCGATTCTGGATGCGTTCCGTCATTTCGGACTCATGGGAGAAGACGAGACGGAGAAATAGAACGCCGTATTTTGCGTTTAAGACGTTTTAAGCCCGCTGGGGTACTCGTGTACCACGCGGGCTTTTTTCGTGCCTTAAAACGCCTCTGAAGCGGTCTGGGGACGTTCGAGCGCCCATGTGCATCTCGCGTTCGCTCGATGCAAGGGTGGCCGCCCTGCGGGCGGCGGTTGGATGTGGGTGGACGTACAGAAGGGATGCGGCATGGGCTTGGCCTGGCGTACGTCCCTCCGTCTGGCCGGCAACTACGGCGCTTCGCGCCTCCGTTGCCTTCGAGAAAGTACGCATGAGGTATGCGAAATCGTATTGGATGGTTCTCATGCTTTTCTGCGTACCCAATATGCGATGAGGCAAGCCGAGGGCGCAGCCCGAGGCGTAACTAGCCTGCATTGAGGACGCGAAGCGTCCGAAATGCGCACCTGCTTAGGACAGAAGAATCACCCGTTCCCTCGTTTATGAGCGTTTTGCCTGACCACATGCTGACCAGATGACCAGAAGAAAAAATGATGTGGTCACCATCTGGTCAGCCAAATCACTAGGCGCCATCAGGCTTTTTGCAATTCCTGACCAGATGACCACATAATTTAGGACTTATTTTTAAAAATTGAAAGGACTACGTAATACGCGTAAATAAATAAAGTTTGTCGGATTTTATCTGGTCATCTGGTCATGTGGTCAGAACGAAAAAAATCCATTGATAAAAGAGGGGATTTTCATTTCAAGAGCTGACCAGATGCCATTTTGATGTGGTCACACATGTGGTCAGCCCTCACGTGTACCTCTTGTCGCAGTCGTTGTTTTCCGGGTGGTGCGGTGGGTTGCTTTTTTTGCGCTTTTCCATTCGTTTATGAGCGGAAATAGGCTCTGAACTGCGGCTACGGGAAAATTGATATTGCTTCAATTGTCTCAATGGTGTACAATTGGATACATATAGATGAATGGCTCAGCACCCGTCCCGTCCTTGATGCGGGGTTGCTATCGGGAATAGGAGCCGAGCGCTCGGTCGAATAGGCCGTGCGTCACGGGCGAAACAACGAACACGAAGCTCCCGTGGAAACCGAGATAGACAAGGCTTTGCGCCTCTGTCCCTCTTCGGTTTCCGCGGGAGCTTTTTTTGTTTCGCGAAAAGGACTTCGAACATGGAGGTGGCTAGTTATGGCTAAAGGAAAGAAGCAGGCAAAAGAGGTAAAGCCCTCTTATATGACGACGCGCGAGGTGGCGGCGTTCCTCGGTTTGAGCGCGGGGACGCTCTGCACCTGGCGCTATCAGGGCAAGGGTCCGAGCTACTACAAGGTCGGAAACGCGGTCCGCTACAAGATTGCCGACGTCGAGGCGTGGAAGAACGAGAACGTGAAGCGCGTCAAGCTGACGAATTAAGGAGGTGGGGATATGGAGGCAAAAGAAAAGAGCAGTTCCCCCGCCGCCACAGCAAAGGGAACCGCTCCGTCTAACTGCAAATATTATAGCTCATTACCGCCCATTTTTCAAGTATCTGACCCGCAGACAAAGGATGAGATGAAGAGGGGGCGTGCATATGACGAGGGGAATCAGGGCGAGGCGTACAACCCTGACTACCTGTACGGCGGGGAGAACTATCACAAGGCGCTCAGCGATGCGGTGAGCTATGTGCTGCGCGGCTGCGCAGGTGATGGCCTGTCCGCTCTCTCGGACGTCGTGGTCAAGGTGACGAACGCCCTTGTGGCGTGGGTCAACCTGTCCGAGCCGCCATCCAATCCGGAGGCGGGAAAGATTTACGGCAGGGGCTTTCGCTGGCCGAGGCTCAAGAGCATCGACCCCGTGCAGGCCGCCGAGCTGGTGTTCGCGCAGGAGGTCATCCGCATGGTCTGCGTCAAGGAGACCGTGGACAAGCCGACCTCGGAGGGCGTGTTCGCTATGTACGACCCCGACGAGGGGATTTACCGCGAGATTGGCGACGGGCAGATTGACCTGTGGTGTCAGGAGGTCGTGGGCGCCGTGAACGGCAACTGGAAGAAGAACTTCGTCCAGAAGCTGCACGACATGGCATCGCGTCGGGAGAACCGCGCGTGCGAGTGCGATAACCCGTCTCTGGTCTTCATGGCCAACGGAATCTGGGATTACGAGGAGCGCGTCCTGCGCGAGTTCTCCCCCGAGGTCGTTGCGCTCAGGAAGAGCACCACGCGCCTCCCCGACAAGGAGCCGCCCGTCCCTGAACACACGATGCCGGATGGCTCGAAGATTGACTTCTGGCAGCTGCTGGACTCCTACGCCCCCTACGACGGCGGGCGCGATTTGCTCGTCAAGGTGGCGGGGGCGTCCCTGCGCAGCTACCACAACTGGCGCGTCATGGTGACCTTCCACAACAGCACGGGTCACAACGGGAAGAGCACCTTCCTCGACTGCCTCAAGTCGCTCGTCGGCTACGACGGGTGCATGACCTCAAGCCTCGCGCTGCTTGCCGGCGGCGGGGATGGCGGGCGGTTCGGCGTGTCGAACATCGTGGGGGTCTCCCTCATCACGTGCGAGGACTCCGACTCTGGTGCGTACCTGAAGGACAACTCGCGCCTGAAGTCAATCATCTCGCATGACGCGATAGGCGTGGAGCGCAAGAACAAGGGCATGTTCGACTACACGCCCCACGCGCTGATTGTCTGCGCCGCCAACGACATCCCGAAGACCCGCGACAAGGGGGACGCTTGGCTGGCTCGCAACATCTACGTCCCGTTCGCGGGGCAGTTCGTCGGCAAGGCCGACGACAAGACCATCCGTTCCGAGTGGGTCGTGTCCCCCGAGTTCTGCGAATATCTGGCCTATCAGGCGCTGGTGAAGTGGGACCGGTATTACGAGCTGCCCGAGCCTAAGGAGGCCGCGCAGCTGAAGCACGAGTGGGTTCTTGGCAATGACACGGTGGCTGAGTTCTGGGAGGACGTCAAGGATTCGATTACGGCCGACTTCGTGCCGAATGATTACCTGTCCATGCGCTACGACGAATGGCTGGACGCGGAGCACAAGGGCATGCGGATGCAGATGAGCCGCAAGGCGTTCACGACCCGAATCGTTGAGCTTGCGTGCTCCGACGGCGAATGGACGCAGAGCAAGGACGCGAGCGGGTCCGTCCGCAAGACGAGCTGCGAGAAGTGGTGCCCCGGCTTGAGGGCCTACTGCAAGCGAGCAGCTGGTTTTGGCGGCGCGGGCGGATGGGTCCCCTTCCTGGGCAGGCGTCGCGGGATTTTCCGCACGGTCGTCCTCGATTACTGCACCGCCCATGGCACGACGCCCGCAGACCTCGGTGCCGGTTACGCGGCGGTGAGGGAGCAGCTTGGCCTTGCGACGGATACAGAAGACAGCGATTAAGGAGGAATAGATTATGGCAACGAAGAGGTTTGATGATGTGGCCGAGAAGGCACGTGCGTTAGAGGCTCAGGCGAAGAAGCTGCGCCGCGAGGCGCAGGCCGCGAGGACGAAGGCTTACGCCGACGCGCTCGTGACGGTTTTCCCTGAAGTGAAGGACATGGGTTCGGCGGAAGAGGTCCTTGACTTCGTCAAGGGACTGAAGCCGGGCACCGGACACGGAACGCCGGATGCGCGCGCCGCTGGCGCTGCGGATTCCGGTCATGTTCCTACCGCAGAAGCTGGAGAGTCGTCGGAAGCGCACGGCGGTTTTTCCGGCGCGGCCTACCAAGGGTAGCCGTGCCGGGTTCCACCGAGGGATTCGGGTTCCATGTCGGACAGGGGAAGTCGTTCCCGTGTCCGACATGGACGGGCGAGGCTCGGTGGACAAAAGGCGGGGGTTCGAAGGGGACGGCGCAGCCGCCCCCTCGCAAGCTGACGGAGTAGGGCAAATTGCGAGAATCGCAATTTGTACGTACGGAGTCAATGCTTGCTCTTTTCCCCTTTGCGCAGAGACGTTGTGAGATTAGCCGAAAACGGCATTTCGGATTGTCCGCCGCAGGCGGGCGTTTCGGATAGCGGCAAAGGAGGTGTTCCGCATGGCGGAAACGTATGAAAAAAGAAGCGGGAAGGCGACGCGCCAGAAGTACGTGAAAGACCGCCGTGACAAGGTGGTTCAGGTGCGTATGAACGACGCGGAGCTTTCCCTGCTGGACGAGCGGCGCGGGACGTGCTCGCGTTCCAATTTTCTTCGCGGTGAGCTGTACGCGAGTCGGTACGCGCCGCCCAGCCGCGAGGTGGTTCTGGACGTCCCGGCCCTGGACCGTGTCCGTGTCGAGCTGAACCGCATCGGCGTCAACATGAATCAGATTGCCCGCGCGCGCAACCGGCGCTTGAGCGGCATGGGAGTGCTCGACGCGGTGCGTGAGGAAATGAGGACGAAGGACGAGGCGGAAGCGTTCCGCGAGTTCCGCGATTCGGTGGACAAGCTCCGGGCGCAAGTCGATGGACTGCGTGCGGACTTGCAGGCGTACGTGGAGACGGGAGGTGATGTCTGATGTCAACGACGCATGTGCAGTCGCTTCCGAACGTGCGCGGGCGTATGTCGTACACCGAGTTCGGCGAGGGAAAGCGCAGACGCGCTCATCTGGAAAACGGCACGGACCGCATCGCCGCGCAGATGGGCGACGCCGCCTCAAGAGGGGATTTCATTGTCTACTGCGAGGGGCAGAAGCATCGCCACCCGAACGCGGTCAACGAGGGCTACGAGCTGCGCATCTCGTGGGCGACCGACGAGCTTGACCCAAGCAAGGCCGACGACATCCAGCGCGGCATGGAGTACGCGTACACGCTGTGCCACGAGCTTGCCCCCGACTCCATGTGCTGGGTCACCATGCACGTGGACGGCGAGGGAGGCTGCGTGCATGCGCACGCGACCATTGCGAACCACGACGCCCGTACCGGTCAGGTCATCAACAAGGGGGACACGAGCCTCTACGCTCCGCGTGTGAAGGCGGTCAATGATGAGCTGAGCCGTGAGAATGGTTTCTCGGTGCTCGGGGCGGACAAGGAGATGTCCCTCTGGGAGCAGAAGCGCGAGACGTTCCAGCCCGGTTCTTTCGACCGGCGTCTCGGCGACAGGGTGGCGGATGCCCGCGACCGCTCCAGCACGCTGGACGAGTTCAGGCGCAATCTTGAGTTGAGCGGCGTGACGCTGAAGGAGACCACGAAGACCGACGGGAAGACCGGCGAGGTCACGACGGGATGGTCCTACAAGGCTGTGGACGAGTGGGGACCGAAGCGCCGCACCCGCAAGCGCCGCGCCTCCAACCTCGCCGACGACCTGACCCGCGAGGGCATCGAGGCGTACTTCGAGGCGAAGCAGCGCGAGCTTGAGGCGCCCGAGCAGGACGCACCGGCACCGGAGGTCCTTCCCGACGTGCCCGAGACGGCAGCGCCGGAGGAACAGCCCTCTGCGGATTTCGCTCTCGACGCGTACAGCCTCGACCGGGCGTACGTGTCGGAGATGGCTTCCGACCTTCAGAAGGCGCACATCCACCGCTCACGCGAGGAGGGCAAGCCCTTCATGGACGAGCGCTATCAGCAGATTGTCGAGGCGCGGAACCACCCGGACGAGCAGCTGGCGAAGCTGCGCGAGGACGTGGACGCCGCAAGGCGCGAGTTTTATGCCTCCAAGGAGGCACGCGACACCCTGCAGCACCCGTGTCCGGGGCTTCTGGCCGGCATGCACGTGTTCGCCAAGGCGGGGTGCAACGCCAAGGACCCCGTGTCCCGCATGATGGCCGACATGACAGCCATGATGCTGCGCATGATGATTCAGGAGGCGCTCGCGGAGGAGCGCCGCAGGCAGCGCGAGGAGGCGGAGAGGCGCGTCTACGAGTCCCGCAAGAGCATGTGGGACGCCGAGAAGCGCCTCAAGGCGGCGGAGAAGGCGCTGTCCAACGAGGACGAGCGCGAGAAGCGTCTGAAGAGCGAGCGAATGCAGCGCCGTGTCAAGGAGGCCGAGCAGCGTGCGCCCGTGAGGACGCCGAGGTCGGCGGACAAGGACACGCAGTTCGACGGATAGCCGAGAAGATGAGGGAGCAGCGTCAAACTGCTCCCTTTCTCAAGCTCCCGCTCGCGGGCTACGAAGAGACCTTCAAAAGGGCTGTTGACGGGCGTACGCGCAAGGGGCGGAAAATCGGGGTTTTCGTCGTCCGCTCATTTATGAGCCGGATTCGGAAAACGCGGCGGAGCGGACGGAGCGGAGCGAGGGCGTGAAGCCCGTTTGGAGACCAGTAAAAGCCCTGATGAAGCCCAGATAAAGCCCCGAAAGTGGCGGTTGAACATGTACTTGTCGGCTCATATAATTAAATATGGAAATGTGTAATTGATTAAATATATAGCGAGGTGATGATATGAAGACGATTCTGGTATGCAACCAGAAGGGCGGCGTTGGCAAGTCCCTGGTCGCCGACGAGATTGCCTTCTCCTTCGAGCGCTCCGGCATCCCCGTGAGCTTCTACGACTTGGACACGCAGGGCGGCACGCTGCACGAGACGCATGAGGCGGACGCCGCACAGGTCGCCGTGGTGGACACGCCGGGGGCCTTGCAGGAGGGGCTGGCGGACTGGCTGAAGGAGGCGGACGTGGTGGTCATCCCGACCAGAACCACGTCGAGGGACATCGAGCCGCTGATGCGCATGCGCAAGGCGGTGTTCAAGAACGGCCGCGCGAAGATTGTCTACGTGATGAACGGGTGGAACCGCTTCAAGGCGTCCCGCGACTTCATGGAGTGGTTCGAGGGTCTGGCGGGCGACCAGACGGTGGCCACGCTGCCCCAGTCCGAGGCGTTCGTTCAGGCGGGAGCCGCCGGCAAGTCCGTGGTCGAGTTCGACCGACGCGGCAAGGCCGCGAAGGCGACTCTCGCTCTGGTGGGCACGGTGCGCGAGGCTGCGGGGTTCCCGAAGGAATAACCGCAGGTCAGAGGCGTTATCCATCTGGACAAATGCGCCTCCATGGTGTATAATTGTACAAATGTGTAAATAATTAAAGGAGGTCGAGCCATGGCGAACATGTTTGAGAAATACGCTGCCGACCGCGAGGCCGAGCAGAAGAAGATAGAGAAGGCCGTCGTCGCCGACACGGCCGCTGAAGAGAAGCGCACGACGCTCTCGCTGTCGCTCACCGTGAGCGACAAGAAGACGCTCAAGATGATGGCTGCGGAGCGCGAGACGACGATTGCCGCAATCATCCACGAGTGGGTGCAGGAGCATATTGAGGAGGTGAGCGAGTAATGGCGAACTTTGATACTGAGCGCGAGGGGCAGATTGAGTTTTACAAGACGTTTCTGCCGCTCATTGACCCGAACCTCACTTTGGATGACATTCTCGCAGACGATAACGATGGTGTGTTGAACGGCAATCTGCTTGAGTTCAAGCTACGTGTGAACGATTTGAATGCCGTGCTGTTTCAGTGCGTGAAATATCTTTCTTCGCTGAGGATTAAGGGAAAGCCGGTTCCCGCAAATATCATCATTGTTGATTTGAACGGTGAACAAGCATATCTCTATCAGTCGGCTGATTATCTCGATGACATCGAGAAGGTGTATTCGGGCGGTGCATCGAAGTCAAATGCTGGGTTCGTTGGTCGCGCATACGACGAGAAGTACGCGTATGGTCAAGACCAGCTTGCCGTGACGCGTTTGATTAAGCGCCTGAAGGAGACGGAGTTCACCCGCATCCATATTGACGAGAACTGTATCGTCGGCTGGGCAACGGCGTTTTATAAGGCTGTGCCGACCGCGCGTAAAGAGGATTTTATCGGCGACGATACGGGCAAGCACAAGACGATTGGCGAGATTCGCAACCCGTCGGTGTTTGCTGAGTACATCTACCCGTACAAGGGCACGTCGAACGTCAAGTTCCAGTACCTGATGGATAAGCTGAACGACACGCTCCAGAAGAAGAACCTGGGCGCGTTCTACACGCCCGAGCCTTACGCAGAGAAATCCCATGAGCTGCTGCGCATGGCGATTGGGCGTGTTCCGGCAGGTAACGATTATGTGATAATCGACCGCTGCGCGGGTACGGGTAATTTGGAGAAGGGGCTGACGGACGAGGAGTTGTCCCATTGCATCCTTTCCACCGTGGAATACTACGAGTACAAGGTGATGCAGGAAATCCTCGGCTCGAAGGTGCGTCACATCATCCCTCCCATCGAGGCGGATGACACGTTCAACGCAGGTTTGGTGCGCGGTGCGGATGCACTGAGCGAGGAGTACATCAACAACCCGGTTATCAAGCAGTATGTCGATGACCCGAATTGCACGATTATCTTGTTCGAGAACCCGCCGTATGCGGAGACGACGAGTGCCGAGCATCAGCGTACTAAAGCGAGCAAGAAGTCTTCCACATGGAAGAGCAGCTATCTTGTCGGCGAAATGAAAAAGCAACTCAAGGGGACTGTAACAAACGACCTTGGAAATGCATTTATCTGGTCAGGTTTTGAATATTATTTACGTCAGCCGACAGATAGCTATGTGGTGTATTCACCGGTAAAATACTGGAAAGCTCAGCATTTGGTTAACAAAAAGTTTATCGCTGGATTTGGTTTCAATCGTCGTTGGTTCCATACGAACATTGATGCATGTGTTATGGTGGCGCTTTGGGCAAATGAAGATGCACAGTTAGATAATTTTCAAATTGAGGGATATGATTGGGACTCTAAAACCGACAAACTTGTCGGAGTTGGAATGCTTGATGTTAAGCGTGTTTATACCAGTGTAAGCAAAACCTATTATGATAAGCGAGCTATTCCAGATGCAGACCGAAACGGTATTCTTTGCGGTCTTAATGGCTTGGAAAAGTTCGATGGTGTACGGCGTAATAAGCCGGCATACAACGCAGACATCATTGGATACATGGTGACGCACAGTTCGGGGTTTGATAACCCTGACCTTGATTCGAGTCTTCTTGTCGGCGGGCGGTACGATGGTAACGGCTTTTACCTGCGTAAGGACAATTACCTTGAGAAGATGCCGCTGTTCGCGATGTCTCGCTATATCACGTATAACCGTGAGTGGACACAGCGTGCCCGTATTATGAAGTCGGGCGATGGTGCTGACCGTTTTAACGCTGACGTGGCGTCTGGCAAGCTCGACCAGTGGCTGCGCAAGTGCCTGCTGTTCACCTGTGTGGAGATGCAAAACCATATGCGGACGTTCACGGGCAGTGATGGGCGCTTCTACCGCAACGAGCTGTGTATGGACACGACGAACGGTCCGACTGTCGCGTCCGAGGATTTGAAGAATCTCGTCTGTGGTCTTGCCGAGCAGCGCATCCTTGACCAGTGGAAGACGCTGATGGACGCGGTGAAGCAGGCTGACGAATACGACCCGAGGCTGACCTACGGCGTGTACCAGATTTTCGCAGAGATAGACACGTCATATAAGGATGACGAGGGCAATACGGTTTGGAACAACGTCGAGGTGCATTCGGCGTTGCAGACACTGAAGACGCTCGTTAAGGAGTATTACAACACCGAAATCGTGCCGACGCTGTTTGAGTACGAGTTCTTGAAATAAGCGAACAGCCCGTCGCTCTTTTGGGCGGCGGGCTTTATAATTAAATGCGTATTTACGCAATTCATCAATCAAGGGAGGAAACAACAATGAGCAAGACGAAAATCGCGTATTTGCCGGTTCTGAATTTCAATGACCCCGCCGATTTGTGCTCACGCTTACTCGCTGCTGAGTTTGACATGATGGAAGAGGGGCTTACGATTTTTCACCAAGAGGATTATTCGCTCTGTCCTCAAGCGGACCGCGAGAATGAAGTCGGATTGCTGCCTTGGCCGAACGACGAGGACTTGGTGAACGTCCTTGGTCGAAGGGAGCTTGAGGATATACGCGCGGTCGATATCGAAGGCGAAGCGCTTGAGCTTTTCTTCAAAAAGGGCGGGGATTACAAACTCATCGAGAGCTATTGGAACGAGCTGTTCGAGCGGGCCAACAGAACGGGCTTCAAGGTCGTGGTGCGCGATTTCGAAAAGGAGAACAGCATGAAAGAGGCATTGAAAGCAGAAAGGCAACGTTGGCTAGGCAACGTTGAGTAGGTGACGCGAAATGATGCCATGTAGAGAATTACGGGAGGGGGTGAGCCTATGGCACGAAAAAAATCCAAGACGTCAGATGCCGCCCGCCCACTCTCCTGCGTTCTGTACATCCGTGTCTCGACCAAGCTGCAAGTCGAGAAGGGCGAGTCGATAGACGCTCAGCGCTTCGAGCTGACAAGATACGCCGAAAATCACGACATGCGCGTGCTCGGAGAGTACGTTGACGCCGGCTTTTCAGGAAAGAACGTGCAGGGCAGGCCGCAGTTCCGTCAGATGATGGATGACATCATCAAGGCGCAGCCGGGCAAGCGTCCGGCCTACGTCCTCGTGTTCAAGCTGTCACGATTCGGGCGCAACGCCGCCGACACTTGGAACTCCCTTCAGACGCTCCAAGACTACGGTGTGGAACTGTGTTGCGTGAAGGACGGCATCGACTCTGGTACTTCCATGGGTAAGGCGATGCTGTCCATCGCCGCCGTGTTCGCCGAGATGGAGCGCGGCAACATCCGCACCCAGACCATGAGCGGACGCGAGGAGAAGGCCCGCAAAGGCTACTGGAACGGAGGGCAAGCGCCCTTCGGGTATCGCCTTGTCGATAAGGGCAACAAGTTCAAAGAGCTTGAGGTCGATGAGGACGAGGCGAAGGTCGTGCGCCGCATCTTCGAGATGTATGCGCACGAGAACAAAGGGTCGATGGCGATAGCCACATGGTTGAACAACCATGGAATCAAGAAGAAGCCACGCGGTAACGCACGCATGGACACGTTTTCCAGCGGAACGGTACAGCGCATGATTACCAACCCGGTGTACATCGGAAAGATTGCCTATGGCCGCAGGCGTACCGAGACGATAGAAGGTACGCGTGGAGAGACGCACGTGGTCAAGAGCGACGGCTACGAGATGCACGACGGCCAGCACGACGCAATAATCGACGACGCCACATGGGCGGCGGCTCAGGCCCTTGTCGGTACGCGCAAGCCGAACATGAAGACGCACGACGACGGCCACGTGAACATGCTCAACGGGCTCCTCGTCTGCCCGGTCTGCGGTCGCAAGATGTCGTCCAAGCCCAACCGTGGGAAAGTCAAGAAGGACGGCACGCGGGGAAAGACAACGTGGGCATATTATTGCCCGCACACCACAAAAGCGCGCGGCGCCAGCTGTACGTTCAAAAGTCAGTACCCGCAAGAGTGCGTGGACGCTGAGGTCGTACAGCTCGTGAGCCTTGCATCCCGTTCAGACGCGTTCGTGGATGCCCTGCGCCGTCGCATCGACGACGCGACGGACATCGAGCAGCTGAGGGACGATATTGAGCGCATAGAGGGCGAGAAGGCCGCGAACGACAAGCGTATGCGTATGCTTATGACGCAGATTGACTCGCTCGACCCCGCCGACAGGAGCTACGAGCGCAAGTTCAACGACCTGCAAAGGCGTCTGGACGACCTATATGACCGCGACGCCGGATTAAGCGACGCACTGGAGGAAGCGCAAGCTAAGATGACCACTGCCGAGAAGCGCATGGACGGAGAGCGCAGGCTTCTGGAAGAGCTTGACCGCATCCCCGAGCTGTTGGAAGGTGCGGACGAGCAGACACGCTTCGACCTCATCCATGAGGCCGTGAGCGAGGTGCACATCCTGCCAGACAAGAACCCGCGCAAAGAGCGCGTGGTTGCCAACGTGACGTTCAAGTGCCCGGTGCGCTTCTTCTGGGAAGAGATTCCCGGTGTAGCCAATGGGTATACGCCGATGACGCCTGATTCTCTGGGAGAGAATAACTTCCGAGATGACGAGGCGCACGCCGAGACCGTCGCCACCCTGGTGCGCACCCGCGCCTAGCAGCTGCCGAGAAACCCGCCTTCCAAAGGCTGGCACTCATTACTATATTGATACACAATGCGGCACCCGCAACACTCCGCCATGCGACCTCCCATGCAGCGCTCGCCGACGCATGGCGCCCCGGCTGCTCTACTGGGCCGCCTGGTCGTTGGAGGCGTTGGCCACCATGGGGAAGGTGATCGAGATGGTGGTGGCGGTGGCGCCGTCGGACCAGGCGTCCACCGAGAGGCCCATCTTGCGGGCCAGGTCCTGCACCAAAAAGAGGCCGATGCCGGTGGACGTGCGGCCAGAGCGATCTCGGCCGTTCTCGCCCACAAAGCCCTTGTCCCAAATACGGGGCAGGTCTTGGAGGGGGATCCCCTGCCCGTTGTCGCGCACTTCCAGCACCACGGTCTCATGGGCGGAGGATTGGTTTTCTCGGTGAGCGATGAACGCCAGGGTGAGCTCGCGCTCGGGAGAGGCATACTTGATGGCGTTGTCCACCAGCTGGCCCAAAATGAAGGTCACCCATTTGGGATCGCAGTAAATCTGCTGGTCAAGGCCCTCGAAGGCCAGATGCACGTGGTTGAGCTGGAGGGCGGTCATTCGGCTGCGGGCCACCTCGCGCACCAGCTGGCCCAAGTTTTGGGGGCGCACCAGGTAGTCGCGGTCAACGGAGTAGGACCGGGCCAGGTAGAGGGCCTGGTCGACGCAGGACTCGATGCGCTGGAGCTCGGGCTCGATGCGGCGGGCCAGAGGGCTCGCGTCGCCCTGGACCATGAGGGAGATGGCGGCCACCGGCGTCTTGACCTCGTGGCTCCAACGCTCGATGTAGCTGCGGTATTCGGCGGCGTCGGCGCGCTCTTTGCCGGTGGAGAGGCGGTATTGGTCCAGCAGGGCGTCCACCGCGTCGTCGGCGCAGTTGGCCGGATAGCGGCGCTGGGAAGGCAGCGTGCTCGCCACATCGATGGGCGTGGGGTCTCCGCCCACCTGAGCCTGGGCGATGCGGTCCATCTGATGCCAGAAGGAGGCTAAGGGCAGATAGCCCGCAAAGAGTCGCAGGACTTCGGCCACCAGCAGGATGGCGCCCACGAGCGCCACGAAGTCTTCCGAGGCGCCAGTGAGCCACAGCATCAGCATAAGCAGGGCGAAAGTGAGCCCAAATATGAGCAGATCGAGCAGGCGGGATCTCAGATAGCGCAATGCGTTCATAGCTGCGCCCCGCTACACCGAGTATCCCTGGCCGCGATGGGTCACCAGGTAATTCTCGATGCCCAGCTTGGCCAGCGTCTGGCGCAGGCGGTTGACGTTCACCGTGAGGGTGTTGTCATCCACGTAGGCCTCGGAGTCCCAGAGCTCGCACATGAGGGCCGTACGCGAAACCACCGCCCCTGCGTTGTGCATAAGATACGCAAGAATCCGCAGCTCGTTGCGCGTAAGATCCACCGTCTTGCCGTTGGCCTTGGCGCAGGAAGCCTCCACGTCCAACGTAAGCCCTTTGTGCGTGAGCGTGGGCCGAGCCTGCGCCTGCGAGCTGCGCCGCAGCAGCGCCTCGATGTGGGCCACCAGCACGTAGACCGAGTAGGGCTTGGTAATAAAATCGTCCGCCCCCATGGTCATGGCCAGCACCTCGTCCATCTCCGAGGCGCGACTGGTTACCACAATGATTGGAATGCCCGACTTGTCCCGCAGCTCTCGACAGATGGCCGTGCCGTCCACACCCGGAAGCCCCAGGTCCAAAAGGACCAGGTCCGGCGCCGCGTCCAGCACCGCCTGACTGGCATGGGCCCAATCGCAGATCTCCACGGGCTCATAGCCGCGCTGCACCAGCAGGTCGCTCAGCGCCTCCCTGATGGCCACGTCATCCTCTACCAGCGCGATGCGCGTCATGGCACTCCCCTCTCTTCACGCTTCCTTGCCGACAAAACCCCTGCTCGCATCCAGTGCGAATTATGCTCTCGCTACCGCGCGGCGACTCGGCGCGCCGCCGTGTCGCACACAGCAGCGCTGACCCGCCGCGCAGCCGCCAGACCTCCAGCCCGGCAGCCCACACGGCAGCTCCCTAGAGACAGCTCCCTAGAACGGGCGATGAGGCTTGGCGCGGACGGTGTCCAGCAGCTTGCGGTAGCCCTGCTCCAACCGAGAAGCGATGCCCTCAGCAGCTGCAGCCTCGCCAGAGGCCGCTAAGCCGTCAGCAGCCCGAAGGACGCCGTGCTCGTCCGAAGCCAGCAGGATGCTTGCCCAGGCAGCAGGATCAGTCTCAACCCTAGCAGCCAACCGGGGGTCGAAGGCCACAGGGACGCCTAACGTTTTTGCAACATCCACAGCCAAGGAGGCCACTGCTGCCAGCGGCTCTTCCAAGCCTGCCCCCACTTCCAGCGTGCCCTCTGGGGTCACTGCCAGCAGAATCTCGGGGGCAACGCCGGTCTCTTGCGCTTCCAAGCGGGCGGCCTGGGCGCGCGCGGTGAGCCCCGCTGCGCTCAGATCCTCAAGCTCCTCATAGGACCCTAGCGCCATGGCGGCGCGCCCCTGGCCGTCGAGGGCGATCATGAGGACGCCGTCGGGGTTCTCGGCAGCCCCAGAATCCAAGGTTTGCTCGATGTGCTGTTGGACCCAGGCACAAAACTCCGGAGTCAGCGGATCACCCTGAGCGCTACGGGCACGCAACGCGCGCAGGTGGCGGCTCTCCAGCGGAAGCTGTCGGCCTGCGATGCGCCAGCGGCACACCAGCACCGGGTCGCCAAGCTCGAAGGACGCGAGGCGAGCAAGCTCCTCTGCCTCGAGGGCGGCCAGATCGGCCTCTGTGTAGTCGCGGGATGGGTCCAGCATGACGGCTCCTTGGGTTAACGCATCTATCGACGTAGCTTCTACCCTACTTCAACAGGCGGGATAGGTGCCGGGAAGGCAAAAGAAGGCCCATATAGGGCGCTGCGTTCTCCTTAGGGGCTCAAAAGAACATCCAGAGGGTGTAGCTGTTCTCCTAGGCGCTCTAAGAGAACGGTTCTGTGAGCCTCCTGTTCTCCTAAGCAGCCAGATAGAACCCATTCTGTTCTATTTGGCTGCCTAGGAGTCCATTACCGCTGAAGATCGCTTGAGAAGCGTTCTATTTGGAGTCTAATAGCCATCCCAGCTTTGCAAGTTGTTCTCCTAGATACTCATCTAGCACATCGAGATGAGCGGGCCCAGATGGCCCCGGCAGGAGGTCCCCGCCCAACAGTAAACCCAGATCGTCGCAGGTCGTCTATGGCCTCCCCGCAGGGGGATCCCAAGAGCGCTCTCCCTATGAGCAAAAGGGCTGCTACCAGATAGTCTGCAGGTGCCCCCCCATACCCGCCGCGCCTTTTCCATCGTCGAATCATCGCAAAAAGGGCGGACACCCCCCCCGAGTGTCCGCCCGTCTCATGCATATCGTCGCTCGTCGCCCCCGCCTGCAGAACGCCGCTGCATGTGGGGGCGACAGCTTCATTCCCACGGCGAACCCGCAAGCCCTAGCCCACAGGCTCACGCACGATACTAGTGCCTGAAGTGCCGGCGACCGGTGAAGACCATGGCAATGTTGTGCTCGTCGCAGGCAGCGATGACCTCCTCGTCGCGCACCGAGCCGCCGGGCTGAATGATGGCGGTGACGCCGCGGGCGGCCAGCTCGTCAACGTCGTCGCGGAAGGGGAAGAACGCGTCACTAGCCGCAGCCAGGTTCTCCGGCGCCACGCCCATGCGCTCGCAGGCCTTGTGGGCGCGGTCGCAGGCGATGATGGCGGAGTCCACGCGGTTGGGCTGGCCGGGCCCCATGCCAATGCCGGCGTCGTCCTTCGCGATGAGGATGGCGTTGGACTTCACGGTCTTAACCACCTTCCAGCCAAACTCCAGGTCGTGGAGCTCCTGGGCCGTGGGAGCACGGCGAGTGACCACCTGGTAGTCGGCGGGTTTCTCGGTCACGTGGTCGACGTCTTGCACCAAAAGACCGCCGTCCACCGTGCGCATCTCCTGGGCGGCGGGAGCATCCACGCCGCCGGTGGCAAGGACGCGCAGGTTCTTGCGACGGCTCAGGCGCTCCAGGGCCTCGGGAGTGAAGGAGGGCGCGATGAGGACCTCCACAAACTGCTTGTTGACGTCGGCAAAGTGCTCCACCAGCTCCAGGGGCACCTCGCGGTTACAGGCGATGATGCCGCCAAAGGCGCTCACCGGGTCGCAGGCATAGGCCTTGTCGTAGGCCTCGGTGACGTTGGCAGCCACGGCAGAGCCGCAGGGATTCTGGTGCTTCAAGATGATGCAGGCGGGCTCGTCAAACTCGCGGACGGCGGACCAGGCGGCGTCGGTATCCAGCAGGTTGTTGTAGGACAGCGGCTTGCCGTTGAGCTGCGTGGCGCAGGCCAGCGAGTGGGGAGCGGCGTTGGCATCGCGGTAGAAGGCGGCCGCTTGGTGGGGGTTCTCGCCGTAGCGCAGGTCTTGCTGCTTGGTATAGGCCAAGGTCAGGCGCTCAGGGAACTGTGTGGGCACAGCGCCCTCGGCATCGATGAGCTGGCCGGCCAGCCAATTGGAGATGGCCGTGTCATAGGCCGCGGTGGTGGTATAGGCCTTCACCTGCAGCTGACGGCGCAGCTCCAGCGAGGTGGCGCCGTCGTGGGCCGCCATGTCGTCCAGGATGCGCCCGTAGTCTGCCGGATCGCACACCACGGTGACGCTCTGGGCGTTCTTGGCCGCAGACCTCAGCATGGAGGGGCCGCCAATATCGATGTGCTCCACGGCGTCGGCAAAGGTGACGTCGGGCTTGGCCACGGTCTTCTCAAACTCGTACAGGTTCACGCACACCAGGTCGATCATGGGGATGTCGTGGGCCGCAGCCTCCTCCATGTGCTCGGCGCTGTCGCGACGCGCCAGAAGGCCGCCGTGGACCTTGGGATGCAGCGTCTTCACACGGCCGCCCATCATCTCGGGAAAGCCGGTGTACTCCGAGATCTCCGTCACCGGCACGCCCGCTTCTTCCAGCACTTTCGCGGTGCCCCCGGTGGAGATGATCTGCGTACCGTAGGTGTCGTGGAGCGCGCGGCAAAACTGTGCCACCCCGCTCTTGTCCGTCACCGAGACCAACGCCTTTTGAATCTTCCTCTCTGCCATGAATCCTCTCTCTCTTATGTTCTGGCTCCCCTCTACTGCATGTTCCATCGTGCCACAAAAGAGGAGCCCGGCAAGCGACTCCGCCCGCCGAGCTCCTCCCGCAATATCATCCCAATGCTTCCCGCACGCTAGTGCTGCGCGCGCCTCATCGCCACTGTTGCCACTGCAGCCGCCACGCCCAAGACGGCCAGTGCGCCTAGACCATAGGCTGCCGAGAAACCCTCGTCACCGGTGGCTGGCAGCCCACGCTCTGCCCTACCTTTAGGAGACACCTTGGCCCCGGCAGCCTTGGAAGCCCCTGATGCCTGACCAGGTTGCCGAGAAACGCCCTCGCTGCCCGCAGCGCCATTCTGTGAAGGCTGTGGCGCGCCAGGGGTTTGGGAGCCTTCTGGGCCTTGGGTCTCGCCAGGAGCCTGCGGCTCATCGGGGTGTTGATCGGGAGCCTGCGGCTCATCGGGCTGAGAGGGCTCCTCGACGGCTTTCCAGTGGGCGTAATAGACCAGGTTGCCTGTGGCGGTCTCGGGGATCTCCTCCACCGCGTCGCCGCCGCCAGACGAGGTATACCAGCCTTCAAAGGTGTAGCCTGGGCGCACCACCATCTGCGGCAGGATCAAGCCCGTGCCATAGGTGTAATGGGTGAGGCGCCGATCGAGGATCTTGCCGCCCTCAGGGTCGAGATACACCAGATAGGTGTTAGGGCTCCATTTGGCCCAGAAGGCCTGGTCACCTGTGGCCGTTGCCGGGATCTCAGACATCGGCTGCCCTGTGAGCTGCGCATTGTCATACCATCCGCCAAAAGTGCAGCCCACATGGGTCGCGCCAGGCAACGGCTGTGCCGTGCCAGGCACATAGGACGTCACATCGTCGCCTTCCAGCGTGCCGCCGTTGAGGTTGAGCTGCACTTTGCAGGGAAGCACGGACCATCGGGCCACCAGCTCCACCGGCGCGCCCACCGGAGAGGCAAAGTCATAGGGCGCAGAGGATCCTTTTGCATACCAGCCGTCAAACCTATAGCCGGCGCGCACGGGATCTGCGGGGCGAGAGGCCAAGCCGCCGGCTTCCACCAGCTCCATGGCAGGGGCGCCGGACCCGCCGGCAACATCAAAGGTGACTGTATGGAGCGATACAGAGCGGGTGTCTGCGGAGTTCGCCACCCCTCGTCCGCCCAACGCCTTGACGGCGGCAGTATAGCTTCCGGGCTGGCGCAAGGCCGGGCACGCTGTAGACCGGGCGTCTGCCGCCATGCGGTCATCCAGCAGCGTCTCGCCGGAGGCAGAGGTCACCGTCACCTGATAACCGTTGGCACCTTCAACGCCATCCCAAGCTATCCGGGCATGATCGGCGCTCCAACCCACCGAGGCAGGAGCGGCCAGCTGCCATTGGGCGGTAAGGGTGATGGGCGCCGTCACCTGGGCTCCCCAGCCAGAGAAATCATAGGTTGGGGCCAACGCGCCGTCGACCGGGGAGGTGGTCCACCCCTTGAAGCTGTGGGAGCCCCAACTAGGAGTTGCGGGGGCGTGCTTCAGCTTTTGGCCGGCCTCCACAAGCATGCCTACGGGAGTTGGCGCCTGGCCATTGTTGGGATCCAGAGAAACCGTCACCACCGTGTCGCGCGCGTTGATAAGCGAGGAGCTCGAGCCGCCTGCCGTCTGGGCGACGCCCACCGCAAACCCATAGGTGCCGGGCTCTGCGATGGTAAGGGAGTAGCTGTTGGTTTGCAGCGAATAGGTTTGCGTATGCACGCCGTCCTTCATGACCCAGAGTACGTAGTCACGAGCTCCCGTCACGGCGTCCCAAGACACGGTGGCGGTGTTCGAACCCGTCACCGCCCACCTTAGATTGCTAATGGTGCGGGAATCTTGGGCGGCTTCTACCGGGTCCGAGGGATCCTCTGCCAGCGCCACCGTCGCCGTCCCACACAGGCTCACCGCCATGAGGCAGGAGGCCAAAAGGGCCGCAGTTTTCCAATGATGACTCGTTTTATTCATTCATAACTCCTTTGAGCCAGTGCACAAATAGATGCGACGCCCAGAAAGATCGAGCGCCACAGCGGTGTTCTCAAAGGAATATGTCCTCGCCGCCCCAGACCAATCTATGCACCCCTCAAATACGCCGGAGCGCAAGATAACGGCAACAAGCTGGAGGCATTCTAAATAGGCACAAAGCGTGCCCCCAGCGCCCGGCAGCCACCCAGAACAAAGCTGCCTACGGCATAAGAAAGCCTCCGCCAAGCTATGCCCAGCGGAGGCTTCAAGTCACATTGAAAGATCAGGCTCCCAGCGCCTGCTCGCTCTCTTAGAGGTGAATGCGGGTGCCAGAGGTGCCCTTCATGGCCTCAGGAGCCTTCTCCAGAGAGCCGATGATGGCTACACGGCCAGGACGGCTCTTGGCAAACTTGACGGCAGCCTTGACCTTAGGCTCCATGGAGCCCTTGCCAAACTGACCCTCGGCCAGGTACTTCTCGGCCTCCTCGACGGTGATGTCCTCGAGGTCCTTCTGGTCAGGCTTGCCAAAGTTGATGGCCACGTGATCCACGGCGGTCAGAAGAATGAGCTTCTCGGCGTCGCAGTCCTCGGCCAAAAGCTCGCCGGCCAGGTCCTTGTCGATGACGGCGCCCACGCCAACCAGGGCATTGTCTTCCTCGACCACGGGGATTCCGCCGCCGCCGCAGGCGATGACGATGTACTCCTCGTCCAGCAGGTGGCGAATGGAGCCAATCTCCACGATGGCCTTAGGAGCAGGAGAAGCCACTACGCGACGATAGCCGCGGCCGGAGTCCTCTACCAACGTCCAGCTGGGGCTCTCCTTCTTGACCTCCTCAGCCTGCTCGGCGGTGAGGAACTGGCCGATAGGCTTGGTGGGGTTCTCAAAGGCAGGGTCGTTCTTGTCTACCTCAACCTCGGTCACGATGGTGGCCACATGCCAAGGCTTGCCCTGGCGACGGATCTCGTTGCCCAGGCCCTTCTGCAGGTGGTAGCCAATGTAGCCCTGGCTCATAGCGCCGCACTCAGGCAGGTCCATCGCGGGAATATCAGAGTTGACCTCATTGGCGGTGGCAAAAGACTTCTGGATCATGCCAACCTGAGGGCCGTTGCCATGGGTGATCACAATCTCATTGCCCAGCTCGATCAAGCCAAGCAGAGCAGGAGCTGCAACGTTGATACGCTCCATTTGCTCCTTGGGGTTGTCGCCAAGAGCATTGCCGCCAAGGGCGACTACGATGCGGTCCGGTTTACCCGGAGCTTTGGTGTAAGTCATGGAAACCTCCCATTGCGTTTTTAATAAGAAGATCGCGCGGCCCGGTACCACGCAAACTCCGTAGGCTATTTGTATACCCCCGGCAACTCCCAAAAGTTATGGAGAGCTTATGCAGCGCGGCAAGAGGTAGCTATGGCGTTTTTAGTGGTAAATGGGGGTATTGAGCGGCAGGTGTATGTTACTATCCCTGCATTTCATACATAGTTTTTAGCATACTTTTATCATGCAGGAGTTATGCATCTTTCAGGTTGTTTTACCACTTGCACATCTGATGCCCTATGACCCCACGCGTTATAGCTCTCCTATGCCGAGAAACCCATCGATGCCCCCAAGTGCCGTCCCTAGGGGTCCCCTCTCTTAACAGTTTGAACACATGAGGCTGTCCCGAACGGCCACGGCCCGCACCATTCGCGCCTCGACGCATAAGCGCCGCCAGAGTCTCTTGAGATCCTGGCGGCGCATCTTTACATCTGCACTGCTCGCAACACGACAGTGGGCACCCAGCGGCTCAGCAGCACAAAATGCCCGGCGCCCTGTCGCCACGGCGCCCTGTCGCCACGGCGCCCACAGCAACTCGCGGCTCACAGGGCGCCCCCAAGCGCCCTGCAGCTAGAAGGCGCCGCCGCCTCCGCCGCCGCCAAAGCCGCCTCCGCCGCCGCCAGAGAACCCGCCGCCTCCGCCGCCGCCAGAACTGCTGGAAGAGGCCGCCAGCGCGGCCACAGAAGCCTGGTAGCTCGACCGAGAGGCCTCTTCGAAGACCGAGGCCGGCGAGTCCATGCGCCCATAGGTGCCCCACCACATATAAGTGGGCATGAAGTCCGGGTCTTCCAGCATTTGCGGAAGCACCATGCGCAGCTGCTTGATGACCTCGTCGGCAACGCCCAGCACCACAGCCATCACCAGCAGGCGGTTCCACAGCACCACATCGGTGGGCACCGCCTCGTCCAGACGGGTGAACTCCTTGAGCCAGCGACGCAGAGCTTCCAACTTCGCGGTAAGCTCCACGGCCTCAGACGACAATGCCTTCAGATGCACCACCACAATAGCCGACACCACAATGCCCGCCACAGGCGACAGCAGGCTCAAAAACATGGGAAGCGGCGCCTCGAAGATCAAGAAGGCGAAGAATCCCAAGAAGGCCGCCAGGCCGCACAGGATGATCATCAGCACGCACCAGCCCCGGCCGTTGCTGGAATCGGTAAAGAACCCTCGCAGATGCGCCTGACCCTCGGCCGTGTCCTTCCACTCCTTATAGGCATCCATAAAGCGCTCGGGCTTCTTCTTGGCCACCTTTTTGATGTCGTCAAAGTCCAGCTCGATGCGGCCGTCGGAAGGCTTCTCATAGCCCTTCACCCGAGGCGCCACCGTCTTGAAGAGCAAGTCCAGCAGGGCATTATCGATAGGATCTTCGATCTTTTGCGCACGTTTGGGGTTATAGGTAAGCCTGTAGGTCTCCTTCCCCCTGGAGAACGCGCCTTTCTTGGGCGTCTGCACGTAGGAAAGGTCCACGGCCCCCTCATCCGAGATCCTCATGAGCGTTGCCGTAAGCTCCGGGCTTCCCACCTCGTCGTCATGGATCAGCGCGCCCAGCACCGCCGGATGGTCATCGCTCGGCACATCCCTAAAATAACGGTCCTCAAACACCGGCCTGTGCTTTTGCTTGTAACGCCTATAGAGCAGCAGCGACACCACGCAGGCCACCGCGCCCACGGCCACCACCAGGGTCAACGCGCCATAGTAAATGGAGCGTGCCATCTCGCGCCTGCGATTAGCCTCGTCGGCCCAGCGCTGCTCCTGCTCCAAGATGGCGCTCATACGCGACTCGCCGGAAGGCGCCACGCTCAGCCACTCCACCGGGAAGGTGATGCGCGCCTCCGCATAGTCGTCGCTGCCCACTGAGGGCACCATGTACACCACGTCGTCGCCCGAGAAACGCACCTCTCCATCCAGGGTGCCGTGGCCCCAGGCCCGCACGTTCTGCTCTGGAGTCACCTGCTGCCCCGCCGGCACCGGCAGATGAATGGTGCAGGTCACATTGTGCGAGGTCTCATCCCACCCATCCGAGACAAACTTCCAATAGAGCTCCCCGGTATCCTTCCAGGCCGTGGCCAACTGCGGAATGGAATAGGTGATGCGATAGGTTACCTGCTGGTCCTCTGCCGGGTTATAGAGCTTTGCCTCCACATAGCTGCTGTATTGGGTGAGCTCGTAGCTATGGGGATCGCCGGAGTAGTCCTGCACGAACGGCTCAAAACTCCCGTTGTCGCTCACCACTCCCACCGATTCCACCTCAGGCTCCAGCTGCCGCCCCTCGTAGTTTCCCTGAGGCAGCCGCCAGTAAACGCCGTTGAAGTCGCCGTCAAAATCAAAGGTGCGATCTTCTGTCACGTGCAGCGTGCCATCGGCATCCAGCGTGGCATCGATAGCCACCCGAGATATCTCGTAGGATTTCGCCAATGCCTGCGTGGGGGCTGCCACGCACATAGCCATGCATACTGCGATCAATGCCAAAACTGCCGAGAAGGCGCCACCACTGCGGCGCCACACACTTGAAACCATGGACTACCTCCAAAAGGAGCGGACGGTCCCCACAGTCTAAGGAAGAACTGAAAAGACTACAAGCAGGCTAAAGCGTCTCAGTGACGTACCAAATCCCCTGCTCTTCCTGCAGCCGCTCCAGATACTCCCGAGGCGTCATCACCGGCACAGGAGACTTTTCAAATCCTGAAGCATCCCGTGTGAGCAGCACGTCAGCCCTGCACTCCTTGGCAGTCAGCGCCACCAAGCAGTCTTCGAAATCCTCCCAGCCCCAGACGCATGCTTCTCTAATGCACCCCGCATCCACCGATGCCACATGCAAAAAATCCAAGCTTTCGTAAAATGCCCGCTGGAGATCCTCGCTGCCCACCTCGCAAGCCACGATATAGAACACATCCGTAAAAGACTTAGCACTGCACCAGAGCTGCACGTCGCCCAACATCTGAGCCACCCGCAGCTTCACCGTGGCATCAAAAAACGGCTCTCTTTTGGCAAAGTAGTCCACCAGCACACAGGTATCAAGAAAGAGCCTCGTAGTCACGGCGCCTCCCCTCTGCCAGCGCGCGCCTAACATCCAACCCTTCCAGATGCACTCCCTCAAAAGTGGTCGCCGCTAGAGACCGGCGCAGCTCCTGCATCTGCGCCCCATCCAACCCGCGAGGCCCTCGCGGCAAGACCGCCACCGCCTCAGAAGCCCCCTCCCCTGGGAGCTCCCCTGTTTGAATCAGATGATTAAAGGCTGCATTGACCAAATCGCTTACCGTGGCCCCTTTAGCCCGCAGTGCGTCCACTCCTTGCCGCTTTATCTCATCAGGGACCCGCGCACTGATAGTCGCCATAGACTCCTCCCATTCCTAAATTGGAAGAAGTGTAGCACGTATTACATACCCGCCTCCACCTCGCGAGCCACAAAAAAGCGCCCCGACTTCCAAGGAAACCTGGGCGCGTCTGACTATCTCAATCCCATCCTACCGCTAAGAGAAGCTCCTGGCAGCCGGAGTGCGGCTCACCGTGAGAGGCTGCGTAGCCTCAGGAGACGTGGTTACCGTGTAGGTGATGGTAGTGGTCTCCTGGGGATTCTCCTGCAGCGAGCAGGTCCACTCGTCGTATCCGTACACCGAGTGCTGCGCTACCGAGAAGACCCCTCCCTGGCCTTGGATATCGGAGATATAACCCCCCGCGGGTGCAAGCAGGTACAGATGCGTAAGCATGTCACCCTGACTACGCTTGTCTGGATTGCCGCCATAGACATAGTAAGGGGCAGTCGCAGCCTCCTCAGGCGTCATAGCGTTGGTAACGGTGGTGGTCACCGGATAGCTCGTCGAGCCGTCAGCGTTCTTCACACCCTCGCCCACCTGGGTGTTCATGTTCAGATACCAGTCCATCTTGGACCAGGTGTAGTCGTTGGTATAGGTGCCCAGCACAGGTTTTGCAGGATCGGCCTCCAATTTGCCCGAGAAGCCCAGAGCGTCAATGGCCGCCTCTTGATCAGGATCAGCCATCCACACCTGGAAGTTGCGAGTCAGAGCACCGTCCAAGATGGTCTTGGCCAGGTCGCCGCTGTCGGCATGGCCAAGGCCTGCGAAAATGGCCTGGAACGATGCGCCGGCGACGCCCGAGAAGAACGCATCCTGCGCATCCACCGGAATGTTCCAATAGGTGTCATGCATAAGCACAGTGGCAGAGTTAGAACCGTCCACATGGATGCCATTCACATCCACCGACTGCCCTGTCACCGCCAGCAGCGACTGCAAAAACACGGGGTCAACAGCCACCACGCCATTGACCGCCTGATTCTTAAATGCCAGCCAGCTTTGAGCGGCAGCCTCTGCGGCACGCGGGAACTGCGGTGTCATCATGGCCGAGCCAGGATTAAACGCAGCACTACCCATATCAAAGGCAGCAGATTCTTCATCTGTGGGAGTAAACCCAGTGCCAGCATCCTGACGGGCATTCTGCAACGAAGCAAAGTCACCATTAAGAGCAATCTTGCCGTCCGTCACCGTCATGGTGCCCCAGGCTCCGGGGAAGCCACCGGAAGAACGAGTCTCCACGTTGTTGAGAGCCACCACCAGGTAGGTCTTGGTCTGCCCATCAGCACCCAGCATCACAGGAAGCTGGGGCAACACATCGTCTGCCTCATCCAACAAGTCGCTCGCCTGGGAAAGCATGGACTGAGCGCCCTCAAGCACGTCATTGATCTTCTGAATATGGAACGGCTCCAGCGACTGAATCTTATGGATGGTATCCGTGAGAGGAACCTTGATCGCAAGTACCGCATTGACGACCTTCTGCAGGATGGGGATATCCACCTGGCCGCCGTCCTTCACCAGCGACTTGATGGACACGCCATTAAGGTCATTGGAGAAGGGCAGCAAGCCGTTGTGCATAAAGTCGTTGGCAACGCCCACTAGCTCGCGTCCCTGACGCACATCTTGGCCATAAACCGGCACGATCTCAGCCACGGTCCACAGAGGGCTCGACAGACGATCTGCCATGGTCTGAGTGCTCTGAGCCAGCGAAGCTGCCGAGCTAGATAGCTCATCCGACTTACCATTCATCAACGCATCTTTATACACAGCAAGTTCCTGCTTGGCATTCTGCGCCTCAGACTTGATAGCCTTCAAGTCCTCATACATAAAGAAGCCGCAGGTACCTCCCACAACTACCAGCACTGTTAGCACAATGAGCAGGATCTGCCACCAGCGAGGCCCCCTGCGAACAGGCTTGCCTGGCGCCCCAGCGCCCTTGCGCGACTTCACATAGGAAGCCGCATCGCCAGAGTACCGAGAGGCCGTAGGCTGATAGGGCTGTGTGTAGGGCGAAGCCCCTTGCGGGGCATTGCCAACCGATCCAGCGGAACGACTATGAGATGCGCGATAGGGAGAATCGCCTTTGGGACGATAGCTGGGACGAGAAGAGCCGGAGGCCATGTGCTTGGCAGACAAAAGAACTCCTAAAGGTAGGCTGCAGCCGAAGGTGGCAGTCAGAAATCAGACACGCTTGGGCCGTAAGAAAAAGCCCGACAGCCAATCTACCACTATATGGATAGATTAATGAACGGTTTCTACCCCTTACGGAGCGACTCCAACAAAACCCAATCTCCTGCAGTAAACTATCCGGGTCCGCAATTAAAAAGACAATCAGAAACAGCATCAATCTATCCCAGCAGCTCCTGCCGAGAAACCCGACCTCCGTAGCTGTAAGTTCACTCTCGCTCTCTAATGACAATGCCTGCAGGGTTGACGGTGTTTGCAGGGTTCGTAACCTCGCGCCTGAGCCTCCGAGAGCGAAATTGCGTGCCTACTCTCCTTCAGATGTCGACAGCCGGCGTTGTGATACTTCGATCCTGTGTCCGTGATATACACCGTCTGCTCGTTGCGCTGAGCCTCTACCGCTGCAGCCTCAGCCTGTTGCGCCGCCTCCGCCTCAGCAGCTTGACGCTCAACTTCGGCCTGGCGTTCAGCTTCGGCTTGGCGCGCCGCTTCCTCTTCGGATGCACGCTGTGCTTCTGCCTTGACATCTGCGATTTCCTGGGTCTTCGCATCATCCAGCACAAAGGCTACCGTGGCAGACAGATCGTCGCCCGAGCCATCCACCGCCAGCGTTTGCCCGCTGGCCACAAACACCATGTCAGCAAGGGTGACCTCCGATGTTTTAGCTGCCACAGAATAGGCCCCAGGCTCTAAGATCAGCGTGCGCGAGGACCCCGGCACCACCGATACACTCTGAGCCACTTTTTCGCCATCGTCAGCAGTGCCCGTGACTTCCACTACAACCGAAGCAGCTTCAGCATCCTCCATGGGCCACTGCTCGGGTACCACCACAGACACCCTCACGTCCGAAGCCTGTGGCTCCTCCTCTGACTCAGGAGCTGCCTGGGCAACCGGAACTGGCGAAGGTGGTTCTGGGGCATTGGGAGGCGTTGCGGGTAAACCACCAGCAAATGCACTGGTAATCACTGACAATGCCAGAACTCCACCCAACGCCCAGCTTGCGATCACCTTGGGACTAAATCCCTTGGCATGTTCCATAGCAGTGATGATTACGGTGCGCACATCATCATCCAGCTCCAGCATAGAATCCTGCTCGAACTCCGCCTCATCAAAAGCCTCTGTAGCGTTCCTCATGACCAAGGACTTTACGGTCTGCCATAGATTCAATCCCATGGTTGCCTCCACAGGTTTACAAATTCATAAACATCTATAAGTTCAATAACAATTTACTATCAGAATATACTCTATAAGATACTCATTAACCCGAGCTATCCGCACCAAAGGTTGACTGCACGCAGCCAACCTCGCTACAACCAGCCCATCAGCTCGCACTCACACTCAACCTGGAGCCCTCATAGATTCGAAGACAATCAAACCTCAAACAACGAGCTCACGCCCAAAATGGACCACCATTGGGTCGAATCCTGCACCTCAACAAATCACTCCACACACCAGCTTTAGCCAAAGCATTATCCCACCCGCATCTGGGCACGAAGATCCCAAGACCACTCAGCGCCAGCTGGAGGCTCTTAATCATTGGCGTTCACTTGCCGGCAACCATCCAACCGCACAAGTCACCGTAACTACCGGCGGAAAAGAAGTCATCCAGGACACCACTGGAACCATTGGCGACTCCCTCGCCGAAGCCGACCTCCTCCTGGCCATCAAAGGCACGCGCGAGTACAAAAACGCCGTCTCCAAGACCCGTACTCAGGCAAAAGTGGCAGCGGCACAAGCAGCACAGGACTTCGAATCCCGCCTTGACACCCTTACTTCCATTGGCGACCTCGCCCCCACTCCCCAAGATCTCGCTTGGTATGAGAGTAACCTTGTCGACGTTCAAAGCTGGCACGTAGACCCCGAACCCTTCAACGAGCCCGAACCCTCCCTAGACGCCATCGCCCAAGAACTCGGCCAGGAAGCTCGCACTGCCGTGAATCCCCTCGCTTTTTGGAATACCAAGCAGCTGCGCCTGGAATTCATCGCCCAGCGCGCTCAAGACCGAGTCGTCGCTGCCCGCCAAGAATGGGAAGTCCGACGCGATGCCTTCCTTGCCGCCCAAACTGAGCGCGCTCAATCCCTTGAATCTGCCCGCGAATCTGCCATGGACTGGCTCACAAAAGCCTTGGAAGGCGACCCCAACTACGTTACCGAGAAAATTATTCAAAGCCTTAGCGAGCTCAACCTTCCCTTAGAGCTTTCCCTCCAGCTCTCCTTCGAAGCCCCCACACTCACGATCATGGCCTCTTTCGATCCCGAGAAAACCTTCCCCCAAGAGCGTCCTTCCACCCTCAAAGCAGGATGGCTCCGCACCAAGCCAATACCTAAGAAGGATCTTTCGATCTTGATAGATCAATTCACTCCAGAGCTATGTCACGTTCTCGCTGCCGTAGGTTTTGACGTAAGCCCTACCATCGAGCAGGCTCATGTCAATCTCTATTCCGACAATGTGCTTTTAGGCGAGTACGAATACACCCGCACACAGTAACCTTCGGTTGTCTTTTTACATCATTCGCATTATGTTATTTAAGCTCCAACAAAGATCGCGATATATAAGGCATCATATAATATGAATCACTCCGTCGCATTGTGTGGTCTCAGTTGACTCTCAAAATGAAGACCCCCCCCCGATTGCTTCTCATAACTCTTGTTCTAATAATTGGTGCGAGCGTTGTTTTGTGCACTACACAAGCTGACACATCATCAATACATGCATCTATTGACGACGTAAGCCTTTCTTTGTCTAATCTCAAAACAAATAAAACCAAGTATACCAACGCATTTGACGAACCATTTTTTGCGTACATAAAAAGACTTCACGAACAGTACGGAGCTAAATTTAGCTTGTACTGCTATTTGTCTGACATAAAAGATATAGGCACGTCCTACCAACATGACTTTGCCAACACTTCCGATTGGCTCAAATTCGGCCTGCATGCGCCCGATACAACCCGAGGCTACTCCAACGCCACATACGATCAAGGGAAACAAGATTGGATTAGCTTTTCTAAAGCCGTTCAAGACCTTACTGGGAACATCGGGTCTCTTGATCGAGTAGTACGCCTAGACCGTTTTAATGGATCCAAAGAGGCATTACTAGGAATGAAAGATGCACCCTATGGCGCCTGCGGCCTTCTCACCGCAGACGCTGCTACTCGCCCCAGCTATTTCCTCAATAAAGAGCAGCTTTCACAGCTGCACAACAACGGGGAACTCACAGACCAATCGACCAGCCTCCAATTCTTTTCAACGGACATGCGTGGGGAATGGTTCTCGCTCTCATTTTTCTCTGAATATGAATATAGAGTCCCTCAAGCAGCTTCTGTTTACACAGAAATAGAGAGACTTTACTCCCAAAATGCGCCTGAAGTTGCTGATAAACGACTGATTTTCTTTACTCATGAATGGCAACTATATGACGGGAAAGGTCTCAATCAAAATATCTCATGGCTCGAAGATCTTTGTCTGTATAGCAGAGATCACAACGTCCCTTTTAGATTTCCGCTGCAATAGCCCTCCTCTTATTTCACAACGAGTTCGCATGCATGTTCTCTTCAAGAATCTTTCTAAAAGAGCAACAACAAGTATGTGAATAAGCAACAATGCCATAAGGTTGTAAGAAGTGCCCTTTATTGATCTCGCACTCAACTTCCAAAATGCCCTTAATGGCTAGAGTTACCTGGAGAGCCCACATTGATGCATAAGGTATCAATAATAATCCCCGCTTACAACGTAGCCACCTTTTTGCCGAGATGCCTTGAATCTGTTTTTAAACAGACATACAGTAACCTCGAAGTACTGGTTATTGACGACGGGTCAAAAGACGATACGCTTGCTATCGCCCAACAAATCGCAAAAAGTGATTCTCGCTGCATAGTAATCCATCAGCCCAACGCAGGCTTATCCGGTGCTCGCAACACAGGCATCGATAATTCCACGGGCGATTTTCTTTTTTTCCTAGACTCCGATGACTTCATTGGATCACAAGAAATCGAGCAGCTCGTCGATCGGCAATCTGCCACTCAGGCTGACATGACTATCGGTGGATTTACTTTTACAGATCCAGAAGGTCAGTCTCTTTCCCGTATATGCGCACCATCTGAGCTTATTGATGAGGAACAATTCTGGGATCGAGCTATGGGCCACGCAGATTCTGTTGAGTTTATCGTTGCCTGGGGAAAGCTCTATAAAAGAGAGTTGTTTTCCCACGAAAGATTCGATGTGGGGAAACTCCATGAAGACGAATACATCATTCATCGTCTTGCAGCTCAATGCTCTCGTATTGCAACTGTAGCGATAGATGATTATTACTACGCTCAGAACCCTCAATCGATAACCCATGCAAAAACGGTTGTGAACTATCTTGACGCCTCTGAAGCACTTTTAAAGCGCATTGACTATCTCACGGATAAACATTGGTTTGCACCGGCCTGGGAGGCTCTCTCTATCGCGAAAGCCCCGTTATCTGAAGCTCAATATGCATCAGATCCAGACCCAACCATTAACCAAAAACGCCTCAAGTATCTAAAAGATTGCTGGGATGCCAGATACGATTACCTGACTTCATCGTTTAAGCCCTCGCGCTCTTTTAAAAATATTCTTGCAACTAATTTGTTCCGCCACGCCCCAAATCTTTTCACAAGCATCAAGAAAGCGATCCATTAGCTATCATGAAACTCAAGCCATTTACTCACTACATAGGGGCAGTACACCGCCGCACTTCCTTAGCCTCTGTTGTGCCAGCATTTGCCTCTCACCAGAAGCATCACTCTTCTTCGGTCATTGTTATGGGCACCCCAACCCATTCGAACCTCGGCGATCAGGCTATCGTCTATGCGCAGGAGCAGCTGCTATCAGATGCAGGTCTTAATGACATTGCCTTTGAGATCCCTAGAACCACCTATGAACGTTTTCATGGTCACATTGACCATCTAGTCCGTCCTCATGACCTCATTATTATTGATGGAGGAGGTAACTTAGGCACTCTTTGGCCTGAAGAAAATACCTTTATCAATACTATCCTTAACAAGTTTAAGAACAATCATATAGTCATGTTTCCTCAAACCGCTTATTACGAAGACACTCCTCTTGGACGAATCACTCAAGAAGAAACAGCACAGGTGTTCTCCGAGAATCCTAATATAGTCTTCTATTCTAGGGATCAACCTACTTATAAACTTATTAAAGTACTATCTCCTCAAACTACAAATTATCTTGTCCCCGATATAGTTCCCTACCTAGAGTTAGACGATCTATACCATGAGAGGAGCGGCGCATTACTCTGCTTAAGATCTGACAAAGAGCGCGTTCTTGAACCTAAAGATGCAGAGACCCTTGAGTGCTTTCTAAGAGACAAACTTTCTTTAGTTCATAACACTTCAACTCTTTCTGCAACTCAATTCATTGGTCGCGCCAGGCGCCCCGAAGAGCTACAGGCGAAGTGGAATGAGTTTGCCTCCGCGAAACTGGTCGTTACAGACCGTCTTCACGGAATGATTTTTTCTGCTATCACCGGGACACCTTGTGTCGCATTAGACAACGTAAGCCATAAAGTTCAAGAAGGAGCCTCTTGGCTTTCTGACATACCGAATATCAAGGTTGCTACTTCGGCATTCGAGGCCAAGCAGGCTATTCAAGATATTCTTGAAGTCGGCCCCCTAACTTATTGTCGTGGCCAGCGCGCACCTTATTATGAGTCAATCAAGCAGGTGATCCTTGATGCAATCAAGTAAGGTCGCTACGGCCTTCAATGTTGCCTCAGCGATCGTCACTCTCGTGGTTCAAATGGGAATTAGCTTCGTCTTATCCTCATACTTGGTTGCCACGGTAGGTGAAGCAGCGACCGGCTTTAGCCAACTTGCGAACAATTTTGTATCCTATGCGTCGTTGATTACCTTAGCTTTCAACTCAATGGGCTCACGCTTTATTGCCGCTGCCTACCATCGCGGCAATAAAAAAGAAGCCACTGCCTATTACTCTACTCTCGTAGTATGCAATACAGTCTTATGTCTAGTTTTCCTTCCTGTTGCAGCAGCTGTTGTGGCAAATGTTCAGCAGATTGTCGATCTTGGCAATGCTGATCTCCAAGATGTTCAGCTCCTGTTTTCCTTTGTATTCGTAAACTTTGGCGTGAACCTCTTTGTCTCACTGTTCTGCAGTGCCATGTTCGTCACAAATAAGCTCTACATTCAGAACATGATCAATTTAGGACGCAATGTCCTAAATGCTGTATTTCTTCTTTTTGCCTACTCTGTCTTTGAGCCCCAGATCCATTATGTGTCGCTGATCGCTCTCACTTTGTCGCTAATTAGCGTCCCCATCTGCTATTGCTTCAAGCGGATACTAATTCCCAAAATTACATTCAAGTTTAACGACTTTTCTTTTTTCTTTATAGAAATGCTTACCTCTTCTGGCATTTGGAATACCGTAAATCAAGCAGGGAACGTTCTCACCACAGGCCTAGATCTCCTATTTGCCAACTGGTTTGTGGGAGCAGGTCCAATGGGCACTCTCTCAATTGCAAAAACCGTTCCAACCGCAATTATTACTCTTGCAAGCACACTTAATAGTAATCTAGAGCCGGAGCTAGTCATTGATTATGCCAAAGAGGGCACCAGCGGGATGCTTGCTCGTCTCTGGCGTGATATTAAATTATCGAACTTAATTTTGTCCGTGCCTATTGCCGTGTTCTGCTGTCTTGCCGTACCGTTTTATTTGCTTTGGGTGCCATCTTTGGATGCAAACCTTCTTGCAACTCTTTCTTTTCTTTCGATCATGAACTATATCCCTTGGGCGGGTCTTCAGACTCTTTATAATGTTTTTACAGCTACCAATCATCTTACGGTGAACTCTGTTGCATTTGTTGTAGGTAGCGCGCTTAACGTACTTATTGTCTTGCTCCTACTTGAATTTACCGATCTCGGTCTTCTTGCTATCGCAGGAACGAGTTCTGTTATTGGAATAATCCGCAACTGCGTAGTAGTAGCACCATATATCGCACAGCTGCTAGACACACCCGTAAAGTTCTTTTACTTCGAGGCTTGCAAATCGGTGGGATGCTGCGCCTTCACTTGGACCATCACTGCCGGTATCGCTAGTTTTTTGTATCCCAGTACTTGGCTTATGCTTCTCGTAGTCGCCGTATTGTCATGTATTATCTGCTGGCTAATTGTTATCTTCATTACTTTTTCTAAAACCGAACGTCAGCACCTATTTGCAGCTATATTCAGAAAACTTCACCGTTAGGAAGCATTATGAAAAAGTTATTTTTCTTCGGCATCCCATTATCTGTTTGCAATCTTCGTTGTCATTATTGCTACCTTGCTCAAAGAGACTCGCAGTACGAAGGTATTATTCCGGCGATGGAATACGATCCCGACCAAGTTGCTTATGCAATGAGAATGGAACGTGTCGGTGGCCCATCATTTTTTAACCTGTGCGCAGACGGAGAGACTCTCTTACTTCCAAATATCGAAGAGTACGTTAGGAAGCTTGCTCTTGAAGGCCATTGGATCGAAATAGTATCCAATATGACCATTACAAAGAAGCTCGATCAAATACTCAACTTGGAAAAAGATACTCTCTCTCATATTGAATTCAAGTGCTCGCTTCACTACCTGCAGCTGAAAGAGCGAGGCATGCTTGATAAGTTTGCTCGCAATGTTAATGCAGCACGTCATTCAGGAGCTTCCATTACAGTAGAGATTACTCCTACAGACGAGCTTATCCCATATATCGAGGAAGTTAAGGAATACTGCATTTCAAATTTTGGAGCTTTACCTCATCTCACAATCGCAAGGGATGATGCGACTTCTGGCATTGAGATGCTAACCAACCTGAGTATCGAAAAATACAACGCCATCTGGTCCACATTTGATTCTAGCTTTTGGCGATTTAAATCTTCAATTTTCGGAGTCCGTCAGACAGGTTTCTGTAATGCTGGAGCCTGGTCTTACATGGTAGATATGTCTACTGGAAATACACGCCAATGCTATTGTGGAGTATCGGTTGGCAATATTTTCGCCAACCCAGATAAGCCTCTTCCCGAAAAACCAATCGGACGATGCCTACTTCCCCATTGCTATAACGGGCACGCCCTATTAACCCTTGGCACTATTGCTGACCTCACACCTGTTTGTTATGGAGATATTCGTGATAGAAAGTGTGCCGATGGAACTCACTGGCTACAGCCAGATCTAAAAGCAGCTTTCAATACAAAGCTTCAAGTTTCTAATTTATTGCCCCCTCCCACAGCACAGCGCTTTGATATTTTAAAGACGGACGTTTACGAAAAAGCAAAGCAGCTTAAATCAAAACTCTCATAAACTAATCATATATTTTGTTCCTATTAATAAAAGTCTACTGGCTGCAGGAGTATCTATGATGTTCCTGCAGCCAACTGTATATTATTTGTTGCTAATATCTATGGGCTTGATGGTATTTGGTACTAGGACTGGTGCATAAAAGAGAAACAAGGTAACCGGAATCGAGGGGTACCAATCCATATATGCTGCAACAAAGAAGGCAACAACGGCACTGAGTGCGTACACAAATGCAGTAATTTCAGGTTTGACTGTATTTAACTCCGAAACACAGCTTAGTATTCCTCCCACATAAAGAGCTAAAGATAAGATGCCTCCTGTATATAATATCTCCAATATTATATTATGTACGTGCGTTTGTCCTATCACCAATCTCGTAATCTCAAAACCTTCTCGCCCGCGACCAAATATAGGATGCAACTTCACACTTTCAATTGCACTATTCCATATCTCCGCCCTTCCACTAAAGTTTCCGTCCTTTCCTAAAAGAATGGCGACTTTGGCGAAAGCTCCGCTAGACACCCCAATAACAATAACAACGCAAAGAGCAAGCATGATGGTCACTGTAAGTGTATATAATCTTTTATACGGTATTCGAGTGTTGAAGTTCACTAATTTACCGACTACAAGCGCAATGCCCATCCCCACCACACTAATGCCCATACTTACTAATGCAGTAACGGTATCAAGTGCCACAAATTCAACTACTGAAACTGATAGCAGGCAAATTCCCAATATCAGATATAGTCTAGAATATGCCCAGCCAAATAATACAAGTGCAACTATTGCTGGCAATAAATATAATACGGACTCATTATCATACGTTAAAAAGTAGTAGTTAATTCCTGTCGCAGAATAGTTACCAATCGCTGCAGGAGTAAATCGGGGAATTAGATGAAGCAAGACCCCAGCAACAGACAGAATGTGAAACAAGCATATAAGCCCTCCTCCAATCGCAACGTTGCGCAATAGGAGTTTTGGAGACCGCTGATAATACAGCTCACAAACACTTATGAAAGCTATGCCTTTCGCACATTCATATATATTTGAACTTAATACAGCAAACGTGCTATTAACTACAGACGATACAAGATAGAAGCATAAATAGAAGCCACAGAAGAACAGCCACCGCTTGGTGATTTTATTTTTTAATACTATTGCAAATAGTGTGAGAACAAATACGCTCATTTGCACATATTGCCATATTTTAAAAGCCACTACGCCTATCGCGTATTCTTGAGGCATAAAGAACAACAGCACTAAAACAGGGCCAAGAATTTGATTATCTAACAGAGTATTTATATTTTTATTCATACTTTCTATTATACCTTTAGCCATTAGCAACTCCATAAACGTGGGCAGACAGAGTCCTAATGGATTCAATCGAGAATACCAGCCATTTAATCCCTGCTGTTTTTTCTCGCATTATAAACGCATACATTAGCCTTAACTTCCAACTATAGGGTATAAATTCTTTTGGTAAATTAGCCTGTATTAGAGCATTTTTCGCGTCTATCATGATCTTTTTAAAAAGCTTCTTATCGTGCTTATTAAAAGCAAGAACAAATAAGTTGTAATACTGAGCCAAGATTCCATTTCCGGCAGCACATACACCTTCAGCTCCATCTTTTTGAGCTACCCGGATAAGTTGATCACTCACAGCATTAATATCGCTCAAATACTTCGATTTGTACTGTTTGGAGCAACTATCTCCAGTTACAACGTAGCAATAAAGCACATCGTCACTCACTAAACAACTATCAATTGTTGGGAGCGCAAGAAGGAGACGCGAAAGGTCCTCTCCAAAATACCGTGCCCTAGGCATTATGCCGAAGTCAGTCAAAGCCGCCTTGCGTAATACTTTATTCCAGAGAGAATTGCTAAGACCTTGAAATATTTTCGATCGTACCTGAGCCAAATCAGGCCCTTCATAGAGCCCCACTTTTGTCAAAGTATTAATGCCCTTGTCCTCACTCATTGGATTCGTGGAATCCGTGCAATACTGAAACCAAATCGCATCAATATCAGAGTTCGTCTGGATATACTCAAGTATCTTCTTTATTGCTCCAGCCAATAAAAAATCATCTGCATCAACACAGAGAACATATTCTCCGAGAGCGCTTTTTATTCCAAGGCCGCGAGCTAAGTCCACTCCCTTATTCTCTTGATTAATCAATCGTATTGACTTATTGGTAGTGGCATATCTACGAACAATCGATGAGGTGGTGTCAGAAGATCCATCGTCGACCACTACAATCTCGAGTTCGCCCTCGAAATCACCATCAAGAGAATCGAGGCACCTGGAAATAACCTTTTCGGCATTATATGCAGCAATTACAATGCTCAAAGTAGGCTCATTTACATTCATTGCACACCTTTTATTTTCTTTCGATATATTGCATATATCGCGTCATATAAATGGGGTGCATTTACAAGAAGTTGCATACGCCACTTATTGACAATGGGGATGTTCTTATTCTTCTTCACTTCCCCCATTAACTGCTTTAAAGCAGTACGGATCTCAATATCTTTTTCTTCTACATCCTGCGAAAGCGTTGTTCCTAGAGGGAGTTGGGAGTGCATTCGAGTAAAAAGCAAAGCTTTCTGATACTGCGCAGCCTCAGTAAGATCGGGGTACATTTTTAGTGCATCAGAAGTAATTGTTTCTGCTGCACTTTGATATTGTTCGAGTTGATTCACTGATACGTTTGTTGACCAAGTAATAGAGCCATTTCGCATTATGTATCCATAAATCGCTGTAGGTAAAACCACAAAGCTATTAAGGGAATCAATGAATTCCATCACAGTTTTAATTTCTTCATAGTAACATCCAACAGGAAATGGATGCCTTAGATACACTTCACGAGGGGCTAGCTTTGCACAAGCGGTAGGGTGAATTCGGTCGTATAAAATCTCTTCCACAACTTGTCTTTTGCTACAAAAAATCGGAGAGCGTTGATCTCCCCACTTCACTTTATCTAGATCGGAAGTGACTGAAAAGGGCATCGTCTCTTCAATGCCAATCACCATACGATCGCCTCTGTCCTGCATTGCATCAACAAGTGATGATAAATAATGGGGAGCAACAATATCATCGCCATCTACAAAAGTAATGTATCTCCCCCTTGACTGCAGCACACCACAATTTCTGGCATCTGAAAGGCCGCCATTTGATTTATGTACAACTCGGACATGCGGATTAGAAGAGTACTGATCTAAAAGTCTTCCTGTGTTATCTGTTGAACCGTCATCAACACAGACAACTTCATAGTCGTCGAAAGACTGACTACTTAAACTCTTCATGCAGTAGTGAACGCAAGATTCAACGTTATAAAAAGCAACCACAATAGAGACGAGGGGATTTTTCTGCACTTCTTCCGCCAATTTTAAACCACCTATCGCGACTACAAAAGCATTGCTCTGAGAAGTACTGCAACCATGGTAGCAGATATCTATTCATGCCCCTATCAATCATAATCTTTTCAAACAGATTAGATTGTAGTCTTAGGATCATTATTTATTATTCTTATACTTGTTTCCAAACCAGATTTGCTGGAACCTAAATCCCCAACACACTTGGCAATCAACAAAGCTACCGTATTATCATTGTGATTATAATTTACTAAATTTGTATCAACCTATTTATCATCGGTGCTTTTCTAATTATAAGTGAGAGACCCCAGCTTAAAAGCAGCACTATAACGGTAAAGCACAACCGCTCACCAAACGGCCCAGGAGTCCACAATTTTCTAAGAGCAATAAGCACGGGTACATGCAAAAGATAGATGCCCATAGTGACTGAACCTAGTGAGGCCACACATTTTTTGATCCAACAAACTCGTATATTCGCCGCCGACCCCGTAGTGAAGGCATACCACCCCACTACAACCAGTGGACCACCTAAGGCAGTACAAAGTAATCCAGACCCCATGAACCGGCACGTTATCACAGATGCGATGTAGCCCCAAGCCAAAACGAAAACATAGGCAATAAAACCTATGCATATCCAATTGATTTTGCTAAATTGGACTGGCTTCATTTCCTGCCGTCTTATAAGACATCCGGTTACAAAAAAGAGAATTGCGTTAACATTTGCAAAGGGGTTAATCCTTGCAAACCTGCTACCAATGTCCTGCAGCGCAGCTTGCCAATTCTCTGAAAGCAATGTGACAAAAACGGGAGCGACTTGATCGATGATTGCAGCTGCAATTGCAGTCAAAGCCACAATAGCAGTTGCTATTCTTTTTATTTCTTTGTCTCCATCAAACATAGACTTGTTAAATTGATAAAGTATATAGAGACCTAGTAAAGTTTGAAGAAACCAAAGAACTCCAGTGTACTGAACTCCGGGTCTTGTTCCTAGAAAATAGCCCAAAAATGCACTTGGAGTAATTGAAGTACGCAAAATAGCTGCTTGAATCACTATTAATAAAATCGACCATATTATTAATAGTAGAAATACCTTTTTAATCCTATGTACATGCTTTTCTAAATTGAACGGTGAAGAGCCTAGAAGAAGATGCCCATTAACAAAGAAAAAGAGGGGGACACCCTCGCTAGCAAGTCGAAATGTATATTAAATAAATTATATATTGTTGGATATTGTATATAATCTGTATGGAATAAACCAGTATGTAGCGGTATAACCATGCAAATAGCAATCGCCTTGAGCGCATCAAGACCCCAAATCCTCCCTCCTTGGCAACCTCCTCCCGTGCCTTTTTCTACGCCCCACGCTTTTAGCACCTTGTAGCCACCTTCCCCCAGCTCTAGAAACTCGCTTTGTATTTCTTGCCGCTATATTTAGCGGCAAGAAATGAACTACCTTTTTTAATCCAGCTAACAGGTTCAATATTTTTAAGGGGTGCTTCGATAAATGGAACGCTGTTCTTCTCAAGCCAAGTATCGAGGAGATATTCGCTCATTCTGCCAGGCACGCGAGCTTCAAAAGGACTTAACTGGCCGTAATCGAGGTGTTTCTCGGCAGTTTTGAGGACAGGAAAAAGCCAAGAACAATACTCGTCCAAGAGATCCTTACGCATCAGCATCATATTGAACATATGACCACCGGTTTGCTTCATGTGATGGTTGAAGTTGGCGAGGTAGTCGGGAGCGACATCTGAAAGTGCATCGCGAATAAAGTCGATATGAGCTCCGTCGAGGGTATTGGCGTAGTGAGACTCAAGAGTCTCGATATAGTACTTGCGCTTTTTAGGGAGGACTACTGGAGCTTTCACCAGAAGATCTTGGGCTTCTGAGCTAGTAAGAACTCCCTTTTCACCAGAACCTGCAAAGTGTCGGCGATAGTGGGCAAGACCGATTGCTGGAGCGTCAAGGTTCTTCCATGCCCAATAGAGTCCAGTGAGTTCACAGTAGTGGTTGTTCTCAGTAGAGATATTGTCACCCTCATCATCGCGCTGGAAGTGAGGGATGGATTCTTTTCCAGCAGCACCCACCTGCACAGGAAGATAAAGCGGATCATCAGGCATCCAATAGGGCTTGTGGGCTGCAACGATGATTGTAGGAGTCGACATGAGTCAATCCAATGCTAGATACGTTCTTTATATCTTGTCTAGCATAATTACAAACGTATGTAATACGAAAGACCTCGATTGATCTCTACAGAATCCAAAAAGAACAATACCTAGACCTGCGGCGTTTTTAAGCGCCTAAATTCCCATAGATTGTTGAGATAAGGCCTTGGTAAAAGGGGATCTGAGGATGCCAGTCGAGATCGTGCTGGATCTTTGAGATATCTAGGCCGTAACGGGCGTCGTGGCCGGGGCGATCTGTGACATGGGCTATGAGGCGAGGAGAAATCTCTGGGTCGTTGGTGAGCTTGGAAAGTGTGTCGAGGATGGTGGTGACGAGGGATATGTTGGCGTGTTCTTCTCGGGCACCAATGTTGTAGATCTCGCCAGGAAGAGCGTTTTGAATGATGGCATCGATGGCTCGGCAATGGTCGTGGACGTGGATCCAGTCACGCACATTGCTGCCATCGCCATAAATAGGGATCGGTTGATGGGCAAGGGCGCGGCTGATGGTGAGAGGGATGAGCTTCTCGGGATATTGGCGCGGCCCATAGTTGTTTGAGCAGCGAGTGATGTTGACGGGCATGCCGTAGGTGTCCCGGTAAGAAAGAACGAAGGTGTCGGCGGATGCCTTGGAAGCTGCGTAGGGAGAGCGAGGTGCGAGGGGGCTTTTCTCGGTAAAGAGGAGGTCAGGGCGATCGAGAGGAAGAGAGCCGTAGACCTCGTCGGTGGAGATCTGAATGAAGCGATGATGCGCAGGGTCTTGGTGAGTCCAGTGTTGGCGAGCGGCCTCAAGGAGCGTGACCGTGCCAAGTACGTTGGTGTGAGCGAAGAGCTCAGGGGTTTGGATGGAGCGGTCGACGTGGCTTTCGGCAGCGAAGTTGACTACAACATTGGGGTTGTACTGGGTGAAAACGGCGGACATGGCGGCCTGGTTGGTAATATCGGCCTGGATGAAAGCGTAGCGCGGGTCCTGTGCCACGGATGCGAGATTCGCCAGACTTCCTGCATAGGTGAGTGCATCCACGTTGACGATACGCAAGTCTGGATGGGCGGCCAGCTCATGTAGAATGAAGTTTGAACCTATAAAGCCGGCGCCGCCGGTTGCGAGCATCGCGGTCACGTATGGGCTCCTTGGGGCTTGTCCTGTTGGTATTAACGCTAAGAGAAACGCCTTGATAGCGTTGCTTGCGCCTCTCCAATTAATATTACTTGCACACGGGCCGAGTCCGGTCTCACATGAAGCGTTACTCCTTCGAGAAGGTATCGCTTGGTTAAATCACCGCAAAGGGTCTAATTTAAAGGAGTAGTTTTTAAAAGACTGTTCATAAAAACTCTCTGCTAAGGAAGCCCAATGGACTCGCAGCGCGCTATGGTTAGAAACTTTGATTCTGTGCATCAAGCCAAGGATTGGTATGAGTGCCGCAGCTGCTCAGCGGACAACAGCCAGTATGCTCCTTCCAACATGTGGAGCTCTGAAAACGCCCTACACCATGCCCTTATGGAGGGTAGCTGCAAAGATACGAACCTCTGCGAACTTGCTGCTCCACGTATCAAGTATTTCGCTGGTTGCCTTCGCACCGCATCTCTTTATAGCCCTACTATTCTTCTGACCGACTCGAACCTCTTGGACGGTGTCTTTTTTCTCGCCTTGGGCCCTAGGGGATGCCGGGAGCTACTGGGCCTAGCTGAACAGGAACCCCTTCCCCTTACCGTGCTCTGCCGCAATAAAAGTACGCTGAGAGAGGCTTACGGAAGTTTTTTGGGCATACCCGGTGCTGGAACGCATAAGACTGGAGCTACTGGGACACCCGAAGCCTCGGGTAATAAGACTGGAATCTCAGACACTCCGACCATCAAGCCTTTTCCTGAGCTGTCCGCACTGAGCATCTTTACTACCTCCAAGCCCGCCCATGCTGCCTCGTGCCAAGAACGCTGCAACATTGTCTGGGACCAAATTTGCAACTTGGATAATGCTGAGTTTTCCAAGGGTTGCTCCCGTTTTATCGCGCAAAGAGCCGGACTCAATCCCGTTGACTTGACCGCCTACACCCTCGCCATCAAGGACTGGCTGGATGCCTATGACTCTGGAGTAATAGGACACTCCTCGTCTTGTGTGCTTCCTGACTTCTCCGCCCGTTTTAGGCAGATCTCTGATCCGTACTTCAAGCTGTACAAAAACCATGCACACCAGGACGAAGAGGCGATTCAGTCGTTGTGGGACTCAAAAGACGTCAATATTGGCAATCGAACAAAGGCCCGAGCGTATATAAGAAGCCAGTTAGGAATCTCGCCATGCCCAGAGGATCCGGCTGCCTTCTGCCCTGATGATGAACGGCTCATCTTTGACTGGTACGATTTTTGTTACTGCCGGGCAATCGCTGAAGCAAACCATTCCTCTCTCATAAGCATTGAGGGTCCCTCTACTTTGGCGCCTCACTCAAACTCGCAGGTGTTTGCGCACTTCTCCGAGATCGTATTGGAGCATAGAGACGAGATTGAACGCTATAAGACAAAGGACGGAAATGTCCGCGTAAGTAATCTGGGAGGGATCCTCAGTACGCTTCAGTCCATTCCTTCGGGCATGTTCAGACAAATCTGCGTAACCTACCAAAAAGATATAAAGCTCTGGTGGGAGGTTCCAGCCAGCAACAGCAAGGAAAAGAGCAAGAAAGCCTACCATGTAACCTATGCGATTAATAACGGTATAAATTGCAGATCCTTTTGTGACTTAGTGCGGGAATCTATCGGATCGTTAGGCATCGCCGTCTTTGCGTTTGTCTTATCTACAGATTTGGCTACAAATCTAGTAGGACTAGGCGCCTTGGTGGGCGCACTCATCCTAAGCAGTTTCGATGACATAAAGAGCATTATCGATCTCTATAGAGAGGCAAGGCAGGCCACCGGTAGCTTTATGATTTCCTAAGGAGTGCTCGTGTCCCCTATCAAAAAAGCCCAGGAGAAGATTCTTTTCTCCTCTGGACAACCCATGCACCTGCAAGTGATTTCCAGCCAGGTGACTCGCTTGGACGGCCTGGTCTATGACACCCAATTCGTCCAATGCGGAACCGGCAAAGGCTCTGTCTGTGTAGCTTTCGACGATGCAGGCCGCCTTTTATTGGGGAAGCACTGGAGGGCAGCCCTTAGAGGCGAAAGCCTAGAGTTTCCCAGAGGAAGAGCCATGGCTGAAGAATCTCCGGAGGATTGCGCGAGACGCGAGCTCTATGAAGAAACTGGGTTAGAGGTTCAGGAGGCAACGCTTCTGACCAAAATTCACGGGGATACCGGACTGCTCCGCGACGAAGTCTGCATCGTGGCCTGCCGAGTCAGTTATCCTGTCTCCTCCGATATGGGAGATGGCGAGTTCTCTTCAACTTCTTGGGCCAGTCCCGAAGAGTTCAAGCGACTGGTTTTAGAGGGTTGTGTCTCAGACGCTCTCACAATCTCTGCCTTCCTAATATGGGAACTATGGAAGCTGAGCTAGAAGCCGGGATCGAAAACGAGGCTGGTGATACAGCCGAAAAAACTAGCAAGCATTCTTAAACAGTGGGCCCCTGAGAATGGAAGCTTGAGGCGAGGGCGAGGGTTTCTCGGCAGGGGTTTAGAATTGAGGGGCCGCAATGATACGACCTTGGATGAGAGGATGACTATGGCTGAGAAAGCTGAGGAAGTCTACGACCTGTTGAACAGGCAGATTAATGAGGAGCTGTATAGCGCCTATTTGTATTTGACGTTCGCGGATTACTACGACGAGCGTGGATTGAAGGGCTATGCAAACTGGTACATGGTGCAGGTTCAGGAGGAGCTGGCGCACGCCAAGATTTTGCGCAGGTTCCTGCTGGATCACGACTACTCGGTGAAGATGTTTGCCATTGCCGAGCCTGATTTGGAGTTTGACAGCGACCTGGCTCCGCTGAAAGCCGGCTTGGCCCATGAGAAGTACATTACGGATTGCATTAACAAGTGCTATTCGGCAGCGGCGGGCATTGCCGACTGGCGCACGGTGAAGCTTTTGGACTGGTACATTCAGGAGCAGGGCGAGGAGGAGACGAACGCCTCGGATCTGATCAAGGACTACGAGCTGTTTGGGACGTCTCCCCAGGGACTCTATGCGCTGGATCAGTCCTATTTGAACCGCACTTTTGTGGCGCCCACCATGGCGATGTAACTGGAGTTATGGACGAGTTGGCTGATGTGACGCAAGGCGCAGCTGATTGTGCGCCCGCAGGCTCCGCTGGAAGCGGGGCGTGCGGGCGGTTTGCTGGTGCTGTTGAGGGACTTCCTGATTTGACAGCCAGCCCTCAGCACACCGAGGTGTGCGGGCGGTTTGCGCCGACGCCTTCGGGACGGATGCATTTGGGCAACGTCTTTTCCTGCCTGCTTGCCTGGCTGGATGCCAGGCGGGCAGGCGGGTCCATTGTGCTGCGCATGGAGGATCTGGATCCCGCGACCTGCGATAGGCAGAAGGCGCTGCAGCTTATGGACGACTTGCGGTGGCTGGGGCTTACCTGGGACGGCGATCCGTGGTATCAGAGCGAGCGCAGTTGGGCCTATGGCGAGGCGCTGGAAGCGTTGAAGGCCCAATGCCTGGTGTATCCCTGCTTTTGCAGCCGCGCCGAGCTTCATGCAGCCAATGCTCCCCACGCCAGCGACGGTACCTATATTTATGCGGGTACCTGTAGAGGCCTGAGCGCCGCCGAGGTGGCTGAACGGAGCTTGGTGAAGAGGCCAGCGCTGCGCATGATGGTACCTGAGCTGAGCGATCCTGCGGGTTCGATCGAATTTATCGATGGGGTGTACGGCCCGCAGTCGACCGTGCTGGCCCGAGACTGCGGCGACTTTTTGGTGCGTAGAAGCGACGAGGTCTATGCTTATCAGCTGGCAGTAGTGGTAGACGACGCCGCAATGGGCGTGAACCATGTGGTGCGAGCCCATGACCTGATGGGGTCCAGCGGGCGTCAGCGCTATCTGCAACATGTGCTAGGACTGGGCGAGATGGAGTACTTCCATGTGCCTCTGCTGGTGGCGCCGGACGGCCGACGCTTGGCAAAACGCGACTTTGACCTGGATTTGGGGAGCTTGCGGACCTGGATGCGCGGACCGGAGCGCCTGCTGGGACTATTAGCCTGGAAGGTGGGGCTTATTGAGCGCTTTGAGCCCGTGAGCGCTATCGAGCTGGTGAGCGAGTTCTCCTGGGACAAAGTGACTGCAAGGCGCGACGACATTGTGGTGGACGAAGCGCTGGTGGATGCATTGCGCGGGTGAACGCTGACGCTAGGACAGATGCGGGCGCGAATGCGCGGGCTTCTCGGCTTGGCACGTACGGACGTGCAGGCGCGAGAGCATGAGCACCCATGACAACTCGGGACTTTAACTGAACGGCTGAATCGGGTATGCTTCTAAGGCCCGGAGAGCTGACCGAGAGGCCGAAGGTGCTCGCCTGCTAAGCGAGTATAGGACTCAATCCTATCTGGGGTTCGAATCCCCAGCTCTCCGCCAGTGACTGTGAGGACCCCCGGTGACCGCGAATGGTTACTGGGGGTTTGTTTGTGCGGATAGTGGCTGGCGACGGCGCGTGTGGGAGCTGGAGCGTGCGTTTGGGTGGATGACGTGCGCGAATGCCCAGGTAAAGCGCGAATGCCCAGGTAAACAAGGGGCGTTGTGCCCTCTAGAAACATACTGCGATTGTTACATAGAGGGATTACGTAGGTAGCGCGATTTGAGAGTTTATTTATAGCTCTTCCCTATTATCCCTGCTATGGCTGCTTGTCTCGATGTTTGGAGCACATCAGATGGATATCAGGTCTATGCAACAAAACAAAACAAGAGATATCTTTCGATTCATTGTTGACAGGGCTCGGATTCCATTGCATACTATTTCTCGCACGCGGCGTTACCTCAGCTGGATAGAGGGTCTGACTACGAATCAGAACGTCACAGGTTCGAATCCTGTACGCCGCACCAGCGCAAATTGAACGGAGGGCACCTTGGTGTCCTCCGTTTTTTGCTGTGGGTCATAGGTTGTTTTCTGAATGTTACCTGCCTTCTCCGAGTTCCCAATAGTTGCAGAGCTGTTATCTAAAAAAGACGGTATTTTCGGTTGACAAGTATCCCAATCTTCACGATACTCAATATGTCTTGCGGCGTTACCTCAGCTGGATAGAGGGTCTGACTACGAATCAGAACGTCACAGGTTCGAATCCTGTACGCCGCACCAGTTTAATTTATTCAGGCCCTGCGGGGCCTTTTTTCTTGGACAGATGCTTTATCTATCCACGCAAGTTAACCCAGCATCATTACTAGCTTATCTATTCACACCCCTAGTCCTCCCCTCCTCATTCATTCTATGAACATTCAACTTGAGCGCCCCACGTTTAGTCTCGTGTAAACTTATTCGAGTAGCTGAACTGTGTGGTAGAGTAATGTCAGTGAACCCGCCATGCCTCTCTCTCATTTTTTGAGATGATGCAAACTCTGGCGGGTGTTTTTTTAGGGGTTACATGCAGTACCGTAAGCCGTGGCTTTCGTATGACCAACAAGCCGACAAACTTGCAGAACTTGGTCTCATCTTTAATAGAACTGACCTGATCACTCGTCTTGAAGACGTAGGTTATTACCGACTAAGTGGATATTGGTACATATTCAAACAGATATCTATAGACGGCTCCGAATCTTTTATCCCGGGAACACGGTTTAATAAGATATGGCAGTTATATACGTTTGATAGGCAACTAAGACTTGTTGTCCTTGATGCCATCGAGCGTCTTGAGATTTATATGCGAACTCAGCTTGCATATAGACTGGCACAGAAAGATGGCCCATTTGGTTACCTCAACGCTGCCAGCCTTCCAAATATGAACGAAAAGATCCATTGCGGTTTTATCTCAAGGTGCTTTAAAGCCTACGATCGCTCGAAAACGCTTTTCACAGACCACTTTAAAGAAAAGTATGGGGATTCCCACGAGTTGCCACCGTACTGGATGTTGGTCAACATCATGGATTTTGGAATGATGTTGACTCTTTTCCGCGGTTCTTCAAATGAAGTAAAAGGGGGTATAGCCAACGAAATTGGCGTGCCTTATCTCGTATTAGAGTCATGGTTGATTACATTAAACACCGTGCGTAATATCTGTGCTCATCATGATCGCTTATGGAACCGACGCCTGGGCAACAAAACAAAAATCCCTAGAGGCCGCAAGTACCCCGAATGGCATCACCCCTACGAGGTCAATAACAGCTCCACATTTACGCTGCTAACTATTCTTGGCTATATACTCGAACGCATAGCCCCTGACTCTTCTTGGCATACAAAAATGCTTCAGTTAATTAACACCAGAACCCCTGAGGACTTACAGCTTATGGGATTTAATGAAGGATGGAAAACGTGTCCCATATGGGGAAGGTGGCTTGAATTGTAAAGAGCCATCTTCTCCGATCACAGATCTAGCAAATCTAACCCTTTAAGTTTGAAATCATATTTATCCCTACTTACTTGGCTTAAAGGGCCTTGCTCATGGAAGAGTTCTCCAGGATATAGGGGCATTCTGCAGCCATGAGAAGCTCCAAGAGGTCCGAGAGCGTAGTGACACCCTTTAGGTCTTGGGTGAGAACCAAAGCCTCTTGACCCGGGGCACAACGGAGGGCAGCCCAAAGTTCCTGTGTCTTGCATAGGGTGACTCGCCGGTGGAGGGGTGCGGGCTTCTCGGCACCGGGGGCATTGGAGAAGGGCTGGGAGCGCCTCAGGGTTTCATAGAGGTAGATGTTGTCGGCAGAATCGTAGACGGCGATCTCGACGATGTCGCCTTCTAGATTGTGAGTTATGCGCGCTACCTGCTGGATTACCTCTGAGGGCTGGGCAGGACGCTTGGAACCCTTGCGACGATGATGTGTCATGCTATCTCCTCTCGAAAAAACTCTGTGCCTCCTCATATTAGAACATATGTTCTGTTTTATTGGGGTACAAGGACTCTATGTAAGTTTTACACATACTAAGGGAGGTCGAACCCATGGCATCTAATCATAGGGAAGGCGTTGGGCTCGCTCTGGCAGGCGGCGGCTGGAGATCGTTCTCGGAAGTCGCGGTGCTCGAAGATATGGAACGCAACAATCTAAAGGTTGCGGCGGTGGCCGGCACCTCGATGGGCGCGCTGGTGGCAACACTGGTAGCGTCGGGGCTGAGCTCATCGGATATTGAGAGTTTGCTGCTGGAGCTGGACAAGTCAGTGGCAGACGCAGGAATCATCAAGACCATGAAGAGGCATGTGCTTTCGGCGGTGACCCATCAAGGTTTTTTGGGTGACGGCGTGCTGATGGATCAGGTCGCTCCCCTGCTGGAAAAGGCAGGAGTCAAAACTTTTGGGGATTTGAAGCTGCCGCTGGCGCTGACTTCTGTGGATATCCTCACCGGCGAGCTGTGCGTGTTCACGGGAACGGACGGGTATTTCTCGGGGCCGGCGGGGTCGTGGAAGTGGATTCCGGGCGATCATGATTTGGGGAGCTGCATTGCGGCTTCGGGAGCATATCCGCTGGTAGTGCAACCTTTGTCCTTTGAGGGGCATACGCTGGTAGACGGCGGATGCCGCATGAATCTGCCCACGCCGCTGTTTGACCGGTCCACGGTGGACGGGGTTGTGGCAGCGCACATGCTTAGGACCTTTGAGCCGGCGGACGATCTGACGGTTTTGAACCTTATGACCAAGTGCATGAATTATGGGGCTCAGCAGCTGGAGATTCTCTACGCGCAGGCGGCAGACGTCGAGGTGAACATCCCTGTGCCAGGCGAGGAGACCTTTAATCCGGGCAATGGCCAGGGTGTCATCGATTTTGCGCGGGTATGGCTGAAGGAGCATCCGGTGGACTGGTCGGCGGCACATCCGAGCCTGCTGGACTCTGTGCGTCGTGGCGCCGCGGACTATCTGAGCAAGCTGTTTAGGAACGCGCAGGAGTCGGTGAGCCAATAACATGCGACGAGCCCCAGAGCGCGCGAATGGATGGCGCTCTGGGGCTCGCTGGGATGTGTGGGATAGACAGGTCTTGATAGCCCGAGTTTGCTACGGTGCGGCTACGAGTCGTAGCTCTTGGGCCAGAGGGCGTCTACTAGGAGCGATGCGGCGAGGCCTAGGAGGATCCAGGCCCAGCCAAGATGCCAGGTGCCCCAGAGAGCGCCGGTGATGAGAAAGATGGAGAGGCCGGTCCAAAAGCAAAAGCCAGCAACGGCTCCGCGAAGCTTCTTGCCACGATGGCCGCGCACCCACGCGTTAGCAACGCCGCAGAGGCTCTCCCACGCAGGGATAGCTGCAACGAAAGCCCAGCCTAGGTTCCAACGCTGGCCAAAGAGGCCTAGGCCCAGCAGGGCGATGAGGGAGAGGGGCGCATAGGGAATGCGCGCGATGAAGGCTTTGGGTTTGGAGTCGTGGGAAGTGGCGCGGTGGGCGTCGGCCCAGCTGTCGTAGCGAGTGTCGTCGATCCATACCGAGCCGTCGTCCTGGGTGCGGACGGTATGCGTGCCGTCGGCGGCGTTGATGTGGATGCCACCAGGGCCCACCTCCACCTGGTCGCCAGAGACATAGTCGTGCACCCGCACGCCGTCCCAACCTACATGGACTGAGGCGTCGTCGCTCTCCACATGAACGCCCTCGTCCCAGGAACAATGGACCTGGTCGCGGGAGTCGTCATTCTGGGCATCGGGGTCGTCTGGGGAGTCGCCTGCGGGGTTGGGCTCGTCTGCCGGATTGTCGGCGTCGGCGGCGCTGGGACCAGGAGCGTCGTCCGAGTCTTGGGAGTAGGGCTTCTCGGCAGGGTCGAGGAGCTCGGCGGGAGCGTCCTCTCCATAGATCAGCTGGTCGAGGGTGACTCCGTAGAGGCGGGCGAGGGCGATGAGGTTGTCGGTGTCGGGGCTGGACTCGGTGCGCTCCCATTTGGAGACTGCCTGACGGGACACTCCGAGCTTTTGGGCCAGTTGCTCCTGGGTGAGGCCATGCTGGCGGCGGAGGGCGGCGAGGCGCTCGGCGATGGAGACGTTCATGGGCGTGCCTTCCTGTGCGGTGGGCTGCGGGATGAAGTGATGCGGTTCCATTGGTTCCAGCGTGCCAAGAAGGCCGGTTGCGTGCCACCGCTTTTGGGTTGAGAATCGAAAACGCCTCCGCAACGAGGGGTTGCGGAGGCGTGTAAACGCAGGTAGATCGAGATATAGGGAGCGCTAGGCGTTGATGGATTCCTCGGGGGTGATGAGGGTCACGCCGCCCATGTAGGGAACCAGGGCCTCGGGGACGGTGACGGTGCCGTCCTCGTTTTGGTAGTTCTCGATGATGGCGGCCATGGCGCGGCCCACGGCGAGGCCGCTTCCGTTGAGGGTGTGCACGTAGCGTGTGCCCTTGAACTCGCTGGGGTCCTTGTAGCGGATGTTGGCGCGACGGGCCTGGAAGTCCCAGCAGTTGGAGCAGCTGGAGATCTCCTTGTAGTTGTGGTAGCTGGGCAGCCACACCTCCAGGTCGTAGGTCTTGGCGGCAGAGAAGCCCAGGTCGCCGGAGCAAAGGGTCACCACATGGTAAGGCAAGCCCAAAGCCTGGAGGCAGAGCTCGGCCTCGTGGGTCATGGCCTCAAGCTGGTTCATGGAGTCCTCGGGGCGGGCGAACTTGACCATCTCCACCTTGTCGAACTCATGCACGCGGATGATACCGCGGGTGTCGCGGCCAGCGCTGCCGGCTTCCTCGCGGAAGCAGGGGGTGAAGGCGGTGTACTTGAGGGGTAGCTTGTCGCCGTTGATGACCTCGTCGCGGTGGATGTTGGTGAGCATGACCTCGGCGGTGGGGATGAGGTAGAGGTTGGGCTCTACGTGGAAGAGATCGTCTTCGAACTTGGGCAGCTGGCCGGTGCCGTAGAGGGTCTCGGCGTTGGTGATGACAGGGGGCCACCACTCCTTGAAGCCGGCCTTGATGTGCATATCGACGAAGAAGTTGATGAGGGCGCGCTCCAGGCGAGCACCCATGCCCCCCAGCAGGTAGAAGCGGCTGCCGGCGATCTTCACGCCGCGCTCGAAGTCGATAATGCCCAGCTCAGGGCCAAGATCCCAGTGGGCCTTGGCCTCAAAGTCGAACTGCCGCGGGGTGCCCCACTTGCGGACCTCGACGTTCTCGGAGTCGTCCTTGCCCTCCGGCACGGAGGCATCGGGGATGTTGGGGATGCGGCTCATGAGGTCGTGGAGCTCTTGCTCTACCTGGCCACGGCGGTCTTCCAGCTGGGAGATGCGGCTCTTATCGGCAGCCACCTGGGCCTTGAGCTGGTCTGCCTCGTCGCGCTTGCCCTCGCGCATGAGGGCGCCGATCTCCTTGGACGCCTTGTTGCGCGCAGCCTGGAGGGCCTCGACCTGGGCGATGGTGGAGCGGCGCTCGGCCTCGAGCTCGAAGAACTTCTCACGGTCCCAAGAGCCGTGGCGCGCCTCCATGGCGGCATCGACGACCTGGGGATTCTCTCGTACGAACTTGATATCGAGCATGGGGCCCCGCTTTCTTGTGGGTTGACACTACTGCTATTTGGGCGATTTATCAGTATATACTTGCCACTACTACTTGTTGGATACTACCCCGGGCTTCCTGTCGCAACGGCGCGACCCGGCCATTGGGCACATCTTGCACCGAAAGGTTAACCATGGACTTCTTTAGCTGGCTTTTTGATACGCGCACAGGCGTGGCCTGCCTGTTCATTGGCGGCATCATCCTGTGCCTCATCATCGCGTTCGTGCTGGAGCGCCGCACGCGCAAGCAGTACTTCAACCATGAGAAGACCGACGACGAGGAAGGCGGGATCTTCTCGGGTATTTTTGGCGACGACGATGAGGACTCCGACTCCAAGCAGCAACGCTGATGGAGCGGTGGAACACAGCGGATGCCGAACAGCAACGTATGGTGCGCGAGGCAGCTGGCTTCTGCGATGCGCGGGACGAGCAGCTTCTGTGGTTCGCAGGATAAGTCTGTGGTTCGCGAGGCAGCTTCTACAGTGCGCTGAGTAAGTGCACTGTACTAAGTAAGCTTTGTGAGTCCCTCTGATTTTATGCTTCATTTGCTACATATTGGGCCCCTGGGCCTTCGAGAGCTTCTTGGCGCACCAGCTAGGAAGCTCTTCAGCTAGGGGCTCTTTTTTTATGGATCATCGCGGCATGAAAAAAGGAGCCTTGAGGGGCTCCTGAGAAAGTCTGGTGCGGGCGAAAGGACTTGAACCTTCATGAGATTGCTCTCATACGGACCTGAACCGTACGCGTCTGCCAATTCCGCCACGCCCGCGTAGCTAGGTTAGTATGCCACACTTTTACCGCCTGTGGCAAAGTTTTTTTGATCGCACCTATGAGCCCGTTTCCCCACATAAGCTCTCCTTGATTTGGCGCAGGGACGGGCAAGAGTGCCTCGGCTCAGCGGGGATGCTACACTAGGAAGCCAAAGAGTCGCAGGTACCCATCGGTGCCTGCAGACAAAAGTCGTCCATTCGCACCCCATACACACCAAGGACGTCGTTATGGCCCCATTCAACCAAGAGATGCCTTCGCAGGCTGGACCCTCTCGCACGGGTCGCGGCGCCTACGGCGCTGGCGCTGCAGGCGGCCTAGGGATGGCGGGTGGAGGCGAGAGTTTTGCATCCCCCCAGCTATTGGGGCGCTACCGCATCATAGAGCAGCGCGACCAGGGCGGTTTTGGCTCCGTGTTGGTGTGTTGGGACGTGCGCCTGCAGCGGCGCGTGGCCATCAAGTGCTTGCCATTGGAATCCCAGGATCCCGAGGCCTATGCCCAGGCGGGCTACGATGCCGCAGGGTACAGCCCAGCGGGCTGGGGCGCTGGCGGGGCAGGTGGCGCGGGCTGGGGCGCGGGGAACGCCGCAGGCTATGGGGTCGATGCCGCAGTGGCAGAGGCGCTGGCAGAGGCCCGGGCGTCTAGCGCGCTTACGCATCCCAACATCGTCACGGTGCACGACTTTGCGGTGGACGACCAGTTCGCCTACATAGTCATGGAGTACGTGGACGGCGTGACCCTTTCTGAGTTGATGGGCCGCGTAGAGGGCGGCGTGCTTATATGGTGCGAGGTGGCCTACGTGTTGCAGTCGGTGGCCTCGGCGCTCTCCTACGCCCACGACCACGGCGTGCTGCATCTGGACATCAAGCCCGCAAACATCATGATCGACAAAACCGGCGCGGTGAAGCTGGCAGACTTTGGCATGGCCTCGCTGGCCTCGGCGGCCGGCTGGGACGACGCCCGAGGCGGCACGGTGGGCTACATGCCTCCCGAGCAGCTCTGCGGCGAGCTGGTGGACGAGCGCACCGACGTCTTTTCGCTGGCAACCGTCTGCTATCAGGCGCTTACGGGACGGGCGCCCTTCTCGGCCCCTACGGCCGAGAAGTCGCTCAAGCTGGAACAAAAGGGGGCGCCGCCGCTGGACTCGGTGGAAGCCGAGCTGGCTGGCCCCGTGACTTTGGCTTTCGAAAGCGCCATGAGCGCCGATCCAGCCGCGCGCATGGTGGATCCGCTGGAGCTGGCGGGCGAAGTGGTGCCGTCGCTGGGAGACCCTGAGGAAGGTCGGGCTTCCATCTGCGGGCTGCTGGACCAGGCGGAGGAAGGCGAAGAGTTCGATGAGTCGGCCTGGAGGGCGATGGACCCGCCTGGCCGCCGCATCCCATGGCTTGCGGATTTTGTGTGTGTCGCCGCCGACGCCCTGGCCGCATTCCTCGTGGCCAGCTGGGCCTGCCAGAGCTTGGGATTGCCCCTGAGCTGGGTGAGCGTCCTGGCGCCTGCCGCCTGCGCAGCCCTCGCCGCGCTCGCCCCCATGGTGGGCGCCTGTACTACGCTACTGGTTGCCTGTGTGGCGACGGGCTCGGTTGCCTTCGGCGCGGGCGGTCTGTTGCCCGCCCTGGGCTGGGGCGCCGCGGTGGCGGTGCCTACCCTGCTCTGGGTGGTACGCGTGCTGCCTTTGCTACCGAGAAACTCCAGCCGCCTGGCCTGTGTCTCCCTGCTCGCAGGGCCGGCTGCCGCATCGCCGGCGGTGAGCCCGGGAGTTGCCGGCTATGGACTGCCACCCGCAGTGGCGGCCCTCACCAGCGCCCTGTCCTCCCTGCTTGCGCTGGTAGTGCGTGCCGGAGCGGGCGGCAGCGCCGGAGGCGGGATCTTCTTCGCAGCGGGAGCTGCGGGAAGTGCTGCAAGCTCTGCCAGCGGGGTGAGCCCTGTGGCTGCCGTGGGAGCGGCGGTGTGCGTGGTGGGCTTCTCGGCGCTGGCGGCTGCAGCGGCATCCTGGTGCGGCGCCAAAGGCAGCCCGGGACGCGCGGCGGCAGGGCAGCTTTTAGCAGCCGTCCTCATGCTGGTGGGGCTTTGCGTGGCTTCAGGTCTGGAGAATGGCCAGATATGGGCCGCTCCATCAGTTCAGGCCACGGCCGTTGCGGTAGGCTCAGGAGTACTCATGCTCCTCATGGTCGCGCTGTTTGGCATCCCCACGGCGCGCCGGGAAGGTGAAGACAGTGAACTTCCTTAACGTGTTCGAAGAGCGCATCTCTGGTCTGTTTGGCGATTCCGCCCAGGCCGCCGCGCCCTTCTCCTTTAAAAAGCTTGCCAAGAAGGCCTCGAGCGAGCTGGAAAAAGAGACCTACGTGATCAACGGCGTAGATACGGCGCCGGCCCTGTTCACGGTGCTTATATCGGCAGACGACGATGCCGCCATGCGCCCTCTTTACGCCAGCCTCACCCAGGAGACGGCCCTGTTTTTGGAGGCCCATGCCCAGCGCCGCGGCTACACCTTTGTGGGCGCGCCGCTGGTGCGCTTCATGGTGGATCCGTCGCTCAAGCACGGCAAGTTCTCCGTGTTTGCAGAGAACGTCGACGCCCGCACCCTGGATCATCTCCGGGTGGAGGAGCAAGAGGTGCTCTCGGGTGCCCCTGCCGCCGCCCCTGCGCAGGGTCGCGCTGCAGCCACTCCGCGTGCCGGCGCCTCTGGCCGCCCCCGCGCCAACGCGCTGGAAGCGGGCCTGGGTCCCATCGGCAGCCCGGTGGCAGACGGCGCAGATGCCGGCTTGGACGTCATCAGCCCCAGCACCGTGCTGGACGTGGTGGAAGACGCCTACATCTCCGAGCAGCCCGGCGTCCCTGTCGCGCGCCCCGAGGCCCCCGTGGGCTCCAACCTGGCGCTGCGTCCGGAGCCCGTGGCTCCCTATGCCGATAACGGCGTGCCCCAGGCAGCTGTCCCGGCCGCCGGCGGCCCGTCCTTCTCGGCAGCAGAGAATGCGCCTGCCGCTGGCGCCGGTGCGCCAAGCCGCAGGCATGCTGCCTCGACACCCTTGGTAAACCCCCATGCCGACGGCTCTTACAGCGCCACCCCCAGCTATGCCGGCTACGACGTGCCCGGCGCCCCGGCTCCCGTGGCGCCCTCGGTGCAGCAGCCAGCAACATCGGTCCCTGGGCCTACCATGGCCCCTCCCACCCAGCGCCGCAACGTGCCCTTGGTAAACCCGCGGGCAGGGGCCGCGCCTCGTGCGACGGGCCCCTCGGCGGTGCTCATCGACCGCCAGAGCGGGCGCACCTATGCCTGCACCTCTGACCGCTGCATCATTGGCCGCGAGCGCACCACCGGCGGCATCGTGCTGCACGACCCCAACGTGAGCCGCCGCCATGCAGAGCTGTCCTATCAGGGCGGCCACTGGCTCATCAGCGACCTCAAGTCCATGAACGGCACCCTGGTGAACGACGTGGACATCGAGCGCTGCGTGCTGCGCGACGGCGACCTCATCACGCTGGGGCTTACGAACCTTGAGTTCCGGGAGGGCTGATGATCGACCTCGTCCTCTTTATTGGCCGCATCCTTTTGGTGGTGTTGCTCTACCTGTTTTTGTTCGCGGTCATGCGCACCGGCATTGGCCTGGTGAAAGGGCAGCGCAAAGACTCCGCCATCTGGACCTTGGACCTGGAGAAGGGGCCCCGCAACCTGCGCGGCCTCCATGTGGACATGCTGGGGCCCGTGGTCATTGGCCGCTCCCCTAGCTGCGACATCGTCATCGACGAGCCCTTTGTGAGCGCCAACCACGCGCGCCTCACCCTCCAGGGCCCGGCGCTGGTGCTGGAAGATCTGGAATCCACCAACGGCACCATGGTCAACGGCCGCGAGGTCACCGAGCCCGTCACCCTGCGCGACGGCGACGACCTGCAGGTAGGCGACGCCGTGCTTCGAGTGAGCCGCCGATGACAGAGGAGCATTCTTTGGCGTCCAAGCTGGTGCGCCAAGCCACCGCGCCCCTGCGCCCCATGCTCGACTTGTCGAGCAGGCCGGGATCTGACTCCGAGAGCGGGTCCAACCACTTTTTGGCCTGGGGCTCTCGCACCGACGTGGGGCTTATCCGCGATCACAATGAAGACTCCTATCTGTGCCGCCCGCCGCTCTTTGCGGTGTCAGACGGCATGGGAGGCCATGCCGCGGGCGAGGTAGCCAGCTCTATCGCCATCCATGCCATCGCCCAGGAGGCGCCCGCCCACGCAGACTCCGCCGGGCTGGGCGCCGCCATCGAAGCGGCCAACAGAGACGTGATAAGCGCCCCCGAGCAGGGCCGCGGCCGCGAGGGCATGGGCTGCACCGCCACCGCCTGCATCATCGAAGGCGACAAGATGGCCGTCGCCCATGTGGGCGACTCCCGCCTTTACCTGCTGCACAAAGGCACCCTGGTGCGCGTGACCCACGACCACTCCTTTGTGGAGGAGCTGGTGGACTCCGGCAAGATCACCCCCGACGAGGCCCGCGTGCACCCGTCGCGCTCGGTGATCACCCGCGCCCTGGGCTCTGACCCCGACATGTATGCAGACCACTTCACCTTGGACGTAGAGAGCGGCGAGCGCGTGCTGCTGTGCTCCGACGGCCTCTCCTCCATGGTGCCCGACTCCGAGATCGAGGACATCTGCGTCACCAGCGCCAGCCCTCAGACCTGTGCCGACGCCCTTGTCTCTGCCGCCCTCATCGCCGGCGGCCACGACAACGTCACCGTCATCGTGGTGGACATCTTGAACGACGGCAAGGAGGCGGCCCGCTCCCGCAAGCGCCGCAACGCCGTCTTGGGCTGGCTGGCCGGCTTCGTCGCCATCTTGGCCGTGGTGTGGCTGGTGGGCTCCCTCATCGTGAACCGCAGCTACTACCTCTCCACCTCAGAGGGCCATGTGGCCATCTACCAGGGCGTCGAGGGAGACTTCTTAGGCTTCCCCCTCTCCCATCTCCAAGAGACTACCAGCGTCGAGGCCTCCCAGCTTCCCGAGGCCGTCCAAACCCAGCTGGCCTCCGGCATCACCATGGACAACCTGGATGCCGCCAACGCCACTGTGAGCGCCTACCGCGAGCAGATCGAGGAGGCCGCCCGCAAGGCCGCCGAGACTGCCGACACCCTCAAGAGCTCCGGGGACGCTTCTGCTGCCGACAAGGACGCAGCCACCGCTGCCAGCGATGGCGCCTCTGCTGCAGCGGAATCCCCTGCTCCCGATGCAGCCGCCTCTGAAGGCGGCGCTGCGCCTCAGGAAGGCGGTGCCGCATGAACCTGAACCCCTACGCCACTGCGACCTCGCCCGACCCCTTGGAGCGGGGAGCCAATCGCCGCACCACCGAGCTGCTGCTGCTCATCGCAGGCGCAGTGCCGGTGCTGCTCATCTATGCCATGTACGTCATCGACACGGGCACCGCCCTGTCGCTGGAGACCGTCTCGGTGCCTCTGGGCCTCTTCGCCGCCTTTGCGGCGGCCCATGTGGCGGTGCGCTTCTTGGCCCCCGGCGCAGACCCGGCGATCCTGCCCATCGTGTTCGTGCTCTCCGGCATAGGCATCACCTTTGTGACCCGGCTGGCCCCAAACTCGGCCATGTCCCAGGTCATGTGGCTGTTCGTCTCGGTAGCCGCCATGGTGGCCACCCTGTTTTTGGTAAAGAACCTCGATGCCTTGGCCGACTACAAGTACACCATCGGCATCGCCGGCGTGGTGCTTATTCTGCTGCCCATGGTCTTTGGCGTGGCCCACTACGGCTCCAAGCTGTGGCTGCAGATCGGCCCCTTCTCCTTCCAGCCCGGCGAGCTGGCAAAGATCGCCATCGTGCTCTTTTTGGCCAGCTATCTGGCGGCCAATCGCGAGCTGCTCTCGGCTTCCAGCCGCAAGTACGGCCCCCTCACCCTGCCGGCGCCCCGCATGCTGCTGCCCATCCTGCTCATGCTGGGGCTCACCTTGCTCATCGTGGTCTTCGAGCGCGACCTGGGCAGCGCCCTGCTCTTCTACACCATCTTTGTGGTGATGCTCTACGTGTCCACGGGCCGCGTGAGCTATGTGGTGGTGTCGGTGGCGCTTTTGGCCCTGGCGGCGGTGGCCTGCTACTTCCTCTTTGGCCACGTGCGCACGCGCTTTGACATCTGGCTTGACCCCTTTGCAGACGCCCAGGGCGGCGGCCTGCAAATCGTGCAGTCCCTCTACTCCCTGGCCGACGGCGGCCTCTTCGGCGCCGGCGTGGGCAAGGGCATGCCCGAGCTCATCCCGGTGGTGGCCTCAGACTTCATCTTCTCGGCCATAGGCGAGGAGATGGGCCTTTTGGGCGCCAGCGCCGTGCTGCTGCTCTTCATGCTCTTTGCGGTGCGCGGCTTTGCCACCGCGGCCCGCGCCAAGTCTGACATGGCAGCCTTCACTGCGGCAGGCCTCACCACCTCCATCTGCTTCCAAGCCTTCCTCATTGTGGGCGGCGTCACCAAGTTCTTGCCGCTCACAGGCGTCACGCTGCCCTTCATGAGCCAAGGCGGCTCCTCGCTTTTGGCGAGCTTCATCGCCGTGGGCCTGCTGCTTCGCTGCGGCGACCAAGGCACCGGCCACTCCGTGCTGGTGAGCGGCTCGGGCACCACCGGCGCCGAGATCACCCCGGCGCTCCACGCCCACGGCACCTCCCAGAGCTTCGAGGCCCTTAAAAACAGTCCTTATGCACGCATTTCCCGCGGCATGGAGACCCCGGAGTCCGGCGTGCTGGGGCGCGTGGCCCTCTCCTCGCGCCTCACTGCCCTGGTGACCTTCTTCACCGTCCTGTTTGCGCTGCTCATCGCCAACCTCACCTTCATCCAGGTGATCAAGGCTTCCGACTACCAGAACCTGCCCATCAACAACCACACCATCGCCCGCTCCTCCAAGGTGCAGCGCGGCGCCATCATCACTTCCGACGGCGTGACTCTGGCCGAGTCGCTCCAACAGGCAGACGGCACCTACGTGCGCAGCCATCCTGCCGGGAACCTCGCCATCCATACGGTGGGCTACATCTCCACCCAATACGGCGCCACCGGCATCGAGCAGTCCATGAACACCTCGCTCACCGGCCATGCCGACTACACCAGCTGGCGCAGCGCCTTAAACGCCCTCTCGGGCAAGGAGCAGCCCGGCGACACCGTGGTGCTCACCTTGAACTCCAAGATCCAAAAGGCCGCCGACGAGGCCCTCCAGGGCTACACCGGCGCCATCGTGGTGCTCGATCCCTCCACGGGCGCAGTGTTGGCCAAGGCAAGTTCGCCCACCTATAGCTACGACGATCTCTCCTCGGTCATTTCCGGCCAAAGCGGGGAAGGCGCCCTGGTGGACCGCACCACCCAGTCGCTCTACGCGCCGGGCTCCACCTTCAAGGCCGTGACGCTGTCTGCAGCCCTGAACTCCAAGCTTGCCACGCTGGACAGCCAGTGGGACGCCCCGGCCTCCATGGACATCGGCGGCGCCGCGGTGACCAACGACGGCAACCGCGAGTACGGCACCATCAGCCTGAGGAAGGCCTTCGCGGTCTCCTCCAACGTGGTCTTTGGCCAGCTGGGCGTCAAGCTGGGCGCCCAAGCCCTGGTGGATGCCGCCAGGGCCTATGGCTACAACGGCACCATCGGCCTGGACTTTGCCTGCACCCCCTCGGTTATGGCCAACCCAGCCGACATGACCGAATGGGAGACTGCCTGGGCCGCCTGCGGCCAGCCGGTAGGCGAGCACCAAGGCCCCATCGGCCCCCAGACCACTGTCATGCAGAATGCCGTTATCGCAGCGGCCATTGCCAACGGCGGCGTAGTGATGAATCCCTATGTGGTGGATTCGGTGCTTTCTCCCGAGGGCACAAAGATCTCAGCCACCACCCCTAAATCTTTGGGTCAAGCCATCTCTTCTGAGACCGCAACCCAAGTGAAGGAAGCTATGCTTGAGGTAGTTGACGACGGAAGCGGTTCTGCCGCCTCGGTCCCCGGCGTAGAAGTCGCCGGCAAGACCGGCACGGCAGAGACCGGATCCTCGGCCAACTCCCTCTTCATAGGGTTTGCCCCTGCGGATAAACCCACCGTTGCCGTCTCCATCTGCGTGGAGGGCAACGGCGACAACGTGCGAGGGGTCGCCACCAGGCTGGCCTCGCGCATCATCGCCGCTTCCCTGCAAGTTCAGGCGGAGGGGTAAGAGATGGCCGCACCTGCACTATAGACGCACTTCAAATGTAGAACTATTCACCACGAGGCATCGCACACCACAGATCGCTGCACAAACGTGCCCATCCCTTAAGGCACGCGCACAGATAGGAGAGGGATATGCCAGAGAGGGTCCTCGGCGGACGCTACCGGGTCCAAGGCAAGATTGGCATCGGCGGAATGGCCACGGTGTACCGCGGCACTGACGAGGTACTGGGGCGCACAGTCGCCATCAAAACCATGTTGCCGCAGTACGCGGCCGACCCCTCCTTCGCCGCCCGCTTCAAGCAGGAGGCCCAGGCGGCCGCCGCGCTTCAGAGTCCCTACATCGTGGGCATCTTCGACTGGGGCAAGGACGGCGACACCTACTACATCATCATGGAGTACCTGCGCGGCACCGACCTCAAGAGCGGCATCCGCACCCACGGCGCCTTGGACTCCCGCAAGGTGGCCCAGATCGGCTCCCAGATTTGCCAGGCGCTCTCGGTGGCCCACAAGCACGACATCATCCACCGTGACATCAAGCCTCAAAACATCATGGTGCAGCCGGACGGCAACATCAAAGTCATGGACTTTGGCATCGCCCGAGCAAAGAACAGCCACCTTACCGCCGACAACTCCGTCCTTGGCACCGCTCACTACGTCTCTCCCGAGCAAACCAAGGGTCAGCCCTTAGGCCCCACCTCCGACATCTACAGCCTGGGCATCGTCATGTACGAGGCTGCCTGCGGCAAGGTGCCCTTCGACGGCGACGACGCCATCTCTGTGGCCTTGAAGCAGGTCAACGAGCAGCCTGTGCCGCCCTCCCAGGTGAGCCCCAACGTGGACCCCCAGCTTGAGGCCATCATCCTCAAGTGCCTCATGAAAGATCCCGCCCAGCGCTTCCAGACGGCGGACGAGCTGCGCCGCGCCCTCACCGACTACCTTGCCGGCCGCGTGGTAGCCATCTCCAACAACGCCACCACCATGCTGCCTGCGGCAGCCACCACACGCCTCAACAAAGGCGGCCAGGGCACCCAGCAGATGAACCGGGTGGCTTCCGACTCCAAGTCCGGCGACACCCGCATACAGGCCTCCATGGGCCGCAACGTGGCCCCTGTGGACGACGAGGGCCCCTCGAAAGGCAAACGTGTGGGCATCATCCTAGGGGTGATCGCCGCCATCGCCGTCCTAGGCGTGGCCCTCTGGTTCCTCTTTGGGCAGCAAGCCGGTGATCGCAGCGTGCCCAACTACATCACCATGAGTCAGGATGACGCCACCAAGGCCATCAAAGACTCTGACTTCTTCCAGGTGGGCACCATCTCCGAGTCCTACGACGACAACGCCGCCGAAGGCACCGTCATGGCCCAGGACCCTGAGAGCGGCTCCATGCGCCCCAAGGGGACGCGTATCAACCTCACCGTCTCCAAGGGCAAGCGTCCCGCCCAAGAAGTGACGGTGCCCGACCTCTCCAACATGACCCCCGACCAGGCAGAGGAAGCCCTCACCAAGCTGGGTCTTGTGGGCAAAGCCGGAGACTCCGTGTCCGACAGCTCCATCGAAGCCGGCCACGTAGCCCGCCAGAGCCCCGCTGCCGGCACCAGCGCCAAAGAGGGTGACACGGTGACCTACAACCTCTCCAAGGGCGCCGAATCCAAGAGCGTCCCCGACGTCACCGGGTACACCCAGGAAAGCGCCACCTCCACGCTGGAGAACGCAGGCTTCAACGTCTCTGTAGGCAACAGCACCGCCAGCGACACTGTGCCTGCCGGCTCCGTCATCAGCTACACGCCTTCTGGCAACCAGCCCACCGGCACCACCATCTCGCTCACCATCTCCACCGGCCGCAAGTCTGTGGATGTGCCCAACGTGGATGGCTTGAACTTCGAGGAGGCCCAGAGCACCCTGGAAAACGCCGGCCTGCGCTACAACACCCGCTGGCAAGCAAGCACCAGTGTGGCTAAAGGCCAGGTCATTAGCCACTCGCCCTCTGGCTCGCAGCCCACCGGCACCACAGTGACCATCATTGTGTCCGCCGGCCCCGACACCTCCTCCCAACAACCGACTAGCCCTGGCAACGCTGGCAACAACGGAGGTGCCGACGGAACGAACAGCGAGGATTAGCCTAGCGCTGGCTGCACGGCGGTCCTCAAACCCAGAGGGGTCTGCTGAACCTGCGGACACTGGCCCCACAGGTTGGGACTACTCCACCAGGGGGCACAGGCCTGTAAAATGGCGCGGCCTCCAGAACTAGGGTTTCGCAGGCCTCCAGAACTAGAGTTTCGCAGGCCTCCAGAACTAGGGTCTCAATGCCTCAGAAATACCACTGCGATAGTTACACTGTATGTAGCTATCGCAGTTTTTCTATCTTTGTCTCATTACAATGTAACTAACGTAGCTTGTTTTTAGAGGGCGCACATCCCCTTTATCCCCCTTGTTCTCCAAGCCGCTTTTGCATCCTCCCCTGCCCTCCAATCTCGAGGTCCCCTTCGCCCCACATGCACTTACGACTTCCTCACTTCAAGTGCAAACCTGCCGCTCTTGGATCGCCCTTCGCCCTCTCTCGTGTTACTCTGACTTCGCTGGGCCGAGCAGAACCTCTTCCATCCTCTCTGCAGCGCGTGTGGCGGCGCCATCGGACCCACAGAAAGGCAGAGTGCATCTTGCGCATCTTCTAGACATCCTCAGGTATCCACCATAGATACTGCCAGCTCGTGACCCATTTTTCGCATGAGTCAGGCAGTTCCAAGGAGTCTAGATTTATGCCTATCGTTTTATCTGACGTGACGTTTGCCTATCCCCGCGCCACCAAGCCCCTCATTCACAATCTATCTCTCACCTTCGCCATCGGCTGGACCTGCCTCTTAGGCGACAACGGCTGCGGCAAAACCACGCTGGCAAAGCTCGCCGCAGGGCTGCTGGAGCCGCAGCAGGGCACCATTCAGCGCTTGGATTATGTGGCCTGGTGCCCTCAGGATCCCCAGCAGGCACCAGAGGCCCTCCTCGATTTCGCCTGCGCCTACGACCCCCTCGCCCGGAGCCTCCGCTCACGCCTGGCCCTTCAAGACGACATGCCTTGGCGCTTCGCCCAGCTTTCCTGCGGCGAACAAAAGAAGCTCCAGGTAGCCGTCGCGCTTTGGCAACAACCCGACGCCCTCATCCTCGACGAGCCCACCAACCACATCGACCACCAGGCACGCCGACAGCTGCTGGAAGTGCTTCAACAATTCAAGGGCACGGGTATCCTGGTGAGCCACGACCGCCAGTTGCTGGGTCTTCTCGGCAACCGATGCGCTTGCTTCGAGCAGGGTCGCGTAATCCTGCGACCGGGAAACTACTCGGTGGTGAGGGCACAGATGGAGCTAGAGCGGCGCAGTGCGGCGCATGAGCGGCAGTCGGCCACTCGGGAGCTGAATCGTCTTGCTGCCGAGAAACTCCGACGCTCCCACCAGGCAGCTGCCGCGGCGTCGAAACGCTCCAAACGCGGGCTGGACCCCAAGGATCACGATGGGCGGGCGCGCATTGGGCTGGCGATTGTCTCGGGGCAGGACGGGGCTGCCGGGCGGCGGTCCAGTGCGATGGACGCTCGGCTGAAGAGGGCTCAGGAGCGCAAAGCTGCAGCTCAGGTGAGTAAGCGCTACGACGGCAACCTTTGGGTGGAGATGGAGGTGCATCCGCGCCCAGTGTTGCTTCGTTGTGGAGCGACGTCTATTGCGTGCGGCGAGGATGAGCTGGCGGTGCCTGACCTGTACGTAGGACATCGCGACCATGTGGGCATGGTGGGACCGAATGGCTCGGGGAAGAGCACGTTGGTGAGATGGCTTCTGACACAGGCACCCCAGGATGTGCGAGTGCTTTATGTGCCTCAGGAGGTGGATGAAGAGGGTATTCGGAAGCTGCTGGAGCGCTTAGCCGAGCTGAGTGCAGCCGAACGCGGGCAAGTGCTCTCGGTGGTGGCACAACTTAATTCTGAGCCGGAGCGCATTTTGGAAGGGGGATCGTTGAGTCCCGGCGAGGCCCGCAAGTTGATAATCGCATTGGGCGTGCTTGAGAAGCCGCAGCTACTGGTGCTAGATGAGCCAACAAATCATCTAGATTTGCATTCGGTAGAAGCGCTGGAGCGCGCACTGGCCGACTTCCCTGGCGCACTGCTTGCTGTAAGCCACGATTACGCATTCTTGGACGCTTGCTGCGAAATGCGATGGCGAGTTGAGGGTGGAGCCGTGAGGGTGAAAGCGTGAGCGATAGGTGGCGTGCTGTGAACGCGATCGCTATTGGAGGAATGAGGCTGAGTGACTGGGGTAATGAAAGTGGTTTCTACGAGATAGAAGGGATAGTCCACAGGCGGTAGAGGAGGGCCAATAAAGGGTAAATGCGCCTCAGAAAAGAATTTACTTTAGCTACATAGCATGGTAGCTAAAGTAAAAGTATAGATATAAATGCCACTATCTTAGCAACGCTGTGGTGTAGCTATTGAAGAAGGTTTTCTGAGGGAGCTAGACCCTAAAGCCATGGGTCCATAGGAAGGTGCTAGACCCTAAGAGCCATGGGGCCCTAGGGAGGCGCCAGACCTTTAAGGCAGCCCCTCGAGCACCCGTACTCTCACCCTCAAAAACAACCTCGCCAAAAAACTGTCAGTCACCGCAGGCGAGACCCCACCTGCCTATACGCAAACAGCCCAGAACCCCACGCGGGCTCTGGGCTGCAATCAATTCGTGGTGCGCCTGGGCGGATTCGAACCGTCGACACCCGCTTTAGGAGAGCGGTGCTCTATCCCCTGAGCTACAGACGCATGGTTGGACTATTTTAGCGCATCCGGCTGGTTAAGGCACCCCCGCTCAGGCGTCCCTGCTCGCTCGAACATCCCAGCAAGGGACGTCTGCCAAGGGTTTCTCGGCAAGAAGGTGGGCATGCGGTCCTGGTGCAGCGCTCACACATGGCGGACGCGCGGGGCCAGACGTGCTATTTGGAGCCCTTCTTGCGCTCGGCTTTGGCCAGGCGCTTGGCTTCCTCGCGCTTGTAGTCCTCGTCGATGATGGCCTGCATGCGCTTTGCGGAGAGACCGGCTACCGTAGCGTCGGTGTCGCGGCGGATGGGGCGCACCTTCACCCAATCGAAGATGAACGAGCCGATGATGCACACGTAAGCCAGAATGAGGCAGACCATGGCCAACATGCCCATAGGCGAAGTGATATCTTGGGAGGCGCCGGGGAAGATGAACATGGCCAGCCAGGAGACGGCAGTGAGGGCGAGACCCGCGCCCAGGCCAACCCACCACACGCGGCGCACCTTGTTGTAGGCGGGGTTTTGGCGCAGCAGGATGTTGCTCACCACGGTGGCGCGGTCGCGGGCGTCTCGCTCGATGCGCTTTTGCTCCTTGCGCTCCTCCTTGGAGAGAGGGGCGCCGCCAGCGCGGTTCGCAGACTTGGAGCTGCTCTTCCCCGAGCCCTGAGTCACACTGCCGGCAGCAGCACGCACGGGCTTGGCGCTGGAGGAACTCTTGCGCGCCATGCCGGAGACGCTCTCGGTGCGCTGCTTGACCGAGCGCTCGTTGTTGGGATTGCGGATGGACATGTATTACTGCTCCTTCATGGGGACAAAAGCGTCGCCCGTAATCTTTTCAAACGCTTCTTTGTAGCGTTTCGAAGTGCCTTCGATGATCTGGGCAGGCAGATGAGGGGGCTCACCCTGCATGTCCCAGTTGGCCTTGAGCCAGTCGCGCACAAACTGCTTGTCATAGCTGGGCTGCACCTGGCCTTCTTGATAACCCTCTTGAGGCCAGAAGCGGCTGGAGTCCGGCGTAAGTGCCTCGTCGATGAGCACCACCTCACCGTCGATAAGGCCAAACTCGAATTTGGTGTCAGCGATGATGATGCCTTGCGTGGCTGCATAGTCTGCCGCGGCCTTATAGAGCTTAAGCGATAAATCCCGCAGTTGGGAGGCGATGTCTTCGCCCACAATCTCTACGCAGCGTTCATAAGAAATATTCTCATCATGGTCGCCGATGGCCGCTTTGGTGGACGGGGTGAACAACGGCTCGGGAAGCTTGGAGGCCTCAGTGAGGCCCTCTGGCAGAGAGATGCCGCATACGGTGCCGTCTTCGTCGTAGGTCTTCTTGCCCGAGCCGGTGAGGTAGCCGCGCACGATGCACTCGATGGGCAGCGGCTGGGCCTTCTTCACCAACATGGCGCGTCCTGCCAGGTAATCTGCGTAGGGCGCGTACTCCTCCGGGAAATCTTCCACCTGGAGGCTCACCATATGATTTGGAACGATGTCCTTGAACTTGTCAAACCAAAAGGCCGACACCCGGGTGAGCACCTCGCCCTTGGAAGGGATCTCGTCGGGCAAGATGAAGTCGAAGGCACTTACGCGGTCGCTGGCTACCATAAGCAGCGTGTCCCCGCAGTCGTAAATGTCGCGCACCTTACCCGAAGAATCCGGTCGCCTCTCCATAGCCCCCATAGCTCTCCCCCTAATCATGTCTTGGCACAAACCGGCGCGCGGGCTCGACGCCCACGAGCGCCCCTAAGGTCCCTCTGACCCCAAAGCTCAATCATAGGCCAACGGACGCCCGCGCATTTTGGAAGGTTCCCCAAGCATTTCTGTTGCCGAGAAACCCACAACCCTCAGGGCCGGCACTCTAGTGGCGGGCCCTTGGGTCCCCGTGGCTGGAGCCCAAGCGTCCTTACTCTTTGGAGGAGCGAGTGCGGCTGTTGCGGGGCTGCTCTGCAGGCAGGTGGACGGTGAAGACGGAACCGCGTCCCAGCTCGGACTTCACCTCGATGTAGCCGTTGTGCTTGGACACGATCTCCTTTACCAGCGACAGTCCCACGCCCAGGCCGCCCGAGACGCGCTCGCGGCTGGCATCCGAGCGCCAGAAACGCGAGAATACGCGGGACAGGTCCTCCTCGGCAATGCCGATGCCGGTGTCTGCTACCGAGATGGTGATGTCTTGGCCCTCGCGGCCCACCTGTACAAAGACGTGGCCGCCCTCGGGTGTGTAGCGCATGGCATTGCTCATAAGATTGATAACGGCCTGCTTGAGCATGTCGGGGTCGGCAGCGATAGTGAGCTCTTGGGAAGAGGCGCGCTGCTCGTAGGTAAGGGTGAGGTCCTGGTCTTTGAAGAGGCCTTCCTGGCTCTCCACCAGACCGTGGACCAGCTGACCCACATCGGTGGGCTCGAGCTTCACTGCCGTGGTGCCGTTCTCGATGCGCGACAGGCGCAGCATGGCGTCTACCAGGCGCGACAGGCGACGCACCTCGCTGGCCACCAGGCCCAGGTGCTCGTCGTCTGCAGGCAGCACGCCGTCTTGCATGGCCTCGACGTTTACCAGCATGGCCATAAGGGGCGTGCGCAGCTCATGGGCCACATCGGAGGTGAGGCGATGCTCCATCTTGAAGTCGCGCTCCATGGTGTTGGCCATGTCGTCGAAAGTCTCGCCCAGCTGGCCCAAGTCATCGTCGCCGGTGACGCCGGTGCGCGCGGTGAGGTCTCCGTTGGAGATGGCTTTGGCGGTGTTGGAGATGCGCTTGATGGGGCGGGTGAGCGAGCGCGAGATGAACACGCCCATGATGCATGCCAGCGGGATGGCTGCGCAGGCAGCGGCCACGATGGCGCCGTAGGAATTCTTGCGAAACACGGTGTCGCTCTTGGTGAGCAGGGCGTCTGAGCCCAAAGCCCAGACGCGCACGGTGCCCACCTGGCTGCCATTGGCCATCACCGGGGCGCTCACCACCGAGCCTGCCTGAGCAGGCGCCAACGACACCGAAGGCTCCACCTCACCGTCGCCAAAGTTGCCGCCGGCAGGCCAGGTGTCGTCATAGAGGATGATGCCCTTGGAGCTCACCAGCTGAATGCCCACGTCAGAGACCTGGGAGCTGGCCGCCTGAGCGGTATCCAGGGTCTCCTGGCCCCATCCGCCGACCTCCTCATAGGTGCGGCCCAACAGCAGCGCCGTGTTGTCTGCGGTGCGCTTCATGTTCTCGCGGGTGTAGCTTTGGAACTGGCCTTCCCACACCACGGACAGCACTACCACCAACAGGGCTGCGGTCATCACCGCAGTGAGAGCGAAGGCCAGGATGAGCTTGGAAGAAAACGACTGGGTAGAGCCGTTGTGCGCTCGAGAGGTGGACCAAGCAGCGCCCTCGCTCCCCTCCTCCGATGCGAGAGGGGAACGGTGGGGCTGCTCAGTCTCTTGAGTTGTGTAGTTGGAGTCCCGTGCAACCGGTGGCGTCACTGGCTAAGGTCCAAATCCTAGGCGTGATCCGCGGGCTTCTCGGGAGCCTCAAAGCGGTAGCCCACACCATGCACCGTGTAGAGCCACTTGGGATTGCGAGGGTCGTCGCCCAGCTTGGCGCGTAGGTTCTTTACGTGGGAGTCGATGGTGCGCTCATAGCCCTCGAAGTCGTAGCCCAGCACCTTTTCTACCAGCTCCATGCGGGTGTAGACGCGGCCGGGATAGCGGGCCAAGGTGGTGAGCAGCTTGAACTCGGAAGCGGTGAGGTCCACCTCTTTGCCCTCCACCATGACCTTGTGGCCGGAGATGTCGATGACCAGATCGCCAAAGTCCAGCACCTCTACCTGAGGCTCCGGCTCCATGCGGGCGCGGCGCAAAAGGGCGCGCACGCGGGCCACCAGCTCGCGGGGAGAGAAGGGCTTGATAAGGTAGTCGTCTGCGCCCAGCTCCAAGCCGATGATGCGGTCTTCTACCTCGCCCTTGGCGGTGAGCATGATGATGGGCACGTCGGAGGTGTCGCGAATGGCGCGGCACACGCGCTCGCCGGAGAGCTTGGGCAGCATGAGGTCGAGGATGATGAGGTCAAAGGTGTGCTTCTCGAACTCCTCGACGGCCGATTGCCCGTCGCCCACCGAGCGCACCCAGTAGCCCTCGCGCTCAAGATAGGCCTGCACAGCGTCGCGAATGACCTTCTCGTCTTCTACCAACAGGATACGTTTAGCATCTGAAGCCATGACAGCCTCCCCGTTCTCAAAAGTAAGGGAAACGCCCCGAGCGGACCTCTCCACATATCTGAACATCCCTAGTTTACCCCACATGGCCCTAAGTTCATTCCAGCGGGCGCCTAACGGTTTCGCAACCTATGTGTCCCCTATTTGTAAGGAACCCCCAGGCGACCTGACTGCCGAGAAACCCCCGCTTACAGGGCTGAAGCCCGCTGGTGGGCTAGGAGACCTTGAAGGCTCGCACCACTACTGCCGAAGGGTAGGAGGTGGAGGGGTCTTTCACCGTGGCAAAGGTGACGAAGTCTTGGCAGGTGCCTATGCGGGCCGGATACTCACCATAGTCTACGGAGCGGTCCTCGGCTGCCAGGGTGCCATAGGTGGCATTGGCCAGATCTGCCACCACGTAGGAGGCGCGGTTCTTGACGATGAAAGTATTGGCCGTGCCTGCCGGAGGCGCCGAGGGCTCGCGAGAGATGGCGACATAGCTGCCGTCGTCCTGGGCGACATAGGTGCCCATCTTGCCCAAAAGACCGCCGGACTGGTAGTTGGCCTCGATCTGGAAGGCCAGGCGCCCACCCAAAAGCACCGCGGAAAACGGCCTGATGGACTGGGGCAGCACCAGATCGTCTTTGGCGGAAGCCAAGTCATCGCTCAGGCTGTAGCTGTGGATGGCGTAGTGGACCGCGCCGTCGCGATCGTCGCGAGGCACGCAGACCAGCTGACCCTCGGACACCGTGGGAGCACAGGCGAAGCGGCCGTGGGACACGATTTTTGCCTCGCCTTTGGACTGGCCGGCCTTCCAGAGGTAGCAGGTGGAATCCTGCGAGGTCTTGGCGCCGCCGGCCACCGGCATCACATACCAGATGACCTGGTTGCCGCTGCACACCAGCTGAGGCGGGTCCCAATCTTTGTCGCCGGAATAGAGCTCCAAGGCGTTGCCGGTGAGCGCGCCGTTGGAAAAGGCGCTGCCGTAGAGGCGCCAGTCGCCGCTCACCACGTCCAACTCGACCCAGGCATAGACGGAGTCCGAGCACCTGGCCTCATAAATCACGAAATTGGCGCCGCCAGAGAGCGGCTTGTCTACCACGGTGGCAAGGCTGCCGGCTGCCACTGAAAACGCTCCTGCCGAGACCGGCGGATAGGGCGTGTCTCCCGTGAGCGTCGCCGCGATCCAGTTGCCCTCCGAAGGGTAGAGCACCGTGCCCAGCGCCACTTGCCAGCGACCCACCTCGGCAAGGTTGGGCGCGCCCTCCACATAGGAGTAGTCGTCCATCACCTGGACGGCGTCTTTCTCATCCACCTGGGCCGGAGCCACCAGGTCTTGGGAGGCCGCGTCTTTGGCGCAACCCTGTATGGAGCTCACTACCGACCCAGCCGCAGCCAGCCCGCCCAGCCCCAGCGCGCCTTTGACGAGCGTGCGACGGTCAAAGGAGCCGGGAGCGGGCGCGCCAGAAGGACGTGCCGAGAAAGACGGCCCCAGCGGCTTGGAAGACTGTCCCTGCGCCGCCCCTGCACGCTGAGGGCCCTGCTGCCGCTGGCCAGCAGATCGCGGCGCTGCCGCAGGGCGCGTTTGAGAAGACGGATGGAAGGTCTTAGAAGATGAAGTTGTGTGAGGGGCCCTGGGCGTGGAGCGCCGCGCTTGGGAGGCGCGAGGCCGACTGGCGACCTGACGGCCCTGCGTGCGGGGCGTGCCCTGAGATTGGCGAAAAGCCATGGACTTAAGCCTCCATGGCAGCAGCCGCTGCCTGCTCTTGGCCTTGGCGCAGGGCAGCCGCCAGCTGATCTGCGCAGGAGGTGGCCCGACGGCCACAAGTGTTGCCGGCGAGGAGGGCTGCGATCTTCTCGGCAGGTTGACCGGCTACGAGCCTGGAAACGGCTTTGAGATTGCCGTTGCAACCTCCGTCGAAAGCCACAGACTCGATGGTGGAACCGTCATCAGAAAGCGAAATATGAATAGCCCGGGCGCAGACGCCGCGGGGCTTGAAGTCATAGGCGAACATACAGATAAAACCCCTTTTCGTCCTAGAGAGTATACGACGAGAAGGGGTTTTTCAGGTGACGTCCACGGTGTCTGCGCGAGGCGACCACTAAGCCTACAAATACCTAGTGTCTAGTAGGTATTTAGAGCCGCCCCACGCTGAACCCGCGCTCCAATTGGGCGACATCCCCGCTGGCGCCGCCGCAGCTAGAGATTCATCAGGCGGCCGATGGCATCGATGTAGATGGCCAAAGCACGCTTGAGGGAGGCCTCAGACACGGCCTCGTTGGGGCCGTGCATGGAGCCGGCCCACTCAGGCTTGTTGGGGTCGTCCTCCTCGGGGCCAAAAGAGACGCCGTGGGCGAACTTGCGGGCATAGGTGCCCCCGCCCATGGTGAAGGCTTTGGCAGGGGTCCCGGTGACCTTGGAGTAAGCGGCCAGCAGAGCCTCGATCTCGGGCGATGTGGGATCCAGGTAGAAGGGCTCTTTGACGTGGGGTTTGGCGGTAGCCAGACCGGCGCGCTCGGCGGCAGCGAAGAGCTGCGAATGAATGTGCTCGGAGGTGACAGAGGGCGGGAAGCGCACATCCACGCTCAGGGTGAAGCGCTGGTCGTGAGTCTTAGCCACGCCGCACACCAGAGTGAGGGGGTCGAAGCGCTCGTCGGTGGCGGCCAGCCCCAGCGCGGCGCCGCTGGTGTTCATAAGGGACTGCAAGAAGCCCAGGAAGGCGCCCTGCTCGGCCTGGTCGTAGAGCTGGTTGGCCAGCAGATAGGAGGCCAGCACGCCCAGCGCGTTCACCGTGCCGGCGGGAATGGACGCATGGCCGCCCACACCCTGAGCCAGCACCTGAGTGGCGCCGTCTTCCAGGGCCCTCAGGGTAATGCCTGGAAACTCCGGGCAGTCCTCGGGCGCCTTGCGCACCACTGCGCGGGCCTCGCCAGGGATGGCGTTGTGCACCGTGCCGGCCTCCAGAGACACCAGCGTGCCGCCGGCGATGGGACCCGAGGTGAACTCGGTCACAAAGACGCCCTTCTCGCCGCAGCCCACAGGAAACTCGGCGTCAGGGGTGAACAAGAACCAAGGCTCGCCCATGCGCTCCAGGTAGGTGGGCACATCTGCCATCTCGGTCTCTTCATTGACGCCCACGATGCAGCGCAGGGTGCGCGGCAGCTTGAGGCCGCGACGCTTAAAATACTCGGCCGCCCAGAGAGACAGCACGAAGGGCCCTTTGTCGTCGATGACGCCGCGGCCCATGAGATAGCCGTCGCGGCGCTCCATCTTAAAGGGATCACCGGCCCAACCGGGGCCCGCCGGCACCACGTCCACATGGGCGATAGTGGCCAGCACCTCGTCGGAGGCGCCTGGAAGATCGGCATAGCCGATGTAGCCGTCCAGATCATGGGATTCCAGCCCTAGGCGCGACGCGATGCCCAGCGCCACGTCCAACGCCTGCCGAGGCCCAGGCCCAAAGGGACTCCCCGGCGCCGCCGCCCCTAAATCCTCCACCGAATCCACGGCTACCAGCGCCGCAATATCGTCGAGCACCTGCGGCCACACCTCGTCGATATAGCGCGCCACATCCTCAGGAATCGCCATGGTCGTCTCCCTTTCATCCTGTTGCTCAGGTGTGCCTTATGCGCCTGCTCACAACACGCAGCGCGCGCAGACCGCAACATGCGCCCGGAGGCACCCCGCAACCCTTATTCATATCCGTGGTTTTGTGCCCCACAAGAGTCCCTCTATTCGCGCGACGCCTCCAAAACTTGCTGCCGAGAAACCCTTCCTTCCCACCGGCGAGCGCCAAGGAAGGATGCACGGGTTTCTCGGCAAGGAAAGATACTGCGCGACCAGGGATCCTAGGGGATGAGGCCAGAGAAGCTAGCCCTCGAAGGAGAGGGCCTCGACTCGGTCAAAGACGCTGTCCACACGGCCCAAGAAGCTGCGGGGATCGAAGATGGCGTCCAGCTGGCCTTGGGTGAGGGGGCAGCGGGGGTCGGCAATGAGCTTCTCTTCGAAGGTGGCGCCGAGCTCGCCCTGCTGGATCTCGCGCCAGGTGGCCATGGCGTTTTCCTGCACCACCTTGTAGGCATCCTCGCGGCTCATACCGGTGTCGACCAGGGCCAGAAGCACCTTGGAGGAGTAGATGAGGCCGCGGGTCTTGTTGAGGTTGGCCATCATCTGAGCCGGGTAGAGCACCAGGCCGTCCACGATGCGAATGAGGCAGGCGAGCATGTGGTCCAAGGCGATGAAGGAGTCGGCCAAAGCCACGCGCTCGGCCGAGGAGTGTGAGATGTCGCGCTCGTGCCAGAGGGCCACGTTGTCAAAGGAGACCTGGGCGTTGGCCTTGACCACGCGCGCCAAGCCGCAGACCTTCTCAACGGTGATGGGGTTACGCTTGTGAGGCATGGCGCTCGACCCCTTTTGGCCGGCGCGGAAAGGCTCCTCTACCTCGAGGGTGTCCGTGCGCTGGAGGTTGCGGATCTCGGTGGCGATGCGCTCGCAGGTGGCGGCCACACAGGCCAGGACGCCGGCCAGGTAGGCATGATGATCGCGGCTGATGACCTGGGTGGACAGCGGGTCGGCCACAAGGCCCAGCTTTTCGCACACATAGGCCTCGACGCGGGGATCGATGGATGAGTAGGTGCCCACCGCGCCGGAGATGGCTCCCACCGCCACGTTTGCCCGGGCGTCTTCCAGACGCTCCAGGTCGCGCTTGAGCTCGAAGGCCCAGCTGGCGAACTTCATGCCAAAGGTCATGGGCTCGGCATGAATGCCGTGGGTGCGGCCCACGCACAAAGTGTCGCGCTCCTCCAGCGCCCGACGGCGGCAGATCTCGCCTAAGCGGCGCACGTCGTCGATGAGGATGTCTGTGGCTTGCACCAGCTGGAAGCAGAGTGCCGTGTCGCCCAGATCCGAGCTGGTCATGCCATAGTGCACATGGCGGCTGGGTTTGGGCTCGCCCTCGGGGATGTGTGCGTCGATGTGCTCGCCCATATTGGTGAGGAATGCGATGACGTCGTGGTTTGTCACCGCTTCGATAGCGTCTACCTCGTCTACGTCAAAGCCAGCATGTTCGCGGATGTAAGCCGCCTCTTCTGGAGTGATGTCGGTAGCGCCCAGCAGCGCGTGAGCCTCGCAGGCCAACACCTCGATCTCCTGCCAGATGGCGTACTTGTTTTCCAGCGAGAAGATATAACCCATCTCCGGACGGGTGTAGCGATCGATCATTGATGCGTCCTCTCTCAAACTCATCCCCTGCAGTCATGCTCTTTATTTTACAAAGCTCTCAGGTTTTAAAAAGTGCGCAGCCCAGATGCCCGGCTTTTTAACGATTCATGCGCCTATGATGTATCCTGACCTCACGAGAGGAGCATCCATGGCCACACAGCACCACCCCAGCGACTACACATTGGAGCCCCTCCCCCGTCGCCCTATCTTGAGCGCCGGCATTGGCTTTTGCGCTCTGGTGATTCTGAGTCTCATTATCCTCATCACAGCCCTTGTCTCCCCGCTCCATGAAGTCTCTGAACCCTGGGTGGCCTGCGCCTCCATGTGCCTGGCCTATTGCATCCCCTGCACCGCAGTGCTTGTCATCGTGATCATGCGCAACATCACCCTGAGCCGCAAAGTGCGCTACACCCTCGCCGTCATCTCCACCGCGGGCATCATCTTCTTTTTGACCTTCCCCCTCTTGGGCATCATCTCGCTTCCCACCAGCGACAACACCGCTGTACTCCAAACGGCTGCCACCGACATCGCCCAGCGCGGCGATTGGATCATCGTCGTCCTGGGCAGCCTCTTGGGCCTTAGCCTGCCAGTTTCTGCTTCTGCCAAAGCCGAGAAACCCGACCCCACCCCTCGCCGCACCCACTGGCTTTGGGGCCTAGGGCTTACCGGATGGATAGGAGCCTCAATCCAGTTGGCCTTTGCCATCATCAATGCAGACTCCCATACCTTGGTTATGGGGCCTGTCATCACCTTGGTCTCCCAGTCCGTGGCCTCGCCTTTGATGATCTTCAGCATAGCTGCCATCGTGAGTACCTTGGCCTGGGGCTACACCAGCTTTAACTCTCCCCGCTATCTCCCCTACGTGCTGCTTTACGGAGCTTTGGTCTTCTTTGTTGGCGGCCTAGTGGTGACTTTTGGCGAGATCCTATCGCTCTATAACCTGCCCACACTCACCTTCTCCAGCTTTCGCATCTCAAGCATCCAGGTGCTCTACAACGCCATCTTGGGCATTGTCGCCGGCGTGGGGCTAGGGACTATTGATAAATAGCCGCTCAGGATATCGCAGCCGCTCTACTAAGGACATCGCAGCCGCTATAGTTACCACAGCCTCCCTCAGACAATCTACTTCAGTTGTTACAGAGATCATCAGCTTGTAGTTGCTGCCGGCCTACTAGCCCTCTGAAGGTGCAGGCAAAAGCCCCTTGAAGCCAAATATGCGCTGCATAAGCGACGCCGATTTAAGCCTGCCCACCAAGGCTGCTGCATTATTCGCACGCACCAAGGCATCGCGCAGAGCCTCCGAAGCCTCGCGGGAGGTCTCCCTCTCCTTGTCCAGCGTTGCCTGCTGAGACTCCAACAAGGCCGTGAGCTGGGCTATTTGAGCGTCTTTGACATCCAATTGCTCTTTGAGGGCGACGATCTGCGCCTCATAGGACTTTTTGGACTCCTCAATCCAAGAGCGATAGATAGCCGCCGTGGCCTCTAGCTGCGCATGAGCCTGTTCTTCTTGTGCCTTGACCTCTACCTCTGCTGGAGTGGGTTGGGGCTCCGCACGTTTGAGCAGCGTGTCTGCGATGAGAGAGGCAGCGTAATCATCGATATCCAGCATGCCGCGCTCGCCCTTTTTAACCACGTGCTCGCCACGAAGCCCCAGGCTATCGATGGTGCGGATCACTGTCATCTTTGAGACATTGCAACGCTCTGCGAGCTCTTTAAGGGTGGCCATGAACTACTCCTGCCGGCACGAAGGTACCAGGCTATTGTAACACTGGGCACCCGGGTTCATATCGTTGATGATAATATGTGTTACGCGCGCATATCATGGGCAAGAGCGACGATTCGACTGTGGCAGTGAGCACGGCACGAGCGCGATGTCACTGAGGTTGATATGGTGACCATATCAGATATAACTAGCTGCTGTTACGCATATGTATGGTGCCCTGTCTGTCCCTGCTTACTGTCCTGGATGAGACGCTATGTACTTTTGTGGATGCATAACAGGACGTTGTTGTGCGTAACGTGTTGCATATAAATTTGTAGTTGCAAGTGTGCCACAGACGTCACGGCCAGATCGTGGAGCATGGAATGCGAGCGTGCAGACTTGCGAGTCGGCAGCTGGCGGAGCCGCGAAGGATAGGTTCCGGTCCCCTCGAGATTTATGCTACATTAGCTTCATCATAAAATGTAGCTATTGTAGCTTATTTTTAGAGGGAACGAGACTCTTGTCTATCTGAAGAGCCACCCAAACACAATCCTCTCCCCTGTGCGTTTACATCCATACAGATTTGGCCCACATATTGACCCGCATTGCCGACCATTTGATGTTCTTTTTCCGACCAATTTTCCGACCATTTGGTGTCCAAAAGAAAAAGGCCACCGGCGATAAGCCGATGACCTGGTATTTCATGGTGGGCCCTGTGGGGTTCGAACCCACGACCTTGGGATTAAAAGTCCCCTGCTCTGCCAGCTGAGCTAAAGGCCCAATGCACAAGCCAATAGTTTACCTCACTCCCAGGCCCATTGACCATGCACAAACACAGGTATTTCTTCTCCTTGAGCAGTGATACCCCAAATATCGAGGTCATCGGTGCCAATCATAAAGTCCACGTGTTGGGCGCTCTGGTTCACTCCGGCAGCCGAAAGCTCGTCGGCGGTCATGTCAAAGCCGCCCTCGTAGCACTCGGGAAAGCCCATGCCCAGCGCCAGGTGGCAGGAAGCGTTCTCGTCGTAGAGCGTGTTGTAGAAGAGCAACCCGCTCTCGCGGATCGGAGTGTTCTTGGAGATCAGCGCACACTCTCCCAGGTAGCGAGCGCCCTTATCGGTAGAAAGAATTGACTCGAGGACCTCAGCGCCTTCGGCGGCGCCAAAGTCTTTCACCTGGCCGTCCTCGAAGCGCAGCCAGAAATCTCGTACCACGCTGCCGTTGTGCACCAGCGGCAAAGCAGAGTGGACGACGCCCTGAGTGCCTAGGCGGTCGGGGGTGGTGAAGACCTCCTCGGTGGGGATGTTGGGAAAGAACCGCACGCCGTCCTGAGTTGCAGCCGAGCCGCCATCCCAGAGGCCCTGGGTGTTGAGGCGTACAGTGAGATCGGTGCCGTTGGAAGCCTTGTAGCGCAAGCCGCTGAAGCGATGGCGGTTCATGGCCTTCTTGTTCTTCTCCAGCATGGCGTTGTGGGTTTCCCAAGCGCTCTTGGGGTCGTCGGTGACGCGGGCGACATCGAGGACGGCTTCCCAAAGGGCCAGCAGGGCCTCGCGACTAGATAGGTCGCCAAAGACTTTTTGAGCCCACTTTTGCGTGGGCACGCCGCCGATGCACCAGGCATTCTCACCAAAGTCCAAGCCGTGGCGCCAGCGGGTGCACTGGGTGTTCACTGCGCGAGACCAAGCAGCGACCTTGGAGTGATCGATTCCCATCAAACCGTCGGGATCGTCGCCGTCGAGCCAGAGGAAGCCGGCGCCTTCAGCGGCCAAGTCATCGCGCTGGGCGCGCATCCAGTTGGGCACGGTGTCAAACCATTGGGGAGAGACGTTCTCATAGTTAAGGCGGCTTAGGGCATCGTCGGTCCAGATGCAGGTCACATGGCCGGCGCCGGCCTCATAGCCCGCAGCGGCTACCATCCGCACGAACTCATAGGCCTCCACAGGAGCGGTGACCACCAGCTCTTGGCCGGGCTGCACATTGATGCCCGTGCATACCAGAAGCTGCGCATAGCGCTCCATGCGCGGCCTGAGCGCATCAAGGCGCAGGCGAAACTCTTCTTCAGAAAGATCTCGAGCCATAGTAAAGCTTCCTCCTTCTTTCTAGGGACGCATCTGCCGCGCCGCCCACTCCCAGCTTACAAGCAGCCCTCGCCAAGAGCCACGCCGCTCGCCTAAGCTCAGGAGAAATCACCATCGAATTAAGGCTGCCGAGAAATCCTTGCCCTCGCCACCTGCAGCCATGATCGAGCTGCAGCCCATCTGTCCCAACGGTTAAGGCAACCGGTGCTAGCAGCGGAACAGGGTCTCATCGGTAGCAGAGGTATCGTCCCCTAAACAAAAGTCGATGAGTCGCACACAGTAGGGGGCTAGGGTCGAGGCCTTGGTGGCAGCCAGGCGAGGCAAAAAGAGCGTCTTTCGCCAGAAGTTGGTGTTGCGGCCCATGAGGGCTGCGGCAGCATAAAAGCTGCGCATCTCGCGGAAAGAGACGCCGCGCTGGGCGTACCACTCGTCAGCGTTGCGCACGCCGTACTCCTGGAGGAACTCCTTGGTGTCGCCGCGGGAGGCCACCGGGCACGCAGGGATCATGTAGCCCTCGTGACGGGCTACGTCCCAAATGAGCTGGTCGGCCGCAGGGTAGAACCACATCTCATCGAACAGCGCCTCTTTGAGCAACGACAGCAATGCCTCGGGAGTGATCCGGGGATCCAGGGTAAAAGTGCCGTCTTCCTGACGGTTCTCCATCAGGAGGGCGCGGATGGCCTCGGCCAGATCGCGGTTTACACGCTCTTCGCTCACAGATGACCTCCATTATTTACGACATCACCCGCAATTCACCCGCACATCTTACCCAATTTTGTTTGCCTAAACAGCCCTACAACTCTTTCACAATTTGGGGTAACAGGGCGACAGACCTCTGCCCCTAGATGCCTAACGCGAGATTCCCGTTCCATGTGCGCCTGTTTTCAAAAAACTTTGCTGGGCTCGCACCCCATGGGCCGAGAAACCCGCGGCATCCAAGCTCCGCCCTCTTGGGAAATCCCCGAAATGTGCGAGACCCGCAGGCTTTCAGCCGCTATAATAGTGAGCCATTGCGGGTGTCGCCAAGTGGTAAGGCCCCAGCTTCCCAAGCTGGTATCCGCGGGTTCGAATCCCGTCACCCGCTCCAGTGCATTGCATGGGCGCCGCAGCCAGATTTGCTGCGGCGCCTTTTTGCGTCCTATGACGCCCTAAGGCTAAAAGAGCTCGTAATGCGCGAGGATATACTCATCAAAAAACGGCAGGAGCAGCCGTACGTGACCATACTCTTCACCTGAGATGACGCCTTTACGTATGAGGCGTTGCCGATAGGGATTGAACTCATTAGTGCTCATCCCTAAGATCTCACGCACCTCGGCAATTCGACCAGACTTCACCTGGGCGATGCCATAAAGCACGGACTTGTCTTTGCGAGACAGCTCGGACCACACCTTGTCGTAGGCATATTCATCAAGGTATTGACGTGCAAGCTGCCGGCTCTTTTGTGTGTCGCCCTTATTTTCCCAGGTAAAGTAGCCAAGCACCTGGAATGCAAAGGAATAGCCTTTGGTGAGTCTCGCCAAATCCATGCTCTCTTGCCCACTCAATCCAAGGACCGCTCGATAATCCTCTGCAATGGTTCCGATATTCAACGGCCCTAGGTGAATCTTGGGAGCGCGATAAAGGAAGGTGAGACTCTTCTCGTTTTGAAGCGCACTTATATTCTCAAACAGCCCTGTCATCAGAAGATACACGGGTAGATCTTGGCGCAGAAAGATCTGGAATGCAGCGGCAAAGGCCCTCATCTGAGGGGTATTGGTAACCTCGTCAATGCTGATGAGCAGACGCTTCCCTCTTTTTTGAGGCTAATCAGCATCTTTTGAAGGGCAGTTTCAATCTCAGTAATCGGAGCTGCACCCTTGACTTCAAGCCCAAACCCAAAAAACGAGAGATTGATTTCGGCTGACTGAAAGAGGCGTGCGAGTTCATTTTTTTACTGGTCTTTACTGGTTTCATATAAATTTACTGGTCTTTACTGGTCTGGTCAAACCTCTTGCCACTTACCCTGCTTGCTCGCCCATCTCACTCCCTGCATGGTTGCTCGCAAGGCTTGTGAGCAAGGCTTGCCGCTCATTGCCAACCGCCAAAGCTCGCGCTGCCGAGAAACCCCGCCTCCTCCACCAGGAAGAGACGGGGTTCTGGGGTGGGCGTGCGAAGCGCCCGCACAGCAGCTCGCCGGGGTGCTTCAGCCAATGGCAGTTGACGGGCGCAGTGGCTTAGCTGCGGCGACGCCACACCACCGCACCGGTGGCGGCCAACGCTGCGGCAGCCAACAGGCCTGCAGCCGGCGCCAGCCAAGTGAGGCCCTCGTCGCCGGTCCGCGGGATGACGCGCAGGCTGCCAGTGCCGTCAGCAGTGCCGTCGGCGTTGGCCGGCTCATTGCCTGTGCCGTCGCTCAGCGGAGGCGCCACAGGATCGGTGCGATCGTCAGGGTAAGCAGCAGGCGTGGGATCCAGCAGGATGGAGCCTTCAAAGTCCTCAGAGGACGCCGGGGTACCGGGATCGGGGCGTTTCTCGGTAGAGAAGATGGTGTCTGTGGTGGAATCGGAGGGTTTGACGTAGGAAGCGACGGCGTGGTTGCCAATGTCTTTGCCCTCGGCGTCGGCCATGACGGCGGCCTCGAAGGTGAGCTGCAGCGACTGGCCGCCCTTGAGCATGCCGCCAAAGACCGAGATCTTGTGGGTCTCGGCGTTGTAAGCGCTGTCGGGGACGGGCACCTGGGCGCCGTCGGGCAGCTGAAGCCTCATTGAACCAGAGACCACGGCGAGGCCAGCAGGCAGGTCGTCGGCCACTACGACGTCGTACATGCAGCAGGTCTCGGCGCCGATGTTGGCCACGGCAATGGTGTAGCCCAGGATGTCGTTCACGTGCACCTTGCCGTCCTCATGGGCGGTGAGGTTGTGGGAGACCTTGGTGACCTGGGCGTCCCCCTCCTCGGGATCTGCGGGAGCCACGGGGCCGGAGGTGCCTCCGGTTGGATCTGAGGCCGGGGCCTCGGTCTTGAAGAGCTTGTAACCCAAGGTTAGAGCGCCGATGAGCGGCGCGGCGCCACCCGGAGTATCACCGGGGCGCTCGTAGTCCACGCTGAAGACGTAGTCGGCGGGGTCGGCGATGCTCACCTGGTCCTTGGGGCCAATGGGAGTGCGGTTGCCCTCAGCGTCGACTCGCTCCAGCTTCCACTGCTGGGCAGTCACGCCGGCAGGGAGCTTGAGGCCGCGAGAGGCGGCCAGGTCCATGGCGCGGGCCAAAAGCTCGGCGCCGGTGATTGTGCCTTCGCGCACGGGCTCGGACACCTTGGTGTTGGCCTTGAAGCTGCCGGGCGTGGGCTTGTCTTCTGTGGGCTGCTCCTCCTCAGGGACGGTCTCGTCCCACACGATATGGTGGAGCGTGGCCTTGACGGTGGTGCCGTCGGCAGCTTTGAAGGTGGTGGTGAGGTGGCTCTTGCCCACCTGGGTGAGATCGGCGGCTTCGTGGCCAGTGGCCTGCGTGACAGCTTGACCCGCAGGCACTGCTACGGGATGCTCGGCATCAAGGTTCATCTCGTCAGGATCGGCCGACAGGTCATAGCCATCATCCAGCGCATGAGCCCTCAGGTGATCCAGCAGCTCGGCGCGGGTCACATAGGTAGGCGCCAGGTCATTGTCGCCATCGCCGCCAGCGGGCGTAGGATCTGCAGGCTCGCCGGTGTCGCCTGTGCCCTCGCCTTCGGGAGCCGCCTGCTTGAGAGCATCCACGCGGCGCACGTACTCGGTGTACTCCAGCTCGACGGTGGCCGGCTCCTCGTCCTGACGCTCGTCCAGCGTGGGGTCTGCCGGCGGGTTCTGCGGGTCGTCGCCGTAGGGGCCAGGCACAGGATCGGGGATCACCACGGTGATGGGCGCGGGATTGGGATCCGGGGTGGGATCATCCGGGTCCACAGGTGGGTTGTCAGGGTCATCCGGGTCATCGGGACCCACCGGATCGCGGGGGTCTTGGATGGTGTCGGAGGGCTTGGTGCCAAAGAGCCTTCCTACGTTGCGCAGGCTTTGGGGCGCGTTGTAGCTTAGGCGCTCGGGCGTGACGACAGCCTTGAAGGTCACCTGGGCGCTCTCGCCGCCGTAGAGGTGCCCTACGTTCACATAGAGCACCCGGCTGGAAGCGTTGTAGTCCACCGAGAAGTCTTCCTGGGTGAGGGTGACGTGTTTCTCGGCACCCTGGCGGCATACCACCTGGATGGAGCCAGGGATGTAGTCGATGCCCACCGGGAGCTCGTCTTTGATCACGGCGTTGTAGTAGATGGAGCCCAGCTTGTCGTTGGCGGCCGTGAGGGTGTAGGTAAGCTCGTCGCCTACCTGGACGATCTCGCGGTTAGCGCGATTGGCGGCGTTGGCGGTGGTGTTCTGCCAGGTCTTGGTGACAGAAAGCTCGCCTGCGGCGGGGTCGGGGTCTTCGGGGACGACCACCAGGTCATGGTCTCCGCCAGAGGAGCCCAGATCGCGCAGCACATAGAGGATCTTGGAGGTGACCTGAGTGCCATCGGACTGCGTCCAGGTAGCGGTCACCAGATAGGAAGCCGGCTTGTCCAGCGCGATGAACGGGTCTGCCCCGGAGAAGCCCTGCTCGTGCCAGGTCAGGCCGTCAAAGCGCTCCACCTTGAGGACCGGCGTGCCTTCGGGCGTGATGCCCGCTGCCTCTACCAGCTCTTGGGCCTGAGCCGTAAGCTCGTCGGTGCCGAGAAGCTCCCCCTCCTTGGTTGCCAGATACTTGGTGGCATCGGCCTCGGTGGAGCTTGCGCCGTCGGGTAGAGTGGCTGGGAGCTCGGTGAGGGGGTCGGCGAAGGCCGCGGCAGCCGGAAGCTCCGGAGTGCCCACGGGCTTGCCGTTGACATTGTCGAAGCGGGTGTCCCAGGGGAAGTTCGCGTCGTGGGAGAAGTCGATGCCGTAGGTGCCCCAGGTAGACGAGGTGGAGCGCAAATTGGTGAGCGTGCCGTGCTCGGGCAGGATCACGTCGTTGTGTACCGTGGCTTCCAGCTCGAAGCGCACCCCCTGAGATCCATAGAGCGCAGGCAGGTTCTTCACCTGGATGGTCTGACCACCCAAAGGATTGCGGGTCACGGTGTAGTCGGTGCCTTGCGTGAGGGTTTGGCTAGCCTCGCCGGGCATGGTGACCCTGAGGGCTTCCAGGGAGGCGTCGGCGGGCACCGTGAGCTCATAGATGGGATTCTGATACATGGAGCTTGCCTTGGTGTTCGAGAACACCGTGCTGTAGCACAGCTTGTCGCCTGGGCGCACCGTACCGTCTTTTCGGGACAGATTTCGCACAGATTCGCGAGCTTCGATGGTGGGTGCTTCCTGCAAGTCGGGATAGGAGTAGATCTTGAAGCTTCGAACCGCCTCGTCATAGGCGCCTGTCTGCTTGACGGTGGCGGTGACGGTGGTGACGCCAGGGCCGTTCACTTTGATGGGAGCTCCCACCACATAGGTATTGGTGCCGGCTTGCCACTGAGTGCGGCGGTTGGTGAGCCAGTTTGGGTCAGAGCGCTCGATGGAGACCACGCCAGGGTTGGAGCTTGTGAGCTCCACCTCGCCCACCGAACTGGTGAGCAGGTAGACGCTGTGGGTCCCTTTACCCACGTAGTCGCTGGCCACCACGAACTGCTGGGCGGGATGGTCGCCGTTCTCGGCAACGTAATCGGCGTCCACCAGGTAGGTGTCCAGGGATCCGTCGGGCTTGGTGGCGGGAGTCCCGTCCTCGTTTTGCTTGACACCCAGGTAGCTCATGCGCACCTCGGGATCGGTGCTCTGGAGCGCCGTCACCTGGGCCGCCGTGTAGCTCTTGGGGTCTTTGGCGGGGTCGAAGGAGCCCTTGAGCAACGTGCTGTAGAGGGTCAGGCCGGGGTTGGCCATCTCGATCTCAACGGCCGCCGGCTCGCTGGAGCTCTCGTAGTAGTTGTGATAGGCGCTGTCCTCATAGAGAGGGGTGGTTTGGCCCTCGGCCTGCGCTGCCTGGCCGCGCTTAGGGGCGTCCGGGTTGGTCACCGAGGTGTAGCTCACCTGTACGCGATGCATGTTGTCGCTGGTGGGGCCCAATCCCCAGGACTCTAGCTGAGAACGGGTGACCTTGAAGTAGCCCACCACATGCTCGCGACCGTCGACAGCCTTGATCTGAGCCATGCCGTCGCCGGTGGCAGAAGTGCCTGCCGCATCGCCGGAAGCCGGCCTCTCCAGATGGATGACGCCGCCCAAACTCTCCCCCACCTCACGGCCGTCCAGCGACAACGTCACCTTGCCGGTGGGAGCCTTGCAGGTAGCCGCGCTCATCTGATCTGTGCCCGGGATAGTGCCGCTGGCAATGTCGAAGGGCACCACCAGGCAGTCCATAGTGGCCGTATTGAAGTCCACAGAGCTGTTGGCGCCCTGGGCCCAGGTAGGAACCGAGTACTGTTTGGTCTCGCTGCCCACAACCACATCCACAGGCGTCGCCACTTCTGTCTTTGTGACCGAGTTCACCGGCAAGATCTCTGCGTTGCCGCGAATGCGGTGGCCCCAGTAAGACTCCATGCCCGAAGTGTTGGCATATTGTTTGGAGACGATCTCTATGCGTTGGTTGCCGGAGTCTGTGGGCAGCGACGTGCCGGAGTCGAGGATGATGGGGTCGCCGTTCTTGTCCAGCTCCTCGGAGAGCTTCTGGTAGCTGTACTCAAGCGCGGTGGAATCGGTAAGCTGTTTGCCGATGAGCTCCAGGCCGTCGGTGGAGATGTAGTGGCCCTCCTCGGCCGAGAGCTCCAAGCCCGCCAAGGGCAACCCGTCGTAATGCTTGTTGAGCTTCGCAAAGTAAGCCGCCACCAGCTCGCGGGCTGCAGGGTCGAGGTGCTCGTTGTCAAGATCGATGTTCACATAACGCTTGAGGGTGGAACCCGTAGTGCCGCCAAGATCCTCCACGTAGAGAGGCTCCAGTCGCTGCTCTTTGCCGTCAGGGTCCACATAGTTCAGGCGTACCTCGATGCGGGCGGCCTTGCCGGTCTCAGGATCCTTCTTGAGATAGGCGTCAGAAAGCCACAGGTAAAGCTTGCCGTCATCGAACATGGTGGGAGCGCCGTAGCTGTGAGGCTGGCCGTTCACCAGCAGTTGCCAGCCGGAGATCTTGGAATTCTGACTGTTGAGCTCTTGGAGTTCCTTTTGCATGTCGATGGTGACCATGGTGAGCTTGGTGGTCTTGGACTCGTCAGACCAAGGGCCGTCGCCTTGGAACTTATTCATGCCGGCAATGCGCATGGAACCGCCGGTGACGATCACGGTGCCGCCGTTGCCGCCCAAGTCCCAACGGTTGGGCGACGTGGGCAGCAGGGTGCCTCCGGTGACCTTGATGACCTTGCCTTTGGCTCCAGGGGCAGCAGCCGAGTCACAGGCGCCGCCAAAGGCGTTGCCGTGGGTGAAGCCGCGGGCCTTGAGGAAGCCGCCGTGATGGTGATGTTGCCGCAGGTGGAGTTGGGTGTAGTGGTGAGGGCGCTGGGTTGGCGGGGGCCTCCGTTATAGGTAGTGCCGCCCTCGAAGCGCAGCGGGGCGCCAATGCCGGCTCCATGGTAGGAACCGTAGGCGTCGATATCTGCAGCGTTGAAATACATGTCGGTGGCGCCGCCGCCGCAACCGGCGCCTATGCCGGCGCCGGCACTGGCATAGTAACTTCCGTCTACGGGGTAGTCCCTATCTGCCGCAGCCCCAGGATTGTCCAGGTTCACCGCATTACCGCGCCAGGCGCAAGCCACGATGGAGCCGCCGTCGAAGACCATAAGGCCTGCGTTCTCCATAGAACCCGAGCCAATGGCGGCGCAGCCATAGCCGCCGGCCACCTTGAGCACACCGGGGTTGGCAGCCGAGAGCTTGAGCAGCTCGTCGCCCACTTCCACCTTGGTACCGTTGAGCAACGTGCCGGCAGTGGCGATCTTGCCGCCGTCCACCTCGACATGGGTGCCGTCGGCCAGGCGGTTGGTCACCGAGTCGTCGATGGTCAGACTCGCAGTCTCCGCTACATGGATGCCGGCGCATTTGGTATCGAGCTGTGTACGCACGTAGTTGGTGGTGCCGTCAGCCAGCGTGATATGCAGTGAGGAGTCGGGCCACAGGTCGATGGGCGAGTTGCGATCCGCCGCCGTCGTGGGCGCCGAGCTCTTGCTGGTGATGTCCAGCCCCGCCAGCACGATGTTGGCGTGCACGCCATTGGCGATCTTTATGGAGCCCTGCCCTGTGCCGGAGAACGTGAGCGGCGTGCTGGTTTTCACTGTAAGCAGCAGCGGTGAGGTAGACACGTCAAAGTCCACCCCTTGCTCTCCCCCGCTCACCGTGATGCCGCCAAACACCGTCACCGTGGACGCAGCCCTCGCCAGGGCCGCCACGCAGGGCTGCGGCACCGAGATCAACAGTGCCAGCAACACTACCATCGCAGAGCGCGCCAGGTTTGACAGAGATCGTTGAAGTTTCATAAGGCCACCCCTTATACGCACAGCCAGGACAGAGCGCCTGAATTTAAGCTGATTTCATAAACGATAGCACTTATCCCCTATTTCTCTACCTGGATTGATCTCTCCTCTCCCCCGATGGAGGGTTTTATTGGCAGCATTTACCTGGCCATTAACCGTTCTTTCCTTCTCGAGAAACCCCGGCATCCCCTGTTGAAACATATCGTATTTTAGCTATTTATATCTGCACGATATGCTACCTCTTGCCTATATTCCTCTCTTAGCTGCATCACATGGGGAACCTGGCGTCTGTTGAGGTGCCTCACAGGAATGCGCCCTCGTGGCAGCATTCGCTCTCACGACAAAGCCCGCCCTCCCCTTGCGGGAAGGACGGGCAAAGAGGTGGGGCCTCGAGTTGAAGCGGGCGTCTGGGGTTTGAACCCCCGGCGTCAGCGTCGTTTACTTGCGATTGCGGCGCTTGCGGCCCACAAAGACAATGCCGCCGGTGGTGGCAGCTGCCGCTGCCAAGAGACCCACCAGGCTGGAGACGATGGAGATGTCGCCGGTCTTGGGCACCACGGCCGAGCCGGAGGGGGTGACTTTGGAGCCGCCCTTTGCCTGCTGGCTGAGGTAGTCGGCGTGCTGAGGATGATACTCGTCAGCCCAGTCGTACTTGCCATCGCCATTGGTATCGATATTGGTATCAGCAATACCGTCGCCATCGGTATCAATGTTCATATCAGGCTTGCCATCGCCATCGATGTCCACATTGAGCTCAGGCTTGCCGTCGCCGTTGGTGTCGATGTTCACATCAGGCGTAGGCGCGGGATGCTGTTTGGGATCCACTGGATCGGGCTTGCCGTCCTTGTCCTTATCAACAATGTTGATGTCGGGTTTGCCGTCGCCGTCAGTATCCACGTTGAGCTCAGGTTTGCCGTCGCCGTTGGTGTCGATGTTGACGTTGGGCAGTGGTGGATTCTCTGGATCGATGGGGTCGGGCTTGCCGTCGCCGTCCTCGTCAACGATGTTCACGTCGGGCTTGCCGTCGCCGTTGGTGTCCTTATTGACATCAGGCTCTCCGTCGCCGTCGGTGTCTACGTTGACATTGGGTTTGGGTGCGGGCTTCTTGGTGGGGTCGATGGGGTCGGGCTTACCGTCGCCGTCCTCGTCAACGATGTTCACGTCGGGCTTGCCGTCGTCATCGGTATCGATGTTCACGTCGGGCTTGCCGTCGCCGTCGGTATCCACATTGGTAGTGGGCTTCTTGGGACCCTCGGAATCTTTGGGGTCCACTGGGTCGGGCTTTCCGTCGCCATCCTCGTCCACCACGTTGGTATCAGGTTTGCCGTCACCGTCAGTGTCCACGTTGGTATCAGGTTTGCCGTCACCGTCAGTGTCCACGTCAGTGTCGGGCTTGCCGTCGTCATCGGTGTCCTTATTGATGTCAGGCTCGCCGTCGCCGTCGGTGTCCACGTTCACATCGGGTTCGCCGTCGCCGTCGTCATCGATGTTAGTATCGGGCTCGCCGTCGCCGTCGGTATCGATGTTGTTGGTGTTTGTGGCAAACACCACGGTGATGTGATGGTTCTTGTCGATGTCATCGAAGGTGTAGGTGCCCTTGTCCTTGAGATCCGGCTGAGAAACACCGTCTACGTAAACGTAGGCAACCTTCTCGTTCTCATCGTTGGGGGCCCAAGTTACCGTGCGGCTGTCGCCTGCATGAACGGTACCTGCGCCTGAGATGGTGCCAGCGCCACCCTGTACCAAAGTGCTTACCTGGAATGTGCTCTCAGGATCCACATTGATATCGCCGGGAATGGGCTTGTTGGTGTTGTCCACAGGCTTGCGGGCAAGCGCCACCTCGAGTTTATGGTCTGCCTGAACGTTGTTGAAGGTGATTTGACCGTCTTTGTTGGGCGTATAGACATTGCCGTCGGCATCCTTCACAGACTCAACTATGTAACCTTCGCCCGGAGCAATGGTCAAAGTGGCATTCCCACCCTCGTTCACCAGCGCGTTGCCAGACACGGTGCCTTCGCCGTTGGTGATGGTGGCAGAGACGTTGAAGGTCTTCTCGGGCACTGGGTCGACCACTGGTTTGCCATCAGGATCGGTCTTGGGGTTTCCATCCTCATCGGTGGCCTGCTTAGCGAAGTAGACCTCGATATTGTGGTCGTTGATCACGTTGGTGCGATCCATGGAGCTGCGATCGAAGGAGTCTGTATAGGTTGTCACAGGATCCTTCTTCAGGGGCTCCTCTTTAAGAGAGGTTTCGTCCGCGAAATCCTCTGGAGTCTCAGCAGTCTCTACTGCAGGGGCCTCAGGCAAAGCCTTGGGCTCGGAGTCGAGGCCTTTCTCGGCCGGATTCTCTTCTTGAACCTGGGCCTCTGACTTGGGAGAGCCATCTTCAGGCAGGCTCACAGGCTCATCGCTAGGCTGGGTGACGCCCTCTTCCTGCGGCTCTTCATCCTGCGCAGGAAGCTCAGTGGAGATATGGGAGATCAATCCCTTGGAGCCCAGCCAGTAAAGCGGGGCTGCCTTAAAGAGGCCTCCGCGCGCAAGCGCCTGCTGAGGAGATGCCGGGTTGGCCACTAGATCCCCAGCCTCAACGGCGTCATAGATAGTCTCACCGTTCACCACTACCTTCATGAGGTAGGAACCAGCAGCAGGATTTGCATTGAGGTCTTTGTAGTTGCCTAGGTGATAGACGGATTTCGAAGGAGACACATTGCCCTCGCCGTACTTCACGATATTGACAGTGTGGAGCACTGGGCGCACATGGACCTCTATGTCTTTGTCACTGTTAGTAGGAACAGTGATTTTGCCTTCGGCATTTTTGGCCACAGGCTCGCCGTTTACCACCACCTTCTCAAGTTCATAGCACACGTAATTGTCATCATCGGGGTCGATAGCCGTGCCGTCGGCACTGGTGGCATAGAAGAACCCGTTGTTGCCTGCCTGTAGGTTGCCCAACTTGAGCTCTTTGCCGTTGTCTGTCGTAGCCTGGAGGCTCCAGTCCACGTCATAACTGGCATTCTCATCCTTCTTTACCGTAGTTCCGCCAGTGATGGAACCATTCACTGCGCCTACGGCGCCTACGATCTTGGTCTTGATGTGCACATACTCGTTTGGATCGGTGTAGTCAGGGATCACAGGAATGCCATCAGGATCGTCAGAAGGTTCTGCCATATAGATATCAACCACATGGTTCGCAGAGATAGGCTTGCTGAAGACCCCCTTGCGGTAAGCCCCAGTGCTCTGAAGCGTCTGGCCCTTGAGCTCTGAGGTGATGTCTTTGTTGTCGATGACGATCTTTACGATCTCCCATTTGCTGTTGAGGGCGTTCCACATGGGATGCACAGTGTCGCCCTCGTTGACAGTCATGGTGTGGGAGGTCTCCACGTCGCTGTCGCCGCCATAACGGTTCACCGTGACGGTGTACTTGTCGACGGTAGTCACCTCAGTGCCGCCCATAGAAGGCAGGCCGGTGACGGTCACCACCACGTCGTGGTTGGAAGACACGCCGGTGAAGTCGAACTTGCCAGCGGCGATATCGACCTCTGCGCCGTCAACCTTGACGGAAGAGATGGTATAGCGGGAATTCTCAGCGATAGACCAGGTAACCTGCGCGTTCTCGCCGTTCTTCACCGACTGGGTGGGGCTGAGCGCCACCACGTCTTGCGCAGTGGTGCCCTCGACCCTGGTAGAGATGGTGAAATGGGTGTCGACCGTTACCGGAGGCTTGGGCTTCTCGGGAACATCCGGTTTGATGACAGGGTCCTTGGCAAAGACCACGGAAACCTTGACGTCTTGGGTTAGAGGATCTTCCACGGTATAGCTGCCAGCATCCAGAAGATCATCGCGCATGACACCATTCACAATGACGCGCTCGACGTGAGACCCTGCGCTTGCAGCCCAGGTCACGGTTGGCGTTGTGCCTTCTTTTTGCTTGATGGCGCTCTCACAGGTGCCTTCGCCGTCGCTGGAAGGATCTTTTTCGACTGTCACGTCAAAGTAACGATCGTAGTAAAGCTTGAGAGAAAGCGTGGGATTACCGGTTACCGTACCCGTGAAGACATTGTTGTTGACGGTCTGTTGGGTGCCATCCTCACTCACTACCACATGGGAGCTGTCAGGGTTGTACCAATAGCTCTTGCCGCCAGTGGCGATCTCTGGGACTTTGTCAGCCTCTGGCACCGTTTGGGTGCTCTCGGTGGTAGCGGTATAGGTCTTGGTGGGATTGGTGCCATCGTCGAGGTTATTCACCTTGGTGTAGAGATAATTGCCGTTGGCATCCTTGTTGCCGGAGTTCACGTAGTAATCGACGGTGTACTTAGTGTCGTCTCGCGGAGTCCACTTGGCACGGAACGTATGCTCTGTCTTGGTAGCAATGGCCTCATCGCCCGTATAGGCAGTGTCACCTAACACGTCTCCGGTGACCAGGAACCAGCCGCCAAAGTCATAGCCGGGGCGCGTGGGGGTCTTGAACCCGATATAGTTTGTCGCAGTGGCGTTCTTATAGGCCTGGTCAGAGACTCGCGACCCGCCGGCGGAGTCAAAGTGCACGACAAACTGCTCTTTGTCTTCCTTCCACACTGCGTAAATCGTGATGTCGTGAGCAGGCATGGTAGGAGCTGCGATTGGGGTGATCCCTGTGACGCCGCCGGCGACGGCGAAGGTGTTGGCCGTGTTGTCCATGGGGTTCTTGGTGGTAGACCAACCCTGGAAGATATAGCCGGGCTTTGCGGGAATGGTGCGGCCGCTCAACGGAAGGTTTAGAGCACCGACGTTGGCTTGATATTTGATGCCTTCGAAAGAACGGGTGGCACCCAAAGAGCCACCATTGGCATCAAGGCGCACCGTGTAGTCGCCGATCTCCCACTGGGCGACGAGGTAGTAATTGTTCTTCTTGATGTTCTCCGGCTTCGCCGGGGCGGTGGTGTCGCTCTCATCGATTTTTACGAGCTTGGCCACCTGATCGTCGGGGGAAATGAGTTGGTTTCCCGTAGCGGTAGTAGTGCCGGCCTCTTTATTCACAAGGCCGTCAACCACCGCATTGGTATCACCGGCCACAAGCTTCCAGCCTTTGAAGGAGTAGCCCTCGCGCACCGGGAGCACCTTTTGGTCCTCAATCTTTTGCAGAATCGAATTGCCGGAGATCACCCGGAACGAAGTGGAGGCCGCAGTATTGCCTTCTGCGATTTGTCCCCCGTTCGCCAGGTAGATGAGGTTCGCATAGTCCTTGGCATAACTGGGACGAATGATGATGGTATGGTCCTCCTGCACAGGAACGTCGGTGCCGGGAGTCACAGGCTCGCCTTTAGGGGTGGTCCAGCCACTGAACTTGTCTTCAGGGTCGTCGGGATCGTCGAGATCATCCTCATCAGGCAGCACGATTATAGGCTTCTCGCCAATAACGATATAGTCATCGATGGGATTACCGTCCGGGTCTTGAACCTGTACGCGGGTGGGTTGGAATACAGTTTTAGCTCCAAGGTTGCCGCATTCGTCCTTCACCCACACCACGACAGGCTGAGTGCTGTCGAGCTCATAGTCTACAGAGGCAGTGTGAGACACCTCGTCAAAATACTCCCAGTCGGTCTCGGTTGGAGTGGCATTCTCATCGTTAGTGATCCAATAGGCAGCAACACCAGAGCCACGGTTATCCTCGATGAAGGTAATGCCGTCATCGTCGATACCCTGACCAGTGTCGGTAAAGGTAAAGGTGGCGGTGTTCTTCGAGGAGTTAGTTCCCTCGATAAGAGGAACCTTATCGTCGAGGAATGCAGTGATATAGGTCTGAGAAGCCTTGGATTCATTACCATTCTGGTCTTTGACCGTAAGCTCGAAGATCCATTTACCGTTCTTGCTGTCCTTGTCGAAAACAAAGTCAGGAATCTTTGAGACGTGGTCGACCCAACCGCTAGTGGCAACCTGGTTGTTGTCAGGATCCAGCACCGTGAACTTCCATTGGGCAATGCGTGCATCTTCACCAGTACCAGCCAGCTGCCCCACCTTTGACTTGTCACGAATATTCACCGCAAATGTCGTATTGGTGTTCAGCAGATGGCGCTGATGGATAGTCATGATCTGAGTAGGTGTCTCCGACGTTTTAGTAGAAGCGTCCACCATATAGAAGTTCGCCAAAGGTATTGGAGAGGTGACAGGCTGTGAGGTGTCAAATTTCTTACCCTCAATGAAGCTGGTGTAGATATAGTCAGCAAGCTCGGTTACATAGTCGTCAGACATTGCAATATAACCGTTCTTTGCGCCCAAGCCTTGATGGGTGATATTGCCCTCGGCATCTTTCGTTGAGTCCGTGACAATCTTGCCGTCTTGAGCGTTAGAGAGATAGAAGATCTCATTTTCATTCATACGGTTGATACCGTCTGAATAAGTCTCGTCTGTCTCATCGGGAATCTGAGGATCATTGGAGTCGCCCACCAAGTTGATAAAGTACTTTTGCTGGGCTCCCTCATAGTACTGAACGGTCTTCAGCGCGTCGAAGGCGCTGGAGTCATAGTTCATTTCAAGGTCCAGGAAGGAGAACTGAGTAAACTCATTACAACCATGGCTACTGTTTTGCATATAGGGGCCAAAACCGTTGTAACCGTTGGCTACAAGAGCTACAGGGCCATTGAATAGTGTTTCGATAGTTCCCAGATTACCTGATGCGTCGTAGTTCTGCTTTTGTACCGTCACACTGGTTTCGCGAAGGTCGACGGTGAAACGTGCCTTGTTCACAGGCCCAAGATTGGTTGCCTGACTGGCAGTGCCAACCTGGGTTCCCCCTATCACCGAATTATTGGTTGGGTTGTAATTACTCACCTGATAGATAGCAGCGTTGCTGATGGCATTATCGGTACCTGTAAGGCGAAGGTAATATCCAGTGAGGGTGCCGTTTGGGTTCTTGCCCACATTCATCATGAAGCCAGTGCTATTGAGGGTGTGAGTCCTCACAGCAGAGCCGTTGACGTCAAAACTAAACGTACGACGAGCATTGCTAGGTGCAGGATAAATCATTGCATCGAATGCGGCAATATCAGGATATCCTGCGAATATCATGCTGGTCTTGCCATCTTCAGTGAAGTTATAGATATGACTACTAAACGATTGACAGGTAGTATTTGTAAGCTTGCCTTGATCTTTATTGAAATAGTTTGCAATATTCACAGATCCAGTATTGTGGTTGTACACAAGCCAACCCTCGGTGTTGCTGGTATCGATCTTGGCGGCAGTGTCGGTAATACGAAAGCTGCCGGGATCCATTCCTTGGGCTATCAGCTTTTGGGTGAGCTCCTGTTTGAATTCTAGGAACGTCCCTTGGTAGTCGCTAGGAAGCGCTACAGCAATATCTACCTTGGGTGTTGGATTGGCGCCTACATCCACCGCACCAAGCGCTGGCTTTAATACACCTCCCCCAACAATTCCAATCAATGCAAGCAGAGTGCATACCATAAAGGCATACAGGCGCTTGAAAAATAGGGTGTAGTGCAGTTTTGTTTTTAACATTTTGTCCCACCTTCCATTAACCCCATAATCCTGCGTTTACAAAGTTAGAGCAAAGTATACGCTTATTTCAGCGTATTTTTAGACTGTTGTAGATAGATTTATGTTCATAAATATAAAATTAGCTTTGCTTTTATTATTAGCTCATTTACCTCGTACTCTATAACCATTTATTGTGGTTCTTCTTCATACAACCACACCATCTTGATCCTTAGTCCAATGGTTTTGTACTTCAGTTTCTGAATTTTATTGACAGTGGTTGCCTATTTCTGAAAGCAATTTATATTTAGTTAATGATTATTATTATATATTCAGGTATCCTTTAACTTGCATCTTACATCCACCCTGTCTATGTTATGTGGGTGCATATCATTAGTCATAAGTCTCAAAAGAGAGGGCATATATCCTTTACTATAAGCCCACAAAGATTGGATTAATCATGGCCAATGAAAAAGCACGCTCTCTCGAGCTCTTCTATCGCCCCACTTGCCCGTTTTGCCAAAAAGTTTTGCGTTGGATGGAAAACCACAACGTAGACAACGTGACTCTCTTCGACATTACCAGCGATTCTGCAGCAGGACAGCGTCTTGTAGAGGTTGGTGGCAAGAAACAAGTTCCCTGCCTGTTCATCGATGGCAAGCCCATGTATGAGTCTGACGACATCATTGAGTACTTGGGCACCTTGCTAGATCATCAAACAGACGATGTCGCCAAGTAATTCCCTTGTTCCTAAATACAGAGATTATTCTTAGAAGGAACGCTTTATGACCCTCTATTACTTGCCTACCTGCCCTCACTGCCACAGGGTCATCAATTGGATCGAGGCCCATGGGCTCACTAATCGGTTCAATTTTGTAGATGCTTCCAGCGACTCTTCTGCACAGGAAGCACTCTTTCAGGCCTCCAGCGAAGGCAGCGTGCCTTGCCTGGTTACTCCAGAAGGGCGCGCTATTGTAGGCGACACCCCTATCATCGAGTATCTAGAGACTCAGAACGCTTAAGCTCCTAGCGTCTCAAGCGTTACGTCTCGCAGCACATCATTCATTTACGTAAACAACCTCCTTGTTTCCCTGGTAGAGGGAAACAAGGAGGTTGTTTTGTCACACAGGATGCGATTGTGATAAAACAACTCCCTATCACAGCCGCTCATATAGATATAGATTCTAAGACCTTCTGATAAGCTCCGAGACCAGTTTATTTACTTGAGACACTTGGGCTGGGTCGACGTTGACTGCGATATTCTCGGCAGTGTGAGCCAGTGCAGGCACCTCACCGGGATCGCATCCCATTAGCGTCACAGAGCGAATAGAGGCACGCATGGCGGGAGTGGCGTCGGTATCTGCCCAGGGTCGAGGACGCTCTGCCAGAGGAATGTGAACATCTTTGCTTATGCGGCCAAGGAATTTGAGAAGGCGACGGTCAGCACGCCGGTGAGAGATAAGGCCTTCCTGGGAGAGCGCAGTGAGCTGACCCGCTCCCACAGAGTCGAGATTGATAAGGAATGCGCCACGTAGATCCTTGCGATGATTCTCTATGAAAGCTTTAGCTCCTGCATGGTCAAGCTCAGAGGCGCCCACAGCCACGAACCAAATGTCATGGGCCACCAGATCAACGTCGCCAAGAGAGAGAACGGCATCTTGCAGCTCTAGATCGTCACCTTGACCGCCTTCGCGAGTCTCCTCAGAACGAGTAGCACCGCCCTTCCAAGAAGAGCTAGGATCGTCGTCATTAAAGGAATCCCAAGAACCAATGGACTCACCGTTAGACTTGGCGTCAAAGTCCTCATCTACACCAAGCCATGAGGCCATAGACTGCTCATCGGCAGCGTTCTTGCGATTCGCACGACGGGTCTTTGCACGACGTTTGGCAGTTTGGGTTTGATCAACCACTTCGAGAGGTTGAATGGGTACTGCGTCCGCAGCCATCTGAGAATTCTCATCTGTCACAGGGATCTGTCTCACTGTCTCACGATGATACACAGAGGTACCTGCAGGTCCTTGGCTCCTTACTGTTTGGCGCGTCACCACAGTGCCTCCAGATACAGGCTGTTGAGCTGCGGAACCTTCATTGGGCATCTCATAGTTGGAAGCCTCGAGAGAAGATGCATCGAAGTCTTCAGGTGAGAAATCCAAAGGATTAACCTGGCTCAAGGGGCCAGACGCATCCATGGCCAGGGGATCTATCGCAGCCACAGAGGGATCAGGCAGGTCAAAGAGCGCTGCGCGACGGGCCACATTTACCGGGTTCGCAGGTGTGAACGATGAGGTTCCCCAAGAAGGATCGCTGGTTATATCGAACTCCTGCACGCGCTCAGAGATCACTGGTTGAGCCGCTATAGGCATTGCCTGAGTCGAGCCACTGGCATCTTGAGTGGGGGAGGGCACTGCCATATCTGCAGGATCGACGGGAGTGTCAGCCCATGTAACAGAATTCTCCTCAGGCTGAGCCGGCGCCTTTATGCCCGGCTCGACGTTGGTGTCGGCCCAAGTCACCTCATCTTGGCGCGCTTCGATATCTTTATTGGGGCCATGCACCAGCACCGGCGTCTCATCGTCGTGTTCATTGGCCTGGGAGATATGCTCACGCACATTGGAAGTGAACCGCTGAGCCGAGCGAGCAAGTCCGCGGAAGCGCTCGTGAAGCTCTCCCGCAACTTCATTGACGCGAGGCATGCGGCCGGTGGGTTCGCTCACAGCACTGCGCACCTCATGGCTATAGGGAGAGGCTGCTGGCTCTATGGGCGTTTCTTCGAACGATTCTGACTCTTGATAGGCCATAGTGTTTGTAGTGGGTGTAACACCTACTGTCACAACTTCATCTCGATAGATTATCTGACAGGTGGGCGGAAGGATACCTAAGCTCTCCAACACTTCTTGGCCATGGCGCACCGCAGAAGTGGCCTCGACCTTTGCAACTGTCTCTTGTGCTGGTTGCTGACGGGGACCCTCTTGACCATAAGTTATCGTAACAGGTGTATCTACCTGCTGATATTGCTCTCCATTAAAGAGATCTTGGCTTTCTTGAGAGGAGATTGGCTCCTGTTGTTGAGATAGAGCCTCAAACTCATTGGTAAGGTGCTCTTCTAGTTGAGCCGCTTCCTCACCGTTCATCGCACGCATCACATCGTGAGATACACCTAACATGGCAGCCACAGATGCATTGTTATCGTTGGCAGCGCCCGTGAGAGGTCCAAAGTGAGCCACGATGTTATTGATACCCCACAAAAGACCGGGCAGTGCAGCAATCATGCCTATGATCCAGAAGATACGGCAGGGGAGAGAACCTGCCCCAAAGAGTTGGATGACGGCACAGATCAGAGCAATGACAGCGCCCAGGGGAGCTGCCTGATAGATGAAGTGGCTGTAGGGGGAGAGAGCTGGCTTGGCAAGGAGCTCCTCATGACCCGTGTCGTAATGGGCCATCACAATGATGGGACGCACGCCGCGACCGGCATGAGGCCCGCAACCTCTGTGGACACCGATGACGTTTTGGCTGCGCGCGGGAGGCAAAAGCCTGCTCACCACAGGATGACCGGTTACCAACAAGAAAAGGATAGCGGCGCTTAGCACTGCTATTACAAACCCCAACACCGCAAGGCCAATGCCATTGATGCCTGCCACGACAATGCCCACAAATAGAAGCACAAAGGCAATACCTGTTACCAACTTACCGTGGGCTGGCGCCATAATATCCTGGCGCTGCACAGAGAGACCATTCTCGTTGAGCAGAGTCTCGATTATATCTGCCGCTATTACCTCTTCTTGAGTATTGGCAGGAGCGATCTCGATCTTGGAGTCAAGATAGCCGAGGTACTTATCGCTCATGGACATTGGCGTCATCCTCCATGGGTCCGGTGCTGACTAAGCGCACCTATGGCTTCGTTTAGGGGTGCATTGCTCATGGGAGCAAGCCATATACCCGCAAGTATACGACCCCAGCCGTACCCAAAAGCGCTGCTTAGGACATACCTCTTTAACTAACCGCAATTTACACGGGCAGAACTTTGGCCTGTTATGACCCCTTATGGTTGTTCTAGTTCACTCCCATTAATTGTGTTAGTGGGTTACGAAGAGTGCGATACAGCCATGTCTGACAATAATTCTCGGGAATAGGATGACTGAAAGACAACTAAACCTCATTACCCCAGCTAAATGACTAGGTTAACCCTAGAGTTGAACGTTATGGTTATGAGGGGAGCGTTTTTCCAGATCAGGGCCGAACAGTCGTCACTATCACTTGCCGTTTCACAAATACCATAACGTATGTGATAAGAGGACTGTTTTCATCTCGTAAGATCTCACAAGTGAGACTCACAGATATGTCTATTCAGTTATCGAAGTATTCCTATCACTAGTTAAGTGACACTACTCATCACAGTTTTGTATCATACAAACTATAACATCACATAACAGCTGTTAGATATAAGCATCAGCATCCCTCTATTGTTGTGATATGAGAGATCACAAATAGGTATCTTGTTTCATTATTCTGTTTTTGTGCAAATGAAGGCGCTCAGCTCGCAAGAGACTGAGCGCCTTGATCTTTCATGGCTTACCGCAAGAGGAAAGTTAGTCCTTGTGCTGTCGGCGCCATGACTCGATGAACTCTCCCAAATTTGCGCTAGAAATAGTAGACACATTGGCGCTTGGAAGCGCATTGATAAACGTCCTGCCATAGCGCTTGGTCATGAGGCGCTGATCACACAGGATGAGGAGTCCCTTATCGGTAGAAGTGCGAATGAGACGTCCTGCAGCTTGTTTGACAGCGAGGACAGCCTCGGGCAGCGAGTAACGCCACCAAGCACGGCGATCTCGGGCTTCACGCTCCCTTACTAGCGGATCATTGGGATTTGCAAAGGGGAGCTTAGGGATCACCACACAGCGCAGCGTGTCGCCAGCAGCGTCGAACCCTTCCCAGAATGATTTGAGAGCCAGCAAGGAGAGCTCTTTGTCATCAATAAAGCGAGAACGCAGGCGTTGAATATTGGAATTGCGCATCTGATAGGCGACTTCTAAGCCCGCCTCCTTGAGTCGTGGAGCCAAAAGGCTGTTCACGCGTTCAAGATCCCGACGATTGGTAAAGAGTGTAAGCACCGAGCCACCCATAGCTATGTGGATATCATAGAGAGCGTCTACCAGCCGAGGTATGTAGTCGCGTGAGTAGGGATCAGGAAGGTCGTGGGGCACCACTACAGCCATATGATCATCGAAGTCATAGCAAGAGGGGAGTCGAAGCGCCTTAATTTGAGGCTTCTCCTGAGTGGGACTTGTCATAACTCGGTCAAGACCCACATTCTCCATAAAGTGGTCGAAGTTATTGCCAATAGCCAGAGTCGCAGAGCAATAGATTACTGAAAGCATGTCTGGGTACCAGTGGCTGGCCAACTCCTCGCCAATGTCGAGCTTCTCGGCAGCAAGGCGTTCCTGTCCGCGCTTGGCTTTGGTGCGGGGAGCTTCCAGGTAGTAGACATAACTGCTATCGGTACCTGCAAGAATAATGCGTAAGGAGTCAAAGAGCCGAGAAAGGCTATCCAATGGGCGCATCATCTCGCGCGAGGCACTAGGAAGGGCCTCTGTGGCGGCTACCTGAGCCTCACGCAGGAATCGTAGAGCTTCCTCTAGAGCCTTGGCAAAGATTTCACCAGATTCTGCTAGCTGGGACCATTGCTCGGTTTGACGAACATCAGGATTGATCCAGATAGTGGCGTCCTCATAGGCGTTTGCAGGAGCCAACGTCGCCAGCAACAGCATGTCGTCGAAGAAGTTCGCTGAAGCCACCTGGGCGCGATCCAATGCAGCAGCACCCTTCACTAGCAGCCGCTGGGGGAGAGCGGCAGCCTCGGTACCTGCGATTTGATTCATGAGAGTATGGATGGCGCCGGTTTTAGAGGAGCCAAGGGCCGCAAAGGCCTGGCGGGCATCAGCAGCAGAGACTGAGAGGGCCCACTGGCGGCGCGCCTCGTCGGCAAAGGAATGAGCCTCATCAACAACCCAATGGGCCATAGGCGGCAGCAGGCGGTTTTCTGCAGCTACATTCAGCAAAAGCAGCGAGTGGTTGGTCACTACGATGTCAGCGGATGCCGCACGGCGGCGTGCACCGTGAAGCAAACATCCCTCAGTGAAAAAAGGGCAACGGCCATGGAGGCACTCTTCAGGCGTAGTGGTGATCATAGATCTGGGCACATTTCGCCAGCGCACGCCCAAACTATCGAGGTCTCCCTCGGGCATCTGACTTACTGCAGCTAGATTCACTGCGATGGCGGTCAGCATGTCGGCCGCCACAGTGTTTTCCGAGCGCTTGGAGGTATCGACCAAATGGAGCGGCAAATCGCCGTCCATTGCCCTCACGATCTTGCGAAGGCAGGGGTAATGGTCGTAGCCCTTAAGGGCCATGAAGCGCAGGCCACCGGGAAGCACCTGGCTCAATGCGGGCAGCTCCTGGGAAATCAATTGATCTGTGAGCGCATTGGTTTTTGTGGCAACGCCGCAGGTCACATGGTTATCCTTGGCAAAGCGCGCCAACGGATAAAGGTAGGCCATGGACTTGCCCACCCCCGTGCCTGCCTCCACTGCCAGGTGAGAAGAGCTGTCAAGCGCATCCCGTACCGCTTGAGCAAACTCCACCTGCTCAGCGCGCTGCTCAAAGGCTTCGAAGATCTCACCTAAGGCGCCCCCACCGCTAAAGGCCGCCTCAACCTCGGCTGCACTGGGGGCAGTGAGGGAGCAGATCTTCTCGGCAGCGTTGTCTTTCACTTCGTCATGAAGGGCCTCAATGAGCGCTTTGCGGGTCTTGAGCAGCGAGAACTCTGCAGACTCAGCTGATACCGGGGCAAAGGGAGCTGCCGATAAGGACGCGCCCTGGGCAGCAGGGGAGCGGTCCAATGATGCAAGGGGGTTGTTCTCGGCAATATAAGAAAAGAGTTGCCTGTAAGGCCACTGTACCTCGGGATGCATGGCAGCCAGTTGCGCAGCCAAACCCGCGGGCATATGGGCGATGCCTAGCAGCAGGATGCGCCAGATGCCAGAGAGAGCTTCGACATCTGCCATGGCGCGGTGGGAGACAGGGTTGCATTGGAAGGCCTCAGCCAGTGTGGCGAGCCTATGGCTCTTAAGAGCCGGCAACGCGATGCGTGAGAGAGCTAAAGAGTCAATCCAATTAGTGGAGACTCGGTAACCGCCCTGGACATTCTCGATGAACGTTCTATCAAATATTGCATTGTGTGCCACCACGGGGGAGCCTGCCACAAAGTCTGCCAGCTGCGCCACCGCCTGCTTGGCGGCAGGAGCGCCTTTCACATGCTCATTAGTAATGCCGGTGAGCGCGGTGATCTCTTGGGGGATTTCGCCCTTGGGTGCCACGAAGGTTTCGAAGCGATCCACCACTTCGCGACCGCTAATGCGCTGAGCTGCGATTTCTATAAGTTCGCACTCGCGAAACGAGAGGCCTGTGGTCTCGGTATCCAGCACAATGATGTCTTCTTCCAGCGGCCCAAAATCCACCAATGCGGCCTCATGAACCAAGTTTCGATAAGGAGCCTTGATGAACTCCGGAGTCTCTGGAAGGAACAGATCGTCCACGGTTACCGGGAGCTGTTGAGCCATAGGGGCCCTTTCTTCGCGCTGGCTTCAAGAGCCACAAGTATAGGAGAGCGGCACGGCGAGATGATGATGCGATCTGACACCGTGCCGCGCCTGTACATGAGAGGGGATAGATTCGCAGGGTCTACCTGGCCTTTTAGTGACCAGCCTCCAATGCCCACTCTATGAACATACGGCAAAGCTCCGAGAAAGGAATGCCATCATGAGCAGCGGAATCGGGGAGGAGCGAGCGCTCGGTCATGCCGGGGATGGTGTTGGTCTCCAGAATCACCGGGGTGCCGTCATCTTTCACAATGAAGTCGCTGCGCGAGCAACCCGCGCAACCTAAGGCCTGATGGGCCATAACAGCCAGCTCTTGAGCACGCCCATAGACATCAGGGGCCAAGCGTGCGGGCATCACATGATGGAGCTCGCTGGGCTCATACTTGGCTTTGAGGTCGTAGAACTCGCCCTCCATAACCACTTCGACGATAGGCAGGGCGCGAGCGTCCTCATTGCCGATGACAGGCACCGTGATCTCGGTACCAACCACGCACTCCTCAATAAGGGCGTGATCAGAGGACTCCAATGCCAGTTTGACGGCATCGTCGATCTGCTTAGGCGCCGTGACGCGAGTCACACCGTAGCTGGAGCCATTGACGGCAGGCTTGATGAAGAGGGGAAGGCCCAGCTCTTCCACCACTGCACCAGGATTCACCACTTCGCCGCGATGGACGCAGAGGCCGCGAGGCACAGGAATGCCGGCCTGCTCATAAAGCAACTTGGAGACGTCTTTGTCGGCGCCCATGGCGCTTGCGAGCACGCCTGAGAAGGTGTAGGGGATATGCAACACCTCCAGCAGGCCCTGGATGCAGCCATCCTCGCCAAAGGCACCATGCATAGCCACAAACGCCACATCATAATGGCCGCCCGAGAGGGTAACCACGAACTGAGGGTCTGCCACATCGAGCATGTCCACGTGCTCGAACCCAGCCTCTGCCAGCGCCTTAGCCACTGCCTCAGCCGAGCTATGGCTCACATCGCGCTCGTCTGCCCAGCCTCCCCAGAGAAGTGCGACGTGATTTTTCGTGACATCTGTGCTGCTCATGGGCGCTCCCAACACCTTTGCAACGATAGGAATAGACTTGTAGAACTTACAGTCTGCTCCCGAGGATACCCCACTCATCAGGCCATTTAAGACAAGGAACCACGATGCCCGAGAATCCCCGTACAACCAAAACCAAATCTCCGTCCGCTGCCGATACACCCGCAGCCCCCGTCGCTGGAGGCATTTGTGCCATTGACAGCGAGACGGTAGTTGCCACCTATGATGCCGCCAAGGAAGACGCCAAGAGCGCGAAAACCTCTCGCGCGAAGGTCAATTTGGCAGAACTCTCCCATGATGAGCTGGTCGAGTTTCTCGGCACGCTAGGGGAGCCCGCTTTTCGCGCCAAACAGATCGAGGATTGGGTGCGATCCAAGAACGTGCGCAGCTTTGACGAGATGACCAACCTTTCCAAAACACTGCGCGCGAAGCTGAGCGAGGCAGCCACCTTGGGAGGCGTGACCGAGGTGGCCCGCCAGGAATCTGTCGATGGCAGCCGTAAATATCTTGTGGCTTTTGATGACGGCACCTCCGTGGAATGCGTGGGCATGCCCCATGGCGACAAGCTCTCTGCCTGCGTCTCCACTCAGGCAGGCTGTCGCATGGGATGCCTCTTTTGCGCCACAGGCCAAAGCGGCTTCACCCGTAACCTCACAGCCGATGAGATCTATGCCCAGGCCGCCCATATCGCTCAAGATTTTGGACGCAGAATCACCTCTGTGGTACTCATGGGTCAAGGCGAGCCTTTCGCCAACTACGACGCCACCCTGGAAGCCATGCGTGAGATGAACAGCCCCAAGGGCCTAGGTATTGGCGCACGCCACATCACGGTTTCCACCTGCGGCATCATCCCAGGCATTCGCGCGCTCTCCCAGGAGCCTGAGCAGTTTGGCTTGGCAGTCTCTCTGCACTCTGCCGTGCCCGAGACACGCAACACCTTGATGCCCGGCGTTAAAAAGTACAGCCTCAAGCGCCTGCACGACGCCATGAAGGACTATACCGAGAAGACCCGCCGCCGCCCCACCTATGAGTACGCCATGATCCGCGGCATCAACGACGACGACGCCTCCCTGGATGCCCTGGTGGACTTTTGCGCTGGCACCCTATGTCACGTGAACCTCATTGCATTGAACCATCTTCCGGGCTCAAAACTAGAACCTTCCGATCCTGCTCGCCTGGACGCTTTTGTAAAACGCCTGAGCTCTGTGGGAGTCGAGACCACCATCCGTCAGTCTCGCGGCGCAGACATCGACGCTGCCTGTGGCCAGCTCAAACAACGTAAAGCTGCCAAGTAGCCCAGTAGGGGAGGGGTGGGTTTCCCCATATCTTGCCGAGAAACCCACCCTATGAGTTGAAGCCTATCCCTTACCCCTTGCACACCTAAACTGAGTCTCGACAGAGAAATAGGGCACCCACTAGGGCGCCCTATTTCTTTAACTTGCTACTAAGATGAGAGCTTAGTTGGCGTTGATTAGATTACAGGTCAGCCTGCCTGAATAACTTCACGATTTAATAACCCATCTTTTCCCACTGCTGTGCAATCCAGGCTTGGTTAGCTTCCAGTCTCACTGCCTCTTTACGACTCTCTTCTGACTCTCCCATCTTCTCAGTCATAGACTTGCCAAGATCTATGGCCTTAGAAACAGTGGCCTTGAAATTCTCCCTTGCCTCAGGGGTCAAAAGATAGTGATAGGCAGCATAACCCATTCCCACCACAAAACCAGAAGCCACAATGAGCTTGAGGGGCTTATTCACTGTCGTCATCCTTTTCTTTGGTAGCAATAAGGTCCATAAGGCGCCTCAGATCATCCTCGTCTTTAAACTCAATCTCAATGCGGTTCTTGCCGCGAGACTGACGCACCCTCACATTGGTATCCAACGCCATGCGCAGGGTGCGAGCGGCACGCTTGTAGGACTGTGGGGCTACTAGGCGTGGGGGTTTCTGAGCTTCTGTGCCAGAAAACAGTGGTGCGAGTGTTTCTGTCTGACGTACCGACAGATTGTCTTCTACCACTCGTTTAGCCAGTTTGATGCGACCTTCCTCAGAAGGTACCGCAAGAATAGCCCGCGCATGACCAGATGTAATGAGATGCTCTCGTAGGAGCTGTTGCACCTCTGCAGGGAGATCCAAAAGACGCAATGCATTGGCTATCGCAGGGCGTGACTTAGAAAGAATCTTGGCCAAACCCTCCTGAGTGAGCTGATGAGTCTCAATGAGTTGACTATAGCCTTGGGCCTCTTCAATGGGATCCAAATCAGAGCGCTGAAGATTCTCGATCAAGGCCAGAGAGAACACATCTTCATCGTCAATCTCACGGATGAGTACTGGCACTTCTTCAAGCCCAGCTATCTTGGAAGCTTGATAACGCCGCTCACCAGCAACGATCTCGTAATGAGAACCCTTTTTGCGCACCAGAATAGGTTGAAGCACACCGTGTTGTGCAATAGAATCTGCAAGCTGCTCTAAGGCTTCCTCATCGAAGTTCGAGCGAGGCTGATTGGGGTTAGGCTTAATACGTGCAATAGGGAGGGTAGTCTCCGCATCTTGGCCCACTTCTGCAGAAGACTCAGCCATGAGCGCATTGAGACCTTTTCCTAACCCAGTCTTTTTAGCCACGATCGATCACCTCCTGCGCCAAAGCATTGTAGGACTCGGCGCCACGATTATGAGGGGCATAGAGAGAAATAGGTAACCCATGAGAGGGTGCCTCAGACAGCTTTACCGTGCGGGGAATCACAGAATCAAAGACTTTGTCCCCAAAGAACTGACGAACCTCGTCGACTACCTGATTTGAAAGCAATGTACGGCTGTCATACATAGTCATAAGCACGCCAAAGATATCAAGCTGAGGGTTGAGACTCTTTTGCACCATAGAAGTGGTTTCCATGAGCTTAGTAACGCCTTCTAGCGCGTAGTACTCACATTGGATGGGAATCAGAAGTCCATCAGACGCCATAAGTGCGTTAAGAGTAAGCAAACCTAGCGAAGGAGGGCAGTCTATAAGCACGTAATCGTAATCATCCTTCACAGACTCCAGTGCACGGCGAAGGATGGACTCACGAGCCATCTTGGAGACCAACTCAATTTCTGCACCAGCCAACTGGATAGTGGCAGGTACTAGATTCACATTAGGCTCAACAGTTTCTATAACCAGTTCCACCATGGGTTCATCTTCAAGCAAGGCATTGTAGATATCACCATCTAACTCTTCCTTCTCAATGCCATAACCGCTGGTGGTATTTCCCTGAGGATCAAGGTCTATAACCAGCACACTTTTTCCTGCTTCGCCCAAGGCGGCCGACAGATTCACTGCCGTCGTAGACTTACCGACGCCACCTTTTTGGTTGATAATGGCAAGTACTTTGGCTGGGTTGTCCTCATAGTACGTTTCTTGTTCCACCGAAGACACAAGCCTCTCCTCTCATCGAGTGTTGAAGTCCTAATTACTCCTATTGGCAGTATACAGAGGGTTTCTCTTGTTTCACGTGAAACCATGAGCCCTTCCCATAGACGTCATGGCCTTTAGAAGAATCACTGGGCCTTGCTGAGAAACACATTTATCCCAATGGACGCTTTTTTGCCTCGCCAATGGGACGAGGCAGCTTGAGGACCGGTTTAGTAACTTTTTCAAAAGCAAGAATCTCTCGGTGACCCATAGAGTCAGGAAGTTCTAGCGTTTCACGTGAAACAAGTTTCATGCCTGCTTGCTGAGCTGCTTTAATTCCACTAGTCAGTTCCTCATCGCTTAAGCGACCCTTTGAGACCACTAGTCGTCCGTGAGAAACTAAAAAAGGCTGTGCATACTCAATGAGTACTGGAAGGCCCGCTACTGCACGAGCTACGACAAAGTCATAGGATTCCGGGTGACTAAGAGCGAACTTCTCAGCACGTTCATTAGTAGTAACCACTCGTTCTGAGATATCGAGTGCATCCACAAACTCATCTACGGCACGGATTTTTTTGCCCACAGAGTCCATCAAGGTAAAGGATCGTTGTGTGAGAAGGGCCAGCGGAATTCCAGGAAATCCAGCCCCTGTTCCAATATCCAATACGGCACCAGAGGGATCCTGTGAATGTAACGAGCTTTGCTCGAGGGCTGGTAAAAGGAGCAAAGAATCCAGAATATGAAGGATTAGAGCATCGTCGACAGAAGTGATCCGAGTAAGGTTCATGACCTGGTTTTTCTCAAGCACTAGATCTAGATGCTGGAGTAAAGAGGTCGCCTGGGCATCTGTGAGGTCAATCTTATAGGCCCGTGCCAGATCTTTAAGTTTTGTTTGATAGACAGGGTTTTGAGCGAGGGGAGCGGCAAGAGGGTGTAAACCAGCTTTTGTAGAATCACAAGGAGCTTGCTTGTTGGATGACATAGTACCACCGCCAAAAGTTAGTGATTCAAAAGAAATTGTCAGCTCAAAGCACAATTGCACGTAAGCACAGAGCTATAACTATAGGTCTCAACACTTCTCAGTGTAGCCTCCTCAGAGCTAGAACTTGGTAGTTAAAGACCAACCTAACAGTCACTCTAAAAAAAAGAAGGCCAAGGATCCAGATCCCTAACCTTCTAATGCAACACAATTATCAGATAGATTCAGTCCACTTTGAATGAAAGCTGCTTCTCTCACTCAAGAGCTACTCGCAGCTATTCACCGCACAGACAACCACGTAGCGGTCGGGGTCTTCACCCTCGGAATAGGTAGTGACCTCATCGTCACTGCGTAAAGCGAGATGGACCAAGCGACGTTCGTAGGCATTCATGGGAGAAAGGGAGACAGCCGTATGGCGGCGCTTGGCCTTCTCGGCAGCAGAGAATGCCATGTCGCGAATCTTCTTGCGACGTCGTTCGCGATAACCCTCAATATCCACGATCACAGGAAAGTGGAAGCCTAGCGATCGATTGACTAGAGAAGAAAGAAGCTGTTGGAGCGCTTCCAAAGTGCGACCATGCCGACCAATAAGAATAGCCAGATCGCCTTCAGAGACATCGAGAATAAGCTCGCCTTCGTCACTCTCATACTCGTCGATAGTGGCGTCACCCTCACCAAAGCACGCAAGGATCTGGCGCAGGTAACTCACAGAAAGATCGGCCACCGCATCCATCTCCAGATCGCTCAGAGAGCCAGTCTCAGCGTAATGCTCTTTGATGGCCTCTAGATCCACGGCAGCGTCAAAGGCCTCTTCCAAAGCCTCTCCCTCTTCATCGAGAATGTCCTGGGGATCTACCAGGGGCTGGCCCCTGTCCTCATCCTCGATATCCTCAGCAGAGGTGACCATCACAGACTCGTTCTCCACCTCATCAAAGGCGCCAGAGGTTTCATCAAGATTCATTGGTGCTCCTCTCAATATAAGTAAGGGCACGGACCAAGCAAGTTCCGTGCCCTCCAATCATTTCTAAGAATCAGCCAAGTTTCTTTAGCTTATTACTTCTTTTTGCGGGGACGTGGCTTTTGCTCCTTGCGTACTACGTGTACTTGCACAGGAGCATTGGCGAGGCGCTCAGCCTCCTCTTTCTTATACTTCTCCAGCACGCGATTGGTGATGAACTGGGTTTGAATAACACCCCAGGCAGCCGAGGTGTTGTAGTAGAGCAGTACGCCTACGGGCACCGACCAACCGAACCACACCATCATGCCGGCCATCACCACTCCCATGATGAGAGTCTGAGACTGCTGCTGGCCTGCGGTTGAGTTGCGAGTGTTCATCCACATAGGCAGGAAGGTGAGGCCGCCAAAGAGTAGGTCTAGCAAGATGTAGACCCAAGCGCCAGCAAAGCCAGCAGTGGCCACCACCTGGGCTACCGAGTCAGCCAAAGAGGGGAGAATGCCATAGAAGTGAGCTTCTGTAGGGACCTGCTTAAGCACCGTGAAGAGCGCGAAGAAGATGGGCATCTGCAAAAGCATGGGCAGGCAACCACCAAGGGGATTGAACTTGTGCTCAGAGTAGATCTTGCGAAGCTCCTCTTGCTGACGAACCGGATCGTTAGCGTAGGTCTCTTGAATCTCCAGAAGCTTAGGCTGCAAGACCTGCATCTGCGCAGAAGACCTGGTGGACTTGAGTGTCAGGGGCGTCAAGATCAGACGGATGATAAAGGTTAAGATAATAATGGCAAGACCCCAGTCTCCACAAATATGTTGGAGACCCTCAAGGATCGTTGTTAGAAAGCCGATAAACCATTCCCACATAGGCTGATTCCTTAGAAGTAAACGTCGAGGTTAGGGGACAGGATCATAGCCACCCTTATGAAAAGGATGACAGCGCAGGATGCGCTTGAGGGCAAGCCATCCTCCTCTCAATGCACCATATTTTTGCACCGCCTCCACTGCGTATTGGGAGCAGGTGGGGCTATAGATGCACGACGGCGGAAAGAGAGGGGAGATGTAGCGCTGATAGAACCAGAATAGATGTAACAGGAAACGGGCCGCGAGACTACGCTGGCCTTCAGCCTTCATGATCCATCCTTACCTGAGCCTTAAAAAGCGCTTGTGCGAGGTCTTTGGCTATGTCTTGGGGATGAGAAGCTGCGGTCTTGGGAGTTGCGAACAAAATGATGTCGTAACCAGACAAAGGCAGCCCACAACTGCGAGCTGCCTCCCTGAGAACCCGTTTAGCGCGATTTCTAAAGACCGCATTGCCCAGCCGTTTGGCGCAGACAAAGGCCACACTACCGTCTTCTGAGGGCACAGGGAGTGCAGTGACACGCACCAATGATGCGCGCCCCCGTTTTCCCTGAGAGAAGACACGCCCAAAGGCTTTGGCCGATTTGAGCGTTCTCATGCGAAAATCCTCTAGACGGTGAGGCGCTTGCGACCCTTGGCACGACGACGAGCAAGAACCTTACGACCGCCGGCAGTGGCCATACGAGCACGAAAACCGTGGCACTTGGCGCGCTTGCGCTTATTAGGCTGATAGGTACGCTTCATGGTAAAGACCCTCCTGGATACTACGTTCAAGCTGCGATGGCAGCACAAGCTCCACGATTGTATGAGCTTGAATCATGGACTGTCAATTGTGGCACACAACCCGCAAATTTGCCCTCTCAGCAGCATCTTCATGCATTGACCACTTCACTGAGGTTAAGAGAGTCTCTCAAACGAGCTTTGCAAGCGCTTGTTTATCCCATTGAAAAGTTCCAAAAACCCGTGCAAGCTTTTGCATGATCGTGAAAGAAATTCTTCACAGGCCATGAAATCCGATAGGTCAGATACCATGGAATGCGCAGGAACTAGAACCCCTTAATAGCAAAGTTTTCCACAAGGAATCATCTCTTGTAGAAAATCACTCTTCTATTGAAAGAAATTGCCTGAAACTTTTCGACAGTCTTTCATAAGCTGTTGAAATCTTCGGAGGACCCCATGGCCGACGCCTTTTATCCCTTCGTCGAGAACCCCTCGACACCCCCACATTCTTCAGGCCACGATGGTCTGAAAGACAGAGCAGAGAGCTCTCAAAACTCCCACATCTCAGGCATTTCCGAGTCATATGTGGCTGCCGAGAAACCCTTACCCTCCCAGCCAGACAACCCTGATGGAGCAGTTCCCTTTGCTTCTGGCGCCCACGCATCCGGGGTGCTGGAAGTCACCTCTGCGGCACGCATCGCGGTCTACGACGATGTAGCCGCAGCTCCCCGCGTGGTTATGGTGGCCCCTCAAGACATTCGCTCCTACCTTGAGGAGATCACTGCCACCGTTAACAAACTGGCCCAAGAGCAGGGCGGAGCCATTCCTTTCACCGTCATTCGCGAGTGCGTTGAGAACCTAATTCACGCCTATTTTCAGGCCCCCACTATCTCAATCCTTGACAAGGGAAACACCATTCGCTTTTCGGACCAGGGCCCTGGTATCCCCAACAAGCGCCTGGCATTGGAATATGGCACCTCAAGCGCCACTGAATCCATGAAACGCTACATTCGCGGCGTGGGATCCGGTTTGCCTTATGCCTCCCAATACATGGCGGACAAGGGCGGCACTCTCACCATTGAAGACAACATTTCCGGAGGCTGCATCGTCACCATCTCGCTGTCCTCCGTTCAGGAGTCCCAAGAACCAGTAGGGCAGGGGTGTGTCCCCTCTGTTACAGCAGCTGAGGTAGGGGTTTCTCGGCAACCAGAGCTGCTGCAACCTGGCTTTGAACAACCAGGGTACGGGCAAGTTCCTCAAGGTTACCCCTACGGACAGCCTCAAGCGCCTGGTTATGGAGCTACGCCTGGTCAGATAACACAGCCTGTCTTTGGACAACCACAACCAGGCTGGGTGCAACCTGCCTACGGACAACCCTTATACGGGCAGCCGTCAGTACCGGGTTATGGACAGCCATCCTATAGAACACCTGTTCCGAGTGGATATCCTTCACCCACTGGAACGCCTGGGATGTCCCAGGGACAGACCCCTTACGTTGGTGTAGGCATAGGTGCTGGTTATGAAGGAGAGCAGCCGTCTCAAATACCTTTGGGCGACGGCTCCATAAGTGGGCGCGACCGAAATGCCCTGATGTACTTGCTTCAACATAGCGAAGGTGGCGGAGCAGAACTTACCGCAGCTTTTGGCAGTTCAGGACCCACATGGAGCCGCACCTTAAAGCACTTAAGCGAATTAGGATTTGTACAAAAACACGGGCAAAAATATCGTCTCACAGAGGTGGGACGCCAATGGACTATCGCTCATTGGCTGTAACATACCAGCTCATAGGCTATATCTGTATGTCCCTAAGAAACATAACCCATAACATGGCCATAGAAATAGAAGGACTCTACACTCAATAACCTGCACATTTCTCCCAAGTTTTCATCACCGGTGACCACTGAGCCACCTCATAGTTGTTACCGTTGCCAAGTTTTCAACATGGGCTTTATAATGGCCATCCTAGGAGAAGGACGGAGTGAAGTTCATGGATGTATTACAAGCCTCGGATGCCCGGCTTTTATGGGAGGACGCGCGTTCTATTTTGCAGTCCCAAGGGGCTACTGAGCAGCTTTTAAATCTCATGGCTTCCTGCAATCCTTTAGCGCTCGAAGACAGTCAGCTGCAGCTGAGCATCCCTTCGAGCTTTGCTAACAGGCTCTTGGAGCGCGAGCGAGACCAGGTAGAAAAGGCGTTGAGCCAGGCAGCCTTTGAGCCCACCACTTTCATGATTGCTGGGGCTCAAGCCTCGTCGCCGGCACCTTCCGCCCCAGAGCCCACCGTGAATACTGCGGCCGCTCAGCCTCAACCGACTTTCACTCCCGCTGCCACTCCCTCGCCTCTTCCGCAGACCCTCGCTTCATCTCCTGCAACCCTGCAGCCAGAGGCGCCGTCAAAGTTCAAGGCCAACCCCTCTTTTGGGGCTCAGACCTCGATGACCATGGAGCAGTGGCAGGCCTATCAGCGTCAGGCTTCTGTGGCCGAGACTCCTGCGCCCCCTCAACCTGCAGCAGCGCAGGTGACCGAGGCTGCACCTAAAAACCCGCTGGTAGAGATTGTGGCCGAGAAAGACGCCACCCTTACCTTCGACACTTTTGTGGAGGCCGAGGAAAACCGTTACGCCCTTCAGGCTGCAAAACAGGTGGCTAACGGCTCGCCCCAGTACAACCCCCTCTTCATCCACGGTAGCTCAGGCTTAGGTAAAACCCACCTGTTGCGTGCCATTCAAAACTACATTGCCGTGAACGACCCTTCCCGCCAATGCGTCTATCGCATCGCCACCGACTTTCGCGATGACTACGTCAAGGCCATGCAGGGAGACCGCTCGGTAAAAGATGCGCTTACCCGCAATTACCAAAACATCGACGTGTTGATCTTGGATGACATCCAACATATCGCCAACGCCCAAGGAACCATGGAGTTCTTCTTCGATACGTTCAATTACCTGATGAGCAACGGCAAGCAAGTGATTCTAGCTGCCGACGTTCCACCCGCAGAGATTGGCATGGATGAGCGTTATTCCAGCCGCATGAGTCAGGGTTTCTCGGTAGCCATACATACACCTACCTTGGAATTCAAGCGAGTACTCATAGAGACGTTTTATGAGCGCATGCATGCAGAGGGCATTCCTGGCACCCTTACTCGCGACGATCTGACTCTTATGGCAGATAGGGCTGGAGGAAACATCCGCTCTATCCGGGCTTTTGTACAAGATTGCCTGCTGCGCTCCACCCATCAAGAAAACGGGCGCCTGGAGCCAGCCGACATCATGGCCGCTGCTGCAGAGCGCTGGTCCCGCGAAGGCCTTCATATCTCTATCGAGGACATCCAGTCGCTGGTGCAGAGCACATACTCGGTATCGCGGCAGGATTTAGTGTCCAACAAGCGCAATAAAGAGATCGCCCAGCCACGCCATATCGCCATTTGGCTTTCGCGCGAGCTCACCGACTCTACACTGCAAGAGATCGGGCGCCATTTTGGTGGCCGCACCCATGCCACAGTGAAGCATTCCATCGCCTGGGTGGAGGAGACCATGGAGACCGACAGGCTCTTTCAAGACCGCGTCAACCGCCTGCGCGATAGATTAGGAGGCTCATAAAACCCCAGGTAAATGCCCTGGAAACTCGATGAGGACTTTCTCGACATCCCAGGTGCGAAAACCCTGAGAATGATGTTCATAAACCGCATGTTTCTGTAGAGGATTTCCACGCGCTCTGAACTTCTGTAGAGAAAATCGAGAGTTCTAAACAGAGACGAATGTTCGCTTCACCGCAAGTACGCTGGGAAAACAGAGGTTTTGAACATATCAACATGTCCTACTAATTACTACTAATTATTTTTTATTTATAAGGAGATAGTAATGCGCTTTGACGTCAGCAAAACCACGCTCCAGGATGCTATCGCCATCGTCTCGAAGGCCACAGCCTCCGGCTCTACGCTCCCCATTCTCACCGGCATTCTTTTGAAGGCTGAGGAAGGCGAGCTTACGCTCCAGGCGACAGACTTGGATGTGTCGCTGCGCCACACCGTTGCCGCCAACGTGCGCGAGCCTGGCTCTACCGTGGTCTCTGGCAAAATTCTGGCCAACCTGGTGAAAACCTTGCGCGGCTCCACTGTCTCCTTTGATTCCGATCACAATAGCATCCAGGTGAAATGCGGTAACTCCCGCTTCAATCTCAATACGCTCAACCCAGTGGATTTCCCTGAGTTCCCTCAGATCGATCCCGAGAAGAGTGTGACTCTGCCGGTGGACACCTTGGCCGACATGGTCAATCGCGTGTACAAGATGACTTCTAAAGACCTTTCTCATCCTATCTTGGGCGGCATCTACCTTACAGTGGATGAGAATCTGGTGCGTCTGGTGGCTACCGACTCCTACCGTTTGGCGGTCTGTGACACCAATGTAGAGACTTCTACGTTGACCGAGAGCTTCCAGGTGATCGTCTCTGGCAACGCGTTCCACGAGGTGCTCTCCACGTTCCCCTCTACCACCGATGACGGTAGTGTGGCAGAGGTGGTGTTGGGAGCCACTGATTCCCAAGTGAGCTTTAGGTGTGGCAATACCCTGTATGTGTCTCGCTGCATTGAGGGCAACTTCCCGGATTATCGCCAGCTTTTGCCCAGCTCCTGCACCACTTCGCTCACACCGCAGCTAGGGGAGTTGCAGGATGCGCTCAAATGCGTCTCGGTAATGACCACTCAGAACCCCCGCGTGCGCTTTGACGTGGATGTGGATGGTGCTCGAGTGACGCTCTCTGCGGTCAACGCCGACATGGGCGATGCGGTGGAGGTGTTGGAGGACATTGAAGTAGAGGGGCAGAACGTCTCCATTGGCCTCAATCATCGCTATGTCTCTGACTGCTTGGCAGCCCTGGGGGACCGCGAGACGGTGTCCATCGAGCTTTTGGGTGAAATGCAGCCGGCTATCTTCAAGTCCTATGGTAAGCCCAACTACTTGCAGCTCATCATGCCCACGAGGCTCTAGTCCATGGGTCTTGTGCTCTCCTGTGCCACCCTCCTAGATTGGCGCTGCGCTCAGTCGCTTGAACTGGAGTTCTCTCCGGCCATGACGGTGCTCGCGGGGCCTAATGCCTATGGCAAGACCAACACAGTGGAGGCGCTCCAGCTTTTGACGGCTGGAGTGTCCTTTCGCCATCCCTGTCCTCGCGACTTGGTGCGCCAAGGAGCTGAGGTAGCCAAGGCATCAGCGTGCCTTGAAGGAGACGGGCGCCTGTTGGATATGGCGGTGATTGCCAGTGAGAGCTCACGACGTTTCACGAGAAACGGTAAGGCGGTGCGTCCCTCAGAGATTCCGGGAACTCTGCTGTCTGTGCTCTTTAATCCTGATGACCTAGGGCTTGTGAAGGGGTCTGCCTCTGCACGCCGCGATGAGACAGATGCCTTTGGCTCCCAGGCATCCCGAGCCTTTGCTCAAGTAGTGAAGACTTACAAGCGTTCCATCGAGCAGCGCAATCGGCTGCTCAAAGAGCCTCAGGTGGATATGGATCTCCTGGATGCCTGGGATGCCTCGGTGGCTGTGGGCGCCGGGACGCTGCTCTACCATCGTATGAGCCTGTTGGCGCGATTGGGCGAATTGGTGTCTGAGGCCCATGAGGCAGTGGCTCCAGAGCGGCTGGTCATTCGCTATGAGTCCAGCTTGGGGTCCTTGGAGGCAGGTTCTTCTCGGCAGGACCTCATCGAGCAGATGGCAGAGGCTCTCAAGGAATCTCGAGTCGAGGACCTGCGCCGAGGGTTTACCACCAAAGGACCTCAGCGAGATGATATTGGCTTTGAGTTGGATGGTCGGCCATTGCGCACTTTTGGGAGCCAAGGCCAACAGCGCACGGCGGTATTGGCCTGGAAGATGGCGCAGGTGCGCTTTGCCCAGGAGGTGTTAGGACAAACGCCGCTTCTGCTTTTGGATGACGTCATGAGCGAGTTAGACGCCCATAGGCGCAAAGCGGTGAACGGACTGGTGGGCCAAGGAGTGCAGACAGTGGTCACCACTACGCACTTGGGCTATTTTGACCCGCAAATGCTGGCAGATGCGGCGGTGATCGAGTTTACGGGGAAGGGGGTTGCCCATGGAGTGGAGCGACGGCACCAACGAAGATCCGGCAGCTCTTGCGACCTATAGGCCCATGAGCGCCGTCTTGACTGGCTGCATGCAGTCGTTGGGCTATAAGTCTGGCAAGGTAAGCGCTGGTTGGGCGTGGAACAAAATCGCTGGCCCACGCGGCCGGGCCCATACCCGGGGCGTCTTCTTGCAAACTCAGGCAGCGCCTCGGCTGCCTCTGTTGCGCGTGTATCTGGACTCCTCGGTGCTCATTCAGGACTTCTCTACCGATCACTTGCTGTTCGAACAGCGTCTCTCAGAAGTAGGACTCCCGGTAGAGCGCGTGGTGTTTCAGCTCTCTCGAACTGTGGGGGCTGCCCCACAAAATGGGGCTGAGGTGGCTACGGGCTTCTCGGCAGGAAAAAGAGCCGAGAAGCCCATATCATCCCAACCTGTGCCTTTAGAGTCGCTGCCGCCTTTGAGCGAGGAACAAAAGCAGCAGGTGGCTCTGATGACTTCAGGGCTTGATGGGGAACTGCGCGAAGCAGCGGTCAAAGCTATGGAAGCGAGTCTGCGGCGGTCGCAAAGAGAGCTCGAAGGATAGAGGAGCCTCAAAAGCTTTGATGGCGGCTTACATATTTATGGCTGTCAAAGACATTGAGCCGCTGTGAGCGCCACAAAAACGTAATAGGTATGGGGGATGGCATAGAGGGCTAATCGTGGCTACTAGATGCCTTCTGGTGCCCCTAGTGGCAAATGGCGGCCACAACCATTAGAATTGGTAAGTTCGACTTGTTGGAAAACGCGAAGGGAGCCCTGTGGCCAAAAAGCATGAGTATGATGGGTCTGAGATCAAGATCCTCGAAGGCCTGGAGGCAGTGCGCAAGCGCCCAGGCATGTATATTGGCTCTACCAGTGCCTCGGGTTTGCATCACCTGGTCTATGAGGTGGTCGACAACTCGGTAGACGAGGCGCTGGCCGGCTTTTGTACCAAGATTTTGGTAACAATACACCCGGATAACTCGGTGACGGTAGTGGACAATGGCCGAGGCATTCCTATCGACAAGCACCCTCAGCGCAAGATTCCTACACTTGAAGTAGTGCTTACCGTGCTTCATGCCGGCGGCAAGTTTGACAACAATGCCTATAAGGTCTCTGGCGGCCTTCATGGCGTGGGTATCTCGGTAGTGAACGCGCTTTCCAAGAAAGTGGTGGTGCAGGTCAAACGCGACGGCAACATCTATGAGATGGCGTTCTCCCGCGGCAAGACCACCGAGAAGATGAAGGTCGTGGGCAAGGCCAAGGGCACCGGCACCACGGTGACCTTCTGGCCTGACGACGAGATCTTCGAGACCTGCGTCTTCAACTACGACACCCTGCGAGACCGCATGCAGGAGATGGCGTTTTTGAACCGCAACTTAAGGATCGTGCTCACCGACGAGCGCGAGGAGACCCCTCGTGTCGACGAGTTTTGCTACTCCGGCGGCATCATCGACTTCGTAAAGTTCTTGAACGACGGCAAGGAGCTGGTAGGGGATATCAAGACCCCCATCTACATGAGCGGCTCTGCCGACACCGACGACCCTGCCAAGATGGGCGAGGTCGAGGTGGCTCTCCAGTGGAACAGCGGCTATGGCGAGAACGTCATGAGCTTCGCCAACAACATCTACACCCCCGAGGGCGGCATGCACCTCGAGGGCTTCCGCACGGCCCTCACCCGCGTGATCAACGACTACGCCCGCAAGGCCAACATCCTCAAGGACAAGGACAAGAACCTCGAGGGCTCCGACGTCCGCGAGGGCCTCTGCGCAGTGATCTCGGTCAAGCTGGGCGATCCTCAGTTCGAGGGTCAGACCAAGGCTAAGCTGGGCAGCTCCTACATGAAGCCGCTGGTAATGAAGACGGTGGCCCAGGGCTTTGCCGAGTATTTGGAAGAGCATCCCAAGCAAGCCCGCGCCATTGTGAACAAGGCTTCCTCGGCCGCTAAAGCGCGTCAGGCTGCCCGCAAGGCCCGCGAGGCCACTCGCCGCAAGGGTCTGCTGGAAAGCGCGTCGCTTCCCGGCAAGCTGGCAGACTGCTCGGTGCGCGACCCGGCGATGACCGAGCTGTTCATTGTAGAGGGTGACTCCGCAGGAGGCTCGGCCAAGATGGCCCGAGACCGCTCCACCCAGGCCATCTTGCCTTTGCGCGGCAAGATTTTGAATGTTGAGCGCGTAGGGCCTAGCCGTGCGCTCTCCGCCGAGACCATCCAAAGCCTCATCACCGCCATTGGCACCGGTGTGGGCGATGACTTTGACATTTCCAAGGCGCGCTACCACAAGATCGTGATCATGACCGACGCCGACGTCGACGGCGCCCACATCCGCATCCTACTGCTCACGTTCTTCTACCGCTACATGCGTCCCATGATCGACGCCGGCTACATCTTCATTGCACAGCCTCCGTTGTTCCAGCTGATCCCCAAGGGTCGCAAGAAGGGCGAGTACATCTATACCGACGAAGAGCTGGCATTGCAGGTAAAAGGCTTGGAAAAGGGCTATAAAGTCCAGCGCTACAAGGGCCTCGGCGAGATGGACCCCGAGCAGCTATGGGAGACCACCATGGAGCCCAAGAATCGCATCTTGCTCCAGGTTGGCATTGACGACGCGGCTGCTGCCGAGCGCACGGTGTCCGACCTTATGGGCACCCAGGTGGAAAAGCGCCGCGAGTTCATTCAGCGCCGTGCCAAAGATGCACGCTTCCTGGACATTTAGACAGAGAGGTTTGACCTGTGGCAGATAACAAACGACCCGGCGATGGCGGGTTTGACGACGAGTTGGACTCCGGCGTCAACGAAGGCGATCTCTTTGAGGACGACGAGGTGCGCGAGGGTGCGGTAGGCCCCAACGACGACGTCGAGCTCGACGATCTCGAGGATAGCTCTGACTCTGACGACAATATTGACTATGATCTCACCGTGGAAGAAGACGGCGATGAGATGGGGGTGGAGCTCGATTCCATTGGCGACTCCACCACCGGCCTTCTGGCCGATGAGGGCGGCTCCCGCCTGGACCTTACCGACATTCACGGGGGAACCCTGAAACCCATCGATCTTCCCAGTGAGATGCAGACAAGCTTCATCGAGTATTCCATGTCGGTCATCGTGGCCCGCGCCTTGCCTGATGTGCGCGACGGCTTGAAGCCTGTGCACCGCCGTATCCTCTACGCCATGCTGGACTCCGGCGTGCTTCCCACCAAGCCTCACAAAAAGAGTGCCTGGACGGTGGGCGAGGTTATCGGCAAGTATCATCCCCATGGAGACTCAGCGGTCTACGACGCTATGGTGCGCCTGGCCCAGGACTTCTCCATGTCGGTGCCTCTTATCGACGGCCATGGCAACTTTGGCTCTGTGGATGGTGACCCCGCCGCTGCCATGCGTTACACCGAGAGTCGCCTGGCAAAGCCTGCCATGGAGCTTCTGCGCGACCTCAACGACGACACAGTGGACTGGCAGCCCAACTACGACGAGTCCATCATGGAGCCCGCCGTGCTGCCTAGCCGTTTCCCTAACCTGCTGGTCAACGGCTCGTCGGGCATCGCGGTAGGCATGGCCACCAACATCGCCCCTCACAACCTGGGCGAGGCTATCGACGCCACCTGCATGATGATCGATAATCCAGATGCCACGGTGGACGAGCTCATGAGCGTCATGCCTGGCCCGGACTTTCCCACCGGCGCCGTCATTATGGGCGCCGAGGGCATCCGCGATTCCTATGAGACCGGCCGCGGCTCCATCTGCGTGCGTGCCAAGGCTCATGTGGAGAAGATCAAGGGCAACCGCCAGCGCATCGTCATCACCGAGATCCCCTATCAGGTGAACAAGGGCCTACTCCAAGAGAAAATCGCCAAGTTGGTGAACGACAAGGTGATCGAGGGCATCTCAGACATGCGCGACGAGACCAACCGCAAGGGCATGCGCTTGGTCATCGACCTCAAAACCAATGTGGTGCCCGAGGTGGTGCTCAACAACCTTTATAAGCACACCCAGCTACAAACCACCTTTGGCGCCATCAATATCGCCTTGGTAGACGGTGTGCCAAAGACGCTCACCCTGCGCGAGATGATCGGCCACTACATCGACCACCAGGTCGACGTAGTGACTCGCCGCACCCAATACCGCCTCAAGAAGGCTCAAAAGGAGCTGCACGTACGCGAGGGTCTGCTTATCGCAGTGGACAACATCGACGAGGTCGTCCACATCATCCGCAGCTCTTACTCCGACGCCGAGGTGCGCGAGCGCTTCAATGAGCGTTTTGGTCTGGACGAGGTTCAGTCCAACGCCATTCTTGAGATGCGCTTGAAGCGCCTCACCGGCTTGGAGCGCGAGAAGCTGGTGGCAGACATCGAGCGACTCAAAGAGGAGATCGCCTATCTGGAGAGCCTCTTGGCAGATCGCACCAAGCTTCTGGGTGTCATCAAGGATGAGATGCGCGAGATCAAGGATAAGTACGCTCGCCCTCGCCGCACCACCATCTCCAATGCGCCCATCACGCTCAACGTGGAGGATCTCATTGCCGACGAGGACATGGTCATCACCATCACCCACGCCGGCTATATCAAGCGCACCCCCGTGGCCGATTATCGCTCTCAAAAGCGTGGCGGCAAAGGCGTGCAGGGAGTCTCCCTCAAAGACAACGACTTTGTGGAGGAGCTCTTTGTAGCCTCCACCCACGACTATATTCTCTTCTTTACCAACCTGGGAAAGGTCTACCGCCTGAAGGTGCACGAGCTGCCCGTTGGCAGCCGCACTGCCAAAGGAACCCCGCTGGTAAACCTGCTGGATCTGGCTGATGGCGAGCACGCCACCTCGATCTTTACCACCAGCGACTTCCCAAAGAGCGAGTATCTCATGTTTGCCACCGCCAAGGGCAATGTGAAGAAGACGGCGCTCTCTGCCTATGACCGCACCCGTCGTGACGGCATGATCGCCATCAAGCTCAATGAGGGTGATCAGCTGGTCACCGTGCGTCGCGTCAAGGCGGGTGAGAAGGTTATCCTCACCTCCTCTGCCGGCAAGACCATCCTTTTCGACGAGTCCAAGGTGCGCCCCATGGGCCGTGCGGCCGCTGGCGTCAAGGGCATCGACCTCAAGGGCGATGCCTCCATGCTGGGCATGGAAGTCTCCAATGGCAAGGGAGACCTCTTTGTCATTACCGAGAAAGGCTACGGCAAGCGCACGCCTGTCTCTGAGTACACCGAGCACAACCGCGGCGGTCAGGGCATCTTCACCATCCAGATGACCGCCAAGAAGGGTGATCTGGCTTCTGTCAAGGTGGTGGGCCCGCAGCACGAGCTCATGATCATGAGTCAGGAAGGCACTGTCATCCGCCTTAAGACCGCCGAGATCTCCCAGCTAGGCCGTGCCACTCAAGGCGTGAAGATCATGAACGTCTCAGATGGAGACAGGATCACCTCGGTGGCCCGTATGGTTGCCGGCAAAGCCAAGGCCAAGAAGAAGGACGACGGCCAGGCGACCCTCTCGCTCACTATCGAGGATCCCTCGGCAGAGGATGAGTCCATCGACGTGGGTGGCGAGGAGTTCTACGACGAGTCAATCCTTGGGGATGACGAGGAATAGCTCTTATCGGCAGCAATGACCGTTGAGGCACGCCTGGGCTTCTTTAATGAGGGTCGGGCGTGCTTTCTTAATTTAGGGATTAGCACTTGGTGTAGGCTAATCAGTCATAATTGGTATAGACCGGGGAGGAGGGTGCTATGACGATGATTCGCGTAGATATCGAGACAGTGGTTATTGGCAATGGCCCCATGGCCTCCCTGGTGGTGCTCAAGCCGCGCAACAGCGGTTCACGCGCCTATGAGCCGCTGCCTATTCGCATTGGCATGGTGGAGGCCTCGGCCATCGGTATGGGAGTGGAGAACCCGCATTCCGACCGCCCTATGACCCATGACCTCTTACAAACCGCCATTCATGAGTTGGGTGCAACTATCACCAGCGTGGCCATCGTGGGCGTGGAGGGCACCACGTTTTTTGCCGAGATAAACCTCACCTCTAAAGCCGGATATCATCTGTCGCTGGATGCTCGGCCAAGCGATGCGTTGGCACTGGCAGTACGTGCCAAAAGCCCTATCTTTGTGGCTGAGTCTGTGATGGCCACTGCCAGCTACCCGGACTTTGATGCAGTGAAGCGCGATCAGGACAGGCTTGATTTGGAAGCCTTTGACCGCTTTATCGACTCGCTTTCGCCAGAGGATTTCAGGGCTGCTCCGGGGGCTGCCCCAGGCAAGCAAAGCTAGGCAAGCTTTTGGGTGGCCAGGGGTTTTGTGGTGAGTTTATCGGTGAAAAATACCTCTTGACGCACCCTAAGAACGCCATTAGTATTGGTTCTTGCGTTGGGCCCATAGCTCAGTTGGTCAGAGCGTCCGGCTGATAACCGGGAGGTCACAAGTTCGAACCTTGTTGGGCCCACCATCTTTTCTGCGAATAACCGCCCCAGCGTGGCCGAGTCGCCGCTGGGGCGGTTATTAATACGCGGGGACGTAGCTCAGCTGGGAGAGCGCGGGCTTTGCAAGCCTGAGGTCGTGGGTTCGATCCCCATCGTCTCCACCAGACATTTACGAGGTCAACCAAGGTATTTGGTTGACCTTTTTTCGTTGAACACCAGGAGGACGCCAATCTACCTCCCTTCCGGTTGTTTACAGATATGAGGGGACACTGCTGCGACATAGCCCTGTAACCTATGAGCGCTAGCCTGAGGTTGGATACGTTTGGTCTTCCTTGGTATCTTTCCCTGCATCCTTTGGGAGAAGGTGTGGGGATCTCATTGTCCGCTTTACGGCCATCTCTTGAGTTAAGGGAAGTGGCCAGGCATTGCTATGGAGTGTTGTCTATGCATAAAACCAAGGGTTTAGGAAGGTTGGCGCAGCTGGTCTGCCTTGTGATGGCAGTCTTTTGCGCGCTCTCTTTGGCAGCCCCGGTGCCTGCGTTGGCAGACGTGGAGTCTGTGAAAGGCAAAACCTACCGCATTACCACCGACACTACCTTCGCCCCCTTCGAATATCGCGATTCCAACGGCGACTTGGTGGGCATCGACATGGACCTCATCCGCGCCATCGCCGAGGAGGAGGGTTTCAACGTGCAGATCGAGTCGCTGGGATTCAATGCCGCCATGGTGGCCACTGAGTCCGGCAACTCCGATATGACCATTGCCGGCGCTTCCATCACCGACGAACGCAAGCAAACCTATGACTTCTCTGACCCCTACTTTGACTCCGGCGTGCTTATGGCGGTGCCCGAGTCCTCCGACATCACGGGCTATCAGGATCTCAAAGGCAAGAAAGTCGTGGTGAAGACCGGCACCGAGGGTGAGACTTTTGCCAAGTCCATTCAGGATCAATATGGCTTCGACATCGTCTCGGTAGATCAAACCTCCACCATGGTGCAGATGCTCCAGGCCGGCCAGGCCGATGCCATGTTCGACGACTATCCCATCATCGCCTATGGCATCGCGCAGGGCAACGGCATGAAGTCGGTGACCCAAAAAGAGGCAGGCAACTCCTACGGGGCCGTGGTGGCCAAGGGTAAGAATCAGGACCTACTCCAGGCCTTCAACGAGGGTCTGGCCAAGCTCAAGGCCGATGGCCGCTACGACCAGATCATGGAGAAGTATCTGGGCGATAACGCCACCAAGGCAGAGCAAACCAGCTTCTTTGGCCTGCTGCAGCAGAGTGCGCCCGCACTTCTTACGGGCGTGAAAAACACTCTGCTGGTCACGGTAGTGGCCTTTGCAGGCGCTCTGGTGCTGGGCATCCTCTTTGGTCTCATGAAGATCTCCGGCTCCAAGATTCTTCGCGCCATCGCTTCCTTCTATGTATGGCTCTTCCGCGGTACTCCGCTACTCATCTGGGCGTTCTTCTTCTACTTCGCCCTGCCTCAGGTTGCCGGCGTCAAGCTCTCGGTCTTTGCGGTAGGCGCGCTGGCGCTGGCGCTCAACGCCGGTTCCTACATCACCGAGATCGTCCGCGGCGCCATCCAGTCTGTGGACCCGGGCCAAACCGAAGCCGCCCGCTGCCTGGGTTGCTCTTCTGGCCTCACCATGCGCGCCATCGTGTTTCCTCAGGCCGCTAAGATCGCCACGCCTTCCCTCATCAACCAGCTCATCATCATGGTGAAGGACTCCTCGATCCTTCTGGCCATCGGCTTTGGCGAGCTGCTCTACCAGGCGCAGCAGATCTATGCCGCCAACCTGCGCGTGAGCGAGGTGCTCTTCATTGTCGCCATGTTCTACCTGGTGACCATCTCGCTGCTCACCATGCTTGCCAACTGGGCCACAAGGAGGTTCTCCGAAAATGGCTAACACTACTCCTGCCGAGAAGACCAACCCCCAAACCTCGACGGCCGCCGCAGCTCCTGAGGCTGCTGCCGAGAAGCCCATCATCCAGGTGGTGGACCTTCATAAATCTTTTGGCGACAACCAGGTGCTGGACGGCATTAACCTGGATGTGCGCAAGGGAGAGGTCATCACCATCATCGGACCTTCGGGCTCCGGCAAGTCCACTCTGCTGCGCTGCCTCAATGCGCTGGAACAGCCCACCTCCGGCCAAGTGATCTTCGACGGCCTGAACCTCATGGGCCCCGACGTAGACATCGACGCCGTGCGCTGCCGCATCGGCATGGTCTTTCAACACTTCAACCTCTTCCCCCATATGAGCGTGCTGGAAAACATCACCTTTGCCCCCATGCACAACCTTGGGCTCACTCAACAAGAGGCTGAGGATCGCGCCCGCACCCTCCTTGAGGACGTGGGCCTTGCCGAAAAGGCAGATGTCAAACCCAGCTCTCTTTCTGGCGGTCAAAAGCAGCGTGTGGCCATCGCTCGTGCCCTGGCCATGCGCCCCGAGGTATTGCTTTTCGACGAGGCCACCAGCGCTCTGGACCCTGAGATGGTCAAAGATGTCTTAGACATCATGCGTCGTTTGGCCGACGAGGGTGACACCATGATCGTGGTCACCCATGAAATGGGCTTTGCTCGCGAGGTTTCCGACCGCGTGATCTTCACCGAGGGAGGACATATCGACTGCCAGGGCACCCCCGAGGAGCTCTTTGAGAACCCGCCCACCGAGCGCCTTCGCGAGTTCCTTTCCAAGGTGCTCTAACCTCACACCTTGCTCGCTCGCCACTTCTCTCGCATCCCTTTGCCGCCTTTTGATCTCTCAGGTCAAGGGGCGGCTTTTCTTAGCAAAGTAAGCTGATGTACCCCCGCCGAGAAACCCTTCCATGACTGCTAGAGAGCCTAGTCTTCTTGAGGTAACTCGGCAGTGGGTATCAAGATGTTGAGCGAATAGGTGGAAAACTCCGTTTTGATGGAGCAGTAACCGCCATATTTCTCGGTAGCTAGCTTGATGGATTGCGTGCCAAAGCCGTGGCTGCCGGCACCGACCTTCAGCTCACCTACTCGGCCATGACCGGCGACTTTGCCGACACCAACAACGCCAGCGTGGTCAAGCAGCTGCGCCAGGCCACCAAGAACGTGCTTTACACCACCGTGAACTCCAACATGATGCAGGGCATGGCTCCTGGTTCTGTGGCGCGTTACGGCACCGCCACCTGGCAGTACGCCGTCTACGGCGTCACGGCCACCCTGGTGGCCATCGCCGCAGTGCTAGTCTTCTTTGGCCTGCGCGTGCAGGCTGCAGGCGCGAACCACCTGGGCATTGGTGGCTCTTTGCCCGCCATCTGCTTTCCCACCGCCGCGACCGTGGCCAACAGCTGGAACCCTAAGCTGGGCGAAGCTTTAGGCGAGGCGCTGGGCGAGGAGGCGCTGGCTCAAAAGGTGGACGTGGTGTTGGGGCCTGGCCTCAATATCAAGCGCAACCCTCTGTGCGGCCGCAACTTCGAGTATTTCTCGGAAGACCCGCTGCTGGCGGGCAAGATGGCCGCTGGTTATGTTGAGGGGCATCCAATCCAAGGGGGTCTCTGCCTGCCCTAAGCACTTTACGGTGAACAGCCAGGAGACTCGCCGCATAGCCTCGGACTCCGTGGTGGACGAGCGCACGCTACGCGAGATCTACCTGGCAGGCTTCGAGCGGGTGGTCAAAGAGGCTCATCCTGCCTGCATCATGAGCAGCTATAACCTGGTCAACGGCACCTATGTGAACGAGGACCCCTACCTGCTTCGCCAGATACTGCGCGACGAGTGGGGCTTCGACCGCTGCGGCCCCGCCAACGCCGAGAAGGCCGCCGACGCCTGTCAGCTTGCCTCCCGAGCCGACGTGGTCTTACTGTGCCTAGGCCTGGACGAGACCCGGGAGACCGAGGGCGCCGAGCGCCAAGACATGTGCCTGGCCGCTTCCCAGGTCGCCCTGGTGAGCCAGCTGGCGGCCGTGAACCCCAATATTGTGGTGCTCTTGTCGGCGGGGGCTCCCATGGAGACGGGCTGGGACAAAGACGTCAAGGCGCTGGTCCACCTATGCCTGGGTGGTCAAGCAGGGGCTCGTGCGGCTCTGGACGTGGTCTGCGGGCTGGTGAACCCCTCGGGCAAGCTGGCCGAGACCTGGTCTCACGCTCTAAGCGACACCGCTACTGCAACTTCTTATCCTGCCGAGAAGAAGCACGCCCTCTATAAAGAGGCTCTGTACGTGGGTTGTCACATCTTCGACAGCGCGCAGGCGAATGTGGCCTATCCTTTTGGCTTTGGCTTGTCCTATACCACCTTTGACTATTCAGATCTGCAAGTGGATGTGCAAGATGGGCCAGACCCGCAGGTAAAGGGTGTCGTGCGCTGTTGCCAACACGGGACCTGCGGCCGGAGCCGAGGTGGTGCAGCTCTACGTGGCAAAGCCTGAGGGCGACGTCTTTAGGCCGGCCCAAGAGCTTCGCGCCTTTGACGAGGTTGCGGGGACACCTCAATGCAACGGCACGGATCGATACGGGCTTCTCGGCAGCAAGATGCGCCGGGAGGCCCGTTTTCCATGGAGGGGCGCGGGCGGCAGGGTGCCCCCCGGGCCTCAGGAAACCCCGCTGCTTTATGGGGATTTGTGGCAGGAGGTGTAGCTGGGGCTCCATGGGTTTAACGTAGGTTGGTTAGTGTTGATGTGTCTTAGAGGGGGTCTCATGATCAGCCCAGAGCTCGACGAGCTCTCCTGCAACCTCATTGGCGAAGCGCTGGACGTGCTGGCCGCAGGGGATCTCTTGGGAGTGGTGGCCTCGGTGCTCGATGGCCAGGGCAACCGTGTGACCTGCGCTTTTGAAGACGACGGCGAAGACGTGTGCTTGGAGGCCGCCCACAAGTGGGTGAAAGACCTGGCCACAGGCGCCCGCACTGAGCCGCAGCTGGGTGCCCCCATGGGCTATGCCATTTGCTACTCCGGTGCCGTAGACACCGGCGACGGCTTTGCCGATGCGCTCATGTGCGAATTTGGGGATAAAGACCCTAGGCCTGATTATTCGGCGTTTTTGCTGGTACAGGGTACTGGCGAGAGCTTTTCCTGGAGCGACCCCGCTCCGGCGGGCGAGCTGCCCAGCCTACTTTAGCAACAGGCTGCGCCTTTGCGCAGATCTCGGTGGCCCGTCCTCTGGGCCTACCTTGAGTTTTCCTCTCCATCATGAAAGTGAGTCCTATGCTGCAAGAGAACCTGCGAAACGTTGCCATTATCGCCCACGTCGACCATGGCAAGACCACGCTGGTGGACAAGCTGCTGCGCGCAACCGATGCCTTCAGGGCAAACCAGCAGGTAGAAGATCGTATTCTCGACTCCAACGACCAGGAGCGCGAGCGCGGCATCACCATTTTGGCTAAAAATATCTCCATCGAGTACAAGGGCGTGAAGATCAACGTCATCGACACCCCGGGCCACGCAGACTTTGGCGGCGAGGTGGAGCGCGTGCTGCGCATGGCAGACTCGGCCCTGCTTTTGGTGGACGCCTTCGAGGGCCCCATGCCCCAGACTCGCTTCGTGCTGCGCCATGCCATCGACGCAGGCCTGGCTATCATGATCGTGGTGAACAAGATCGACCGCCCGGGCGCGCGCCCTGAGGAGGTAGTGAACGACTCCCTGGACCTCATGATGGATCTGGGTGCCACCGACGAGCAGCTGGAATTTGCCATGGAGCACGTGGTCTATGCCAGCGCGGTGAACGGCTTCGCCCGCTTGGATCCCGCCGACGACAACGACAACATGTACCCCCTGCTGGACATGATCGTGGACTGCCTGCCGGCCCCCGACTGCGACCCCGACGGCCCTCTGGCCATGCAGTGCGTCACTGTGGACCACTCCAGCTACGTGGGCCGCATCGGCATTGGTCGCGTCTACTCGGGCACCATCCATGTCGGCGAGCAGATCCTGGTGGTAAAAAACGACGGCAGCCGCGCCATGGCCTGCGCCAAGCAGCTCTTCACCTTCGACTACCTGGGCCGCACTGAGTGCCAAGAGATCAAAGCCGGCGATATTGGCGCGGTGGTGGGCATCGACCACACCGACATCGGCGACGTCTACACCGACCCCGCCAATCCTGTGGAGCTGGACCCCATCGAGATCGACCCGCCCACCCTGGCCGTGGTCTTCGAGGCTTCCACTTCGCCTTTGGTGGGCCGCGAGGGTGACATCGTGGGCGGCCGTCAGCTCAAAGAGCGCCTCATGCGCGAGGCCGAGAACAACGTGACCATGCGCATCGAGGAACTGGGCGACAAGACCGGCATCGAGGTAGCTGGCCGCGGCATCCTGCACCTCTCCGTCCTCATGGAGGCCATGCGCCGCGAAGGCTTCGAGTTCCAGGTGGGCCGCCCCCGCGTGCTCTTCAAGGAGGACGAGCATGGCCACCGCCTAGAGCCCGTCGAGCTGGCCGTGGTGGAGACCCCCAACGAGTACTCCGGCAAGGTTATCGAGGTCTTTGGCGACGCCGGCGGCACCATGACCAACATGCAGTCCGGCGAGACCCACACGCACCTGGAGTTCAAGATCCCCACCCGAGGCATCATGGGCCTCAAGAACCGCATCTTGAACGTCACCCACGGCGAGGGCATCTTCTACCACACCTTCTCCGAGTACGGCCCCTATGCCGGCGAGCTGGGCCAGCGCAACAATGGCGCTATGATTTCCATGGCCACCGAGAAGGCCGTGGCCTACGCCCTTGGCACCCTCCAGGAGCGCGGCACTATGTTTGTGGGGCCGGGCGACGAATGCTACGAGGGCATGCTGGTGGGCGAGCGCTCCAAGCCCGGCGACATGGTGGTCAACGTGGCGCGCACCAAATCTTTGGGCAACCAGCGCTCCTCTACCGCCGACATCGCCGTCCAGCTCACCCCGCCCCGCACCTTCTCCCTGGAAGAGGCGCTGGAGTACATCATGGACGACGAGCTGGTGGAGATCACCCCCAAGAGCATCCGCATGCGCAAGCGCATCCTGGACACCATCGAGCGCAAGAAGGACAACGTGCGCCGAGGCCGCGTGAACAAGCTCAACTAAGGGGACTGCGGCGCGGCACACAACGCGGCGGGCTGCGTTGCGCTGCGGCCGCGAGCTGCGGGGTGAGTTGCGGCCCATGTCGCAGCCAACGTGCCACAGCTGCGTATAACGCTTGCAAGCAAAAAGGGCGCCGACTCCGGTCGACGCCCTTTTTGCATCTCTTGGGTATGAGGGAACGCGAGCAGCCTGCAGTGGGTGGGCCTCTCGGCAGGGTTGGGATGGCATGGAGTCACAACGCGGTCTCGTGCAACGGGCGGCGGCCCGTGACCCTGCTGGCATAAGTTACACCTAATAGGCAGAATTTCTGCCACAAAGCCCCTCTAGTAGGCAGATTGGGGGCGAATCTGCCTACTTCCTGCCACTTCTGGCAGGAAAAACACCTAATAGGTGCCGGTTGAGATGGTTTTGGCACAAGAGATCATTAGGCAGCGGCATAGCTGCCACAAGATGCCGCTAGACGATGGATTTGGCCCAAATCCATCGTCTAGCGGGCGCTTCTGCCAAGATCGCCATCGTCTAGTGGGACTTCATGCCAAACGACGTCAGGTGCCTGCTGGCACGAGACGCAGGTAGGGCATGGAAAAGTTGGCAGAAGTCTCCGATAGGGCATGGATTTCGCCAAAATCCATGCCCTAGAAGCTTCTCATGCCAAGATCGCCATACTCTAATGAACTCTCGTGCCAAAGAGCTGCCAGACAACCCAGATTGGCAGGTCTGCGGCCGCAAAAGCCTGCCAATCTAGGCTTCATGGCCCTGGGCGCAGCTAAACTGCGGGATCACAGAGGGTAGATTGGCAGACTGTCGGCTCAATAATCCTGCCAATCAACCTAGCTTGGCAGTTTGCTCTGCCAGACGCTCCAAGTTGGCAGACCTGCCGTTGCGCCGCTCGCCCATGCGCCCCGTGCTGCCGAGAAACCCCACCATCCCAGGTTGTGAGCTAGAACGGGTCGGGATAGAAGCGCATCCCGGAGGGGGTGCGCACAAAGCCGATGTTCGCCAGCACCTGGGCCCAGTGAGTTTTGAGAACCGTCTGCTCATCCACCAGTTCCACTTCGATCTTTTGGTTGGCCCAAGAGAGGCCTTGGCGCTGGGCGGCAGCTTTCTCGGCAGCCAAAAGCGCCTGGATGGCGTGGGTCACCAGGGCATCATCGCTGTTGGTCGTGGCGGCGGCCGATGGTGCAGCGGTGTCCACCTGCTCATCGTCTTCAGCTGACATATAGACATATATAGATTTGAGATGCACGCTCGCATAGAGCACCGGGGCGCCGTCGGCGAAGACGCAGTGGGCGTCAGCCCGGCGGGTGGGCTTCTCGGCACTTGCAGGCCAGGGGAAGAGGGCACCCAGGGGTTGGGCGGGATCGGTGGCGGACAAGACTCGCAGCTCAGGGGCAGCGTGGGAAGTGGAGGGTGGCGTCTGCGGGGTGTCGGCAGCGGGGGACTTGGAGTCAGCGGGGGCGGGTTTCTCGGCAGCGGACGCGCGAAGGGCCTCCACAAAGTCGGGGGTGGCGTACTGCAGCGGGCCCAGGCCGTCCACAAACTGGCCGCGCCAGAGACCCCCGGTGTCTTCCAGCGCGCGAAGGGCCGGGTAGATCTGGCTGAGTCCGCCGGGAATGGCGGCGACGCGGGCCACCTCGGGGGTGAGGACCCCGTAGCGGTCCAACGCGGATTGCACCAGAGCGAGGGCGCGCTCAGTGTCGGCGGCCTCGGCGGCTTGGGTGAGGGCCCAGCAGCCGGAAAGCGCCGTGTCCACGGGAACCGAGGCAGGTCGGGGCGCCCGCGATGCAGAAGCGCGGCTGTAGCGGGAGCGGGATCGGCGGCGGGTGGGAGCGGCTTTGGGCGCTTTGGCGGGTTGGGTAACCGTGCGAGCTGGTCCAAAGGAGTCCACCAGCACTAGACCGCCCCACAGGTAGTCTTCCAGCTGGCTCTGGATCTCTGCCGAGCTTGGGGCCGCTTCGCCGCGCCCTGCCGCAACGGTGGCGCAGGCCTCCTTCAATGCCGAGAAGGACCAGCCGCCTCCCTTGGACATCGCTTGCCAAAGGGGGTTGTCGGCGGCAGTGGCGGCAAGATCGTCGGCGCGCTGGGGCGGGGTGATGCCGGCGAGTTTTTGGGAATCGGCGGGATCGCTGGAATCCGGCGCGTCAGGGGCGTTGGGCGCGAGATGCGCGTCTGCGGCAGCCTCGGCGGCCAGCGGCAGCGGGGCGAAGGGGGAGTCGGTGGGGAAGAACGCCACCTGGTAGCTGGGCTTTTTGGCAGCGTCCAGCGTGCGGCGCCCCTGCCACACCACCTCGCCGGTAGCCAGCAGCTCGTCCAGCAGCTTGGGGGTATAGCCGGGCACGCGGGCAGGGAAGACCACCTGCTCCCAGGCGCCGGCCTCAAGCCACACCCCCTCGTAGAGGGCGATGCAGGAAGCCAGCAGATCCACAGGGTCTGCCTGATCGCGGGTGTCTTGGGCCGGGATCTCCTGAAGGCGCCAGAGGCTTTCCAAATAGGTGTCCATACCCACGGGCTCCATGGCCTCCCGGGCGGCGGCCAGCGAGCGTTTGCGCAACTGTTTGAATACTGTAGCAGCCACCCACAGGCGCTCGTGACCCAGCTCGTCTATGCCAAAGTCGCCGCGCAACAGGCGGTCCTGGGCACTCAGGCGCTCTAGGGCGTCGGCCACAGGCTCTGCGCCCAGGCCCAGAGAAGCTGCGGCCGCCTGGGTGCTAAAGGGGCCGTGACAGCCTGCGTAGCGAGCCATTAGGGCATCCAGAAAGCGGCCGGGTTGCTCAGGGGTCCGGATGCCAAGTGAGGGCGACAGCGGGAGTCCCACTAAGACATCAAGCTCCTGAGCTGCGGGTTTCTCGGCAACGGGGGCAGTCGTAGGAGCGGCCGGCGCCCAGGAGGGTACTGGGAGGCCCAGCACCTGGTGGAGGGCCTGGGCGTCGGTGGCGGCGATCCAACAGGGCTGGCCGGCGACGGCGCCCTGGAAGACCTGCTTTTCCTGGGACAGTTGGGCAAGCCAGGCGTCCGCCGCATTTGCAGGGTCGCAGCGCCGGGCGATCTCATCGAGCGTAAGCGGTCCCAAAGCCCGCAGCATGCGGGCGAGGCCGGCGGGGCTTGTGGCCTTATGTCCAGAGGCGAGCCACTGGAGCTGGGCTTCCAGTTGGCGCAGGACGGCGGGGTCTATGAGGCTGGAAAGGTCAGGGGAGCCCAGAAGGTCGGCCAGCAGGGAGGGGTCTATGGAGAGCAAGGCGGCGGAGCGCTCGGCCTGGGGCTTGTCGGCGTCGTAGAGGTGTTCCATGACGTAGCCAAAGAGCAGGTTGCCGGCGAAGGGCGACGGCGTGGTGGTGGCTACCTGGGTGATGGCCACCTGTTTGGAGCGCAGCTGGCCCATGAGGTGGGCCAGGCCGTCTAAGTCGTAGACGTCCTGGACGCACTCGCGCAGCGCCTCCAGCACCATAGGAAAGTCCTCCAGCTGCCGCGCCTGCTCCAGGAGCTGGGAGGCTTGCAGCCGCTGGGCCCACAGCGGCGCCCGCTTGCCAAAGGCGCTGGGGCGCATAAGGAGGGCGCGAGCGGCACATTCGCGGAAACGCGCGGCAAAAAGCGAGGTAGAAGCCACTCTTCGCTGTACGGCTGCGCGCAGCTCCTCCTCTTCGAAGATGAAGATCTCCGGTCCAGGCACCTCGCCCGCAGTGGGCGAAAGCCGCAACAGAATGCCGTCGTCTGCGGCCATGGCTTCCGGGTCATAGCCCCAAAGGCGCTCGATGCGATCGGCCACCGCCAGCGCCCAGGGAGCGTGCACCGCCCGGCCAAAGGGGGAGTGCAGCAGCAGCCGAGTGTCTCCCACCTCGTCTTCCACCATCTCTATGACCAGCGACTGCCCGCTGGGGATCACGCCGGTGGCCGCCCGTTGGCGAGCCAGCACCTGCCCCAGGCTCCCGATGGCGTCGGCCTCCATCCCGCATTGGACGAGGCGAGCCCTAAAACTCTCATCGAACTCCGTGCCCTCGAGCGCAGAAGAGGCCGCCGCCAGAAACTCCCCCTTGCGAAGGCCGTCCTCGTAGGGCCTGCCGGGCCCTTCCCCATGCCAAAAGGGCAGCCGAGAAGCCCGCGCCTTCGCAGGCTTCACCAGCACGCGGTCGTTGGAAATCTCGGTGATGCGCCAGGTGGTGGTTCCAAGAGTGATGACGTCTCCCACCCGGCTCTCATGGACCATCTCCTCGTCCAGCTCGCCCACGCGCCGGCGCCCTTGTCGCCCCTGGGCCTCGTGGGTGAACACCGGGTAGAGGCCCCGGTCGGGGATGGTGCCGGCGCTGGAGATGGCCATGCGTCCTGAGACCGGCAGGGGAGTGAGCAGGTCTTCTGCCTGGTCCCACACCAGCCGAGGGGCGAAGCTCTCCAGGTCGTCGGTGGCAAAGGCGCCAGCCAGCATAGCCAGCACCCGGTCGAAGGCTTCACGGGGCAGCTCTGAGAAGTTGGCCGCCCGTCGCACGGTCTCAAACCACTGCGAGGCCCGAAGGCCCTGAGGCGCTTGGGACACCGCAGCCACGGTCTGCTGTGCCAGCACGTCCAGAGGGTTCTTTACCAGCCGAGTGGCTTCGATATCCCCTGCCAGCATGGCCTGAGCCATCACAGCGCAGTCTATGAGCTCGAGTTTTGTGCGCGGATAGAGGATGGCCTGCGACCGGCCTCCCACCCTATGGTTGGCGCGGCCTATACGCTGGAGCCCTGAGGCTACCGACAAGGGCGGAGCCACCTGGCACACCAGATCCACTGAGCCCATATCGATGCCCAGCTCGAGACTGGATGTGGCTACCACGCAAGGCAGCGAGCCTGCCTTAAGCTCGCTCTCGATGGCCAGCCTGCGCTCCTTGGACACCGACCCATGATGGGCGCGCGCGATAGTCTCGGCCCCTTCGGGCAGCGGTTCTGTGTGGGAATCGGGGGACCCGAGAGAGCCCCTGAACGCCCCCTCGACTACCGGGGCGCCTTTTGGCATGAGACCGGCTTCTTGGGCGTGGCGCTCGTTGAGCCGGGCGGTAAGCCGTTCGCACAGCCCGCGGGAGTTCACAAAGACGAGCGTGGAGGTGTGGCTTTCGACTTGGGAGAGGAGCTCGGCTTCCAGCGACGGCCAGATGGAGCGCGAGCCCACTCGGGACTCCCGGGACATCTGGGGCGCCTTGGGCTGCGAAGCGCCGAAGGCTCTCTGGCCGGAGGGCGCGGGTTTCTCGGCAGCCTGGGCGCCCATGGCGGCCTTGAGGCTACGGTCGGTCTTCCAGGCATCTTTGGGTGCGGGAGCGCGCGTGAGCTTAGGTGTGCCAGTGCCCAAAAACTCCGGCACTGCATTGATGTTTGCCACTGGGATGCGCACGGCAAGGTCGATAGCCGGCGCTGGAGCATCGCCCACCACTTCCACCGGATGGGCTCCTCCCAAAAACCGCGCCACTTCTTCCACCGGCTGCACGGTCGCCGAAAGCCCCACCCTCTGCGCCGGCGTCTCCAACAGCGCGTCCAGGCGCTCCAACGAAAGAGCCAGGTGGGCGCCTCGTTTGGAGCCGGCGATGGAGTGGATCTCGTCGACGATCACCGTCTCCACCCGCGACAGCACCGAGGCCGCCTGGCTGGTGAGCATGAGATAGAGCGACTCGGGAGTGGTGATAAGGATCTGGGGCGGCTTGCTTTTGATGCGCGCCCGCTCGCGAGGCGGCGTGTCGCCGGTGCGTATGGCCACGCTGGGCAGCACTGCCGGCGCCCCGGCCGCGCTATCAGCGCCCAGGTCGACCGCTCCGGATGCCGCCAGTTCGCCCAGCTCGGCCAAAGGGCGGCGCAGGTTCTTCTCCACGTCGGCTGCCAGGGCCTTGAGCGGCGACACATAGAGCACCACCACGCCTTTGGCGGCAGGCGGGTCGCTCATAAGCCGATCGATGGCACACAGGAACGCCGCCAGCGTCTTGCCCGATCCTGTAGGTGCCACCGCCAGCACGTTCTTGCAGTCCAAGATGGCGTTCCAAGCCGCCTCCTGTACCTGCGTAGGGGCCTCGAAGCTCTGGGCGAACCATTGGCGCACCAAGGGCGAGAGGCGCATGAGCGCACTATGTTCTTGCCGAGAAGCGCTGCTGTGGGCAGCCGATGAAGTATCCATACAACCAGACTACCCCTGTGGCTGGCTACCAACAGCCGAGGGCTGCAAACGAAGGGCTGCCTTTTGCATCACATGTTGGCAACCAAGGGCGCCGTGTATGCGTTGACCTTGTCTTTGAATGAGATTAATTATGCTTTGTATCGACATTACATGAGCGAAGAGGATGCCTGAGCCTCCATTCGAGAGATCTCAGAGGTGTTTGACCTGGTAGATCTCACCGGACTCCTTGTATATAGCGCACTGGATTCCAATGAGGCAGACTATGAAGACGGGCTTATTCGCGCTGCTGCAGAGGCACTGCAGGTAGATGCCGTTGTGAGCTATGACAAAAAGGCGTTCAAAGGGTCTTACATTCCTCGCAAGACTGCCGCAGAAGTACTGGCGAGGCAAAGTCTGGGAGCGCCAGACGAATAGGCGCTGAGCAGCAACTGGCTGTGGCGAGGCGTAGGCATTGGGAACGGTGAACGTGCAGGTATTGCAAGGGTATAGCTGCACTAGTAAGGGTATAGCTGCACTGGAAAAACTCTCTGCATCAGCTACGTCTGGTGTAACTAATGTAGCAAGTTTTCAGAGGGACGCATGAGCATGTTTGTAGGAGCCTGTTTCCGCCTGCACGCTTTAGCAGCACGCGTCCATGTCCACCTGCAGCCCATTGCATGAGAGTCACTTTGCACTAAAAAGGACCCTTGCAAAGGGTCCTCATACACAGCCTGTGCTCGCTGGGCTCACCGCGCGTGCAGGCTTGATTTACTGGCGGAGGAGGAGGGATTCGAACCCTCGTACGTGCGAAGCACGTAAACGGTTTTCGAGACCGCCGCATTCAACCACTCTGCCACCCCTCCATAGGGTGAGCGGCACCCGTAGGTGCCGCCTTAAACATACTGGCGGAGAGTCCGGGATTTGAACCCGGGAGACGGGGTTACCGCCTACACGATTTCCAATCGTGCTCCTTCAGCCGCTCGGACAACTCTCCTTATGCAATTGCAACGGCTAGAATAACACATCGGCGCTCCAGTGTGTAGAAGAATAAAAGTGCCCGCTGCCCTCATCGCACCAACACATCATAATGGTGCATGGTGTGCAGCTCTGCATGGTGTGCAGCTCTGCCTGGTGCGTCGCTCCCTACATGGCGCGCCGCTCTGCATGGGGCACAGGCAGACTCGCACGCAGGCTGCACGCGCTACTGTCATCGATTTCGAGGAGAATCCCGTGGGCACCCTCTTCACGACGCTCAATCCTCAGTTCATCACCCTCACCATGCCCGAGTGGATCGATATGGTCGCTGTGGTGGTGGGCTCGGCCTTTGGCGGGCTCACGGCTTCAGAGCGCAAGCTGGACCTCTTTGGCGCTGCAGGCCTGGGTATGCTCTGCGGGCTTGGCGGCGGCCTTATCCGCGACATGATCATGCAGTGCGGCAGCGTCTACATGCTCTCCAACGACTGGGCCATTCCTACGGCGGCGCTGGCCGGGACCGCGGTGTTTTTCTTCTCGGGGTTGTTCAAGTCGTTGGATAAAGCCACGGCCATCGTGGACATCCTGGCGGTGGGCATCTTCACCGCCTCCGGTACCGACAAGGCCATCATCCACGAGCTCCCCGTCATGGCGGCCCTGCTCATGGGCGTGCTCACCGGCGTGGGCGGCGGCATGCTGCGCGACATCTTCCTAGGCGACGTCCCCCAGATCTTTAGACCAGGAAACCTCTACGCCTCCTGCGCGCTGATATCAGCGGCGGTCTATTGCGCCCTGGTCTACGCCGGGCTTGTGAAGGGGTTCGCCGTGGTGGTCTGCGTGGCCGTCTGCTGCCTTTTGCGCTGGCTGTCGCTTAGGTTTGGCATTACCACGCCCAGCCCGGTGGACTATACGCCCCGGCTCATCGACTATACCCGCAGGCTCAAGTATCGCACGGTGAGTAATCCCTACATTCCCTATCGTGGCAGCCGAATGGGCCACAGCGTGCGCTGGGATTCCTCTACGGGCTCGTTCGCGCCAGCGCCAAGCAGCACCGACGCGGCCCAACAGGCTCGCGAGCAGCGCCGCGACCAGATGAAAGAAGAAATCAAACAAGAACTTCGCGAGGAGCTGGGCGAAGAGCTGGAGGCCCGGGAGCGCGAAGCTGCAGAAGGGCAGGCCAAAGGTTCCGCCGAGGCCATCTTCGCCCCTCACGAACCTGCCGAGAAGACCCTCCTCATGCCAGAGCCCTCTCCCAAAAAAGAGACTCTCACAGATCCCGACGACCAGCTGCCCTACCGCTAGGCCAGCGCCAGTTATCGGGTGGTAAGGGATTCGTAAAAGCTTGCACCTTGGAGGGCCAGGGGTTTCTCGGTAAAGGTGCGCTAGTATGAGTTCCACGACCACGCAATGGCACTGCCTCCTACATGAGAAGGGCCTCCCATGGCAGACACGACGTTTGTGAACGGACACTACCTCTCCCGTGCCTGGCGCATGATGACGCAGGACAAAGGCTGGCTGGCCCCGATGTGCATCCTGGCGCTCAGCCTCTATGTGCCTATCTTCGGAGCGTTGGGGGTGGCGGGCTACGGGCTCTGCTGGGCTCGGCTCACTGCCTGGGGAGTGGACGCGGCTCCCAAGCAGCGCGGCGTGCGCGTGGGCGAGTGCATCGGCGCCGGATGGCGCGCCTTTGTGATCTCGCTGGGCTGGGGCCTCTTGGCAGGCATCGTGGCCTCGGCGCTTGCCTGGATGATGGATTTCGCGGGGACCGGTGGCAGCATCGTTTTGGGGATCCTTCTCGTGGGCCTGGATATTTTCGCAGGCCTTCTGGTGCTCGTGGCCAACCTGAGGGGCTGCATCTACCAAAAGATCGGCGCCGGGTTTGGCTTCTCACAAGTCTGGACCATGTTCGCCTATGATCTGGGCGGCCTCTTCCGCATCCTTGGCATCGCCGTCTTGGGGGGCTTGGTCACGGCCATTCCCCTGGCGATCGCGATCTTTTCTATGATCCCGTCGGTTATGTCGCTCCTGTGGGGTGCCTATTATAGCTACGCCACCAATAGCGCCGCCCTCATCGCGACCTCGGTGGCAGGGCTCATCCAATCGGCCATGCTGCCCATGCTTTTGGCAAGCTACGTCGCCAATGTGATCAGCGTCGTCGCCATGCTTTTGGTCTACACTGCCGGCGCCCTCTGGATCCGCCAGTTCAACGTGCCTGTCTGGGGAAGCCCCTCCGATCCTGTGCCCCTGTCTTCCGGCTCCGATCCTGTGCCTACGGGTTTCTACAACCCCTATCCGCAGCCTCAGCCAGCATCGCAGCCTCAACCGTCTCCCGCAGCTCAGGCTGCTTCGCAGTCTCAGGCGCCTGTCTCGGCGGTCGCGCCTGGACAGCCTGCAGCTCCCGCAGAGCCCCAGCCTTCCCTTGCCGAGAAACCCGCGCCCCAGCCGCCTGTGGCAGAAGAGCAGGCGGCGATCGGGCCATCCTCCTCTCAGGCACAAGAGGCAACTCCCATCCAGCTGGTGTTGGACGATCAGCCGCAAACAGACGTCGAGGCGGACGTCCAAGAGCCAACCGTCGACTCCCATGACGGGCGAGAGGAAGAGGCGGATGAGTATGAGGACGCTCCCGAGCCTCCCATCCCCGGAATGGGGCGCCCCATTGCCGACGACGATGAGGGCGAGATAGTGACGCCCCTCATCGTGCACAAAGAGGATGAGGAGGAAGGCGGCGAACCCGAGGAGTAACCAGGCCTCAGGGTTGCCAGCGCCTACAAGAGTATTAGTGCAGGCTGTCTTGCGCGCCAAAGAACTGTAGGGAAGGGCCGCTGCCAATGGCCCTTCTTTTTTATGGATCCCGTGGAGCCTCATCTCGAATAACAGGAACTTCACAAGGCTTACCTGGGATTTTGCCGGTTTGGTCAAAAAATGGCCAGCGGCGGGACAGAAATGTGACAAAAGCCGGTGAAAGCCTTGGAGCCAGCGGCTGCGAGCCTGAGGGTGGTTCTTCTCGGCAGGTACTGTGTTGTGAGAATCATCCAATGATGTGTGTTAGCTGGGGAGGCGGGTCTGCTGTGCTAATATCGAACACTGACCTTTCCTGCCTCGGGCGCAAACCTTCACGACCCGAGACCATTTAGCCCGGAGGAGGTGAAATCATGAAGGCCTATGAGATTCTGTTCATCGTCGACCCCACCATCAATGAGGAGACCCGCGCTGGCGCCCTGAAGCGCATCGATAGCGCAATCACTGAGAATGGTGGCACCATCGACAACGTCGACAACTGGGGCAAGCGCAAGCTCGCCTATGAGATCGACAAGCTCACCGAGGGCGACTACACCCTCATCAACTTCCACGCAGACCCCACTCAGATCGCCGAGCTCGACCGTGTGTGCCGCATCACCGATGCCATCAAGCGTCACATGATCGTCCGTCGTCCCGACCACGAGTAATGACTGCGAAGTGACCCATCCGGATCACTCAAGGAGGCTGTTTCACCATGAGCATCAATCGAGTAACCATCACCGGCAATCTCACCCGCGACCCTGAGCTTCGCGCGCTGCCTTCGGGGAGCAGCGTGTTGTCCTTTGGCGTGGCCGTGAATGATCGTTGGCGCAATCCGCAGACCCAGCAGTGGGAGGATCGCCCCAACTACATCGACTGCGTGATGTTTGGCAACCGGGCTCAGTCGCTGGCGAACATCCTCCACAGGGGGATGAAGGTGGCTATCGAGGGCAAGCTGCGCTGGAGCCAATGGCAAGACCGCGAGTCTGGCAAAAACCGCTCGAAGATCGAGGTGGTTGTCGACGAGGTCGAGTTCATGAGCTCTCGCGACCAGCAAGGCCAGCAGGGCCAACCGGGAGGCTATCCTCAGCAGGGCGGTTATGCTCAGCAAGCCCCGCAGATGGGCGCCCCGCAAAACCAGAGCTTCACCGCTTCTACCCCCGCGCCTGCCCCTGTCCAGGCACCGCCTGCTGGCGATGTCTACGACAAGGACATCCCGTTCTAATTATTCCGGCCTCCTGCCGGTATACGAAAGGTACTCAAAGACATGGCTACTGAATATCAGCGTCAGCCGCGTCGCAAGTATTGCCAGTTCTGCAAGGAGGATGTCGAGTTCATCGACTATAAGGACACCCAGCTCCTTCGCAAGTACATGACCGATCGCGGCAAGATCAAGCCCCGTCGCGTCACCGGCGCCTGCACGCAGCACCAGCACGACATCGCCAACGCCATCAAGCGCGCCCGCGTGATGGCTCTTCTGCCCTACACGGTACCCGTGGTATCCAACCGCGGCGGCCGTCGTCGCGACTAGAGGCACCAGGTCTCATCGTGGCCTTTAGAGACGACAAGAACTCTGACACTCAAGAAGAGACCGGTCTGGTGCGCTACGGAGAAGAACCTCCCATGCAGCCCAAACCCTCTCAGCCTCGCCCCTTTGTAAGCGCCCTTATCTGGTGCGGCTTTGGGGCGGTGGCCCTCACCAGCATTGCCGTCATTGGCGTCGCCATGGTGGCCTACGGTACCTCGCGAGGGATATCCGCCAAGCTCTCCCGCTCCTATCTAGGGGCTCTGGCGGCTGCCTCTGTGGCAGGCCTCGTCCTGGGATGGCTTTGGGTCCAGGGCAACTTGGGTGTGGTGCTCCAAGGCGGCGTGGATCTGTGCGTTGCGCTTGTGGTGGGCGGCCTGGCGGCCAAAAAGCGTGCCAACCTCACGGTGGACTACGCAGCAGCCGCACTGGCAACCCTTGCCACCATCGGACTCAACTGGCTGGTGATGTCTCTGGCCGGCGAAGACTTCTTTGCCGCCGTCCGCAGCATCATCGACACGCAAGTCCAGGCGATCTCCAAGGCTTCCGGCCTTGAGATGGCAGCGCAGATTCGCTCTGTGATCTGGGTTATCTACCTGCTTTGGCCCTTCGCCTACTTTGTGGCGGCTGGCTTGAGTGTGCTTGCAGCCCACTTTGCAGGCTGGGTGGCCCGCGAGACTCCGGGCACTCCTCCTACCTGGAGAGCCCAAGCAGCCGATGCTCCCACCTGGGCAATGGTGGTGCTTATCGGCAGCATTGCCCTCATGGCCTTCAACTTCTTGTTTGGGCCCTTGAGCCAGGCGGCCGCCACCGTGGGCGCCAGCGCCCTTATGGCAGTGCGCTTCGTCTTCCTTTTGGAGGGCTACGGAGTCCTTATGTGGTGGCTTCAGAAGTATCAGGCCGGGTGCCTCATAAGGTTCCTGGTGATCCTTCTGGCACTGCAGCTAGAGGCATCGTTCTTTGTCGTCAGCATCCTGGGCGTCGTAGATTTCTTTGCGAACTTTCGCCACCTCGACCGTGGCGAGCCAAAGGCATCTGCCGCCTGATGGATCACAAGAGTTTTCGCCGGCCGCTATCGGCTGGCCGATCAAAGGAGTAGTCCCATGAAAGTCATCCTTCTGGGTGAGCTCCGGGGCAAGGGCGGAGAGGGCGACATCATCGACGTCGCCCAGGGTTATGCGGAGAACTACCTGTTCCCCAACGGCATCGCCCAGCCTGCCACCCCGGGCAACATTAAGCAGCTCGAGCAGCGCCGCAACAATATTGCCCAGCGCGAGGCCAAGCGCATCACCGATGCCGAGGCCCTCCGCGAGCAAATTGACGGCAAGGTTGTAGTCGTCGACGTCAAGGTGGGCGACGAGGGCCAGCTCTTTGGCTCCGTCACCAACGCCATGGTGGGCGCTGCCCTGAAAGAGCAGTACGGCATCGAGATCGACCGCAAGCGCATCGAGATCAAGAAGCCCATCAAGACCGCTGGCCTCCACGAGGTCATCGTTTCCATCTACCGCAATATCTTCGCCACCCTGGGCGTCCAGGTGGGTCAGCCTGAGGACCTTCCCGCAGGCGACGAGGAGGTTGCCGAGTCTGAGGAGCTCGCTGTCGAAGGCGAGGCTTCTGAAGCTCCCGAGGCTGAGGCTCCCGCCGAGGCCTAGTGCACCTTGCGTTTTTATGAACGGCTTTCCTAGGGCTCCACAGAGGGCTCTAAAGAAAGCTGCCGAGAAGCCCGGCCACAGTTTCAGGGGACTTACAAGGCTCTTGTGACTGTGAGCTGGGCTTTTGCTATAGATCGATCGCCATGGGTTGTTAATAACCCCCTATTTCGACAATCCTGGGCGAGGGGTTGCCTAATTGGACACTTCAAGTCAAGGGCTATTTTTATTTGTAAGGTGTGCTCTTTTTGGACAGCGGCTCCCCCTTTGGCTGGGTTTTTGAAAATAACACAGCATCTACCTGGTGGTTTATGAAGGTGCGAAGCAGCTGCGAGGCGAAATCCCAGGTATTTGGGGCAACGGGGAAAGAGCGAACAATCGTTCGCAAAATGTTGAAAAGAATTTTACCGAGGGTACTAAAACATGTTGAAAACGTTGAAAACCCAGAAAGCGGCAGGACAGAGCCTTACCCCTTAACAACATCGGCCTGTTGAGAGTGGAAAAGCAATCATATATGAAAACAACGGAGGGCTTGGTTTCGGAGTACTATGCAGTCCGTGAACTCTGGCTCAAAGGAGCGTGCAATGCCTTCAGCCTTAACCCCCGCCGGCTTTAGCGGCAGGGACGCTGCCCCCACAATGCCCCAGGATATCGAGGCAGAGCAGTCGGTGCTCTCGGCCATGCTGCTTTCCCCTGATGTATTGCAAGAATGCCTGGTAGAGCTGCGTGACGAGGACTTTTTCATGCCTCGTCACCAAACCATCTTCTCCACCTTGCGCGACATGTTTGACGCATCGCTGCCTGTCGATCCTGTGACGTTGGCGGACAGGCTCAAGTCCTCCAAGCAGCTGGAGGCCATCGGCGGCCCCCGCTACATCACGGAGATCACTTCCAACACCTTCGCGCTCTCCTCTTGGCGCCATTACATGGAGATGCTCAAGCGCGATTCCACCCTGCGCCAGCTCATCACCGCCACCGCAGAGATCTCCAGCCTGGCTTTCGACGCGCCAGAGGACACCAAAGAGGTCATCGACTCTGCAGAGCGCATGATCCTCTCTGTGACCGACCGCGACGTGCGCTCCAACTACATCACCATGCAAACGGCCATGCAGGACCTCTACCTGCAGCTTCAGGAGCAGGCGGCCGCCGGCGAGGATGCTTTAGGTGTCAAGACCGGCTTCCAGCAGCTGGACCACAAGCTGTTGGGTCTTCGCGAGGGTCAAATGGTGGTAGTGGGCGCCCGCCCTGGCGTGGGCAAGACCTCCTTCGCCCTCAACCTGGCGGTGCAGGCGGCGGAGAACGGCGCCACGGTGGCTTTCTTCTCCCTGGAGATGAGCTCTACAGAGATCGCCCAGCGACTGCTGGCTGCACGCTCTGCGGTGGGCTTGCAAAAGATCCGCAGCGCCAACATCTCCGGTGAGGAGTGGCCTGCGCTGCTCCAGGCTTCAGAGGAGATCTCCAAGCTTGACATCCTTATCGATGACACCCCCGGCACCACCGTCACCGAGGTGCGCGCCAAGGCCCGCCGCATGCTCCATAACAAGGAGAAGGCAGTGGTCATCCTGGACTACCTCCAGCTGGTGAGCCCGCCACCCTCCAAGCGCTCGGACTCCCGCGCCACCGAGGTCTCGGAGATGAGCCGCGGCATCAAGATCATGGCCAAGGACCTAGGGGTGCCCGTCATCGCCCTCTCGCAGCTCTCTCGTCAATCGGAAAACCGCACCGGCAAGCGCCCTCAGCTCTCCGATCTGCGTGAGTCCGGCGCCATCGAGCAGGACGCAGACATCGTCATCCTGCTGGACCGCTCCACCACCCCCGAGGAGGCCGAGCGAAAAGACCGCCCCGACGAGGGCATCACCGAGTTCATCGTCGCCAAGAACCGTTCCGGCCCCGTGGGCACCATCGAGATGGTGTTTCTCAAAGACCAAACCAAGTTTATGGAGCTGGACCGCACCCATGCCGACATGGCGCCTCCAGCCTAGCTTTTCTGACGCCTTGCGTTGTGCCTTCAGAGCAGGACGTCCCTCCACTATACTGAGGAATGATGCTGCGCCGTCACGGAGGGCGGCGCTAAAGAGTTTGAGGGGGAAGAAAACCAATGGCCTCGACGATTCTTGTGGGTACCCAGTGGGGCGATGAGGGAAAAGGCAAGGTCACAGACCTCATCTCCGGCGAGTACGATGTGGTATGTCGCTGCCAAGGCGGCGCCAACGCCGGTCATACCGTGGTAGCCAACGGTCATAAGTTTGGACTGCACCAGATCCCTTCGGGCGTTATGTATGAGGGTGTCGTGCCTGTCATCGGCAACGGCTGCATCGTCGACCCCTCGGTGGTGCTCGAAGAATTCGCCACCCTCGACGAGCAGGGCGTCTCCTATCACAACCTCAAGATCAGCGGCAACGCCCACATCGTGATGCCCTATCACAAGGATCTTGACGGGGCCAACGAGCGCCGCCTGGGCAAGAACCTCATCGGCACCACCCGCCGCGGCGTAGGCCCCTGCTATTCCGACAAGGTCTCCCGCATAGGCCTGCGCATGCAGGACATGCTGGATGAGAAGATCTTCCGCGAGAAGCTGGAGACCGCCCTTGCCGAGAAGAACCCCATCCTCGAGAAGATCTATGGCCTTCCTGGCTACACGGTGGATCAGATCTGCGAGACCTACCTGCCCTATGCCGAGCGCCTGCGCCCCTACATCATCGAGAGCTCCCGCTACTTGAACGAGGCCATCACCGAGGGCAAGAACATCTTGTTCGAGGGCTCCCAGGCCACCATGCTCGATATCGACTTTGGCACCTATCCCTTTGTGACCAGCTCCAACTGCACGGCTGGCGGCGCCATCACCGGTTCTGGCGTAGGTCCCAAGCACATCGATCGCGTGTTGGGCATCGCCAAGGCCTACCTCACCCGCGTGGGCTCCGGCCCGTTCCCCACCGAGCTCCCTCAGGGAGACGAGATCGGCGAGCTTCTGTGCGAGGTGGGCCACGAGTACGGCGTGACCACCGGCCGCAAGCGTCGCTGCGGCTGGTACGACGCCGTGGTGGTCAACTATGCCGCCCGCGTCAACGGACTCACCGATCTGGCGGTCACCAAGCTGGACGTCTTGAGCGTGCTGGACACCATCAAGGTGTGCATCGCCTACGACGTGGATGGTGTGCGCTACACCACCGTGCCCGAGCACCAGTCGCTCTTCTACAAGGCCAAGCCCGTCTATATCGAGCTGCCCGGCTGGAAGTGCGACATCTCAGGCGTGCGTAACTACACCGATCTGCCCCGCGAGGCCAAAGACTACATCGACCTCATCGAGCGCCTCTCGGGCGTGCCGGTCTCCCTTATCGCGGTAGGCCCTGATCGCGAGCAAACCATCAATCGCCACTGGCGCTAAGCCATAGCGTCTGCCCGCAGGATTCGCGAGAGGAGGGCCTCTGTGTTTCGCATCGTCTGTGATACGTTGTCCGATTTTCCCAAGGAGTGGTGCGAAGCCCACGATGTCCATCTGGTAGCCATGCACCTGCGAGGCAAGTATAAGGATGAGCTCGATGTGCTGGGCGTCCATCCGGCCGACGTCTACGTAGACCTGGCAGCCAAGGGCATCTTACGCCTGTCGCAGCCTTCGGCTGCCGAGTTCATGGAGGTCTTCAACCAGCTCATCGACCAAAGCGATGATCCCATCATCTGTATCACAGCCTCTTCTGCTCTGGTGCAGGTGTTTGATAATGCGGTGGCCGCTGCCCGAGAGGTAAAGAAGCGCTGCCAGGTGGCCGTGATCGACTCAAAGCTGGTCTCTGCCGGCGAAGCCATGGTGGTGGCAGACCTGGTTCATGCCCGTCAAGTAGGCATGAGCTTCGAAGAGGCCATCGAGCATGTGCAGCAGCTTATCCCTAGGGTCACCGTGCTGTTCATCACCCCGCCAGGGGCCGCGCTCTACAACCATACCCGCTCCAACCCCTTAAAGCGCTTGCGCACCATCGTGGACGGCTGGACGGGATCCTACGGGTTTGTGGCCATGGACGGCCGCGGGCACCTCACCCGCGTGGGGCACCACGGTGACCAGCGGCTTTTGGCGGGACGCATTGCTCGGCTTATGAGCTTGGATGCCCAGAGAGAAGGGCCTCTGCGCTACATAGAGGTGTCGGTGGGCTTTCCCAGAAACCTGTCGATCTTGGAAAAGCCGCTGGATACCAATGAGTTCATCTCCACGCGATCCACGGTGATAAATGCCTCGGGATCGGTGGCGGTGGCGTTGGGTTTGGGGGCCATGGGCATTGCTTACGCGCCCGTGCGCTATCTGGTGCATGAGTCCTCGGAGACAGATCCCTTGAAGGATCTGGAGAGCTTGGAGAGAGAAGGGCTTGTCGCCCACGCGGACGACAACCTTTGAGAGAGGAGAGTCGCTGTGGATGTTCTGCTTTTGGGTGCCGGTGGCCGAGAAGATGCCCTCTTGAGGGCAATGGCAGCTTCGCCTGCGGCTGGGCAGCTGTGGGTGGCCCCGGGAAACGGCGGCATGAACGAGATCGCCCAAGTGGCGCCCATCGATCCTGAAGATGGCGTCCAGGTGACTCTCTTTGCTAAAGATCACGATATCGACCTGGTGGTCATTGGCCCTGAGGCTCCACTGGTGGCCGGCGTGGCAGATAACCTGCGCGACGCGGGCATCGCCGTCTTTGGTCCCAGCGGCGCTGCGGCCCAGATGGAGGGTTCCAAGAAGTTCGCTAAAGAGGTCATGGCAAAAGCCCATGTGCCTACGGCAGCCTATGAGGCCTTCGACAACGAGGCCGACGCCCTGGCGTACCTGGAGAAGGTGGGCGCCCCGGTGGTGGTCAAGGCCGATGGCTTGGCTGCGGGCAAAGGCGTGGTAGTGGCGCAAACCCTGGAAGAAGCCCAGGACGCGGTGGCTTCGTGTTTCTCGGGAGCCTTTGGCGAGGCGGGATCCACTGTGGTCATCGAAGAGTTTCTCAAGGGGCCAGAGGTCTCGCTGCTCTCGGTGACAGACGGCACCACTGTGGTGCCCTTGGCCACCGCCCAAGACCACAAGCGGGCGGGGGAGGGCGACACCGGCCCCAACACCGGCGGCATGGGCGTCTACTCTCCGGTACCCTTTGTGACCCCGCAGGAGCAGGCGCAGATGGAGACCATCAACGAGAAGGTCGTCCGCACGCTGGCGGCCCAAGGCATCCCCTATCAAGGCGTGCTCTACGGCGGCTTCATGCTCACCGCCCAAGGCCCCAAAGTGCTGGAGTTCAATGCCCGCTTTGGCGACCCGGAGACCCAGGTCATCGTGCCGCGCTTCAAGGGCGATTTCCTGCAGTTCCTCTATGGGGCCGCCACAGGCGCGCTGGACCAGGTGCCCATGGGTTGGGATGCCCGCTGGGCGGTTTCGGTGGTGCTGGTGAGCGAGGGTTATCCCGGCGCCTATGAGAAGGGCAAGGTCATCACCGGCATCGACGAGGCTGAGGCCCTTGACGGCGTCACGGTCTATCACGCGGGCACGGCTAAAAACGACCAAGGCGAGCTGGTGACCGCCGGAGGCCGTGTGCTGGACGTCACCGCCATGGCGCCCACTTTTGAAGAGGCTCGGGCACTGGCCTATGAGGCGGCCGAGAAGATCCAGTTTGAGGGAAAGACCCTTCGTCATGACATCGGGGCTCGTGCCGCCAAAGGGCGCGACGCCTGGGAGGTATAGCCCATGGGCAAAGAAGAGCTGCAGGAGACCCAAGAAGTGGAAGCCTGCGTGGATGGCGCATCCGAAGCTGCCACCTTGGAGGTGGCTGAGGCAGACTATCTGGCCGACGGCGACAGGGACGCAGTAGGCGAGGGCCATCATTCCGGCATGCCCTGCCGCCGCCACTTCGTGCCCGGGGGCGACGATCCTCGAGACGCCGCCATCTCCGAGACCATCTGCGGCGAGGAGCGCGCCTGGAACGGCAAGATCTTTGGGATCGACGTGCTCAAGGTGGAGCTTCCTGACGGCCGCCCAGCCCGTCGCGATGTGGTGCGCCATCCAGGCGCGGTGGCCATTGTGGCGCTTACCGACGATGGCCGCATCTGCCTGGTGCGCCAGTTCCGCACCGCGCTGGACCGCGTCACCGTGGAGGTGCCGGCCGGCAAGCTGGACCCCGGCGAGGACCCTCTGGCCTGCGCCCATCGAGAGCTGTTAGAGGAGACCGGTTTCAGGGCGCAAAACATGGGCTACTTGACGTCCATCGTGACCTCGGCGGGTTTCTCGGATGAGATCATCCACATCTACATGGCCACCGGGCTCACCTTTGCCGCTTCAGACCCGGATGCCGACGAGTTTTTGAATGTCGACCTAGTAGACACCGGCGAGTTCATCGACGCGGTGCTCGACGGCAAGGTAGAAGATGCAAAAACCGTGGTGGGGGCTCTGGCGGTGGACGCCATCAGCCGCAGGCTTGAGTAGTGAGCTGTCGAGAAGACTTCAGATCTCTAGGGTTTAAACAAGTTAATGCTCACAGGGAAGTGTGAGAACGCAGAGCGCACCGTGGGGTGCGCTCTTTAGATTGAGCGTACCGCCTAGAAGGCGTGTATATTCTAGGGCCAAGGCAAGGCCTAGGCCACTTTGACCGGACGGACCCCGATAAAAACGGTCAAACGCGTGAGCCAACTCCACTTCATCGGGGATTTCTCCGTCATTTATCACCGTGATTGTCACAGCGTTGTCATGTATAGACCCATGGATTTCCACATGGCTTTGGGCATGTCGCACGGCGTTAGATGCCATGTTTGACAGGATGGAATAGAGCATTCGGTAATCGGAAACTACGTGCAGTTCCTGGGGGAGCTCGGGGATGAGGAGAATGCCCTTTTCGGTGGCTATTGGTGCGATATCTGTAAGGGTGTCATAGGCAATCTCTCGAAGATCTGTTGGAGCAAAGACGGGTGTTGCAACCATAGAGTCGACGCGTGAGAGCTCGAGTATGTCGTCGACCATCCTTTTCATTCTCAAGACTTCTCGTTCGATAACAAGGCATCCTTCGTTGAGGCTCACGAAGCCGTTTTGTAGCTGCGCGTTGTATCCTTCGATGGCCATTAAGGGGGTCTTAAGCTCATGGGATGCATTGGCAAAAAAGTCACGAGATCCCTTTTCGGCATTGGCAATTTGATTCCTCACAAATCGGCCGCCCAAGATCAGGATGGTCGCGGTTATGAGGCAAAGGCCGAGCATCACCATGGTACTTTGATTGAGAACTCCGTAGAGCGCTGTGGCATCAAACGCGTAAAGTGTAGTGGTGTGGTCACTGGGGAGGTGCTCACGGCTTGTTCCCGGGGCTACCCAAAAGATGTAGTCATGGCTTTGTATCAAGCGCATCTCTCCAGCTTTCCATTGGAAAGCCTCTTCTGTATAGGCTCGGGCGATATCCCATTGTATTTGGTTTGCGGTGTCAAGAGAGGGAAGCGCGGTCACGGCCAGCACATCACCGTCTTTGGCTTTTACCCAGAGGATCGTTGCTGGAGCTGTGGTGGTTTGACTTGAGGAGGCTCCCGCAGCCGTCTCTATGGATAAACGGGCCTCATCTATGATGTTGATGTTTTGAGCCACGTAGAGTGTCAGTACCAGCAAAAGCGAGGCTAAGGCGCCGCAGACAGTGAAGGTTGTGAGATGGGCTTTGGGGGTACGGGCACTCACGGCATATCCCTCTTGCTCAGGCGGTAGCCGTAGCCCCATACCGTTTGGTTTATAACATTGGCATGGGCCTTTAGTAGCTTCTCTCTAAGATGACGATTGGCTTCGTCGGCTGCACGCGATTGGGTCGCATCTGAAAAGCCCCATAGCTCTTTGAGGAGCTCTTGACGCGTGATAGCTCGGTTCTTGTGCTTGAGATAGTACGCAAGCAAGCGAAATTCTGTCGGTGTCAGATGAAGCGGGGTTTGTTCCACAAGAACCCCTCGTGTTTGTTCATCGAGAGCGATGTTGCCAAAGTACAGCCGCCGCGCCGGCGTATGCATAGGCTCCCGGCGTAGCATGGCTCGGATTTTTGCCATGAGAAGCTGAGGCTTGAAAGGCTTAGTTATATAGTCGTCGGCGCCTCTGTCGAGACCCTGGCAAAACTGGGCATCGCTGTCGCAGGCGGTGAGAAGGATGATGGGAATGGAGGAGATCTCCCTCAGACGATCGAGAACAGAGATCCCGTCGATTCCAGGCATCATTATGTCAAGGACTACAAGATCACAAGGCTTTTCCTGAAAGGTATGCAAGAGGGATTCTCCGCAAGAGAATCCCTGGCCGTCATAACCTTCCTGCGCGAGAAAAGAACTTAGTGTTTTGCGCACGGCCTGCTCGTCGTCAGCGTAATAGATGAGACTCACTATGAGACCTGACTGTCGTTAACGAGGCAAACCTTGGTAGCGCTGTGAAGAGCTTCCTCGTGCTTGAAAGTGGGGTCTCCAAAATCAAAAGGCCCCGTCCAATGTACAAGTACCTCTGCTCCAGGCTCTATGTCATATACATTGATCCCCTGTCCGTCCTCGGTGGTGGCAGGAGTGTCTCCTGAGATCTCAAAGATGGAAAAATCAGGGTCGCTGGCAGGGCCGCTTTGATAGACATAGACGTTGGGGTTCGAAGAGATGCGATCGTCATTGATAAGCGCCGTGCTTTTTACCACGAGGCGTTGCGGAGTCCGAGCTAAGACTGTTCCACGAAGGACACATTCGGCGTTCTCGTCGTAATCCGTGCGGGCATCTCCACTTGGTCGCGCGGTTTGAGCATGGTTTGCATCAGGGGTGACATTGGCTTTAGGCGAGAGAGGCGCTGAGCAGCCACAAAGCGCGGTGAATGCAAAAAGCACCATGAAGGCCTTTAGGATGTTCGTCGATGTGGCCATATAAGCTCACCTCTTTCATGGGGAGGATGGCCCTGCAGAACAGGGCCATCCTATAGGTATAAGTGACTGTTAGGTATTAGGGATAGATATAGTTAAACGCCGTTTTGGTCCCGAATCCATTTTTGTGATAGGTGGCGACTACTTGGGCCCGGGCCCCATGTTCTTGGATATATACATTTATATTTACATTAGAGATTCCGGCGCCAATGATTGCATAGGATTTGCTAAGAATGCCCGAGATTCGGCCAGATACAACAGAATAGGTGACCGTGACATTAACGTCCCCAAGGTTCACGGTGTCAGTAAGATGCATTGCAGGACGTCTGGTGATGGATTCTGCAGTAGAGACCGATGTGGCAATTGGCTGTGCGATAGCCATGCAAGGGCTAAGTGCCATAAGGAAGGAAGCGGCAACCAACGGGATAAGATGCTTGTTTCGCATGGGATTTTCCTTTGATCGCTGGTTGGCAGGATAAAGGCTGTATCACGAAGTAATCCGGATCCTCGTTAATTAGAGTACATAAATTTGTTTTCAGACATGAGAATAAAAACCCTTGAAATTGCAATGGTTTCTCATTGGTAGCCATAGATGTATGGCTTCTTGCGCGTAAAGGATCTTGGATCTGTGAAAAATAATCCGCAGGGCAGTGAGGTACAGTCACATAAGTGCCGCTGCGTTTGGAAGGAATAGCTCTGTGTCGTCCAAAAACCCCTCGTTGTTCCGATCGTTTCTGTCCTACTACCATCCCTGGCGAGGGCTCTTTTGGGCCGACACGGTCTGCGCCATCCTCCAAGCAGCGGTAGACCTGGCCTTTCCCATCATCTTGCGCTACCTCACCAATGGACTCTTTAGCGAGGGCTCGGCGGCGATCATGGCCAATTTGGCCTGGATCGCTGTGGGGCTCATCTGCCTTTATGGGCTGCGTTATGTATGCCGCTACTTTGTCTCCTGCTGGGGCCACATCATGGGTGCGCGCATGGAAAGCGCCATGCGTCAAGACCTCTTTGACCAGTACGAGCGTTTCTCGTTCTCCTACTTTGACAAGCACGACACCGGCGACCTTATGAGCCGCCTGGTGAGCGACCTCTTTGACATCGCCGAGGCCGCCCATCACCTGCCAGAGGCCATCATCGTCTGCGCCATCGAGGTAGTGGGCGCCTTCTGCATCATGTTTTCCATCAATTGGCAGCTGGCGCTGGCCATGGCGGCCATCACAGCGGTGCTAGGCGCCTACAATCTCTATATCAACAGGCGCATGAAGCGCATCTTCACCCAAAACCGCGAGCGCATCTCAGACGTGAACACCCAACTGGAAGACTCGCTCTCGGGCATGCGGGTGGTGAAGTCCTTTGCCAACGAAGACCTGGAGCGCGCCAAGTTTGGCACTGCCAACGACGCCTACCTCTCCTCCAAAGAGGGCATGTACCGTGCCATGGGGTCCTATCAGGCGGCCGCAGCGCTGCTTACCGGCGCCCTCTACACCACCATCATCGTCTACGGCGGCTACTTGGTGGCCTGTCAGGCCATGACCGTGGTGGACCTGGCCACCTACGCCCTCTATGTGAGCCTTTTCACCACACCGCTTCAAACCCTCATCGACTTCACCGAGATGTTCCAGAAGGCCTCCGCGGGCTTCCGTCGCTTCCAAGAGGTGGTCCACACCGACCCCGATATCAAAGACGCCCCTGCCGCCAAGCCTCTGCAAGTCACCCAAGGCCACGTGGTCTACCACGATGTGTGGTTCGATTACGACAACGAAGGAATTGCCGATAAGAACGAGCTCCGCCACCGGGCGGTGCTCAAGGGCTTCGACCTAGACATCGCTCCCGGCAAAACCTATGCCCTGGTAGGGCCTTCTGGCGGCGGCAAGTCCACCACCTGTGCTCTCTTGCCCCGTTTCTACGATGTGGATGCCGGCTCCATCGCCATCGACGGCCAGGATGTGCGAGACGTCACCTTGGACAGCCTGCACCAAGCCATTGGCATCGTGCAGCAAGACGTCTATCTGTTCAACGGCACTATCGCCGACAACATTGCGTACGGGAGGCCAGGGGCTTCTCGGCAGGAAATCGTCGAAGCTGCCAAGCTGGCCAACATCCACGAGTTTGTAAAAACTTTGCCTGAGGGCTACGACACGCCGGTGGGGGAGCGGGGCGGCAGGCTCTCGGGAGGGCAAAAGCAACGCATTGCCATTGCCCGCGTCTTCCTCAAAGATCCTGCGCTGTTGGTGTTGGACGAGGCCACCAGCGCCTTGGACAACGAGAGCGAGCACGCGGTGCAAGAGTCGCTCACTCGGCTGGCTCAGGGCAGAACCACGCTGGTAATTGCCCATCGACTGTCTACTATTAAAGATGCCGATGTGATCGTGACGGTGTCTGATGGCTCAGTGGCCGAGGTAGGCACCCATGAGGAGCTGCTGGCTCGTCAAGGGACCTACGCGCATTACTACGAGATGCAGTTTGGCCATCAGAGGCCTTGAGTCCACGGCAGGACTTAGGGCATGGAGCGCAGGGAAGAAGGTGGCGTGGGTGGCTGTTTCTGAGTTATGGATCCTCAGATGCCTGGGCGGCATTGTCATAGGCTACCTATGCGGGCTGTTTTTGACGGCAGACCTGGTAAGCCGCGCGGTGCTGCACAAAAGCGCCTTCGAGGCTGGCGACGGCAATCCCGGCATGGCCAATTTGGGCCATGAGCTGGGGCCAAAATATGCAGCCCTCATCCTTGTGGGCGACTGCGGCAAAGTGGTCGTCGCTGCCATTCTGACCGCCTATCTCACTCAATCCACCTGGTCTACCTCTGCTATCTGGGCGGGCATTGGAGCTACGCTGGGCCACAACTACCCCGTCTGGCACAAGTTCCGTGGCGGCAAAGGGGTGGCTACCACCTGTGCCACCTTCATTTTGGCCTGGCCCTTTGCGGGCATCATCTCGTGCCTTGTGGGCTTGGGAACGGTGGTCTTCTCGGGCTATCTGTGCTGGGGTGCCGTGGCTATTCCCGCTGCTTATGGGGTGTGCTCTGTGGGCTTCTTGGCCTACCTTGTCTCCCAAGGGTCTGCTTTGGGTCCCACTTCCATCATGATCGTGCAAGTCATCGGCGCCGCTGTTTTGCTGGCGCTCATGGTTCTGGCGCACTATCCGGCCATCAAGGGCATCAAGGAAGGCGCCACCCCGGTGGCGACGCTGGCCAAGAAGCTACGTGCCAAGCACAGGTAGCCAGGGTGCGGGCGCTCGGCGCGAGGGGAGTTGGCGCAAAGAGCCGCAGCAACGCAGGGCCGCAGGTCGCACGACCAAGGTCCCTTGAGAGCCTATGCGCTTTAGCGGGAGTCTTGGCTGCGGCCCTCACGAAGGGACGCTCTGCTTTTACAATGATTTTCGCGAGGGCCAACGGCCCCAATTCTTAAGAGGGCTCCCATCTGCCCTCCTCATCCGTTGGCAGAGTTTCAAGGCGCCATGAGGGCGCAACCCGGCTATGAGGGGTCTTGATGGCAAAGAAGAAGCGGAGCAAGTATTTAAGCACCCCTGAGGTAGAGGCGCTGTTTGCTACCGTCGACGAGACTGGTCACTCCAACGCCAGCACCGCAGAGGCTGAGCGCGGCCGCCGCGCCCGCGAAGGCGTGGGTTTACGCATCGACCCGCTCTCTGGCAAGGATCCTTCGGGCTCCAACGTAGGCAACGTTATCGCTCGTACCTCGGTGCTCTTCGTGCTCATCATCTTCGCGGTGGTGGTGGGCTCCCAGATCTTCTTCTCCATCACCCGCCGCGTCACCACTACGGCGCTGGCAAACCATGTGGACATCCAGTCTGTGAACTCCGCGCTGCGAAACGGCGTGGAGTGGGGCGACGGTTTCACCGGCTTCCCGGAGCACTACACCGTGCAGGAGGCCAGCGAAGAGACCGGTCGCGTTGAGGTCACCGTCATAGACATCACCAGCGAGACAGCCATGTCGGCCCTCTCCACCGGCTATATCCAGGCCACCGCCTTTGCTACAAACGCGCTGCTCAACCCCAATATCTCCACGGTCATCTACCACATAGACATCCATGAGGAAGACGGCAAGATCCAAACCACCCGGTTCTTTGGCTTGCTGGAGCCCACGGGTCCCCAGCGCAACTTCCTCACCTTTGTCTTCACCAAGGTGGCATCGGCCGACGGCGGCATCAACTTCTTCTGCTCCATCTCCGGTCTGGATGACAAGACCGCCGAGGCCCTGCGCGCCAAGGTGGGCAACACCACCCTCGAGGGGCTCTTGGCCGCTCCAGAAGACAGCTCCACCCCCGCCAACAACGCTGCCAAGGATACAGGGGCTTCTGGCCAAGAGGGTGCCACCGGTCAGGATGCCGCCGCCTCTGGCTCGCAGGGCTCTGCTGTTGCCGAGAAAACCGACCCCTCTGGCGGCACTTCCGGCGAGGCGGGGACGGGTGCCTCACAAGGAAGCGCCGCCACCGCAACGCAGTGACGGCGCTGAAGGGCGCAGATCAAAAGCAGGCCGTGAGCGAGGGCAAGGTTGCGTCTCTGATGCAACTGGCTTAAGCCCCGAGCCCTAATCCAGCAAACGGGCCACCTCTCCCAGTTTGGACTCAAAGCTCACGCCGCGCATCTTGTACTGAGGCTGGTCCTTGGTCACCAGCATGGCGTCGTGTACAAAGCGGCTGGCAAACTCCGTGGCAGCGCCTAGGGAGCGGCCGGACATGATGGCAGCCAAAAGGCTTGAGGCAAAGAGGTCGCCGGTGCCATGGAGTTGGAAGGGCAGCATTTCGCCAGCGACTTCCAGGGTCTCAAGGCCGGCGCCGGCCACATAGTTGCGTACCTGGCCGTCGCCGTGGGAGACGCCCTTGAGCACCACGGTCTTGGCGCCCAGGTCCACCAGCGCGTCGATGTTCTCCTTCACAAAGGCCTCGTCCACGTCTTGGCCGCGATACTCGATGCCCGTCAAAATGGAGGCCTCGGTGAGGTTGGGAGTCAGCACGTCGGCACCCTCTACCAGGCCCTTCATGGCATCGCAGAGCTCTGGGGTGTAGGTGGGGTAGATCTTTCCGGCATCGCCCATGACCGGGTCCACTATGCGCAGCGCGTTGGGATGATCTTCATAGAGGCGCTGGATGGAGGCCACCTGCTCGGGGGCTCCCAAAAAGCCGGAATAGACGGCATCCAGCTCCACCTCTTCTGCCTGCCAGGCGTCCAGATAGGGCTTGAGCATGTCGGTGGTGTCCAGCATATAAAACTCGGGATAGAGGGTGTGGGCGCTAAAGAGCGAGGTAGGCACGGGGCAGACGTCGCAGCCAGCAGCCGAGAGCACGGGGATCGCCACCCCCAGCGAGCACTTGCCGTAACCGCATAGATCATGGACGGCTCCCACGCGGGGAATGTAGGCCCCTTCTCGGTCGTAAAGATAGAGATCGGCCGGAGATGCGTTCAAAGTCATGGTTCCTCTTTTCTGACGTGGACTTATGGACCGACGCACGCATGCCATCCTAGACCAATCTGCTTGGGGGCGTGCGCCAGAACAGAGAGACTGTCGTGAGCTTAAGAGGGCTTGTGGGCATCTCTAGGCCTTGCCGAGAAACACTGTCATTTTTGGGCCCTCACTCTGGGTAGTCCCATTTATCCACGTCATTTCATGGGATACACTGAAAAGCGGAGACAGGAACTAAAGAGATTATTCAGGGAGGCGTCATGGCCCAGCCGCTGGTTGGAATGATCATGGGATCTAAGAGCGACATGCCGGTGATGGAGGCCTGTTGCGATCAGCTTGAGGAGCTGGGTGTGCCCTTTGAGCTGGTGGTGGCCAGCGCTCATCGCAACCCGGCCAAAGTCCATGAGTGGGCAGAGTCGGCGGCCGATCGCGGCCTTAAAGTCATCATCGCTGCGGCGGGCAAGGCGGCCCATCTAGGCGGCGTGGTAGCAGCCTTCACTCCGCTGCCGGTCATTGGGGTGCCCATTCGCACCAGCGATCTGGGCGGCCTGGACTCGCTGCTCTCCATGGTGCAAATGCCCAGCGGCGTGCCAGTGGCCTGTGTGGCCATCAATGGCGCTAAAAATGCCGGCATTTATGCCACTCAAATTCTGGGGGCTACCATGCCCCAGTATCGCGAGGCCATCTGCGCCCTCAAGGAATCCATGGCCCAGTAGGGCTCACACAGCAACATTCAGGAGACATCTGTGGACAAGACAGAGCTGTTAGACCAGATCAAAGACGCCATGCGCGCCAAGGACAAGAACCGCCTTTCCATCCTGCGCCAGGTGAACCAGGCCATCAAGCAGATCGAGGTAGACGAGCGCCGCGAAGTGACTGAGGCAGACATTGTCGCCGCGGTAAAGCGCCTCCAAAAGGTGACTCGCGAGGAAGAAGAGGCTTTGGAGAAGGCGGGTGCCGCCCACGAAGACCGCATCGCCATGCTCAAGGAGCAGTCCCAGGTGCTGGCCTCCCTGTTGCCCGCCCAGCTGGAAGGCGATGCCCTGGAGGTGCGCATCGACGCCATCATCGCCGAGCAACATCTGGAGACCCGCCGCGACATGGGCAAGCTTATGGCCGCGCTCAACCAAGAGACTAACGGCAACTTCGACAAGCGCGCCGCCGCGCAGATGGCCGGCGCCAAGCTGGGCTAACCATGGCGGCCGCGCATAAAAAAGAAAAGAAACCCTGGAGCACCAAGCGCAAGGTGCTCTTTGCGCTGCTCATCGTCATCGACATCGCCCTCATCGGCGCCGCCTTTTGGCTCTGGTATGACAAGCAGCAGGAATACGACCATGTGGCAGCCCAGGTAGAGGTGGCCCAGCAGTCGGTGCAGCCGGGTACCCAAGATGAGCCGCCGGTAGTGGATTGGGCGGCCCTTAAGGCTCAAAACTCCGACGTGTGCGCCTGGGTGCAGATCCCTGACACGCCGGTGAACTTCCCGGTTTACCAAGGGGCTACCAACGATACCTACCTGCGCACCGGCGCCGATGGAAACTATTCGCTGGGGGGTCTGGTCTTCATCGACTCCCAAAACACCGGGCCCAACCTGGAAGACATGCAAACCATGGTCTACGGCCACCACTTGCAAGACGGCTCCATGTTTGCCTGGATCGACACCATGAACCAGCAACAGGTCTTCGACGAGCACTCTCGCATTTGGTGGGTCACCGAGCAGGCAAACTACGCGCTCACCCCTCTCTTCACCTATGTGCTTCCGGAGTCTGGAGACCTTACGGTGCAGCTGCAATGGCCCGATCTGGCCGCCTTCCGCGCGCATCTCGCCCAGCGTCTGGGTCAGGCCAATGCCTGTCGCCCGGATGCAGCAGAGGTCATCTCTCGCACCGATCACGTGCTTACCCTCGTCACCTGCAACTACGACAATGGCCGAGGCCGCACGCTTGTGGTATGCGTGCCCCAAAGCGTGGCCGATGGCACCACTGCCACCGCCGCCTCTTAACCTTTGCAAGGAGATCTATGGATTCACAGGTAGCCATCCCACAGCCGGCCGATGAGCTCCACGACGAGTGCGGCGTCTTTGGCGTGTGGGCCCCCGGCAAAGACGTCGCGCGCATGACCTACTTTGGCCTCCATGCCCTGCAGCACCGCGGCCAGGAGTCTGCGGGCATCGCGGTGGGCAATGGATCCACGGTGCTGGTGCGCAAAGATGAGGGACTGGTGCAGCAGGTCTTCTCGGATGCCGATCTCAACGCCATGCACGGCCATGTGGCAGTGGGCCATGTGCGCTATGGCACGTCGGGAGCCTCGGGGTGGGAGGGCGCTCAGCCGCACCTGTCCACCATCAACGACACCATCATCGCCTTGGCCCACAACGGTACCCTGGTAAACACTGACGCGTTGCGTCGGGAGCTCATCAACATGGGCATTCCCTTCCGCACAGACACCGATTCCGAGGTGGCCGCCAAGCTCATCGGCTATTTCACCCAGCAGACTCACCACCTGCGCGAAGGCATCGCATCCACCATGGCTATGATCGAGGGAGCCTACGCCATGGTGCTGGCTCGCGAGAACGCCCTCTATGCCTTCCGTGACCCCGACGGCATCCGCCCCTTGGTGCTGGGCCGACTAAAGGACGACAGTGGTTGGGTGGTAGCCAGCGAGACCTGTGCGCTGGACATCGTCGACGCAAAATATCTGCGCGACGTGGAACCCGGCGAGATCCTGCGCATCTCCGACGACGGCCTGGTCACCCAGCGCGAATACCATACCGAGAAACCCAGCCACTGCATCTTCGAGCAGGTATATTTTGCCCGCCCAGACTCGGTGATGGGAGACGGCACGGTCTACATGGCGCGCCGCCGCATGGGCCAGCAGCTTGCCCAGGAAGCTCCGGTGGACGCAGACCTGGTCATCGGTGTGCCCGACTCCGGCCTGCCTCCCGCAGAAGGCTATGCCGAAGCCGCAGGGATCCCCTTTGGTGAAGGCCTCATCAAGAATCGCTACGTAGCCCGCACCTTCATCCAGCCCACTCAGGAACTGCGCGAGATGGGTGTGCGCCTCAAGCTCAACGCCCTGAAAGATGTGGTGGCAGGAAAGCGCCTGGTGCTGGTGGACGACTCCATCGTGCGTGGCACCACCATGGCCCAGATCGTGAATCTGCTGCGTGATGCCGGGGCCACAGAGATCCATGTGCGCATCAACTCTCCCGAGGTCAAGTGGCCCTGTTTCTACGGCATCGACACCGCCACCCAAGATCAGCTCATCAGCGCCAACAAGTCGGTGGAGGAGATCCGCCGGTTCATAGGGGCGGACTCGCTGGCTTTCCTCTCAGTGGAGGGCCTCATGGTCGCCGTCAACCCCTTGCCGGGCTTTTGCGCGGCCTGTTTCACCGGCGCCTATCCAGTGCCCATCCCCGAGAGCTTCTCCCGCGGCAGCTTCTTGCCTGGCTACAAGCCCAACAACCTGGTGGATCCTTCACCCACCTCGCTCATGAGCGTGGAAGAGGTCACCAACGTCTTGGCGCTCTGTCGCGAAGAGGCCCAAAACATCTGGGGCGAAGAGATCCGAGGGGCCTCCTCTCACGAACTTACCTGAATTACACCGGGCGCCACCAGGCAGCATGGTCTGGGGCGCCTGGTGCGTCCAGGGCTTGGATTCACTGCAGCGGCTCTGGAGAATGTCGCGTTTCCCTGCAGTCAACCTCTAGCCATCATCTAGTTGCCACCCAAGGATTCAAGGAGAGAGAAGCATGACCACACACATGTCCTATGCCGATGCCGGCGTCGACGTCTCTGAGGGCGCTCGCGCCGTAGACGCCATCAAAGAGGCGTGCGCCGCCACCAATCGCCCCGGCGTCATGGAGGGTCTGGGCGGCTTTGGCTGTCTCTTTGACGTGTCTCACTTGAAGTCCATGGAGCAGCCGGTGCTGGTCAGCGGCACCGACGGCGTGGGCACCAAGCTGGCCTTGGCCCAGCGTTTGGGGCGCCATGAGACGGTGGGTATCGATCTGGTGGCCATGTGTGCCGACGACGTGGTGGTCACCGGCGCCGAGCCCCTCTTCTTCCTGGACTACGTGGCGGTGGGCAAACTCGCCGCCGAGTCCATGGCCCAGATTGTAGGGGGCATTGCAGAGGGCTGCCGCCAGGCAGGCTGTGCGCTTATCGGCGGAGAGATGGCCGAGCACCCCGGCGTCATGGCCAAAGACGACTACGACCTAGCCGGATTTTGCGTAGGCGCGGTGGACAAGCCCGCCATGCTGGGCCCGGATCGTGTGTGCGAAGGCGACGTCATTGTGGGCCTGCCCTCTAGCGGCATCCACTCCAACGGCTACTCGCTGGTGCGCGCCGCCCTCACCGACAAGCTGAGCGACAAGGAGCTCTGCGCCCCCCAGGAGTCGCTGGGTGGTCAGTCTATCGCAGACGCCCTGTTGGCGCCCACTAAAATTTATGCGGGCAATATCGTGCACGCCTTGGCCGCGGGCGTGTCTCTCCATGCCATGGCCCACATCACCGGCGGCGGCATCACCGAGAACCTCAACCGCGCCATGCCGGATCACTTGGACGCCCAGGTAGCCCTGGCCTCCGACGGCACTTGCCCGTGGCCCGTCCCGCCCATCATCGACCTGGTGAGCGACGCCGCTGGCCTAACTCCCGAGGAAGCGCTGCTCACCTTCAACATGGGCGTGGGTATGGCGCTCATCTGCGCTCCTGAGGATGTCGACCAGGTGGCGTCCGCCTTCACTGCCGAGAATTGCTGCCCCTTTGTCATGGGAGAGGTGGTTCCAGGAACTGGTAAGGTGACCTATATATCTAAGTAAAATCTCACCGCTTACCGAGGTTTAGCAGGGTAGTCCGTAGACTCAATGCAATAACTTTCTCTATAATTATGAGACTGTAATCCTTAAAGAATCGATGTGGGGCTATGGGAGCGCGGAGTCTATGGAGGCAGGCAGTCCCCGGCATTTGCCTGGCTTTGGCGGGAGCCATCTGCCTTTGGCGGTATGGCCAGCAAGTGATGACGCATATTACCGCAACGTCAGGCGACACCCTTTGGCGCGGCCTGGTCGCCTGGCTGGGCAACCTCACCTGGCTGGGCTTGGGCATTGCGGCGGCAGCTTTGGTGCCTGCAGGTTCTAAGACTCACCGGCGTTGGGGTGTCGTCCTGATACTAGTCAGCGCGATGTTCATTGGACTCACCGTGGCCCTGCGGATGTGGGCTGAGTTTTCAGAGCCCATAGGAGCCTTCATTTGGGCCTTTACCGGGGGCTGGCCTCTAGAGCTCATCTATCTGGTTATGGGTGTGCTCTTGGGCTATGGTATCAAGCTAGTGTCTGAGCGAGCCTAAGGGCCAGAGCAGCGGTGGTTTGAGGCGCTTCTCGGTATCTAAGGCGTTTAGAGAAGCGCTGCGCTCTAGCGATAGGAATCCACCAATACGCAGCGTGAGAAATCCTGCAGAGGTTCTCACGCTGCTTTTGCGCTTCCTGTGAGTAGAAATTTGTGTTTTCGGACCTTCGTCGCACTCGGCAAACACAAAACCCCACTGCGACGAAGCAGCGAAAACACAAAAAGCAAGTTGAAAGCCCTCTGTTTTTCTCCAGGTCTTCTCAGTGTTAAAAGCACCTTCCTGCAAGCAACATCGCCCATGGCGGCGCTTCTCGCCGCCACTACCACACGATGTCGATGTTGCCCAGGGTCACGTCAAAGAGGCGGGCATAGGCAACCTGGATCTGGTCGAAGAGGTACTCCATGCCGTAGGTGGCGTAGAGCACATGCTTGGGCGATTGGCGCACGATGGGAGGCTTGATGGCTAGCACCTGGTCGTAGCCGTCGTAAAGGCCACCTTCGCCGGTGCGTGCGCCCTCTGCGGCGGTGATAAATACCTTTTTGGCGCCCGAAGCCTCTATCTGCTCATGTTGCGCGTGGGCGAAAGACCCTGAGGCCGATACCACCACCAACAGATCCTCGGAGGTCAGGCTGCGCACGGTTTGGGTGGTGGGGGCAGACTCGGTGACCATCTGCACCAGCCGCTTGAGCATGGTCATGGCGCGCTGGAAGTTGATCAGTGAGGCAGAGGAGGAGTCCGAGGTCAAAAGCACCACATGGCGCGCTTCATGAAAGTCGTTGCAAAGCTTCTGGGTTGTTGCAGGAGTCATCAAACGGTCGATGTCGCTGAACATCTGTGAGAGATCTTCGCGCAGATGCAACTTCACGTCGCTGTAGAGCAGGCTGTAGGACAGATAGTACTGGCGAAACATCTCCCACTCCACGAAAGCGTCGCGCACCTCGGAGAAGTTGCCAAAGCCAATGGACTGGCAGAACCTGCGCACGCCGGAGCGGGACACGAAGGCCGCATCCATCAAGTCGTTTACTGTAAGCTCGTCCAGCCTGTCAAAGTTCTCCAACAGGTACTTGGCCAGAAGATGCGAGGTCTCGTCGCACTCGTTGTCGTTGTAGACCGAGAACAATGAAGGCAACAGATTGAGCCTACCTTCACGCATTTTCTCCCTCCGTCCCATCCCAGCCAACAGGGTTATCTACAATGCTAGGATGCTGGATGGTCTTTTGGCACTCTAGCTTGGATAAGCGCTGGTTCAGAATATGAACCATGGAAGTAACGCGAGAGAGGGGGGGCCATGGCGTCGGGCGTGTGCTTGGTAGTCTCGGACATAGATGACACGTTGATCCCGCGTGGGACTTATGGCTTGCCGAGAAGAACCTCTGCCGCCATCGAGCGCTTTGTGGCCTCGGGGCGTCACTTTGCTCCCATTACGGGCCGTAGCAGGGATGATGCGCTCAAGATGTTTGGCGACTGTGCAGCGGGCTGCGCAACTGGGGCGTTTGTGAACGGGCAGGTGGTCTACGTGGACGGCCGACTGGTGCGCAGCGAACTGCTGCCCTCGGCCCGGCTCCAAGAGGTTGCAGACTATCTGGATCGTTGCACGCCGGCAGCTAACATCCTGCTCTACCGGGGCGCTTCCATTCACGCGCTCACAAAAAAACCCTGGCGTCTTAATGACTATCCCTCTCAGGAAAACGGCCGCCGTGACGGCTGCATCCAGGCTATCGAAGAGCCTTGGGTAGAGAAGGCCAACATCCAATGCGCTTGCGACCCCCAAGAGGTACCGGCTTTGGCGGCGCGTCTTTCTCGGCAATTCGAAGATTTTGATTTTGTGCAGCCAGGGGATGTGTCGGAGATCGATATAGCTCCCAAGGGCTGGAGCAAGGCCCGCGGGGTGCAGGTGCTGGCACAGGCGCTGGGCATGGAGCTCGCGCAGATTGTGGCAGTGGGGGATTCGGATAATGACGTGGCCCTGCTGGAGTACGTGCCAAATTCTTACGCGGTGGCCTCGGGGACGGCTACCGCTCGCCGGGCGGCTGCCTATCAGTTGCCACCGGTGCACCAGGAGCCGGTGGCTCAGGTGCTGGAGGCCATTCTAGCTGGGGAAACGCAGCCATTTTGTTCCTAAGCGGCGATTGGTAGCAAACGGTATACATAAGTCAATACTTTGAATGGTTCGTTTTACTGCCCATGGTGTTGAGAGGCATTGGGCGGAGGGCTTCCTGTTGCAAAGAGAGGGTTAAGGGAGCATTAAGCTTGGCCGATGGAAGAGCCTGGCGCTGAATGCAAATCAAAATAAAAAGTAAATAACCACTGTCCATCTTTTGGCTCATCAAAACTCTAGAAGGCGAACGGTTCTGGCGGTTCCATAGAACCATCAAAGAATTTGGTTCGCGCAGAGAAATGGAAGCGCCATGAGTGATCAAGAGTTGTTTAGTCCCGATTTGGTGTTCTTCGATCTGGAAGCCGCAGATCGCCAGGAGTTTTTCGAAAAGCTGGCAGAGCGGCTGGCCGAGCGCGACCTCATCCAGGACAGCTGGCTCGAGGCCATCTGTGAGCGCGAGAAGAACTACGCCACGGGGCTTTCGTTCCCCTCTGTGCAGGTAGCGATCCCCCACGTGGACCCCGAGCACATCAAGCGCCCCTACATCGCGGTGATCAAGCCCAAGACCCCGATAGTCTTCGAGGCCATGGCGGGCATGGGCTACGACGTGCCCGCCCAGCTCATCGTGAATTTGGGCGTCATGCGCGACGGCGGCCAGGTGGCCGTGCTCCAAAAGCTCATGAACATCTTCATGAATGAAGGCTACGCCACTGAGCTCACCGGCATCACCGACGCCCAAGGGATGGTGGATGCCTTCGGACGGCTCTTCGACGAGGTCTCGGCGGAGTAATCCGCCTGGCGGCATGCGGTTCCGGGCGGAGGCGGCTCAGTGGCCATTGTCTGTCAGCAACGAGGAGCTGGCGGTTCCAGGCTGCCGAGAAACCCCTGCCCCTGGGCCCGGAACCCTCCATGTGCCCTTTGGTGTACAGGGCCGTGCGCTAACGCACGGCAGAGATACGAGGGAGATCCCTCAAGAAAGGAACGGCTATGAAACGCGTAATCGTGGCTTGTGGCTCTGGTGTCGCTACCTCCCAAGCGGTGGCCTCTAAGGTGCAGCGCATCTTGAAGCAGCGCGGCGTCGAGGCAGACGTCGAGGCTGTGGATATCAAGTCGCTGGATCACTATATCAACGGCGCCGACGCCTACATCTCCATCGTCAAGAGCGATGACGACTACGGCATCCCCACCTTCAACGGCATCGCCTTCTTGACCGGCATGGGTGCCGACGCCGAGGCCGACCGTCTGGTCGAGCTGCTCGAGTCCTAAGTTCCATGAGCAAGAAGAAGGCTGCTCAGGCGCCGGCCATCAACCCCAGGCCCTTGGGGCTAGGACGCCCGGCCTGGATCGCTCTCACCCTGATCGATCTCTTCCTTTTTGTGGTGGGGGCCTTGAGCGGCAGGATCGACCTTTCGTTGGGCGCGTTGGCACTCATCTTCATCATCGAGCATTACGCCCACGACTTGCTGGTGGCCCCCTATGAGAGGCGCCAGGAGCGACTGCGGGCCCAGTACGGCATCAAAGGCCAGATCACACCTGAACAAAGCAGGGAAGCGATTAAAGAATTTAGGCGCGAGCGCCAGGAGCGGAAGGCTCAGAGGAAGGCGCTCAAGAAGCAGGCTCATGCAGCGACGCGTCCGGGAGATGGAGCCGCTGAGCAGTAAGGGGTCCTTCGCAGCTGGAGGGCAAGATTGGCAACCATCGGGGGAGATGGGGCCACGGAGTGGGGTTTCTCGGCAAGAGAGGGCCCAAAGAGAGGTGATTTTTCATGGACTGGAAAGAGATCGCAGCCGTCAAGGAGGTAAAAGAGCTCACCTATCTCATGTGGGACAAGGGTTGGGACGAAGCCAATGGCGGCAACATCTCCTATATCCTCACCGACGAGGAAGTGGCGGCGCTGGGGTATACCCCGGGTTCGGGCCGTCAGGTGGAGTTGGCCGACATCCCCGCTGCCATGCGCGGCCGCTTTGTGCTCACCACTGCCACAGGCTCCTACTTCCGTGAGGTGCGCGACGACGTGGACTCACTTCTGGGCATCATCTACCTGCCCCCCGAGGGCGACTACTACGAGATCGCCTACGGCCTGGAGGGCAACAAGCCCAGCTCGGAGTTCCCCAGTCATCTGGCCGCCCAGGCAGTGCGTCTGGCCGCTGATCCCGAGCAACGCGTGGTCATGCACAACCACGCATCCAACGTGTTGGCCATGACCCACGTGGGTCCCACCAACGCCCGCGACTTCACCCGCGCGCTCTGGCGCATCATCACCGAGGCTATGTATCTGTTCCCTGACGGCGTGGGCTTTGTGCCCTGGTGCGTCTGCGGCGGCCAGGAGATCGCCGACAAGACCAACGAGCAGATGAAGGACTGCCGCATCGTCATCTGGCAGTATCACGGCGTCTTCACGGCGGGCCGCTCGCTCCATGACGCCTTTGGCCTGCTGGAGACCGTGGAGAAGTGTTGCGCCGCCTGGATGGCAGCCGAGGCCTGCGGCCATCGCAACCCGGGCATCTCCGACGAGCAGCTCAAAGACCTGTGCCGCGCCTTTGGCCTGACTCCGCACCCCGGCTATCTGGACTAACGGCTCTGCCTGTCCATCAGGACAGAGAAGGGCAGGCCGCAGGAGAGAGCAGCCTGCCTCAAGAGAGAGGTCCTACTCGCAACGGAGGGCGTGACAGGAGACCCCTCCGCTCAAAGAGAGGTACAACATGGACGTATTGCTAAATATTGTTAACTATATCCTGGGCTTCGGGGCCGCCGTCTTCGTGCCCCTGATCATGCTCATCATCGGCCTTATCGTGAAAATGAGCTTCAAAGACGCCTTCTTCGCAGCTTTGACCTTGGGCATCGCCTTCACCGGCATGAACGTGCTCATCAACTTCATGACCGGCGCCATCACCCCGGCAGCCCAAGGCCTGGCAGAGGCTACGGGCATCTCGCTGCCTGCGGTGGACGTGGGCTGGCCGGCGCTCTCGGCCATCGCTTGGGCCTGGCCGCTGGGCGTGCTCTGCTTCCCGCTGCTCATGGTGATCAACCTCATCATGTTGCTGCTCAAGCTCACCGACACCCTGAACGTGGACTTTTGGAACTGCTGGACCAAGCTGCTTACCACCGTGCTCACCTACTACCTGTGCGCCGCCGCCGGCATGCCTGAAGGTGTGGCCATCGCCATGGGCTTTGTGGCCGCCTCGGTCCAGATCATTCTGGAGCTCAAGATCGGCGACGCCTTCCAGCCCACCATCGAGCGCATCACCGGGATCCCCGGCGTCACCGTTCCCCATGCCATGATGCTCACCGCCACCGTCGCCTATCCCATCGAGCGACTGCTGGAGAAGATTCCCGCCATCGAGAACAACAACGCCGACGCCAAGTGGCTGCGCAAGAAGATCGGCATCTTTGGCGAGAACGCCGTCATGGGCTTCATCATTGGCACCGCCATGGGCGCCATCGCCTACCGCGACGTGCAGCAGGCCCTTACTCTGGGCGTGCAGGCCGCTACCGCCCTGCAGCTGTTCCCCATGGTCTCCAAGCTCTTCATGCAGGCGCTGTCCCCCATCTCCGACGCCGTGGGCGACTTCATGAAGGCCCGCTTCAAGGGCCGCGAGCTCATCATCGGCCTGGACTGGCCCATCCTGGCCGGTTCCAACGAGCTCTGGGTCACCTGCATACTGCTCATCCCCTTCGAGCTCATCCTGGCCTTTGTGCTGGCTCCCGTGGGCAACATCGTGCTGCCCTTCGCAGGCATCGTGAACATCTGCCTGGTGCCCGGCCTGCTCATGGTCTCCAACGGCAATATCATCAAGATGCTCATCGAAGGCATCATCATCACCCCTGTGTACCTGCTGGTATCTTCTTCGTTTGCTCCTTGGGTGACCCAGCTGGCGCTCACCTACTCGCCCGACTCTCTGGCCAATGTGGGCGGCGACGCGCTTATCAGCTGGTCCACCCTGGAGTGTCCGGACTTCCGTTGGGCCATTGCCAATGCGTTCTCTGGCAATGTGGCCGGAATGGTAGTGCTCGTTGGCTGGCTCGCCCTGTTCGTGTGGATGCTGCGCGGCTTCAAGAAGCGCAACGAGGCCCTGAAGGCTTCGGAGTAGTCCTGTGGCCCGGCTTTTGCACAGCTGATTTTAGGTCCCTCCGGACCCCACGCCAAAGTCCTCCTACTTTGGCGTGGGGCTTTTATCTAGGTAAGGAGCAGCCAATGTTATGTAACGACCCCGCGCTCTTTCGCGACGAAATGCTTGCCGGCTACGTGGCCGCCTATCCCGGCTACGTGATGGAGGCGCCCGGCGGCGTGGTGAGCGCTCGAGAAACCCCCGCCTCCAAAGTGGCCGTCATGAACGGCGGCGGATCTGGCCATTACCCGGCCTTCTGCGGCATCGTGGGCGACGGCCTTATGGATGGCTGCGTGGTGGGAAATGTCTTCACCTCGCCCTCCTGCGAGGATGTGTTGGGAGTCGCTGGCGCGCTTCGCACTCAGGCAGGCCTCATGATCCTGGGCGGCAACTATGCCGGCGACAAGATGAACTTCGATATGGCCCGCGACCGCCTTCGAGCTCAAGGCATAGACGCCCGCACCTTCTATATCACCGATGACGTCTCGGCCGCCCCGCCCGAGCAGGCTCCCCTTCGCCGAGGCAACGTAGGCACCTTCCTGGTCTTCAAGGCCGCAGGGGCCGCCGCGGCTGCTGGCCTCTCCTTAGACGAGGTGGAGCGCGTAGCCATCAAAGCCAACGACCGCACCCGCACCATGTCCATCGGCCTTCGCGGCTGCACGCTGCCCGGCCACACCAAGCCCCTCTTCGAGGTGCCTTCCGGCCTCATGGAAGTGGGCCAGGGCATCCATGGCGAGTCTGGCGTTGCCGAGAAACCCGTGGCTTCCGCTCAAGAGATCGCCTCGCTCTTGGTGGAGCGCGTGCTGTCCGAGGCTCCCGGCGACGCCCGCCGTGTGGCGGTGGTGCTGGACGGCTTGGGCTCCACCAAGTACGAGGAGCTCTTTGTGGTCTGGGGCACAGTGAGCCAGCTTTTGGCCAAGGCGGGCTATGAGCTGGTGGAGCCCGTGGTAGGCGAAGTGGTCACCAGCCTTGACATGGAAGGCATCGCCCTGGCGGTGCAGTATCTGGATGAGGAGCTGGAACGTCTTTGGTGCGCTCCCTGTGCGAGCCCTGGCTTTAGCCGAGGGCCTCAGGCGGCTCCGGCCAAGTTGCGCGAGAGGAGCCAGGCGGCGCACTCCGGCGATGGCGCCGAGCGAATTTGGGCTCCTGCAGGGCCAGCCGCTCAGGCTCAAGGCCGTGTGGCTGCCCGTGCGTTGGCTGCAATGGCTGCCTGCATGGCCGATCAAGAGGAGATGCTGGCCCAGATCGACTCGGTGTGCGGCGATGGCGACCACGGCCGCGGCATGGTGAGGGGCTCGAAGGCTGCCGCAGCTGTCGCCCAGGATGCCGTGGAAGCCCAGGCAGGAGTGGGCTCGGTGCTCCAAGCAGCCGGTGACAGCTGGCGGGCCGCTGCCGGCGGCACCTCCGGCGTCCTTTGGGGCAGCGCCCTGTGGACGTTGGGCGAGACATTGGGAGACGAGCAGGAGGTCATCGATGCTGCACTGATGGCGCAGGCGACAGATGCTGCCTGCGCCAAGCTCATGGAGCTGGGCGGCGCCCAGGTGGGCGACAAGACCATGGTGGATGCCCTGGCGCCCTTTGCCGAGGCTCTAGGCCAGGGGGCCAAGGCCGGTCTAAGCCTGAGCGAGGCCTGGGGCAAAGCGGTCGCAGTGGCTCATGAGGCCGCCCGCAACACCGCCAACCTCACCGCCAAGATCGGCCGAGCTCGCCCTCAAGCCTCCCGCAGCCTGGGCACCCCCGATGCCGGCGCCATCTCTCTGGCCCTCTGCCTCGAGGCCTGCGGCCTAGGCTGTCCCCAGAAGGCGCAGTGAGCCATGGGACGCTTGCAGACGTGGCGCAGCCATAATCTATAGTGCATAAAGTGGGGGTCCTTCTCGGCATTGCCGAGAAGGACCCCCATTGCATGACGGGGCTGCGCCGGTGGCGTGATCTGGCGAGTACGCAGGGTGCGAGTGGCAGACCTGGGGTGGGGCGAGTGGCCAAGCCGTCCGAAGGTATTTAGGGCGACTCGTTTTTTTAGGTACTCTTATCTAATCTTGTAAATCTGAGTGCCCGCAAGAGGGTCTGGCGTGAGCGGGGGTTTTGATCTGGGACCCTCGCGGGCCTTGACAGCGCCAATGGGCGAGCTATCCCGAGAGAGGGGGGCCATGGAAGACGGACGCATTCACGTGCTCATGTCGCTGTTTGACATCTACAACGAGAATGAGCCTGACCAGCCTTCCCACACCATCGCCGAGTATCTTTTGACCCACTTCGAGTCCATCGGCTCCATGACGTTCCAAGAGGTGATGGATGCGGGATTCGTGTCGCGGTCGGGGGTCAGGCGGTTTTGCCAGTCCATTGGGATGGAGAACTTCTCGGCTCTGCGCAACCAGGCAGGGGAGTGGGAGGAGTTCCGCCACTACTATTTGGCGGCGGCATCGAGCCCGCAAGACTACAAGATGCCCCCACGCCAGGCCATGGTGGAGATCTTCGATTCTGTCGACAAGTTGCAGCAAGACGGCGTTTTGCAACGCTTGAGCCAGAGGGCGAGCGCTAGCTCCAAGGTGGTGCTCTTCTCGGCAGAGTCTTCTGCGGGGGCAATGACCGACTTTCAGTATGCCATGTTGGTCTCGGGCAAGCTGGTGCAGCTGGTGACCGAGTGCAAGCCCTCCGTGGAGGCGGTGCGCAGCTTAGGGCCGCAAGACCTGCTGCTGGTGGTGTCTTCCTCGGGATCCTTTGCGCTGCGGCAACGGGCGTTGGTGGAGAGTTCGGGCGCCACCAAGGTGCTCGTCACTGCCAACGACGAGCCGGAGCTTCACGCCTCCTACGACGAAGTGATCCTCATGGGGCCGCCCCTGGCCGAGCACGTGGCGCCCCATCGTGTCTATGCGCTCTTTGGCACGGCTTACCTAATGAACCGATTGCTGGAAGACTACGTCTCTGAGTAGAGACGCGAAGCTGAGATCCTTGTCTGTGTCGGCCCTATCCTTCCAGCACATGGATGCGGCCCAGCTCGTCCATCTTCACGCGGTCGGCGGCCAGCCAGCGTAGCACCTCGGGGTAGAGCTCGTGCTCCGTCTCATGGATGGCGGCCTCCAGCTGATCGCGGCCCCAGCCTTCCTCCACGGCCACCGGGCGTTGGGCGATGATGGGGCCGCGGTCGTACTCGGCGTTGGCCAGATGCACCGTGACGCCGGTGACCTTGACGCCGTAGTCAAAGGCCTCGTCGATGGCGTGGGCCCCCGGGAAGCTGGGCAGCAGCGCCGGATGCAGGTTGAGCACCGCGTTGGGGAAGGTCAGAAGGATCGCTGGCCCCACCTTGCGCATGTAGCCCGCCATGACCACGTAGTCCACCTCATGTTGGCGCAGTGTGGAGGCGATGACCTCGTCGGCGGTCTCGGGGCTGGCGTAGACCTCCTTTGAGAGCGCCATGGTGGGGATGCCGGCCTCGGCTGCGCGCTTCAAGCCCTTGGCAGAAGGCCGAGAAGAGATCACCACCTCGATAGTGGCATCCAAGGAGCCCTCGGCGATGGCGTCGATGATGGCTTGCAGGTTGGTGCCGCTTCCGCTGATAAGAACGCCAAGCTTGATGGTCACAGGGACTCCTTGGATCGACGGTGATATCTAGGTGAATCGCGTTGAATTGCGGGACATGCCGATTCGCAGCCGCACCGTTAGGGCGCGGCTCTAAGTATAAGGCGCAATTCGAGGGGCAGCGCCTTCATATTGCATCGTGCCTTCTAGGGGGCCAGAAGAGGGTCTTGAGCTCGGCACGGTTACCTACATCGCACTTGTGCACGATGTTGTAGACGTGGGTCTTGACGGTGCCCACCGAGACCACCAGGGCCTCGGCGATCTGCTGGTTGGTGCGTCCCGCCAGCACCAGCACTTCCTCTTCGCGAGGCGTGAGGTCGTGGTCGGCGCCAAAGCGGGGCATCAACTCATCCACGTGTGCCGAGAAGGTCGCATCTCCTGCAGGTTGGACGGTCGGGGCGGTCCTGGCTGCGGTGGTGGCCCCTGTGGCGGGGGAGGGGTTTATCGGCAAGGAAGTGGGCGCGGGGTCGGATTGCCTGTGGGCCTGGGGTTGGGAGTGCATCCTAAAGGAGAGCTCGCGCCAGGCGATCCTTCCGGTGAAGAAGGCAAAGACGATGACCATGGCGTTCTCGCAAAAGTTACGCTCGGAGAGGTAGAGGGTGATGCCAAGCCCTTTGGCGGGCGGCAGCACCAGGATGACAAGAGCGTCTTCCAGGCATACCAACACCACTTCTGCCAGCAGCACCCACATGAGCCAGCGGTGGCGGCCCAGCCATTGGCGCTCTTGGCTGGTGGGGGCGCGGCGGAGGGCGGAAAGGCCGTAGAGGGCCATGAAAAGGCAGAAGACCTGTCGGCAGGTGTAGTAGCAAAACTGGCGCAGGGCGCCATAGGGCATGAAGAGGAGGCAGGCGCCTTGGGCCACAAAGAAAAGGGCTATAGGGATGGCCAGGCGCCTGAGGGTAAACCGCTCAACGGCCAAAAGCACGTAAGCCCAAAGGGATCCCCAGAGCACGCAGGCGATGAGGGTGCGGGTGAGAGGGTAGGTGATGGCGTAGTAGGAGTCTAGGGGAAACGCTATGTTTTGATGTAGGAACTCATCTAAAAAGATGACGCCCAGCTCTACGAAATAGGTGAGGAAGAAGAGGCCTGCGGCGGCAAAGGGCTTGCGCTTCGTGGCGTCAAAGGCAACCCACTGATAGACAGAGGATATGAGGCAGAGCGCCAGAATTGCCATGGTATAGCCAAAGAAAAAAGCATCCACAGGAAGACCTTCCCCACGGAGTTTTGAATCTCATCGCCATGCATTCTGTTCCCTAGGGTACCACGGGCGCTGCTCTATGGTTGAAAATATTAAGGGAGCTTAGATGGAAGTGCATGAGATTAGATGGAAATGTATATATGTGAGAAAGGAGCTCAACCTCTTTGTGCCAGGGGTTTATTTAGGGTTGATTTCTCCTAGCGGTCTCTCAACCTCAAATCGTCTTGTGTTCTTAGGGCAGTGGGCTGATATTCAAGACAGTTTCAGTCACAGCGGCCTATGAGAGGGCAAGGCGCCGTAGAGTCATGTCGCTTTCACAGAAGATCCGCTCATCTTAGGGCCCCAGAGATTTCCCGGTGATCGTCTGGCGCCCCCAACCCCTAAGGAGGCTCTTGTCATGCGCACTATCCCTGAGTCAGAGTCCACCCCCAAGGCCGACGGCTTTTATATGCCGGCAGAGTTCGCACCCCAAAAGCGCGTGTGGATGGGTTGGCCCCATCGTACCGACACCTGGTCTTTTGGCGCCAAGCCTGCCCAGGAGCAGTATGCAAACATCGCCCGCGCCATCTCTGAGTTCACCCCGGTGGTCATGTGCGCCAACGAGGCCGATTACGCCAACTGCAAGCGCGTCTTCGAAGAGGACGAGCGCGTCTCCGTTATCGAGATGACAACCGACGACGCCTGGTTCCGCGACACCGGCGCCACCTTCGTGGTCAACGGCGAGGGCGAGCTGCGCGCCAACAACTGGCACTTCAACGCCTACGGCGGCCTGGTGGACGGCCTCTACTTCCCCTGGCGCGCCGACGACGAGATCGCCGTCAAGATGGCCGAGTTGGCCGGCGCCCGCACCTATCGTCCCGACGACATGATCCTTGAGGGCGGCTCCATCACCGTGGACGGGGAGGGCACCGTCATCGTCACCGACCAGTGCCTGCTCTCCCCTGGCCGCACCGCCTCCGCCGTGCGCATAGACGAGCCCGACGCGGGCATTTGGCCCACCTTTGCCCTCAAGTTCGAGCCCTGGAGCGAGCCGCTGCGCGCCTATATGGACGAGCACCTCAAGGAGTACCTGGGCGTCGAGAAGGTCATCTGGGTCAAGGAGGGCATCGACCCCGAGGAGACCAACGGCCACATCGACGCCGCCGCCACCTTCATCGCCCCTGGCGTAGTGGCCGTCATCTGGACCGACGACCCCGACTACCCCTTCTACAGCCAGTGCCACGACGCCTATGAGACCCTCTCTGCCGCCACTGACGCCAAGGGCCGCAAGCTCAAGGTCTACAAGCTTCCCATGCCGGTGAACCCCTTGTACATGACCCAGGAAGCCTGCGATTCCATCGATGTGGACGAGAGCGCCGAGCCCCGCGTTCCCGATGAGCCCCTCATTGCTTCCTACATGAACTACCTGGTCACCAACCACGGCGTCATCGTGCCTCAGTACGGCGACGTGAACGACCAGCTGGCCGTCGACACTCTTCAGAAGATCTACGACGAGACCTGGGGTGAGGGCGTCTATAAGTGCGTGGGCGTCAAGAGCGAGCAGGTAGTCTGCGGCGGCGGCAACATCCACTGCATCACCCAGCAGGAGCCTGTCGCCTAAAAGTGTGCTTCGCCTCCAACCTTAGGCACACTCCCTAGGCACATGCCCTTGTATCCCCTAAGGCGTCAGGGAGTGCCGGCTCCCCGCACGTCCTCAAAGACCGCTGTCTTTCCCCAAGACCTCGCAGGACTCAGTGCCTGCGAGGTCTTTTGGGGTGGGTGGTTTAAATTACGCGACGCAAAATCGAGGCACCTACTAGCTGGCGCACTTATTAAGTACTTAGCCAATGCGCCCTTGGAAGGTGCGCCTACTAAGTACTTTTTTAGGCTTTCGCGCGGCTTGGGAAGGAAAAAAGTACTTAGTAGCCGATAAAAATGCAGGTCAAGCAGATTGCCTACTAAGCACATGTACTTAGTAGGTGCGAGAAGTGGCAGGTGCGAAGAGTGGTGGCAGTGAGGAGTGACAGACATGGAGGAGAGCGAGCATACCTCCATACTTGATGACGTAAGGGGATTACCAAAAATCATGTGGGCCCAATACGGTTTGCCGGAGTTCAGCCTGTTTTGACTCCACTGGTGTCTGAAGAGGTACACCTAACTTTCGAGAGATTATCTCGGCAACGCGTTTTAAAGCGGATTCGCTATAAAGGGTCTGTCGGGTTATGGGGAGCACTTCGATATCCATAGCCATAAGGGCGGCTATTCGCTGTCGGTCGTGAGTGTTGAGGGATCGGCTGTGGTACTCATCGCTGTCATACTCGACGTCGAGGGCGGCTTTGGGCCAGAAAAGGTCAGGTTTCACAGTCTTTTGAGCAGGCAGCAACTGGCGCGCGGATTCATTGAGCGCAATGCTGGGGTTTGCCTTGGGTTTTGGCAAGCCGTAGCCGCCTAGTCGAGCGGGGCAGGTGAGCAGCAGGAGGAGCGCTGCCTCTGCGGGAGAAGCTAGGTTATTGATAAGGCAAGCGGCGGTGGACTGTGCTTTTTTCCGGCACCGCAACAGAGGGTGCATAGCTAAATAGTGCTGTATTGATTCGGCAGAGCAGAGGGGCGGGGCGCCGATAAAACCGCTGGTAAGATCCGGACGGGGCCGATACTGCCCGCATAACCAAGAGCCCAGGAGGAGCAGCTGGCTAGAGGTGAGTCTGCCGGCTGACTGGCGAAAATGCTCCATCGGGGCAGTGAGATAGATGGCGCTTTCACAATCTTTAGGAAGAGAGGCCGGCCATAGCCGTACCAATGCTCCCGGCGGGAGGTCGGCTGTGCATACAGTTACTGTGCAATTCTTGAGTCTGTGAGCCTTCGTTGGATCGTTCACCAGGAGGCTTGCAGTAGTGTCGCATGGACTCAGGGCCTGACGAATTTCACGGCTGTTTCTGTAGAGCCTTGATCTTTCGAGCAGGTCTATGGCCAATCTGTTTGCTTGGCTGTTGGCGAGAGCCATTCTTTGCTCCTCGGGGGTGCATAGAAACTGGGATATCCCAGATACCAGGGCTAGATGAGCCGATATGCCACAAAGGATTAACACCGTACCCCTCCGCCTATCAATATCAAATTTAAAATATATACGGAGGCTTGGCGGGCGACCGTTGCTTTTGGTAGCACTGCTTTTTGACGGCTGCCAAGGGGTGGCGTTTGCTTTCGCTGTTCTCTCGCTGCCACTTTGGCCTTGCACCCTTTGGGGGAGAGCTTTTTAGACGTGCTGAATATCAGGCGTCCAACACGACAAGCTTCATAACAACGGAGCGCCCCTCCCGAGCCTCAAAACCCGGAGTTTTCATCACCAGGTTTCTCGAGCTTACTCTTTTGAGGGACACCTTTATGGGTAAAGTGGGTGTCCACTATATTTCGATACCTTCATCCGTGCCGGGTCGTGGGCACCCCACATGTGCGCGGCCACGACCCGGTGGGAGAGGCTCGCAGTCGGGCAGTAGGAGACCCGCAGTCGGGTGGCCACAGTTGGGTGACTCCGGTCAGGCGCCTACTAAGTACTTTTTTGGGTCCTCGCGCGGCTCAAGAAAGAAAAAAGTACTTAGTAGGTGATAAAACCGCAGCTCATCAGATGCGCCTACTAAGTACTTGTACTTAGTAGGCGCTGCGGTGCTGCAGGATGCTTAGTCGGCACTTTAGGATGTTTGGCGCTCTCGGCGCGATGCTCAGCGGACGCGGCCAGGCGCTGCGGGTCACTCAGCAGGGTGCTTGGCGGTAGGATGGCCGCCCGCACAGCAGCCTTTTGTCGCTTCTTGCCCTCGGCATAATGCTGTTGCCCCCGTTCTGGCGGGCAGCCCTGCCCGCCAGAACAATCTCCGCTCGATCCAGCTCGGCGAGGGCTCCAATGGCTGGTCTAGCAAGGGTTTATCTAGGGTTGATTTCTCCTAATGGCACCTCAACCCTAAATAACCTTGCCCTTCGAAAACCATCGATGAATATTGGACTCGTAGATCAGGCGGAGCCCATCCGCCCCAGGGAGAAGGGCCTCAACACCTAAGGCTCTCGGAGAAAGGACATCGCTATGGCTCAGGGATTCCCCAAGGATTTCATCGACACCAACGATCTCACCAAAGAGCAGATCCTCCAGATCATCGATCTCTCCATTGCTCTTAAGAAGTGCATCAAAAACGGCTACTATCCCCATCTGCTCCAGGACAAGACCCTGGGCATGATCTTCCAGCAGGTGTCCACCCGCACCCGCATCTCCTTCGAGACCGCAATGACCGACCTGGGCGGCCACGCCCAGTTCTACGGCCCCGGCACCATCCAGCTCGGCGGCCATGAGTCCATCGAGGACACCGCCCGCGTCATGGGCTCCCTCGTGGACATCCTCATGGCCCGCGTCAATCGTCATAAGGATGTAGTGAGCTTGGCGAAGTACTCCGCGGCCCCCGTCATCAACGGTATGAGCGAGTTCAACCATCCCACCCAGGAGCTCGGCGACCTCATGACCATGATCGAGAACCTGCCCGCCGGTAAGAAGATCGAGGACTGTAAGTTTGCCTTCATCGGCGACGCCACCCAGACCTGCGTGTCGCTCATGTTCATCTGCTCGAAGATGGGCATGGACTTCGTGCAGTTCGGGCCGAAGGGGCATCAAATTCCCGACGGCGCCCTGCATGTAGGCACCGATGAGGAGCGCGCTGCCTTTGGCAAGCAGCTCATGGCCATCGGCGAGGCCAACTGCAAGGTCTCCGGCGGCACCATCACCATTTCCGACGACCCCGAGTGCATCAAGGGCGCCGACTTCGTCTACACCGACGTGTGGTACGGCCTCTACGACGCTCAGGTGGACGGCGCCTCCTACATGGACGTCTTCTATCCCAAGTACCAGGTGACCATGGACCTCATGAACCTGGCCAGCCCCAACTCCAAGTTCATGCACTGCCTGCCCGCCACCCGCGGCGAGGAGGTCGTCGACGAGGTCATGGACGATCCCGAGCGTTCCCTCTGCTGGGTCGAGGCTGAGAACCGCAAGCACTCCATCCGTGGCCTACTCGCCACCTTCTGCCCCTGGAACGTGGTGACCGACGAGGTCAACGGCGCCAAACAGGAGCTGGTGGCTGCCCTTCAGGCTATGAAGCTCCCCACCTCTGAGCTGGACAACTAATACCTGACCCCTACTCAATCACAGAGGGCTGCCTGGGTGCGACTCCTAACAATGCGCCTCCAGGCAGCCCTTGGGCACAACGAAAGGAGTAGTTGTGGCTGGTAAGAAGTTCTCGTTTATAGACGTCATCCTGTCGGTGATCTGCGTGGTGTTCGTGGCCGAGGCTGCAGCCCCCGCCGCCGCCATCGGCAACGCCCAATTCTTCTGGTGGATCTTTTTGATCATCACCTTCCTTTTGCCTTACGGCATGGTGGTGGCCGAGCTTGGCACCACCTATGACTCAGACGGCGGCCTCTATGACTGGGTCCGCGACGCGCTGGGTGACAAGTGGGGCTCCCGCGTGGCCTGGTACTACTGGATCAACTTCCCCCTGTGGATCGCCTCCTGCGCCACCCTGTTCCCCGACATCATCGGCTTTGTCACCGGCATGGAGTTCACTGTCTGGGGCACTCTGGCCATCGAGCTAGCCTTTGTCTGGATCGTCGTCCTCATGGCCACCTCCAAGGTCTCTGACTCTGCTTGGGTGCTCAACGGCGGCGCCATCCTCAAAGTGGCCATCGCGGTGGTCGTAGGCTGCCTGGGCATTTGGTACGCCACTGCCAACGGCTTTGCCAACGACATGAGCCCGGCCACCTTCCTGCCGGACCTCACCAACGTGAGCGCCCTCACCTTCCTGTCCATCATCCTCTTTAACTTCATGGGCTTCGAGGTGGTCACCACCTTCGCCGACTCCATGAAGAACCCCGAGAAGGACATCCCCAAGGCCATCATCTTGGGCGGCCTGGCCATCGGCGCCATCTACCTGTTCTGCGGCTTTGGCATTGGCGCTGCTATCCCCACCAGCGAGATCGACCCCGACTTTGGCATGATCTTCGCTGTGCAAACCATGGCGGGCGACTCGCCTCTGTTCGCCATCATCTGCATCGTGTTCCTGATCACCCTGTTCGCCAATATGGCCAGCTGGTCCTTTGGCGTGAACTTCGTGGCCGACTATGCCGCCAAGCACGGCAATATGCCTCGCGTCTTTGGCATCGAGTCCAAGAAGACCGAGATGCCCAACGGCGCCAACGTGGTCAACGGCGTGGTGGCAAGCCTCGCTTTGCTGCTCCAGCTGATCCCCATCGACTTCATCTCCGACCAGATCTTCTGGATGCTGTTCTCCATGAACGTGGTGTTCCTGCTCATCAGCTACATCCCCGTGTTCCCGGCCTTCCTGCGCTTGCGCAAGATCGACCCGGACCGTCCCCGCGTCTTCACCTTCCCCTTCAAGGGCGCTGCTATGAAGGTCATGGTGGCCATCCCCGCCATCGAGCTGGTGCTGTCCATTGTCGCCACTATCGTGCCTCTCAACGGCACCGAGGACGAGCTGGCCAAGATCCCCATGTTGGTGGGTGTCATCCTCTTCGTGCTTCTGGGCGAGGTAGTGCGTGTTTGGTCTGCCCGCGGTCGCAAAGAGGAGTACACGGGCCTTACCCCCGAGCTGGCTGCTGAGCGCTTGGCAGAAGAAGCCGAGAAGGGCCCCGACCATCAATAGCGAATCTGTGTGACTGGAAGGCGCTGCCCTGCCCGTCGGGCGGCGCCTTTTCTACTGGTAAGGAGGCCGGCGTATGGCAGCTGGCAGATTTTCCTTGAAAGACGTGGTTTTGTCCGTTATCTGTGTCGTGTTCACCATCGAGGCGGTGGCCCCTGCCTCGGCCATGGGCAACGTGCAGTTCTTTTGGTGGGGCGTGCTTATCGTCACCTTCCTGTTGCCCTACGGAATGGTGGTGGCCGAGCTGGGCTCCACCTACACCTCCGACGGCGGCCTCTACGATTGGGTGCGCGCCGGCCTAGGGGACAAGTGGGGTTCCAGGTGTGCCTGGTATTACTGGGTGAACTTCCCTTTGTGGATCGCCAGCGTGGCCTGCATCTACCCCAGCGTGCTCCTGAGCGTCTGGGGCGTCGAGCTGCCCCTGTGGGGCCGCATTCTTTTGGAGCTGGCCTTTGTCTGGGGCGTGACGCTGGGCGCCTTCTCGCCGGTCTCCGACGCCGACTGGATCATGAACGGCGGCGCCATCATCAAGGTGCTCATCACGTTGGGGGTAGCCGGCGTGGGCCTGTGGTTTGCCGGCGCCCATGGCTTTGCGAACCCCATGACCCCCGACACCTTTCTGCCCAACCTGGCAGACCCCAACTCGCTCACCTATCTCTCGGTGATCCTCTTTAACTTCATGGGCTTCGAGGTGGTGGCCACCTTCACCGACTCCATGGCCAACCCTCGCCGCGACATCCCCCATCGCCATCGTGGCTGGAGGCATCACCATCGCCGCAGTCTACATCCTCTGCGGCATCGGCATTGGCGCCGCCGTCCCCACCGAGTCTTTGAACCTAGACTCCGGCATCGTGGACGCGGTGGTAGCCATGGTGGGGGAGGGCTCGCCGCTGGTGAGCCTGGTGGGCGCCGCGTTCTTGGTGACCCTTTTCGCCAACATGGTGAGCTGGTCTTTTGGCATCAACTCTGTGGCCTGCAAGGCCGCCGAGGAAGGCAACATGCCTCGTCCCTTCGCCCTGCGGTCGCGCACCAACTCCATGCCCAACGGCAGCGCCCGCATGACCGGCATCGTGGCAAGCCTGGTATTGCTGCTGCAAGTGCCTCTGGGCGAAGACTCCGAGGTCTTCTGGATATTCTTCTCCATGAACGTGGTCTTTCTGCTCCTGAGCTATCTGCCCATGTTTCCCGCATTCGCCCGCCTGCGCGCCACCGACTCTCGCGAGCGCGTCTTTTGCGCCCCCTTCAAGGGCAGGTTGTTGGCCGTGATGCTGGCGTTGCCTGTGGCAGAGATCGTGCTGGCTGCCGTGGCCACCACGGTACCCCTCAACGACACTCCCGACGAGCTGGCCAAACTGCCCCTTTTGGCGGGCGTGCTCATCCTGCTGGCCGCTGGAGAGGTTCAACGCCTCCTGAGCCGCAAGCGCCAATTGGCGTGCAGAACAGCTCCAACCGCAGGTCCCACCGGCTCTGCTCCAGACGACTCCGACTCTGGTCCCATGGTCCTCTCCCAGTGACCTTCGCAGCCAACAGCTGCAACCAAAACGCTTTGGCACTTCTCCTTGCCGAGAAAACCTCACCTTCCCTGCCTGGGATGGAAGGGTTTCTCGGCAGGGCTTGCATTGCCTGCGCCTACCTGTGAGTGCGGGGTGCGGCGGGCGAGGAGCTGTCCCAGAGAGCCCCTGGAAGCCTGAGGGCTACCGGGGGCATTTCATGTGTGTGGCCTGGAGGAGCGCCATTAGCCATGTCCACTACCGTTGGCGGAAGCTATGATGGAGTTTACAAATATATTTATTGCGCAGTGCTTGGGGTTGTAGGGGAGGTGCGCCTGCGGGAGCCTGGAAGGAGGCGTGCGGTCTCCTTGGGCTTGTCCTGCAAGAAACCCTTGCAAGCAGGTAATTTTTTGCGAGGGCGGACGGCGTAGAAGAAGCCTGAATTCAGTGGCGTTCAGCTATGCCCCAGAGCTGAAAATGAGTGATAATCATAAGGCGATAGTGCGCCTATTTCTGGCCAGCGGCTGTGTACATGGCGCCCCTTGGGGCTGCCCGTGGCGAAGGCCTGGTGGCTTAAGCGAGCGGCGCACCATCCTTGGAACAGGCTTTAGCTGGGGTTTCCCCGGTACACAATCACCCTTTGAGGGTGGGTCGTTAGGCTTTGAAGGAGAGGATATGGCAAGAAAATTCAAGTCAATGGATGGCAACGAGGCCGCAGCCTGGGTCTCTTATGCCTTCACCGAGGTGGCGAGCATTTATCCCATCACGCCATCCAGCCCCATGGCTGATCATGTGGATCAGTGGGCTGCTCAGGGTCTCAAGAACATCTTTGGCACCCCGGTGAAAATCCAGGAGATGGAGTCTGAGGCCGGCGCCGCCGGCGCTGTTCACGGCTCTCTGGGCGCTGGCGCCCTCACCACCAGCTACACGGCCTCCCAGGGTCTGCTGCTGATGATCCCCAACATGTACAAGATGGCCGGCGAGGGCCTGCCCAACGTGCTGCATGTGAGCGCCCGTACCGTGGCCACCCAGGCCCTCAACATCTTTGGCGACCACTCCGACGTCATGGCTTGCCGCCAGACCGGCTATGCCATGCTGGCTGAGGGCAACGTCCAGGAGGTCATGGACCTGGCTCCTGTGGCCCACCTGGCCGCCATCGAGGGCAGCGTGCCCTTCCTCAACTTCTTCGATGGCTTCCGCACCTCTCACGAGATCCAGAAGGTGGCCACCTGGGATTTCGAGGACCTCAAGGACATGGTCGACATGGACGCCGTCCAGGCCTTCCGCGACCATGCGCTCAACCCCGAGCACCCCACCGCCCGCGGCTCCCACGAGAACGGCGACATCTTCTTCCAGCATCGCGAGGCGTGCAACAGCGCGTACAACGCGCTGCCCCAGATCGTCCAGGGCTACATGGACAAGATCAACGAGAAGCTGGGCACCAGCTATCACCTCTTCGACTACTACGGCGCCGCCGACGCCGACCGCGTAGTGGTCTGCATGGGCTCCTTCTGCGACACCCTGGAAGAGGTCATCGACTACCTCAACGCTCACGGCGAGAAGGTAGGCCTCGTCAAGGTGCGCCTCTATCGTCCTTGGTCTGTAGAGGACTTCGCCGCTGCTCTGCCCAAGACCGTCAAGAAGATCGCCGTGCTCGACCGCACCAAGGAGCCCGGCTCCATTGGCGAGCCTCTCTACCAGGACGTCATCACCTCCCTGGTAGAGGCCGGCATCACCGAGATCCCCGTCATCGGCGGTCGCTACGGCCTGGGCTCCAAGGACGAGCCTCCTGCAGCCGCCTTCGCCGTCTACGAGGAGCTCAAGAAGGATGAGCCCAAGCGCGAGTTCACCATCGGCATCGAGGATGACGTCACCTTCCTCTCCCTGCCTATGGACCCGGATGCCCCCAACACCGCTGCCCCTGGCACCATCGAGTGCAAGTTCTGGGGCCTGGGCGGCGACGGCACCGTGGGCGCCAACAAGAACTCCATCAAGATCATCGGCGACCACACCGACAAGTACGTGCAGGCCTACTTCCAGTACGACTCCAAGAAGACCGGCGGCGTGACCGTAAGCCACCTGCGCTTTGGCGACTCTCCCATCCGCGCTCCTTACTACGTCACCAAGGCCGACTTCGTGGCCTGCCACAACCCCAGCTACATCATCAAGGGCTTCAAGATGGTCCGCGACGTCAAGCCGGGCGGCATCTTCCTGGTGAACTCCCAGTGGTCCGACGAGGAGTTCGCCGAGCACCTGCCTGCTGAGGCCAAGCGCTATATTGCCGAGAACAACGTCAACGTCTACCTGATCGATGCCATCGACTTGGCCCAGAAGGTGGGCATGGGCAAGCGCACCAACACCGTGCTGCAGTCCGCCTTCTTCGCCCTGGCAGACATCCTGCCTGCCGAGGAGGCCCTCCAGTACATGAAGGACGCCGCCACCAAGTCTTACTCAAAGAAGGGCGACGCCGTGGTGGCCGCCAACCACAAGGCTATCGACGCCGGCGCCACCGCCTTCCACAAGTTCGAGGTGCCCGCTGACTGGGCCAACGCCACCGAGGTCGTCGAGGACGAGACCCTGCGCGGCCGCGACGCCATCGTCGAGCAGGTCCAAAAGATCATGAACCCCATCAACCGCATGGACGGCGACAGCCTGCCTGTGAGCGCCTTCGCAAAGAACGCCGACGGCGCCTGGGAGCTCGGTGCTTCCGCCTACGAGAAGCGCGGCACTGCAGTTATGGTTCCTCGCTGGGATCCCGAGAAGTGCATCCAGTGCAACAACTGCGCCTATGTGTGCCCCCACGCCGCCATCCGTCCCATCGTCATGGACGCCGAGGAGCAGGCTAACGCTCCTGAGGCCATGAAGACTCTGGAGCTCAAGGTCCCCAAGAACACCGGCTACACCTTCACGGTCGCCGTGTCCCCGCTGGACTGCATGGGTTGCTACAACTGCCTCTCCGCATGCCCCAAGTCCACCCAGGAGGACGGTGGCGCCCTCACCATGGTGCCTCAGGCCGAGGAGGCCGACCAGATTCCTGTCTGGGACTACGCGGTCAACGATGTCACCGAGAAGCGCGAGCTCTTTAGCGACAAGAACACCCGCGGCAGCCAGTTCTCCATGCCCATGTTGGAGTTCTCCGGCTCTTGCGCCGGCTGCGCCGAGACCAGCTATGCTCGTCTCGTCACCCAGCTCTTCGGCGACCGTATGTTCATTTCCAACGCCACTGGTTGCTCCTCCATCTGGGGCAATCCTGCGGCCACCTCTCCCTTCACCTGCAACGCTGCCGGTCACGGCCCTGCCTGGAACAACTCCCTGTTCGAGGACAACGCCGAGCATGGCCTGGGCTTGCTCATCGGCTACAAGGCCGAGCAGAACCGCCTGGCCGCTCAGACCGAGAAGCTGCTGGAGGTCGAGGGCCTGCCCGAGGGCCTCAAAGAGGCTGCTACCGCATGGCTCGAGAACAGGGACACCACTGGCATCTCCCAGCAGGTCTCCGCTGACTATGCCTCTGCCTTGGTAAAGAGCGACAACCCCGTAGCCGAGGACATTGCCGCCAACAAGTCCTACCTGTCCAAGAAGTCCTTCTGGATCTTCGGCGGCGACGGCTGGGCTTACGACATCGGCTTTGGCGGCCTCGACCACGTGCTGGCCTCCGGCGAGAACGTGAACGTCTTCGTCTTCGACACCGAGGTCTACTCCAACACCGGCGGCCAGGCCTCCAAGGCGTCCAACCTGGGCCAGGTTGCCCAGTTCGCCGCCTCCGGCAAGTCCATCAAGAAAAAGCCGCTGGCTGAGATGATGATGAGCTACGGTTACGTCTACGTGGCCCAGGTGGCCATGGGCGCCAACCCCTCCCAGCTGCTCAAGGCCCTTGCTGAGGCCGAGGCCTACGACGGCCCCTCCCTCATCATCGGCTACAGCCCCTGCGAGATGCACTCCATCAAGAAGGGCGGCATGCTGCATTGCCAGGAGGAGCAGAAGCGCGCCGTGGATTGCGGCTACTGGAACCTGTTCCGCTTCAACCCCGCCGCTCCCGCCGGCAAGCGTTTTGTCTTGGATTCCAAGGCGCCCAAGGGCGGTTACCAGGAGTTCCTGGAGAACGAGAACCGCTATGCCTCGCTGCGCCGCTTCTTCCCGGACCGTGCTTCCGAGCTGTTCGCCGAGAACGAGCAGGCTGCCATGGATCGCTACGAGCACCTGCTCAAGCTGCAGTCCATGTATGATCAGGCAGACGAGCCTGCCGAGAAGTAATTTCTCCCTGACTCGCATCCCGTGAGTCGCTCGTGAGCTACTTCTAAGTCGCTCGCATTGCTTGCAAGAGACCGCATTCCCCTTTGGGAGTGCGGTCTCTTTTGCGTTGGGAGCTCTTCTTGGCAGGTGCTCACTTGCAACTAAGGCCTTCATGGGAAGTATTTTGGCGCCGTGCGCGTTATGAGGCGGGTCTAGGCACTGGAGTTTTGTAAAACCCCAGTGCCCACTAGCCTTGTGAGCAAGCTGGCTTGACCTCAGGGATTCTGCAGGGGCTTGTTTCATAGGGACCGCACTCGGAACCAAAGGCGTTCTCGGTTCTAACTGCAATCCCGTTGGAAGGCAGATAAGCCCGGCGGCAGGCGATAAAAAGGGATGTTGACCCAGGTCAACATCCCTTTTTATCGCCTGCTATTTGTTCTGCGACCACTCACTTGTAGCCAAGAATTGTGCTGGAAGGTTAATCCTCCAGCTTGATGTCGCGCACTTCCACAACGCCTTCAACGTCGTCGGGATCAGTGGTGAGAGGCACATCTACGCCCTCGGTCTCCTGCTCCACAGAGTTGGCGCCTTCCACCATCATGGGGTCGGCTTCGCCGGCTTTTACTTCGTCCACTTTTTTCTGGGTGTCGCTGCACATGGTTCCTCCGGTAGGTGTAAGGGTTTTGCTTCATGCAAAACGCTGCTAGAAAGGGTTTTACCCGGCAATGGGGGTGACTATGTCCAAGCAGCTGCTCGGGGGCCTCATCAACAAAGAAGCCATAGCAGCTCTTGCGGCGGCTATGGCTTCAGCGTAGGGGCGGTGGGGGAGCGAGGCGGCAGAGTTTCTCGGCAGCTAGATGGAGCGGAAGCCTCGGCCGATGATCTCAGAGCTGCTCACCATGGTCATGAAGCTTTGAGGCTCGTGTTCGGCGAGGAAGGCGCGGAAGCGGACGGCCTCGGGTCGGGAGAGCACCACGGTGATTTGGGTCATGGGCTTGCCGGAGAACGCGCCTTGGACTTGGGTGAGGGTAGCGGTGCGATAGAGCTGGTTGACCAAAAAGTCGATGGCGGCGGCAGGGTCGGGGCAGAGCACGGTGCAGACCTTGGATTGGTTGAAGCCCTCGATGGCGTTGTCCACGATGAGGGTTTTGGCGAGAAGGCCCAGGATGCAGAGGAGGCCCGTCTCGGCGCCGTAAAGAAAGACGGCGACAGCGACGATGGCGCCGTCGGTGGCAAGGAGCGCTTGGCCCACGCGAAGATGGGTGCGACGTTTGAGGATGAGGGCCAGGATATCGGTACCGCCGGTGGAAGCGCCCACGTTGAAGACCAGCGCACTGCCCATAGCCGGCAACATTACGGCGAAGCAGAGCTCGAGCAGGGGGTTGGAGGTGAGCGGGGTGACTCGGGGCCAGATGATTTCGATGAGCGAGACGTAAAAGGAGAGGGCGAAGGAGGCGAAGACGGTCCAGCCCATGGTACGAAGATCCAGCAGGATGAGGCCGGCGACCACCAGGATCACGTTGAGCATCCACATGAAGTCGCCCACGTCGAACTGGGGCAGCAGCGTGGAGAGGATGATGGAGAGGCCCGAAGTGCCGCCCAAGGCGAAATGGTTGGGCGCCTTGAAGATGACGATGCCTATGGCGGTGAGCAACAGTCCCATGTTCACAAAGAAGAAAGTGCGTCTAAAGCTGGGGAGCTCTCGGCGGCGGCGCATGCGCTCGCCGTTGGCTTTGTCTTCGGGGGTGGCGTTGATTCCTGGAGGTATCAGGGGCATGTCCATGGCGGGCGAGGCTCTTTTCGCGGGAATTGAAAGATCGAGGGATAGGGTGGGTGCCTGGCAAGAGGTTTGGGCGCAGAGGGTGTGGCGCACGCGATCTTGCCAGGCGAGACAGCGTCGTTAGCGGTCGCTCATGTTGAAGCGGTCGCGCATGTTCACGCTAGTGGTAAAGAGCACCGATGCCAAGACGTCGTCGGTGGCTTTTTGGATGAGGTCGCAAGTTTTTTGGTTAGCGGCTTCGAGCGCCTGTGTGAGCTGGGCGCCTCCTAGCTGGGCGCAGGCAGCGTCGGTGGCTTCTATCTGGGCATGGCCTTGGCCTAGGGTGGCGTCTTGGTAGGCAGAAACGGTATTCCAGTTGCTGCCAAACTGGGCGTCGGCCAGGGCGGCGAGGATGCGGTTCTCCCAGTAGAAGGTCTCGGTGGTGGTGCGGGGAGCCACGTCCAGGTAGGCCGGGATGGAGTGGACGTTGGTGTAGAGCGGGATGAAGGTGGAGTAGGTCATGTCGCCCATGGCGGTCCATTGGATCGCCTTCAGGCCCTCAGGCGCATAGGGGCGGATCTGGATCAAGGCGCACTCGTTGTTGCGGTTGATGCCTATGGTGCGATAGTACTTGCGGGTGAGCTCGTTGCCGCGGCTGCCGTAAGGGTCGTAGGGCGTGTCTTGGTAGTGGCTGGAGAGCACCTGCTTGACGTCTTCCACGGTGACCTTGTGCTCGGGCACGCGGCACCAGGGCAGGTCGTCGCTCTCTGGCTGGTACTGGGCGTCGGGGCCGTCGTAGGTGTCCGAGGGGTTCAGGCAGCGCTGCATGTACCAGGCGCGGGGAGTGTTGTAGATGTGGTCGGTGTAATCGTGGCTGCCAAAGAGGATGCGGGGGTTCACGATGCGAGGCAGCCCGCGGAGGCGGTCCTTGTCGGCACTCATGGCGTTCACTGCAGAGGCCAACGCGCTTTTGGCGAGGGACTGAGGCATGGCCAGGTTGAGCCTGTGGTCGATGATGAAATCGATGATGTCGGCGCTGGCAAGATACTCGCTGCCGTCGCCGGTGGCGTCCAGAAGATCCAGGCGGTCGATGCCCAGCTGGTTGGGCTGGGTGACATAGGCGTTGTCGGGCACGCGGCGGGCGATCCAGTGGTGGCCGCCGATGGTCTCTAGGTACCAGACCTCGTTTTCATCGGAGAAGGCGATGCCGTTGGACTCATAGGTGCCGTAGCGCTCCAACAGCTGCCCTAGGCGAAGGACGCCTTCGCGGGCGGTGGTGATATAGGGAAGCACCAGGGTGATCAGGTCTTCCTCGCCAATGCCGCCAGGCTGTTCAGGCAGATAGCCAGGGGTATCCGGGGCGCCCTGGGCGGGCTGATAGGCCACCAGGGGGTCTGCGCCTAAGACGCGGGGATTGGTGGTGATGGTCTCGGTGGCGCTCATGCCTACATTGGAGTCGTTGACGCCGGCTTCTGCCCAAATGCCCTCTTTGGGATCCACATTGGGCATGGCGGTATAGCGCTGAGGGGTCTCTGGCAGCTCGATATCCAGATGAGAGATGACGCAGTGGTAGTGGCGGGGCTGATCGGCAGGCTCGACCACCACCATTTTCTTGGGGCAAAAGGCGCCGTCGCCGTCGTCCTCGTCGCGGGCGATCATGGTGGAGCCGTCGTAGGTGGCGCCCTTGCCTACCAACAATGTTGTGCAAGCCATAGCATTCCTCTCTGGTCGGTGAGCAGCCATTTTATTTTAAGACTCTGTCCCATAACTCTGGAACAAGGGGTAAAAGCCGGAAAAACGGCCTGGAAAAATTGCCATAAATATAGATAAATACGCATTGATATTCATATTTTAGTATTTAGCGCATAGTGCATAAATAAAAGACCGTGCAATTAAGAAATTGCGCTCCAATGTGTTAAAGAGCAGGTTAATCCTGTGTAGCGTCTTGTTAGGCACCCTATAGAAACGAATGAAAATCAACCGTTACCGCATAAAAACCCACCGCTCGTCGGTGAATAAGCACCCTTGGAAGTTTCAGTGACATATCGACAAAGAAGGGAGTATCCTTATAGTTGCTGAAAGGGAGCCAAAGCTTTGCGGACCCATAGAGAGTAACCGGTCGCGAAGGGGGAGCGGCTCCGTGGAGCTGTTGGGGTTTGAGGCTTTTTGAGCCTTTCCCAGCACGTCTGTTGGCAGAGAGAGGGACTCAATCCGGAGTCCCCGAGAAAGGGATGCCTATGAAGACTCGATGGTTCAACAAGGCGATGACCGGCTTGGCACTGGGTGCCGCAGCCATCATGGCCCTCCCGGTAAACGCGCTGGCGTGCACTCAGGTGTGGATGCCCAACACGTATACCAAGGAGGCCAATACCTGGTATGCCGGCCGTGCCGAGGACACCGCCGCCCGCCAAGCAAAGATCTTTGGCGTGGAGCCTCGTCATGAGGCTGGCTTCGTCTATCAGTCAAACGAGAACGGCGACTTTGCCGAGGGTGACAACTTCCAGTGGACCTCTGACACGCCCACCTATCGCTACACCTATGTGCGCGACCGCGGCGACAATGGTTGGGAAGGCGCTAAGAACGCCTATTCCGCCGCCGGCATCAACGAATGGGGCGTGTCTTGCTCGGCCACGCTGTCCACCTATCCCAGCTCCGAGATCAGGGCACTTGACCCCGCGGTAGACAGCGGCGTGGGCGAGTTCAACTACGTGGCCTTGGCACTGGGCCAGAACAAGACCGCCAAAGACGCCGTGGCGTTCCTAGGCTCCTTGGTCGATAAGTACGGCTCTTGCTCCTCTGACCAGCTCATCATTAGCGACGCTCACGAGTCTTGGATGTTCTCCGTGGTTTCTGGCCACCAGTGGCTGGGCTTCCAGCTGCCTGAGGACAAGGCCTCTGTGAACCCCAACATGGGTTCGCTCACCTATCCTGAGGACTTGGACCTCTCTGACGCCGCCAAATGCCTCCACTCCAAGGACCTGGTGGAGATGCCCAAAAAGGCTGGTGTGCTCAAGTACTTCGAGGGCGCTGATGGCAAGCCCGACGAGACCAAGCCTGACATCGCCAGCACCTATGCCCGTGCCGACGAGGGCGCGGGCCAGTTCTCCCGCTTTGTCATTGGCCGCGCCTACTTCGACGGTCTTGACGGCGTGGATTACTACGTGAGCGGCGGCCGCATTCTTGATGTGACCGATGGCCGCACCTTGTTCTTCACCCCTGGCAAGGGCGACTGGACCACTACGGACATGATCCGCTCGCTGGCCGCTCGCGCCGACACTGTCACCGGCCTCAAGAAAGGCGTCGCCAATACTGTTACCGGCGTTGGCCGCCAGGACTCCCTCGAGACCCACATGTTCGAGATCAATCGTGTGGCGAGCGCTGACGCCTCCAAGGAGGATACCGCAGAGGCCACCGTTGAGTGGCTTGCCCTTAATCGTGATGACTTCTCCCTGGCAGTACCTTCCTTTGGCGGCTTGATGACCGAGGTCAACCCCCGCTACGGCACTCAGGATCTCGACCTGACGCATCAGGGTGGCGGCGGTCGCGACAATCTTGCTGAGGCCCTTAAAGCCGGCCCCTGGGACTACTACATGCCCTACGTGATGATGGACGTGAACACCATCTGCAACGCCGACCGCGAGCAGGTGGGCGAGACGGTGCACAGCTACATCCGTGCCCTCCAGGACAACTTCGTCACCCAGAACGAAGAAGTCAAGACCTATGTCAGGGGCCTTTCTGGCGAAGCGCAAACCGCTGCCGCTAACCTGGCCAACAGCGTGGCCACCGAGCAGGCCCATGCCAAGTACATGACCCTTCTCACCGAGCTCCGCACCTGGCACAACGGCGATCAGAAGACCCCCTTCGTGCCCAGCGACTACGACACATCCACCCAGGGCATCAAGACTCCTATGACCTACTCCGCTGAGGTCAAAACTCCGCTCGCCGCTGCCGACGGCGTCGTAGCGGGCGCCGCTAATCGCTGGGTTGTCCTGAGGGAGACCGTGGACGGCGCGCAGGTGCTCAAGCAGGTCCACGTGGACGCCGACGGCAAGATCCAGACCGGCCTTCAAAAGATCGACGGCATCGATTTTGTCATGGGCGAAGACGGCACTGTACAGACCGGCTTTGTCAAGGTGGGCGACAAGACCTACTATGCCGCTCCCGAGGCCAAGACCGGTTGGCAGACCATCGACGGCAAGGATTACTACTTTGGCACCGATGGCGTGATGGCCACCGGCAAGCAGACCATCGACGGCAAGAACTATCTCTTCGATGCCAACGGCGTCTCTCAAACTGGGTGGCAAAAGGATGGCGACAAGACCTCCTATTACAGCCCTGACATGGCCACTGGTTGGAAAGAGATCGACGGCAAGACCTACTACTTTGGCGACGACGGCGCCATGAAGACCGGCATCACCAAGGTGGGCGACAAGACCTACAACCTGGGCGACGACGGCGCCATGAAGACCGGTGTCTACACCGTAGACGGCAAGCTCATGGCCTTTGGCGAGGACGGCGCTCAGGCGACCGGTTGGGTCACCGTGGATGAGACCCCGTACTACCTGCCTGAGGACGGCTCCAAGGTCGATCCCGGCTGGCAGAAGATGGACGGCACCTGGTATCTCTTTGGCGAGAACAACGCTGCCAAGACCGACTGGCAGGCAGTGGGCGGCAAGTGGTACCTCATGGACGAGGACGGCTCCATGCTCTCCGGCTGGCAGAAGGACGGCGACACCTGGTACCTCTTGGGCGGCGCTGAGGACGGCGCCATGAAGACCGGCTGGCAGAAGGTCGGCGGCACCTGGTACCTGCTCGACGGCTCTGGCGCCATGAAGACCGGCTGGCAGGCAGCCAATGGCAAGTGGTACCTGCTGGGCGGCGCTGACGACGGCGCTATGAAGGCCGGTTGGCAGAAGGTCGGTGGCACCTGGTACCTGCTGGGCGGCGCTGACGACGGCGCCATGAAGTCCGGTTGGCAGCTGGTGAACGGCAAGTGGTACTACCTTGGCGGCTCCAACGACGGCGCCATGAAGACCGGCTGGCAGGCAGTCAACGGTTCCTGGTACCTGCTGGGCGGCGCTGACGACGGCGCTATGAAGACCGGTTGGCAGATCGACAACGGCAAGCTCTACCTGCTGCGCTCCGACGGTTCCATGGTAAGCAACACCCGCATAGGCGGCTTCACCATCGGTGCAGACGGCGCCGTGAGGTTCTAAGCTTTCCTCTCGCCTCGACCACGTCCTACCCCAAAGCCTCCCCATCGCTCTCTTGCGGCGGGGAGGCTTTTCTCGGTAAGAAAGAAAACGTTGATGCAAAGGGCGCAGGCTTTCGCCGTAGGTGCCCGAGCTGTCGGGTAGTATGGAACACGGGTGTGCTGCCGAGACGATCGGCCCTCATAGCCGGGGCGGTTCGTGTGGCTGCATCATTCTTTTAGGTGTGAGAGGCGTCTCTTTGGGCCGCCGCGGCGCGGCTGCAGGAAGGATGTTCATGGCCAATCGAGTTCCACTGTCTGCGGGCCGTATGACCCGCATCGCAATGATCGCTGCGCTCTATGGGGCAGCCACGTTGGTGACCATGCTCTTTTTGGGCGGATTGGCCTGGGGCCCGGTGCAATTTCGCATCTCCGAGGCGCTCTGCGTGCTTGCCTTGTTCACGCCGGACGCCATCGGCGGCTTGGCTTTGGGATGCGCGGTGGCCAACACTTGCAACATAGTGCTGGGAGGAACCGGCACGCTGGGGCTTTTGGACGTGGCCTTCGGTACTTTGGCTACAGCGTTGGGAGCTTGGTTTACCTGGCACTTCAGGGCAAAACCGGCGCTTGCCGTAGCGGGCCCGGTGATCTTCAACGCTCTCATCGTGCCGGCCTACTTGCCGCTCATGCTTATGGGCTTGGGGTTTTACACCATTCCCTTCACCTCCATCTCGCTGGACGGGGCCTGGGGTGCCATGTACCTCTTTGGCGTGGCTGCCACGGCTTTGGGCGAAGGGGTCACCATGTACTGCCTGGGCTTGCCGTTGGCGCGGGCTCTCAAGCGCACGCCGCTGCCCGGCCTGCTCGCGTCCGACGGTGTCGTCCCGGCTCAAGGGGACCGTTCATGAATCCAGCCATCGTTATCCCGTCCTATTGGACCTCCACCGAGGAGCGGGTGGGCGGCTATGACCACGCCACTCCGGTAGGTACTCCCAACCCGGAGCTGGCCCGTTGCCTGGAGTCCTTGGAGCAGGTGCGCGGCGTGGTGCGCACCATCATCTTGCTGGTGGCCTCCCCTGAGTCCGAGCGGCGAGCCCGCGCCCAGGTGGACGCCATCTGCGCTGAGCATCCCAACCTCTCGCCCTTGGTCATTGGCGAGGCCGAGGGCCGTGTCCTTCAAAACTGCGTGATGGAGATTGCCCCGCGGCTCACCGGCGAGTGCGTGAGCCTGCGCGGCTACGGCGCCATCCGCAACATGGGACTGGTGGCTGCGGCAGTCTTTGGCCACGATGTGGTGGTCTTTTTGGATGACGACGAGGTGGTGCTCTCACCCTCCTTCTTGGCAGAGGCTGTCTATGGCCTGGGCCAGCGTACCCGTCAGAACCTGCCTGTGCTGGTGAAGAGCGGCTACTTCATCGACGAGAACGAGTCCTGCCTTGCCAGCGAGGACCTGGCCTGGTATGACAGCGACTGGGACAAGAACCTGCAGTTCAACCGCTGGATGCGTGAGGCTCAAGCGGGCCCTCGCATCTCCCGGTCCAGCTTCATGTGCGGCGGCTGCATGGCCATTTGCGCCGAGGCCTACTCCCGCGTGGCCTTCGACCCCTTCATCACTCGCGGCGAAGACATGGACTACCTCTTTAACCTGCGCCTTTACGGCCTGGACGTATGGTTTGACAACCAATGGCGCGTGATGCACCTGCCGCCCTCCACGCCCCGGCCCGCCAACCGCTTTCGCCAAAACGTCTTTCGCTGGGTCTACGAGCGGGCCAAGCTCGCCCGAGCAGCCACCAAGATCGACCTCAATCAGGTAACCCCCGAGTCCCTCATGCCCTATCCCGGCCCTTGGATCTCCGACGACCTGGACCGCCGCATCGCCTCCACTGCGCTGCGCCGGGCCCTGGGCACCTCCGACCACGCCGAGTATCTGGCCATCTGGCGCTCCGGGCTCAAAGAGGCGGCCGCCAATGCCGAGAACCACGTGCTCTCCTACCTGAGCTTCATGAGTTGGTGGCCCTCTATTGTCAGCCGCCTGTGGTCCGAGCGCCAGGTGGCCGCTTGGCTCTTCGACCATGGCACCCCTCCGGGAATCCCCGCTCAGAACCCCTACCTGGCGCCGGCTTCCACCGCTGATTCCACCATGGCGGCTGCTCAAGCGCAGCCGGAAGCCACTGGCTCTATGGACGAAGCCTGGGAAGACGCTCAGGAGACGGTGGAGGCCGCCGATGAGCAGGAGGAGTCCTTATCGGCAGCCAAGGAGGCCCTAGAGGCGTCTGAGCAGGATGCCGTCAGCGAGACAGATGGTGCCCATGGCGCGCAACAGTAAAGACAACTACATCAACAACTTCATCACCGCCATCCTGTGCCTGTGCATCTTCACCATGGCGATCCTGCTTATTTGGGGCGTTGCCCAGGGCGAGACCATGGTGTGGGTCATCGCGGCTATAGGCATCGGCGTGGTGATAGTGGTGGGCGCGGGAGCCTCGGGCGCTCCGGATTCCGTGCGCTCCCAAGCCACCGAGCGCACGCTACGCACCGCGTCGCTCACTCTGGAGCATCTGCGGGGAGGCCTCACTTTCGAGGGATGTCGCGCCGTGTGCCAGTCTCTGCTGCCAGAGACGGTGGCTATTGCCGTTGCCATCACTGACCACGAGAAGGTCATCGCCTATGTAGGCGAGTCCGAGGAAAACTTCCCTCCCGGCCGCCCCATCTCCACCCAAGCCACTCGCGAGGCGTTGGACAGCGGGCGTACCCAGACCTTCTCGCTCATGAAGCGCCTGGACAACGACGCCATGGCCAACATGGACGCCCAGAGCCGCCTCAAGCTCATGAGCTTTGTGCCGGCAGGCATCGTGGTGCCTCTGGTGGTGCGCAACCACACCATCGGCACCCTCAAGTTCTTCTATCGCAGCTACAAAGACATCGACAACACCCAGCACGCCGTGGCCGAGGGCTTTGGCGAGCTGCTCTCCACCCAGCTCTCCCTCTACGAGCTGGAGCGCCAAGCCCAGCTTACCGCCCAGGCCGAGGTCAAGGCGCTCCAAGCCCAGATCAACCCCCACTTCCTCTTCAACACCCTGAACACCATCGCGGCCTTTACCCGCACCGATCCCATGCGCGCCCGCGCCCTGCTGCGCGAGTTTGCCACCTTCTACCGCCAGACGCTGGAAAACTCAGAGTCGCTCATCCCTCTGGAGCGCGAGCTGGAGCAAACCCGCCGCTACCTCACCTTCGAGTACGCTCGCTTTGGCGAGGACCGCATTGCCGAGCAGGAGCGCGTCGAGGAGGGCTGCGAGAACGTCATGGTGCCCGCCTTCGTGATCCAGCCCATCGTGGAAAACGCCGTGCGCCATGCCATGCGTGAGGAGGGCGTCCTGCATATCGACATCCATGTAACCCGCGAGGACTCCGACATCCTCATCGCCGTGGCCGATGACGGCTGCGGCATGAGCGAGGAGCAGGTGGAGGCCATGCTGCAAAAGGCGTCGGGCATGTCAGATGCCGAGAAAGGCACGGGCATCGCCCTGCGCAACGTCGAGGAGCGCTTGGCGCGCTATTACGGCCCGGGCTCCGGCATCGACATCGTGAGCCGTTTGGGGGAAGGCACGGCAGTGACCCTCAAGCTGGTCGGGGCCATCCATGGGCCTGCTCCGGTAGCCCCCAGGCCCCACGGAGGGGTCCAAGGCGGGGCTGAGATACCGGCAGATAGCGAGAATCGCCCAGTGGTGTAAGATGGGATTCAGCTGGTTTTGTGGTTGTCCAAGGAGGTTGGACGGTCATAAAAGGTATAAGAGTTTATCAACAACCGGACCTTGCTCGAGATTCGGCTGCCGCTCTTTGATGATTTGAAGATGCACGACCCATGAGGTGATTGAATGCTCAGTGCAATGATCGTGGACGATGAAGCTCCTGCGCGCTCGGAACTGCGCTTTTTGCTGGAAGAGACCGGCAGGGTAGACTCCATTGACGAGGCTTCCAGCGCGCGCGAAGCGGTGGAAAAGATCATTGAGACTCGGCCGGACGTCCTGTTTTTGGATATCTCCATGCCCAAGACCAGCGGGATGCAGCTGGCAGAGGCCCTGCATAAGCTCAAGAACCCGCCGGCGGTGATCTTTGTGACCGCCTACAGCGAGTATGCGGTGCAGGCCTTTGACGTCAACGCCGTGGACTATCTCATGAAGCCGGTGGAGACCGACCGTCTGGTAACCGCCTTGAACAAGGTGGAGAGCCGCATGGCGCCGGTGGCCCCGGCCAACCCGCCTCAGGAGCGCATCGCGGTGGAGAAGGGCGGCCGCAAGGTGCTGGTGCCTATCGATCAGATTCGCTACATCGAGGCCAAGGACGATTATTCCTGCATCTATACGGATACCGATCGCTATCTGTCCACCATCTCGCTGGCACAGCTGGAGGCCAAGCTGGTGCCCCACGGATTCTTCCGCGTGCACCGCGGCTATATCGTGAACCTGGCCCATGTGGAAGACGTCGAGGTGGTGTCCAGCGGAATTTTGCAGCTGGGTTTGAATGGCATCGAAGATAAGAAGATCTCGGTGTCTCGCCGTCGCGTGGTGCAGCTCAAGCGCGTCTTGGGCATATAAGGCTGCGAGAGGGCATCCTAGGGCGCTGCAAGCGCAGTGTTCCAAAGGTCTTTTGAAAGCTCCCCTTTAAGGGGCTGACAGCCATAGACGAGCCGTCCTTTGGGGCGGCTCTTTTTAGACGGAGGACGCACAGGGTCATGGCAGACAAGCGAGTGGATATCATCAGCGACACGCACGGCTATATCTCGGACGAGCTCAAGCGCGAGCTTCGCGGGGCTGATGTGATAGTGCACGCAGGCGACATCACCTCGTCGTCTGACTTTGCGCTGCTCAAGTCCATAGCTCCCCTGCACCTGTGCCTGGGCAACAACGACTACACCGGTCAATACGGCCCGGATATCAAACGAGTGATGCGCTTCTCCATCGACGGCGTGCGCTTTCAAGTGGCTCATCATGAGGAGCAGCTCAAGCCGGCCTCGGCCGACGTGTGCGTCTACGGCCATAGTCACAAGCCCTCGATCCGCCGTTCTGCCGAGGGAGGCCAGGTGCTGCGCCGTCGCTTGCAGTCCAAGCCGCTGCGCGCCATGGAGAATCCCGGGCAGGTGATGGAAGCCGTGGGCTATTCAGACGCGGGGGCCCTCAACTATCCTGCCGAGGCCGGCGCTTGGCTCATCAATCCCGGCAGCCCCACATTGCCGCGCACCCCCATGGGGCCCACCATGGCACGGCTGTGGATCCGCGACGGTTTGGTAGAAGACCCCCAGATCATCCAGCTACCCGTGAGCGACATGCAGATGGGCAGCCCCTGGTTCCGCTTTGGGATGTAGGGCGGTTGTTGTGGCCCGCGGTGGCACGACTGACGCGGGTGTCGTTGGGGCAGCTCCAGTGCTGTTGAAGTAGTGCGGTTGAGGCATTAGCTACGTGGATTCACGTAGCTAATGCCTTCTTCCGACCTGGGGTTTTCCGTTTCACTACGTGGATTCACGTAGTGAAACGGCCATTTTCAGCCCAAAATCCACGTAGCAAAACGGGGGGGGGCCCAGCAAAACGAAACCCGCAGCAAAACGGGGCGCCCAGCCAAAACGCACCCCTACTTGCTGTGGCGCGGCGCCTCCACTATGCGCTTGAGCCGGTGGGCAGAGGGATTCACTGGCTCGCTTAAGAACACAGGCGCCACCACCTTGGTGTAAAACGCCAGCCAAATGAGCGAGGTGCAAAAGCCCGCCAGCACGTCTGAGGTGTAATGAACCCCCAGGTAGATACGGGAGATGCCCACCAGCGCGATGACTGCCACAAAGAAGAGGCTCCACAGCATGCGCAAAGTGCGGTCCTCGTCGTAGCGCCAGATCATCCATACCAGAAGACCAAAGAACGCCATGGACACCATGGAGTGTCCCGAGGGAAACGAATATCCCGTCTCCGAGATAAGCCTGAACCCCTCCGGCCTAGGCCTATGGACAATGAACTTGAGCACGCTGTTGAGCAGCACTACTAGCACCAGATTGACGGTGGCGCACAAGCCCGGCCGGCGTCCTGGCGCAAAGGCGGCCACAATCACCAGCATCACTAGCAGCACCACGGGACTCGCCAGACTGGTGATCTCCTCCATGATGGGTGTGACAGCATCGCTGCGGTTCTCCACGATGAAGTGGTAGCCCAGCGTATCCAGCCTCACGATCTCGCCAAACCACACGTCTTCCAGGATGGCCAAGAAGCACAGCAGCGCCACGCACACCAGGATGGTGCGCACATGGCGGCGGCACAGGTGCAAGAAGCGCTGCCAGTAGTGGGGCTTTGCCACCTCGGGAGAGAGCCAAGCTGCGGTCTCGGCAGGGGAGTGCGGGGCGGGATGGGCGTTCTTCTCGGCAGGAACGGCTGCATGCCGAGAAACTCCTGCCTCCTGTATAGGATCCTTCTTGGGGGTGCGGGTCATAAGGTCTTGCCTTCCGAGAAAAGATGCAAGCGTGAGCGGGAAGCTCTTGGTGGAATGGGGTGTGCGGGGACGAGGGCGGCACAAAAAGCCCGCACGCTCCGTTTTACCGTACACGTGCGGGCCCGTGATTTGTCTCACAGCTTTGTAATGATTGGGTAAGCCTTGCGACTGGCGCGCTCATGCGGGCGCTTCGGCGATGCAAGCCGGCCAGGCGCCGAGGCTCGCCTGCCGCTTGGCGGCGCTTGGCTTAGAGGTATTGAGCCAGCTCCTGGACCAAACGGTCGCGAGGCACTGCGCCTACTACGGTGTGCACGGCCTTGCCGTCCTTGAAGAGCATGAGCGTGGGGATGGACATGACCTGGAAGCGGGCGGCCAGATCCTGATTGTCCTCGACGTTGACCTTGCATACCTTGAGCACGGATGCCATTTGATCGGCCAGGTCGTCGACGATGGGCGACATCATGCGGCAGGGGCCGCACCAGCTGGCCCAAAAGTCCACCAGCACAGGCTTGTCTGAGCTTGAGATGACCTCGTCAAAATTCTGAGCAGTGAGTTCTGTGACTGCCATGATTCCTCCTTGGTGGTAGGCCAACTAAAAAAGCTGGCAGTGTGTGTCCGACAGGTGCATACCCACCAGTTCGCGTTTACGATACGAGAAGGGCGATTCCTGCAGGTTTTGCCAACAAAGCTTGCACGATTGCACTGTACCTTAGTTACAGGGTGCCCGCTCCGCCAATCTTCGGGACATCGCTCGCGGCCCGCCCGCGCCGCAGCCCCGACCTCACGCCACTGCCCGTCGCTTTCCCAGGGAGGGACCATGACTTCTGCCCGAGAAGAACTCCGCCGCCAGGCTCGCGACAAAACTGCTGCAGAGGTAGCCCAGCTAGAGCAGCGAGGCTTGGTGCTGGCGGGTAACGGCTTCGCTTCGGTGCTCCTGGTGAAAGGCGAGCCCGGACCTGCTGAGGCTGCTGGTGGCGTGCTTTTGTCGGGAGCCGACGGCGCCGCCCTCCACGCCGCCCTCGAGCGCCTGGGCTATGCCCCGGAAGACTGGTGCGCCCTGAGCGCTGTGACTGCCGCGGGGGCGCCGGTGGATCCGGAGGGCTTTCGGCTGGCACTGGCCGCCTTGAGCCCCTCTACGGTGATCCTTTGCGACGAGACGGCGGCCAACCTGGCCCGAGAAACCCTCGCCCCCGAGCTTGTGGCTCTGCCAAGGCTCGAATGCGCCATGTTGCAGCCGGGCTATGTGACCGAGGTGCTGGGCCTGCGCCTGTTGAATCTAGGCGGCTTCGAGGCGGCTCTGGCCGATCCCGCCGCCAAGCAGCTGCAGTGGGCCTACCTCAAGCAGCTGCCTCCGCTGGGAGAGCCCTACTAGGCGCCGCGAGAGTATCTTTGCAGGGGCGCATGCAGACCTGCCGCCCCATACCTGCTAGGCGCCGCCTTACGCCACAAGGCGCCGCGTCTTAGTGTCATACGAGTTCGTTTCACATCTGTAGAAACCGCAGTGACTGCCGAGTTGGCCGCCGCGTGTCCCGCCGTGGAGTAGATTGAAGGTCATAGAGGCGAAACAGTTCGCCATGGGGGCGAGCCTCACAATTGAGGGCCTTGCACCCCGCGAGAAGGGAGCTTGCGGCAGCGTCGCGGCGCCCAGAAGGAGAAGGGAACATTCATGGCAGTTGGCAAGCCTATCGACGCCGTTGCCACCCCCGAGTGGGCGGCCCTGCAAGCGCACTTTGACGAGCTTCAAAAGGAGGGCATCTCCCTCAAGGACTGGTTCGGCGCCGATCCCGAGCGCGTGCCTTCCATGACCTTTGACGTCGAGGACCTGCGCTTCGACCTCTCTAAAAACCTGGTGACCTCCAAGACCTTGGATCTTCTGGCCAACCTGGGCGAGGCAGTGGGCGTGCGCGAGCGCTTCTCGGCCATGCTGGCGGGCGAGCACATCAACACCACCGAGGACCGCGCCGTCCTCCACACCGCGCTGCGCCGCCCCGCCTCTGAGGCAGGCACCCTTATGGTGGACGGCCAGGATGCCGTGGCAGACGTGCACGAGACCCTGGGCCGTATCTACGACTTTGCCGAGAAGGTCCGCTCCGGTGAGTGGAAAGGCGTTACTGGCAAGGCCATCAAGACCGTGGTGAACATTGGCATCGGCGGCTCTGACCTGGGTCCGGCCATGGCCTATCAGGCCCTGGAGGCCTATGCCGACGCAGGCATTTCTGCCCGCTTCATCTCCAACATCGATCCCAACGACCTGGCCATGAAGGTGGCCGGCCTGGATCCTGAGACCACCATGTTCATTGTGGTGTCCAAGACCTTCACCACTCTGGAGACCATCACCAACGCCCGTGAGGCCCGCACCTGGCTGCTGGACAAGCTGGCCGAGACCGGCGCCATCGACGGCTCCGAGGTCTCTTGCAAAGACGCCGTGTCCCAGCACTTTGTAGCCGTGTCCACCAACCTCAAGCTGGTGGAGGAGTTTGGCATCGACCCCGCCAACGCCTTTGGCTTCTGGAATTGGGTGGGCGGCCGCTACTCGGTGGACTCCGCGGTGGGCACCATCCTGGCCGTGGTCCTCGGTCCCTCCAACTTCCAGGACTTCCTGGCAGGCATGAACGCCATGGACCGCTACTTTGCCAACACTCCGCTGCGCCAGAACGCCATCGCCCTCATGGGTCTCATGAACGTGTGGTACGTGGACTTCTTCAAGAGCTACAGCCACGCCGTGCTGCCCTACAACCAGTACCTCTCCCGCTTCCCGGCCTACCTCCAGCAGCTCACCATGGAATCCAACGGCAAGTCCGTGCGCTGGGACGGCACCCCCGTCACCTGCCACACCGGCGAGGTGTTCTGGGGCGAGCCGGGCACCAACGGCCAGCACGCCTTCTATCAGCTGCTGCACCAGGGCACCTCGATGATCCCTGCCGACTTCATCGCTTTTGTGAACACCCCCAACCCCACCCGCGACGGCGACCAGGACGTCCAGGAGCTTTTCTTGGGCAACTTCTTGGCTCAGACCAAGGCCTTGGCCTTTGGCAAGACGGCCGACGAGGTGCGCGCCGAGGGCACTCCCGAACAGATCGTCCCCGCCCGCGTCTTTGAAGGCAACCGTCCTACCACCTCCATTTTTGGCGTGGCGCTGACTCCCTTCTCCCTGGGCGAGCTCATTGCCATCTACGAGCACATTACCTTTGTGGAAGGCGCCGTCTGGGGCATCGACTCCTACGATCAGTGGGGCGTTGAGCTGGGCAAGCAGCTGGCCAAGCAGATTACCCCGGCACTCTCTGAGTCCGACGCCGCTCTGGCCGAGCAGGACGCTTCCACCCAGAGCCTCATTGGGTTCTACCGCGAGAATCGCGTGTGGTAGGTGCCGTGCGACGTGCTGCTGGTGCGCGTAAATGCGGCCGGCAAAGAGGGGTTTGCGCCCCTCTGAAAACTTACTGCGTTGGCTACAAATAGTGTTACTAACGTGGTAGAAAATGCTACTTTAGTAACGCATTAATGTAGCATATGCAGCAGCTTTTTCCAGTGCTGCAAAGGGTAACCTCTTTGCTCTTTGGAGTTCTTAGAGCCGGCCCTTGCGGCCCTGCGCGGCCCTGCGCTTATAGAACCCTGTTGTCACCAACGGCAACAGGGTTCTTGGCTTCTTAGGTGAGATATTTTGTGGGTCGCAGGCGCCCCCAGTGCCCCTGTTAGAATGAGGACAATGAACTCAACCATGAGCCCGTGAGGGCGCATTCAGGCAGGAGGCCGGCCGTGGCGCAGCTTATCGATATCCAGCAGGTGGTCATAGGGCCTAGAGATCTCATCGCAACCGTGCGCATCGCTGATGGCGCACCCCTCATGACCTCGGAGGATGTAGAGGCCACTGCCCATGTCTACTGGCTCATGCCAGAGATCGCCAACCATGCCTGCCTAGGTGACGCCGGCACCACTTTCCAGGACGCTATGGGAGACACGGAGCTGGCCCATCTGCTGGAGCATGTCACCCTGGAGCTTTTGGCTCAAACCAACATGGCGGGCGATATGAGTCACGGGCGCACGGCTCCAACGGATGTGGATCGCACCTACACCGTCACGTTAGCCTGCCCTGACGACGTGTTGGTGGCGGGGGCGCTTTCCTCGGCAGCCTGGATCTTGCAGTGGGCCTATAGCGGCGCCAATCCCGGCACCGAGCCCAACGTTCCCGCTATCGTCCAGGGCTTGGTGGACCTCACCCAGGCGGCCTTCGCGTCGCCGGAAGACGATGCTGAGACGTCTGAGGACGCCGCCATCGAGCCGGTGGACGAGGCAGAAATCGATACTGTCGCCGAGCTGGATGAAGCCGCCCAGGACCAGGAAGCGCCGCAGATGCCAGAGGCCCCGCAGGCGCCCGAGGTTCCGCAACCCGCAGAGGTCGTTGAGGCTCAGGCGGAGGCTGTCCCTTCGGCCACGGAGACCGCAGAGATGGTCATCGACCGTGCGCCAGCTGCAACTCAGGATCCCCAAGACATGGACTAGCGCTTTTCCCAATGGGGTGCCAGCAGCTGAGGGCGCGGGTTTCTCGACAAGGCGAAGTGGCGCAAGCGAGGCCCTGCTGCTGCCAGAGCATCTTGGACACAGCGCGAATGGCGTGATGCAGTCGTGAGGTGGGCGCTGCGCGAGCAGTGAAGGTGCTTTTGGTAATTGAGGGAATTTTCTAAAAGACGCCCAACCTAAAAAGGCGTAGGAGAGGCCCTGGCTAAACTGGGTATACAAGTGCATCAGTGAAGTGGACGTAGCCGAGTGAGTGCGTCATCGTTAGTAGAGATGCGTGATCAAAGACCGCAGGGCGGCCTGCATGAGCGGGTCTGCACCTAATTCGCCTCTTCGGAGGGCGGCACACAAGGAGGATATGATGGCTAAGGGTGGACTTGGGTTTGTGTTTGGCGCCGTGGTGGGTGCTGGTATCGGCGCGGTGTGCGGCCTGCTGCTGGCCCCGCGCTCTGGCGAGGAGACCCGCGCCATGGCGGCAGATTCCATGAATGATGTATGGGACAAGGCTGTCGACGCCTACGAGAAGGGCGCCGACCAGGTAGCCAGCAAGCTCAACAACGTGTCTCCTGCCGTCTCTGCAAAGACTGACGAGCTGCGCGCCAAGGTCGATCTGGCTCGCGAGCGCATGGATCAGCTGCGCTCTTCGCTGTCTGACTCTGTGAACCAGGCTTCGGCCAGCGTCCAGGACGCCCTCAACAACGTCGCCCAACAGGCAGAGGCCGCAGCTCCCGCTTCCGCTGCCACCCCTGCTCCTGCCGAGAAGCCCGTGGATGCCAAGGTGGAGCCCGTCGAGGGCTAGGCCTTTCCGGCGAGCCGCTGGGCTGGGATTTGCCGCTAGGCTGCGGCTGCCCAAGGCTACGGCGTTAGGTCGAGCGACGATCCGCTGAGCTACGGTTTTTAGTGCGAGCTGCAAAGCCCGAGTCACCTGCCGGTGCCTCGGGCTTTTTGGTGGCGAGGGTTGGTGGAGCTGCGAGCCGGTGGGGTTGGTAGGGCTGGTATGGCTGGCCGGACTGCTGAGACTGTTTTGCTACGTGGATTTTGGAGCCAATTTGGCGGTTTCACTACGTGAATTCACGTAGTGAAACCTAAAACTCCAGGTCGCGAAAAACATTAGCTACGTGAATCCACGTAGTTAATCCCATGAAGCGAGTAGGTTTCTTAGGGTATGGCGCTAAACGGCCCTCAGGTAGCCAGATGCGCGTCATCGATGGCCTATGTTCAACAGTAACTAATTTGATTGGTAGGTTTTAGGGGCATTAGGCGTGCGTTCGGGCTTAAATCCAAGCTTGAGTTCACAAAACCCCAGGTCGCGAAAGCTCGGTGGAGCGTGAATCCACTAATCAAATGTCATACATTGGCACCCCCCCGGCCGCCGCCTCTAAATCGAGAGTTCCCGGACCCGCAAGCCCCAGGCTCATCGCACGCTTTCTGCCCAGGCTGCCGCCCGCAAGCCTGCGGCCTACATCTCCCTAAATTTCACGGCCGTGGACGTCGCCGTGAATCTCGCCCAAAAGCGTTCCTGAGCGCGCCGCACTCTGCACGGTCACGGTAGAATAGCGGCACCACGCCGAGACTTTGGATGTAGAAATGTTAACCATGGAACAGCTTATAGGTCAGAAGGTTTTTCAGCCCCGGCCTGCCTCCAAAAAGACGCGCACCGACGGCACCCCCGCTGCTCCCAAGCGCATAGGCAAGGTCCACAACCTGGTCTTTTCTCCTGATGGGCTTCAGGTCGTGGGGCTCATGGTCAAGCGCCCGGACGTGGCTGGCATGATCAAGCGCGAGGATCTCTTCGTACCCCTTAGCGGCTTTACCACCTTCGAGGGCGGCCTCCTCATCAAGGACGGCACCCCTACCGACGAAGCCGCTGCCAAGGCGCTCCGTCTCGATTTGGATAAATGCATCATCTGGGGCGGCATGGACGTGGTGTCCCAGGACGGCGCTTCGCTGGGCTACGTGGCCGACTGCTCCTTCGATTGGAAGACAGGCGCCCTCGACACGCTCTATGTCACCGACGGCGCCATGGCCGCTACGCTGGTAGGCTCTGTGCCCCTGCCGGCCAACCTTTTGGTGGGCTACTCCAAAGGCACTATGGTGGTGAAGCCCGAGGCCGCCCAGGTCCAGCTCACCGGCGGCATCATGGCCAAGGCTGGCGAGGGTTTTGGCCAGGCTCAGGTGGCTGGCAAAAAAGCCGCGGCTAAAGCAGGTAAAGTGGCCGGCGACGCCCTGGACAAGGGATCCTTCGCCCTGGGCCGTGCGTTGGGCTCTGCCAAGCGTTCCTTATCAGAAGCCCTGGCAGACGACGAGGAAGAGGCTCCCGCCGCCCCTGCCAAAGCTCTGGACGTGCAGGTGGAAAAGCCGCCCGCGCCTCAAAAGCTCTCCGGTGAGACCCAGACGCCCACTCCCCCTACCTATGCGCCTGCCTCGGCTTCCAAAACTTCTTCTGCCGAGAAGCCCTCGCCCGCTCGCGCTGGCGCCTCTTCTAAGGACAGCAAGGCCAGAGCAGCTGCGACGCCTAAGGCCCCCGGCACTAAGCCGGAGGCCTCTAAGCCTTCCGGACCCGGCGCGTCCGCCGGAAAAAAGAAGGCAGCCCCGCAGGCCACCACGGCAGACAAGGCCGCCAAGGCTGTGGGCAAGCAGCTGGGGCGCACCAAAGGCATGTTCAAGAGCTTCCTCAAAGAGTTTGATGAGGCCAGCAAGTGATCCTCGACTTGCAATCATGGAGGTCCCCAGGGCAATCCTTTATCCCTAATGGGTACAAAATTCCAGTTGTAAGCCGCACTTTCTGGCAAGAGCTAACAGCTTTGTAAGCCCTTTGGAACTAGGCACACATGCCTTGGTCACAGCTTCGCGCTACTCTAAGAACTACCGGGCGGTTCCGCCCGTGTTATGAGAACGGATTGATTCATGAGCCAACAGCCACGCCATCGCGCCGCAGATCATAGTCGTCACAAGGCCTCCCACCGCGCCGACAATCCCGCGCCCAAGCACGTCAAAGCCCCGGGGGCAGATCCTCGCAATCAGGCCAATCCCGCAGCTCAGCACACGGGCGCCAATCCCTACCTTGATTCCAAAGAAGGTGCAGCTCAGACTGGCTACAGGGCTCCAGCTCCCAATCCGGTGCTTTCCAGCGACGCCCCCATTGGGCACACGGCTCATGGCTTCAAGCCGGTGCGTGAGGTGGGCGGCGGCAAGCATAAAATATCAAAACAAAAGCGCAACCGGGCCATCCTGGTCATCGTCCTTATCTTCGCCGCCATCGGCGGCATGGCAGCGCTGGCCTGGTTCAACCGCAATGTGACTTTCAACCTCAACGGCCAGGAGGCCACCGTCAAGGTGGGTACCACCATCGACCAGCTCATGCGCGACAAGGGGCTCTCCTACGCCCCCGGCGATCTCTTGAGCGTCAAGGGCGATGTGCTTGAGCAGGGTGCGGGCAACGCCTATTCGGCCAAGCTGGGCGACCAAGACATGGCTCCCCAGGAGGCTGGCTCCTACCGCATTCAGGGAGGCGAAGACCTCACCCTGGGCGACGGTACCGACACCACAGAGGAGTACGACTCCCAAATCGTCGAAGAGCAGCCCAAGCTGGTTATGGAGGGCGCGTGGGGCTCGGTCTCTTATGTCAAGCAGTGGGGCAAGGTGGGCCAAATCGAGATGCGCACCGGCAAGCGCTCCGGCGAGACCGCCCAGGGCGATGTCAAGCAAGAGGTGCAAAACTGCATCATCGCGGCCCGCATGGTGGAGCCGGCCAACGGCGAGAAGCTTGTGGCGCTTACCTTCGACGACGGCCCTTCCGAGTACACCCAGCAGTACCTGGACATCCTCAAGCGCTACGACGCCAAGGCCACCTTCTTCAACCTGGGCGACAACATCGCCAACTACCCCGATACCGCCAAAGCCATCGTGGATGCGGGCATGCAGCTGGCCAGCCATACCCAGACCCATCAGCAACTGCCGCTTTTAGGTGCCGAGAAGCTCCAGCAAGAGCTCACTGCCACCTTTACTGAGATCGATAAGGCTACCGGTGTGAAGACTACCGTCATCCGCCCGCCTTACGGCGACTTCAAGCAGCGCACCTGGCTTGAGTCTGGCGGCCTCATGAGCCTGTCGGTTCTCTGGACCCAGGACACCTTGGATTGGAAGCGCCCCGGCGCATCCACCATCGTGGACAACGCGCTGGCAGGCATCGGGCCAGGATCCATCATCCTCATGCACGACGGCGGCGGCAACCGCGAGCAGGACGTGCAGGCGCTCCCCACCATCATCGAGCGCTTGCAAGCAGACGGCTACAAGCTGGTGACTGTCGACGAGCTGCTGGCTTCGGACCCCAATGTGCCCCAGGACATTGCTTCCGGCAATGCCACGCTGCCCGAAGGCTGCGTCTGGCCAACTGAGCTGGGCGACGCCTAAATGAGCTCTGAAGGCATAGCACATCGCATCGAGACGTCCATCGACGCTGCGTCTTGCATGCATCTTCTGGAGCGCGAACCCAAAGAGCAGGCGGCCGACTGGTGCTACCGCGTGCTGCTGCACAACATCCAGATGCTCTATATGCCGCCGGGGGCCATTCTGCGCGAGCCGGATCTGGCCAGCCGCCTAGATGTCTCGCGCACCCCAGTGCACGAGGCCATCAAGCGCCTCATCGAGGCCCATCTGGTCTATGTGGCCCCTAAGCGCGCCACCTTCGTCTCCCTCATCGACATGGAGGTCCATGCCCAAGGTCGCTTTGCGCGCACCGCAGTGGAACCCTTGCTCATCGCCCAGCTTCAGGGCCGCCTTACCCCTGAGCAGCGGGCCGACTTCGCCACCAACATCGAGCATCAGGAACTCATGGCCCGCCAGGGCGCAAACCCCCGCGAGGTGGTGGCAGTTGACGACCAGTTTCACCACCTGCTCTACACCCACACGGGAAACGAGTTGGTGTGGCAGGCAAACCGCATGGTCTCGGCCCAGTTCGACCGAGTGCGTTACATGGGCCTGGTCCTGGGCTACGAGCGCCTCATGGTAGGGGAGCACGACTTCATCCTCGACATTCTGGAGACCGGTGACGTGCCTGTCATCGACATCTATGACATGGTGGACGCCCACCTCAAGGGCTACCGCCGCTTCATCGACCGCCTCATGGTGGATCACCCGGAGTACTTCGTCTGACTGCCACCCCGCGGCGCCACCAGCTCACTCCGTCCCACAACCTCGCTTCACAAAACAATGCACCTCCAGGGGGCAGAACCTGGAGGTGCGTTTCTGTGAGGAAGAAGCTTTTCTCGGCAGGAAATAGGGGCTGCCGAGAAACCCGAGGCCCTCAGGGTTGTGCCCGTGGGGTGGGATGCGAGGGCTAAGAGATGAGGGTGGACGCCTCGCGTACCAGGCGCTCCACGGTGGCAAAGTCGCCGGCGGAGACCACGTCGGCGGGGGCGACCCAGGTGCCGCCCACGCAAAAGACGTTGGGGGCAGCCAGGTAGGCGGGCGCATTGGTGGGCTTGATGCCGCCGGTGCACATGAACTTGACCTGGGGGAAGGGACCGCCCATGGCGTGGAGGGCGGCGGTGCCGCCAGAGAGCTCGGCGGGGAAGAGCTTGACGTGGGTGACGCCTAGTCGCAGGGCTCGCATGAGCTCGGAAGGGGTGGAGAGGCCGGGTACCACGGGGACGTTGTGGTCAACGCAGTAGGCGACGGAGTCTTCGGCCAGACCGGGGCTCACGATGAATCGGGCGCCCGCTTCGAGGGCGGTCTGGGTGGTAGGTACATCCAGCACGGTGCCGGCGCCTACCAAAAGCTCGGGGACTTCTGCGGCCATGCGGGCGATGCACTCGGCGGCGCAGGGGGTGCGAAAGGTGACTTCGGCAGCAGGCAGGCCCCCGGCCACCAGGGCGCGGGCCAGCGGCACGGCGAAGGCCGGATTGTCGATGGTGATCACCGGGATGATGGCGATCTCTTCCAGGCGGTCGAGCACGTTGGTGACCTGGGGATTCGTGGCATAGGTGGACATGGCTTTAGGCCTCCTGGGGCGCGTGGGCCGGATCGTTCATGAAGGCTTCCAGCGCCTCGCGGCAAGGCAAGCCCTCGTTGTCTCCGCGGCTGGTGAGCTGGATGGCGCCTATGGCGCAGCCGCGGCGCACGGCCTCGGGAATGGAGGCGTGCTCCAACAAGGCAGAGATGACACCGGCTGCAAAACCGTCACCGGCGCCCACGGTATCCACGATGGTGTCCACATAAAAGCCGGGCACATAGCCGCTCTCGCCTGTGGCTGAGGCCCAGTAAGCCCCCTTGGCGCCCAGCTTGACGATGACCAGCTTGGAGCCAGCCTCAAGGTAATGGGCGGCAGCCGCCTGCTCGTCTGTGGTGCCCAGCAGCACTTCGCACTCATTGATGCCGGGCAAGAAGATGTCTGAGAGGGCCGCGAGGGCGTTGGTGGTGTCCACCATGGTGTGGGTGTCGGGCCAAAGCTGCGGGCGCAGGTTGCAGTCGAAGGAGATGGCCACGCCGGCGTCTTTGGCTTGGCCCATGAGGTCGAGGGTGGCGGCGCGGCAGGAGTCGGAAAGCGCAGGCAGAATGCCCGTGAGGTGCACTAGGGCGCATTGGGAGAGATCGACGTTTACGAGGTCCTCAGGGCTCAGGGTGCTGGCTGCCGAGCCGGCGCGGAAGTAGTAGATCTCGGGGTCGCCTGAGGTCACCTGGCTCTTGAGCATGAAGCCTGTGTTGCGCTCGGTGGTCTTGATCACCTGGGAGGTGTCGATGCCGATCTCTGCCATGAGCTTCAAGATGCGGGCGCCAAAGGGGTCGGGGCCCAGTTTGGTGAGGAAGGCGGCCTCGTGGCCTAGGCGGGTGAGGCCCACGGCCACGTTGAACTCGGCTCCGGCAATGGCAAAGGTGTAGCTGCCGACGTCTTCCAGGGGTCCGGGATTGTCGGCGATGAATAAGCCCATGGGCTCTCCCACGAGCAGGACGTTTTTGGGCATGGGATAGCTCCTTTCGCGAAACGATGCCTCTGAGGCGTGTTGGTTATATATTTCCACGCTTGGAAGAGCTTGAGGAGCACAATGCCCAACTTTTGTGTTATGGAGCGCATTTCCACGAAGGATTGAGTCAGCTGAAAACGCTGTGGAAAATGCGATGTATATTAAGGTAATCCCAGGTATAGAGAGAAAAAACACTGCATAATCTATTGTCATGACGCTTTCTGAGCACATCTTGAACTACCGCTCGCCACTGAAATACCACCGTCTGCCGCCTGAAAGACACCTAAGGGCTCCCAGATAGAAATATATAACTAGCCAACGGACCAACGGCACATCGCCCGCGGCCAACTAGGAGCCAAAAGGTGTTGCAGCCCACCCAAGGGAGGCAACCTCAGGCGTAAGGGTTTCTCGGCATATAGATGTTGGGATGCCTCTCACACACGCCAGGCTCTTGCCACTTCATGCAGGACCGCAGGTGCGGCCCCACTCTAAGGAGGAACAGATGACTTCCCTTTTCGATCTTTCCGGCAAGAAGGCCACCGTCACCGGAGGCACGCGCGGCTTGGGTCGCGGCATCGCCGAGGGCCTCATGGAGGCCGGCGCGGCAGTGACCATTTTTGGCACCGGCGAGTCGGCGAAGACCGTGGCCGCCGAGTTCTGCGCCAAGGGATTCGACTGCCGCGGCATCATCGTGGACATTGGCGACCGCGTGGCCTGCAAGGAGGCCTATGACGAGGCCGTGCGCGAGATGGGCGGCCTGGACATCCTGGTGAACTGCGCCGGCGTGCAGGCCCGTCACCCCTCCGAGGAGTTCCCCTTCGAGGACTGGGACTGGGTCATCAACGTGAACCTCAACGCCACCTTCGAGCTCTGCCAGCTGGCCGGCAACACCTTCATCGCCCAGGGCCACGGCAAGATCATCAACCTGGCTTCCATGCTCACCTTCTTTGGCGGCTTCACTGTGCCCGCCTACGCCGCATCCAAGGGCGCCGTCGCGCAGCTCACCAAGGCCCTGTGCAACGAGTGGGCCTCCAAGGGCATCAATGTAAACGCCATCGCCCCCGGCTACATGGACACCGACATGAACACCGCCCTCACCGACCCCACCAATCCCCGCTACAAGGAGATCACCGACCGCATCCCGGCCCACCGTTGGGGCACCGGCGACGACATGAAGGGCGCCGCCATTTTCCTGGCCTCCGCCGCCTCTGACTATCTGAATGGCGCGGTGATTCCTGTAGACGGCGGCTACCTGGTCAAATAGTGTCAATTGCCATAGATATTTGAAGGAGCCCTTACATCATGCAGGTCATCATCACTGACAACGATCACGCCAACATCGATACCGAGAAGGCCATCCTCGACGCTGCGGGCGTTCCCTTTCGCCTGGAGCAATGCGTCACCGAGGACGACGTCATCGAGCGCTGTGCCGACGGCGAGATCTTCCTCAACCAGTACGCGCCTATCACCCGCAAGGTGGTAGAGGCCCTGCCCAACCTCAAGCTCGTGGTGCGCTATGGCGTGGGTGTGAACAATGTGGACGTCGAGGCCTGCACCGAGCACGGCGTGCAGGTGGAGAACGTGCCCGACTACGGCATGAACGAAGTGGCAGACCAAGCCATCGCCCTCATGATGGCGCTGCTGCGCAAGGTGGTGTACATGAACGAGTACACCAAGCATGTGGGCTGGGACTACACCAAGTCCATGCCCATCCATCGCCTTTCCGACCTCACCTGCGGGGTCATTGGCCTAGGCCGCATCGGCCGCGAGTTTGCCAAGCGCGCCCATGCCCTGGGCATGAAGGTCATTGGCTACGACCCTTACTTCACCCCCGGCGAGGAGTTTGCCTTTGTGAAGCAGGTGGAGCTGGACGAGCTTATGGCAAATGCCGACGTGATCTCTGTGCACTGCCCGCCTGAGCATGCCATGGACATGTTCAACAAGGACGCCTTCGCCCGCATGAAGAATACCGCCTACCTTATCAACGTGGCCCGCGGCGGCATCGTGAACGAGGCCGATCTCGAAGTGGCCTTGAACGAGGGCCAGATCGCCGGCGCTGCCCTGGACTGCATGGACAACGAGCCCGTGGAACCCGGCAACCCTCTCTTTGCCCATGACAACCTGCTGGTCACCCCTCACATGGCTTGGTACTCCGAGGAGGCCGCAGACGAGCTCAACTCCAAAGTGGCCGAGGAGGCCGTGGCCTTCGCAACCGGCAAGCCCATCCGCTATCCCGTGAACCATCTGGCATAGTGCGCAAAGCCTGCGAGCTGCAGGGAGGCGCAGTCTCCCTGCAGCTCGCAGGGCGCGTGACGCCTATGCATGACTCCCCTAAAGGAGGGACCTTATGCGCAAGCGCATCCCCATTTTGATAGTGGGCACCATCACGCTGCTGTTTTTAGGCCTCATCTACGGCTACTCAGTGGTCATGGCGCCCCTCAAAGCCCAGTTTGACTGGTCGGTCTCCGGCATGACGGTGATCTTTGCCCTGTCCATGATCTCTTTCACCATTGGCAATCTGGTGGCAGGCAAGCTCCTGAAGCGCCACAACGTGCGCTTTGTGATGACCGTGGCCATCGCGTTCTTGCTGGTGGGCTTCATTGGCTCTGCTTTGGTAGACGGTGCTGCCAGCCTTCCTGCGGTCTGGTGCACCTACGGCGTCATCGCCTCGGTGGGCATCGGCTTCGTCTACAACGTCATCGTGCCTACCATCACCGCCTGGTACCCAGACAAGACCGGCATGGCTCAAGGCGTCTGCCTCATGGGCTACGGCCTGGGCGGCTTTGTGCTGGGCCCCGTGCTCACGCAGCTCTACACCGTCATGGACTGGCGAATCGTGTTTGTGGCCATGGCGGTGATCTTCTCGGGCCTGGTGTTTGCCAGCTCTATCGTCATCCACATGCCCTCGCCTGAGGAGGCCGCTCAGCTTCCCGCCTCCAAAGCGGTGGGCGACAACGCCGGCAACGCCGCCGGCACCTGCCCACCCACGAGCTGTTCCGCGACCCCACGTTCTACTTCTTCTACCTGTGGATGTTCTTGCTGGGTGCGGTGGGTATGGCGACCACCGGCATCGGCCGCGAGTTTCCCACCAGCCTGGGCGCCGACGCCGTGACCGCCGCCTTTGTCATTGGCTTTGTGAACATCGGCTCTGGCCTGGGGCGCCTTGTTGGCGGCACCCTGCTGGACCGCATTGGCCGCGCCCCCTTTATGGTGGGCACCGCCTGCTTGTCTGTGGCCGGCGCCCTCATCATGCTGGCCGCCCAGGTGACTGGCTCCATTCCTATTCAGATCGCCGGCTGTCTGGTCACCGGCTTGGCCTGGGGCGCCGTCATCGTCACCATGGCCTTTGTGGTGCGCAAGGTCTGGGGTCAGGCCAACTTCGCCGAGAACCTGGCAGTGGTCAACTCCTACGGCATCTTTGCCGCCCTGGTGGGCTCCATGGGCTCCGGCGTGCTGGTGCAGGCGGTGGGCTCTCTGGCCACCGTGCTTGTCGTGATGGCGTGCTTTGGCGTACTGGGTCTGGCAGATTCCCTGATCTTGAACGCTCATCGCTCCAAGGTTGCCCGCCTCAAGCTGGCTAAAGCGGGCGCAAAGGCCGAGTAGGGTTTCTCGGCAGCATTTAACTCCAATCATCCTCGCGAAGGAGGATCTCATGAAAGACGAAACCTGTGCCTATTGCATGACCTGGGACGACCCTAGCCTCATGGACGCCTACGGCATTCCCCTGGCTGAGCTGGATAATTCCAACCTGATCCTCTTCAAGGAGCAGAGTCATCCGGGTCGCGTTATCGTAGCCGCCAAGCAGCACGTGGACGACATCTCCGACCTCTCTGAGGAAGAGGCCCTGGCCTACATGGCCGACGTGCGTCGCGTGGCCGCCGCCCTGCACAAGGCCTTCGCGCCCCAGAAGATCAACTTTGGCGCCTACGGCGACCTCATGCACCATCTGCATTTCCACCTGGTGCCCAAGTACTCCGATGACGACTACGAGTGGGGCGACGTCTTCGCCATGAATCCCGGCCGCGTGGCCCTCACGCAAGCCGAGTATGACGAGCTGGGCAAGAAGATCCTTGCCGCGCTGGAGGACTGACGTTTCTGCCCAGTCTCACAACATGGCCCGTCTGCTGAGCCGGCCTGCCTTGCGAGGCAGACCGGCTTTTCGCATGCGTATGCAGACAGAAGGGGGTGCTCCGGGCCTAATCCCGGTGGTCAAGCCGATCTGAGAGGGGTGCAGACTTGCCGACAGCGCTTGTGAGCAAGCCTGAAGAAGGATAGGGTGGCGTATCCAGCCTTCAATAGCGAGTTATTTTGACGTCAACGCTTGTAAATGATTCCCAGGGAACAACCTCGGCGAGAGCAATATAGTTGTCGAATAATTAAGGATATGTGAGAATCAAAATAAGGGGACTTCGCAAGAAGGAGTTGCTATGGGCATTCGGCAAAGAAGATGGGTCACAGTGGCGATTGTAGGAGTCCTTCTTGTGGGCGCACTGCTTATGCCTTCGCCTCTTGTTACTGGGGGTGGATTTGCACCTAGCGGTGCGCAACAAGCAAATTTCGCAATCACCGGCTCAACAGGCAAAGTGCTTGCGTTAGGCGAAAGCGAGAGAGAGCTGCTAATCGTCACCCAGATAACGGATAGCGACGACTATGAAATCGGAAGCTCGGTAATGGTCGCTTTCGAGAAACCTCACTTGGCAGATAGCGTGGCGGCGGGAACTCAGACGTCAGAGAGGCCGCAGGTGGGCGAGATCATTACCTGGGATCACCCTACAGAGTCTTCAGGACATTATTCCTATAGCTGTAAATACGTCATAGGGACTACGTTCGAGCGCGCAGACGCCCCGGCGTCCCATATCACACAAGAAGCCGAGAAACCTGCAGCTTAAGGAGGCTGGGGGTTTCTCGGCTTCTAGGGTTTCGAGGGTAGTTGGCACCTAGCGCGCTGTAGCGTGGGGCGTGGCGGAAAGACCCCGCAGCTGCTGCGCGCGTTAGCACAGGGCCGGGACACCCATGGCGGCGATGTCGCCCAGGAGGCTGACGTCGGTGGTGTCGGTGATGATGGCGGTGAAGTCGGTGAGCGAGGCGAAGCGGTAGCCGGCGTGGAAGTCGAACTTGGAGTGCTCGGCCAAGAGGAACTTGTAGGTGGCGTTCTCGATGGCGCGCTGCTTGACCTGGCCGCTTTCCATGGTGTCGCAGGTCACCGAGCGTTTGGGCAGGCTGATGCCGGCGCAGGAGATAAACGCCTTCTCAAAGAGCAGGGGCTCCAGCAGGCTGATGGTGGTGGGGCCGGTGAACCCGCGCATGTCGGGTGAGAGGTAGCCGCCGGTTACCAGGGCTGTGACCAGAGGGTTTTTGGCCAGGATGGCGGGGACGTCGATCATGTTGGTGGTGACGATGCAGCGCTTGTCGCCGGCAGCCAGCATCTCGGCGATATGGCGGGAGGTCTCGGAGACGTCTAAGAAGATGGCGTCCCCGTCGTTGATCTCCATATAGGCGCGGGAGGCCACCTGCCGCCGGCTCTCCTCTTTGGCCGGGTCTGCCGACGTCCCAATGGTCGCCGTGGGCTCGGGAATGATGCGCGCGGCAGAGGCGGCGGCGATGTCGGAGGGCGTAGGGGCTTCTGCCTCGCGGTCTATGCGAATGGCTCCGCCATAGACGCGTTTTAGGAGCCCCTGTTTGGAGAGGGCTTTGAGATCCTTGCGAATGCTGTCTACCGAAATATCGAACAGTTCAGCGAGTTCTTCGACGGTTACTCGTCCCTGTGTTTCAAGATAAGCAAGAATACCTTCTCGGCGTTCGTTGGGGAACACAGGAACCACCTCGTTTCACGCGTTGGACAGGGTTGGGGGAGTGCGCGGATGACGCGCTCCTAAAGCAGCTGCGTCGCACGACCGGGTTGGAGGGCCTGGCGCCCGCAGCAGGAGGCTGATGGGCTTTTATCGGGGGAGTAAAGCGGAAAAAACTAGATTTCCTAGTATGTATTCAATACCAAGAGGGCCATTTCTGGGTCGTCATTTCCTGGTTTTGCCGTTTACCCCAGAAACTCTACCGCTGAAGGGACAAAACAGGAAAAATCAGGAAAAGACGTCGTGCAAAACAGGAAATGTGGCATTCTCTGGTTGTCCGACGTTCAGTAGCTTTTTAGGAAAGGAGCGCTATGGCCAAAGCAATCGCGTCCATGCTCAAGCGCGAGAACGTCCAAATCTGGGAAGGCGCTGACTCTTGGGAGGAGGCCGTCGTCATCGCTTGCACCCCGCTGATCGACAACGGCTTCGTGGCTCCCCGTTACGCCGAGGGCATCATCGACAACGCCAACGAGTTTGGCCCCTACTTCGTGATCTGCCCCGATTTGGCACTGCTTCACGCCCGCCCCGAGCAGGGTGCCCTCAAGACCCAGCTTTCGGTCACCGTCATGCGCGAGCCGGTCTTCTTCAAGCCCGAGGGCCCCGGCGTGCGCGTCCTGGTCACCCTGGCCGCGACCGATGCCAACTCTCACCTGGAGGTCATGAAGGAGCTGGCAGTCATGTTCTCCAATCCTGACACCATCGAGAAGATCGCTACCGCCAAGACCGCCGATGAGGTCTACGACGACTTTGTCGCCGACGCCGAGAAGGCTGGCGAGTAGCTCTCCGAGCTCTTGAGGTGAGGGCGAGCGTTTCTCGGCAGGGACACGCAGAAGAACGTGCCGAGAAACCCTTGCACCAAGCTAGGCACTATCCAGCCCGCGGGCTGGCGCGCATAGGTAAAGAAGAAGGCGCAGCCTTCCAAGCAAACAGAAAGGAGATAGACCATGGCAGTGCTCGACTTTATCATCAACATTCTGTCGACCCCGGCTGGCCTCTCCTGGTCATCTGCATCGTGTGCTTCCTGGCCCCCATCGTCTACAACTTCGTGGCTCCCAAGCCCAAGAAGGAAGACGCTGCTGCCTAAGCTCTGCGATCTAGCGTCACGTCGCTTTTCTCCGGTGGGGCGAGGACCCTCCAACCTCCTCCTCGCTCCACCACTTCTTTTGCGCCAAGAGGCTCAACGAGCCTTTTAAGGCACTCTTGAGGCTTTTGGCGTGTTTTCCTTGGTTTTCTCACACCTTGGGCATCTCCGAGGTTCATCATCGGAACCGTACGCCCACGCGCCGTCAAGGCGCCTCATCGAAAGGATCCATCATGGCTATCAAGAAGATTATGTGCGCTTGCGGCTCCGGCCTGGGCTCCAGTCTCATGGTGCAGATGAACATCGACGATGTCCTGCGCGATCTTGGCAAGACCGACGTCTCCGTGGATCACACCACCATCTCTGACGTGGTCCCCGGCGCTGCCGACCTGTTTGTCATTGGCCGCGACCTCGAGAACTTTGTCACCGACATCCCCGAGGAGCAGAAGGTCATCCTGGTCAACATCGTTGACAAGGACGAGCTCAAGACCAAGCTCCAGGAGAAGTTCGACGCCGAGTAGGCGCTTGGCCCACTCGCGCCCAGGGGCTCGAGAGAAGCCCCTGGATTTCTCCGCCCTGCCTGCGTAGGCGGAACTATAGCTCTCTTGTGGCGGGCACCTTTGCGGGCCCGCCTTTTTCTAAGCGTTCAATTACGCAACCATGAACTCAATCACTGATGAAAGGAGCAAGGATGCAGGAACAGGAGCTGAAATCCATTCAGCTGCTCGCCACCAAGATTCGTCGTGACGTCATGCAGATGCTGCTTCCCTTAGGATCCGGTCACCTGGGAGGCTCGTACTCCATCGCCGACCTCATGGCCCTGCTCTACGGCAAGGTTTTGAAGGTGGACCCGTCCAATCCTCGCTGGGAGGATCGCGACCGCGTCGTTTTGTCCAAGGGCCACGCCGGTCCCGCCTGGTATGCCGCTCTGGCCGAGACCGGCTTCTTCGACCGCGACATGCTCATGACCTTGAACCAGGGCCACACCGATCTCCCCAGCCACCCCGACCGCCTGAAGACCCCCGGCGTCGACATGACCACCGGCTCTTTGGGCCAGGGTTGCTCCACCGCTGCCGGCATCGCCTATGCCCAGCGTCTCAAGGGCGCCGACACCTACACTTACCTTATCGTGGGCGACGGCGAGCTCAACGAGGGCCAGTGCTGGGAGGCGTTCGAGTTCATCGCTGCCAACCGCTTGAACCGCTGCATCGTCATCATCGACGACAACAAGAAGCAGCTGGACGGTTACACCAAGGATGTGCTCAACCCCTTCGACATCTCTCAGAAGATGCGCGCCTTTGGCTTCTGCACCCAGACCGTCAACGGCCAGGACATCGAGGCCCTGGACGCCGCCATCACCGAGGCCAAGCACCACGAGGACTCTGCTGTGGCTATCGTCATGGACACCGTCAAGGGCGCCGGCGTACCGTACTTCGAGCAGCTCATGAGCAATCACTCTCCCAAGTTCGACGCTCCTGCCAAGGCTGCTGCCGAGGAAGCCATCGCTCAGTTCACCGCAATCATCGAGGGGAGTGAAGCCTAAATGTTCCAGCTCGCTCAAGACCGTTCCCAGATGGGCACCGAGCTGCGCGCCGTCGTAGTCTCGACCCTGCAGGACCTCATGAAGGAGAACGACCGCGTCGTGGCTTTGGAGGCAGACCTGGGTGGCGCTTCCGGCTTCACCAAGATCCAGGCTTCCAACCCCGACCGCTTCGTGCAATGCGGCATCGCCGAGGCCGACATGATGGGCATCGCCGCCGGCATGTCTTCTGAAGGCTTCATCCCCTTCACCCACACCTTTGGCCCCTTCGCCACCCGCCGCTGCTTTGACCAGGTGTTCCTTTCGGGCGCTTACGCCGGCAACACCATCAACATCTACGGCTCCGACCCCGGCTTTGCCGTAGCCACCAATGGCGGCACCCACACCACCTACGAGGACATGGGCCTCATGCGCACCATCCCTGGCGCCGTGGTGTGCGACGCAGCTGACGCCACCCAGATGGAGTGGATCATCCGCGCCTTTGCAAACCTTGGCGCCGGCGTGCACTATGTCCGCGGCAACCGCAAGGCCGTGCGCGACGTCTACGCCCCCGGCTCCACCTTCGAGATGGGTAAGGGCAACGTGCTGCGCTCCGGCTCCGACGTGCTCATCATCGCCGCCGGCCAGCTGGTGTCCGACGCTCTGGACGCCGCTGAGACCCTGGAGGCTCAGGGCATTTCCTGCGAGGTCATCGACATGTTCTGCGTCAAGCCTCTGGATGTCGACCTGGTGGTCTCCGAGACCGCTGGCAAGAAGTGCGTGGTCACCTTCGAGAACCACGGCGTCATCGGCGGTCTGGGCTCTGCAGTGGCCGAGGTCCTTGCCGAGAAGAACCTGGGCGTGCCTCTGGTGCGCCACGGTGTCGTCGAGCGCTTTGGTCAGGTGGGCCCCGCCTCCTTCCTCCAGAAGGAGTATCACCTCACCGCCGACGACCTGGTGAACACCGTCACCGAGGCTTTGGCCTAGAGGCTTTAAACAGCCTCTGCCCTAAAGGCTTTGGCCTAAAGGGCTGCGGCTCAAAGGCGCCTTGCCTCTGCGGCCCTCTTGGCCGCCCATCGCTCTTGGAGTCCTGTCGCGCCGGTTCAGGCACCGAGCGCCGTTGGCGCGGCAGGGCCTCTGGAGCTTCCCGGCAACCCATCGGGAGGGCTCTCACATCATTCATTTAAAGGAGATCTTGTTCCATGAAACTCAACGGGCTTATCGACCACACCATCCTGAAGGCCACTGCTACCCGTGCCGACATCGAGCGTCTCTGCGATGAGGCCATCGAGCACAACTTCGCTTCTGTGTGCGTCAACACCTGCTGGGTGCCCCTGTGCGCCGAGCGCCTGGCCAACTCCGAGGTAGAGGTCTGCTGCGTAGTGGGCTTCCCCCTGGGCGCAATGGCCACCGATCCCAAGGCTTATGAGGCTCGTTGGGCCGTGGACAACGGAGCCGACGAGGTGGACATGGTCCTCAACGTGGGCTGGCTTTTGGCCGGCGAGGACGACGCCGTGCGCGCCGACATCGCTGCCGTAGTCGAGGCCGCCCAGGGTCGCTGCGTCAAGGTGATCCTGGAGACCTGCTATCTCAACGACGAGCAGATCGAGCGCGCCTGCCGCCTCTCCGTCGAGGCGCATGCCACCTTCGTCAAGACCAGCACCGGCTTTGGCACCGGCGGCGCCACCGTGCATGACGTGGCCCTCATGACCAAGGCCGTCAACGGCGCTGCCAAGGTAAAGGCTTCCGGTGGCATCCACACCGCCGAGGAGGCTGCCGCCATGGTCGAGGCTGGCGCCGACCGCATTGGCACCAGCTCTGGCATTGCCATCGTTGCCGAGTAGCGCGCACCTCAAAAAAGCGCGCGATACTCGCTCTTCACACTATCCCACTGGTTGATCACCCAGAAAGGAATCACCATGAAGTTCTTCATCGACACCGCCGACCTCGCAGAGATCAAGACCGCCTACTCCTGGGGCTGCGTGGCAGGAGTCACCACCAACCCCTCCCTCTATGCCAAGACCGGCGGCAAGCTGGCCGACTTCGAGGCCCACATGGTAAAGATCGCCGAGGCCTGCCCCGACGTTCCGGTCTCTGCCGAGTCCACCGCCACCACCACCGAGGAGATGGTGGCAGAGGGTCTGCGCCTGGCAGCCCTTGCCCCCAACATCGTGGTGAAGCTTCCCATCTGCGCTGAGTCTTTGGCCGCCACCAAGGAGCTCAAGAAGCACGGCGTCAACGTCAACATGACCCTCATCTTCACCGTGCCCCAGGCCTTGATGGCCTGCTCTGCCGGCGCCCGCTATGTCTCCCCCTTCGTGGGCCGCTTCGACGACATCGCAGAAGACGGCATAGAGCAGCTGGCAAACATCGTGACCGCGGTGAAGAACTACTACGCACCTGAGCACACCGAGATCATCGCCGCCTCTCTTCGCACCCCCAACCACGTGACCCAGGCGGCCCTCTTGGGCGCAGACATCGCCACGGTGCCTTTCGCCGCCATGGAGAAGTGCCTGCACCATCCTCTGACCGACCGCGGCCTGGCCGCCTTCGAGGCCGACTGGAAGAAGGTCACCTCCGCCCAGTAAGGCGTACCCTTCGCGACCTCAGCGCCTCCAAGGCGCCCCAGCGCTCCCTGGCGCTTCCAACCTAAGGCATCGCTGCTCGCCCCCCTTAAGGCCTCCGGCTTTAAGGGGGGCGAGCTTTTCTCGGCAACGGGAGTATCTTAGGGGTGTCTGGCGGCTTCTCAACATAGCGCCTTAGAAAAGCCGCTTCGCAAAACCCTGCTAAAAAGCTACGCCCACCTATCCCGCTACATCTCGGGGTGTAGCGGGCTTTTAGGAGGCACCCGGACATACCCCAGGGGTGTTACTGGATGGTTGGCAAAATACCTCTAGGGTGTAGCCGGTTTTGCGGGAATGTGGGCGCGTTTTCGCGGTTACACCATGGTGGTGTAACCGGGTCGTCCCAAAAATGCAGTCATACCCAGGTGGTGTGACCGGGCAGCTGTTAGAATCCTAAGTGCGCACCCAACGTATTCCGCGCGAGCCGCCCAGCGTTACAACAGCTCAGTACCCCAACCCTTGGAGCACGAACATCACAATGGTGAGGATGATGATGACCACAATGGTGGCCCAGGTGATGGCGGTCCAGAGGCGGCCGTTGACGTAGCGGCCCATGATGCGCTTGTCGGACGCGATGATCACCATGTAGATCATGAGCACGGGCAACAGCACACCGTTGACCACCTGGGCGGCCATCATGATGCCAAAGAGATCGATGTGGGGGATGAGCACCACTCCGGCAGAGAGCACGATGATGGCGGTGATGATGCCGCGGTAGACGGGGGCCTCGCTCCAACCGTGGTCGGCGCCGTGCTCCCAGCCAAAGGCTTCGCAGATGGCGCTGGAAGTGATGCCGGGAAGCACCGCGGCGGCCAGCAGAGAAGCGCCTACCAAACCCAAGCCAAAGAGGCGCTCGGCGTAGGGGCCGGCGATGGGGGCGAGGGCCTGCGCGGCCTGGGCGGCGTCGTCCACTGCTACCCCCGCAGGGTGCAGCGTCACGCCGGTGGCCATGATGATGAACCATGAAATGATCGACGCCAGGATGGCGCCGGTGGCGGTGTCGATGCGCTGGTAGGGGATCTCGTCGGCGCCCACATTTTTGTCGACCACGTTGGACTCGGCCAGAAAGATCATCCAGGGCGCGATGGTGGTGCCTATGTTTGCCACCAACAGGCTCAGGTACTCGGGCGTGGGGGTGATGCGCGGGAGGATGGTGGCGTTCAGGGCATCGGCCCAGTCGGGCTGCACCATAAATCCTGCGACCACATAGGCGATAAACACGCAGCATATGGCCAAGAGCACTTTTTCGATGCGCTTGTAGCTGCCGCTCATGGTGAGCAGCCAGATGACAATGGCGGCGATGGGCACCGAGATTGGCGCCGGAATGCCAAAGAGCGACATGCCGGATGCGATGCCGGCGAACTCGGAGAGGGTCACCATGGTGTTGGAGACCAGCAGGGCCAGCATTGCGAATGCCGATAAACGCACCCCAAATTGCTCGCGAATCAAGCTGGCGAAGCCCTTGCCGGTGACGCAGCCCATGCGGGCAGCTGTCTCTTGGACCACGATCATCAAGAATCCCATGATGGGCACGGTCCACAGCTGGCCAAAGCCAAAGAGCGCGCCGGCGTTGGAGTAGGTGGCGATGCCGCCGGCGTCGGTGCCGGAGAGGGCGGCGATGAGGCCAGGCCCCATGGCGGCAAGCACTGTGAGCAGGCGCATCTTGCGCTTTTGAGCAGGGGCTTGCGGGGTAGTGGGGGTGTTCTTCTCGGTAGCCATAGCTAGGCGCCCATCACGAGGGCGGGCAGGCAGATGGCCATGAAGAGCACGATGGACACCGTGAGGGCCAGCAAGCGCAGCGAGAGGCGGGAGACCTCCTCGCCGTGGGCGTCCTTTTGGCGCAGATAGTGCAGGTAGAGGGGTGCGGTGCCATAGCTGATGAGGGCGGAGCCGGCAGAGGCCCAGAAGCCCGCGCTCACCGCATCAAGGGCAGCGGTGGGGGCGAACAGGCCGCCTATGCCAATGGCGAGCAGCATGACCAGCGCCAGGTAGACGCAGGCGATGCCCAGGCCGCGGAAGACAAAGGAGCTGGTGGAGGGGGAGTCCTCGTCGTCGGGATCGAACTCGATGAAGAAGCCGGTGGTGTAGCTCACCATGTCATCGGCCATGAGGAGACAGACGGGCAGCGCCACGGAGGCAGCTAGCGCAGCGGCTTGGATGCCTAGTGCGGAACCCGCAGCGGCCATGGCCACCACGCCGCACACCCAGAAGAAGAACCAGAGCTGGTTTCCCAAGAGCCAGCGCAGGTCGTGGGTGGGTTTGTCGGTGTCGGAATCGCTTCGGCCACCGGCCAGCTGCAGGTCTTCCTCGTGCTCTTCTTCCAGGACGTCTAGAGCGTCGTCCACGGTGACGATGCCCACGATTTGCTGGGTCTCGGTGACCACGGGGATGGCCAGCAGGTTGTACTTGGAGATGGCCTCGGCGACGTCTTCCTGGTCGTCGTCGGGGTTGGCGGTGATGACGTCGGTCTCCATGATGGCCGAGAGCTGGGTGTCCGGCGACTCCATGAGCAGCGCGCGCAGGGTGAGCACGCCCAACAGGTGGCGATCGTCGTCGCACACATAGATATAGTTGACGGTTTCGATGTCGTCCTCGTCCATGGTGCGGATCTTGGCGATGGCGTCGGCGATGGTGGCCGAAGGGGGCAGCGCCGCAAACTCCGAGGTCATGATACGGCCGGCGGTATCCTCGCGGTAGCCCAGCAGCTGGCGGATGGCCTTCTCCTCCTTGACGCCCATGAGGCGCAGCAGGGTCTCGGCACGCTCGTAGTCCAGCTCACTCACCAGGTCCGCGGCGTCGTCCGGGTCCATTTGGGAGAGCATGCGCGAAGCCGAGGCCACGTCCATGTCGTCCATGATCTCTGCGGCCATGCCGTCGTCGTCCAGCTCGGCCATGGCGTCTGCCGCCTGGGCGTCGTCCAGCTGGGCAAAGACCTGGCCGCGCAGCCGCGGGTCCAGCTGCTCGATGATGTCCGCGATGTCCGCCGGATGCATGTCGTCCAGGGTTTTATGTGAGATATTGAGCTGCACATCGGAAAGCTCGCGGTCCAGAAGGTCCATATAGCTCCAGGCGATGATCTTCTCGGGAATGTCGTGGCCCAGCGTGTGGGCGATCTTGGCGACCCCGCGCTCGACGGTGGGGGAGAGGTTGCGCAAGATGCCGCGGGCTCCCACCTCGGCGCCTAACAGGCGCAGCTGGGAGGAGCCGGAGTCCGAGAGCTTGAGGTCGTTCACGCGCACTACGCGCAGGCCGCGAGTATCAACGATTTGCTTGTTCATGAGGTCGCGGTTGATGAGGACCTCTTCTGGCTGCAGGTAGGAGAAGCGGATGTCTGTGGAGGGCACCTTAAGGCGCACCGTGTCGCCATCAAAGCTGTCGACGTATTTGCGCCAGCTGATCATGAAGGGCGTTTTGCCGGGGCCCTGAAACGCCAGGGATGTGACCCGGGGAAACACCTCGCCTGTGGCGATGCCCAGGTCGTTCACGACGCCGATGCGCTCGCCCCCTGAATCCAGAACGGGAATGCCCAGCATCTGAGACAGATAGATCATGAAACTGCTCCTTTGCGCCCGTAGGGGCTGGTAGCGGCGCTGCCTCATGGCAGCCTGTCACACCCCTGGGGCGCGACCCGCTAAGGAGCCGGTCTCAGGGGTCATCGACTGTGCGGTCGAGGTTTCATCTAAACCCTTTCTCCTTTGATGACCCACGTCTGCGTGGCGCCTCGATTTGCCAGAGACGTCCGCTAAAGCGTTCCTATTCTACACGCTCTGCCCCTATGTACCCCCTCGGCTACCAGCCAACTCTGCCGACGGGCACAACTTTTACCCGCCACTCCCTGCGTGGGGGTTACCCCTGGTCGCACTTTCTCGCGTCCTCAGGCTAAACTACGATAAACTCGGATAAACTAATAGTCCTCGTAGAGCGCCATGCGCCCCTGCAGAACGCGGCATTGCATTGGCCATGCCGCCATTTCGCCCCCTCTGCTGCCGAGAAGCCCGCGCCCTCCCGGGTTCGTGCCTGTGGGCTTCCCGGCGCTCGCCATTGCTCAAGCCCCTGCCAAGAGCTTCTCCTCCCTTGAGGCTGCTTACACCTGCCAAGAGCCCCTCCCCGAGGCCGCAGGCTGCTGCTACCAGGGATTTTAGAAAGGACTGTCATGTTTTTGAAAGAGCGCCAGGACGCTATCGCAGACCTCATCGCCCTTGAAGGCCGCGTGACCGTGGGTGAGCTGGCCCAGCTTTTTGGCGTGAGCGACGACTGCATTCGCAAGGACCTCAAAACCTTGGTAGAGCAGGGAAGGGCTCGCAAAGTCTACGGCGGCGCCATACGGCCGGAGTCGTTGGCCGACCGCATGATCATGAACCGCGTGGACATCCATGAGCCTCAAAAGCGCGCCTTGGCTCAAAAGGCTTACGAGCTGGTGGAGGAGAACTCCACCATCTACCTGGATTGCTCTTCCACCAACCACTATCTGGCGGAGCTTTTGGCCACCGGCCCCAAGCCAGTTCATGTGGCTTCAAACATGATCGATGTGCTCCAAGTGTTGGCCGGTCGCGATCACCTGCAGGTCACGGGCATTGGCGGCACCGTCTCCGGCGAGCTCAACGGTTTTACAGGCCCTCAGACCCTGGCCATGCTGGAGCCCCTGCGTTTTGATGCGGCCTTTATGGGAGCGCTGGGAGTGGATCCCAAAACTGGAGATGTGACCACCTTCGATGCCGATGACGGCATGGTCAAGCGCGCCGTCCTTGCTCGCTGTCAGGCGGCCTACCTGCTCATCGACAGCTCCAAGGTGGGGGCCTGGGGCACGTTTTCCTACGCCACTTTGGACTCCTTTGCAGGCATCGTCATGGAACCGGAGGCCAAAGAGACGGCCCGTGGCCAAGTGCTGGCCGAGCTTCAGGCCCCTCTGCTCTGGTAGGGGATGCGGCTAGGCGAGGCAGTAAGGAATGCAGCCAAGCGCGGCCGCCAAGGTGCTTTTACCTGCGCGAAGTTGGTAGCCTGAGCTCTCCGCACAGGTGTCGAATGCGCGTCTCGTTATTAGAGGTCTGACTGCACTGGGGTTTTGCAAAACCCCAGTGCCGAAAGCCTTCTTATAACGAGATTTCCCTCAAAACGGGCTCATTTCCTTCGAAAACCATGCCGAAAGCCCTCTAATAACGAGATGGGCGCCCAGAGACAGCAACTCAACAGCTCAGCGCCCGCAACCTGACAACCTAGCGACGGCAACTCAGCAGCCCAGCGACGGACCCTTCCTGGCTCCCGCGCGCCGCTCAACCCTCCTTCCCAGTCATTCGTGGAGAAAACGCGACGAATTGGGCGAAAATACGACAAAGTAAGAGCAATCGCAGTCCAACTGCGATAGAATCAGAGCCAGTAGGGGGGGCTTCTCGGCATCCCCGCCGCGTCGGTGCTCGCCGCATCGGCATATTTCCGCACCGGACCCCCAGCGGTCCCGCCGCTTAGGCACCTCACAGGCTCACCGCGCCGGACCGCCATAGGTGTCCGCCGCGAGAGCGGCGCGCCCTGCGGCCCTGCTGCAAAACCCAAGGTACATCCCAACGCAACTCGGAGGCGCCATGCTCACCCCGCGCACGCAAGCCATCAAAGACAGCCTATTTGCCAAGCCTCGCGTCATCGACCTGGAGCGCGCCCTGCTCTATCAGGAGAGCTATGAGCAGACCCAGGGCGAGCCGGCCATTCTGTGCCGTGCAAAAGCGCTGGTGCATCTGCTGGAGAACCACGAGATCGTCATCGACGAGCACGACCTGTTCGCAGGCAACCGCACCCGCGAGCCCCGCGCCGGCGTGCTGTCGCCCGAGATGAGCCCCTACTGGATCCTGGACGAGCTGGATCAGCTCCCCGTGCGCCCGCAGGACCGCTTCGAGATGTCTGAAGCCGATAAAACCCTCTATCGCGACCAGGTCTATCCCTTCTGGGCCGGGCAGAGCTTGAACGATTGGTATCGCGCGCACTTGGACCCCCAGGTGGCAGAGGCGCAGACCACCAAGGTGTTCGCGGTGGCCCAAACCGACAAGGGCCAAGGCCATATCATCCCCAACTTCCCAGTGCTCATGGAGCGCGGTTGGGCGGCGCTGCTGGAGGATGCAAGGCAGCAGCTGGCATCCCAGCCTGACAACCTGTTCTACCAGGCAGCGGTCATCGTCCTTGAGGGCACCATCGCCTACATCCGCCGCTACGAGTCCATCTGTCGCGACAAAGCCCAAGACCCTGCCACCTCGCCGGAGCGCGCACAAGAGCTGCAAGAGATGGCCGATATTCTCGGTAACTTGGCGCAGCGTGCCCCCCAAGACTTCCGTGAGGGCCTCCAGCAGCTCTGGCTGGCCGAGCTGGTCTGCGAGCACGAGTCCAACGCAAGCTCCATCTCGCTGGGCCGGGTGGACCAGTACCTCTGGCCGCTCTATCAGGCCTCCAAAGCCGCGGGCACAAGCGACGAGACCATCCGCGAGTGGCTCCAGGACTTCTACCTCAAGTGCAACACCATCGTGTTCGCCCGTTCCACGGAGAGCGCCAAGTTCTTCGCCGGATTCCCCTCGGGCCTCAACATCGTGGTGGGCGGCGTGGACGCCATGGGCCAGGATGCCACCAACGAGCTCTCCAGCCTGCTGTTAGACGTGCAAAACGACACCCGCCTGCCCCAGCCCAACCTCTCGCTGCGCATGCATGCCCAAACGCCGGCGTCGCTGCTTCATGAGGCGGCCCAGGTCATCCGCCTGGGCGACGGCATGCCCCAGGTCTTCAACGACGAGGTCAACATCCTGTCCTTCGTGAACCGCGGCATCTCGCTGGAGGACGCCCGCGACTACGGCGTGGTGGGGTGCGTAGAACTCTCCATCCCTGGCGCCATGTACGGCCTGCACGACATCTCCATGTTCAATATGGTGCGCTGCCTGGAGATCGCCCTGCACGAGAACCCCCAGGGCTTCGCCACCTTCGACGAGCTCATCGACGCTACCGAGAAGGTCATCGACCGCTACGTGGGGCTCATGGTTCGCGGGTGCAACACCTGCGACGAGGCTCACGCCGCCACCTCTCCCACGCCGCTGCTCTCCTGCCTCATCAACGACTGCATGGAAAACGGGCAAGACCTCACTGCCGGCGGCGCGCGCTACAACCCCTCCGGCGTCCAGGGCGTGGGCACCGCCAACCTGGCAGACTCTTTGGAGGTCATCCGCCAGGCGGTCTTCGAGGAGCAGCTGCTCACCTTGCCCCAGCTCGTCGCCATGCTGGACCGCGACTGGACCGGCGAGGGCGACGAGGTCTGGCGCCAGCGCTTCATCAACCGCTATCCCAAGTACGGCAACGACGTGGACCAGGTAGACGAGCTGGGCGCCCGCCTGCTCTCCCACTACGGCCACGAGGTGGCCGGCTACACCAATCCCCGCGGCGGCCACTTCCAGCCGGGTTCCTACACCGTGAGCGCCCACATCCCGCTGGGCGAGGCCTGCGGCGCCACCCCCGACGGCCGCCATGCCCACGAGCAGCTGGCCGACGGCGGCCTTTCCCCCATGGTGGGCCGCGACACCAACGGCCCCACGGCAAGCCTGCGCTCGGTGTCCAAGCTGGACAACGCGCTGGATTCCAACGGGTCCCTGCTCAACGTCAAGTTCTCCCCGGCCACTCTAGCCGGCGAGGAGGGCCTGGCCAAGATGGCCGCCTACCTCAAGGCCTTCTCGCGCTACAAGATCCAGCACATCCAGTTCAACGTGGTTGACCGCGCCACCCTCCTGGACGCCCAGAAGCATCCCGAGAACCACAAAGACCTGGTGGTGCGCGTCGCCGGCTACTCCGCCATGTTCGTGGAGCTGGCCCGCGGCATCCAGGACGACATCATCAACCGGAGCGAGCATGTGCTCTAAGCCTGCGCCCGCAACCCCCGCCGCGCCCCGCAGCTCGCAGGCAGATCCCAACATTCCCCCAGCCCCCGCACCCTCTGTGCCCCAAGCTGCCGAGAAACCCGCCTGCCTCACTGCCCCCGTCACCAATGTGCAGCGCTACTCCCTGCACGACGGCGGCGGCATCCGCACCACGGTCTTTTTGAAGGGCTGCCCCTTCAAGTGCCCCTGGTGCTGCAACCCCGAGAACCTCTCGAGCACGCCCGAGGTCTCCTTCAAGGAGTCCCTCTGCATGGGATGCACCCCCAAAGCCCCAGGCGAAAGGCTCTGCTCCACCCCGCCCGATCTCTGTCCCACCGGCGCCAAGACGCTCTTGGGCGTGCCGCGCACACCGGAGGACATGGCTCAGGAGGTGCTGCGCGACGCCGTGCTCTTCGAGGAGTCCAACGGCGGCGTCACTGCCTCCGGCGGAGAGGCGCTGCTCTGGGCAGACTGGCTTGTCGCCTTCTTTGGCCGCATCAAAAAGGCGGCCATGAAGACGGCCCTGGAGACCACGCTGGCGGTCAAGGCGCCACGCCTCCAAGACCTCGCGAGCGTCTGCGACCTCTGGCTGGTGGACTTCAAGATCGCAGACCAACAGCGCTCCCTGGACCTCATTGGCGTCGATCCTCAGATCCGTGACGCCCAGCTCCAGGAGCTTTTGGCAAGCGGGGCGCGGGTGGTGGCGCGCATGCCCATCATCCCAAGGTTCACCGACGACCCCGCCAATGTGACCGCCAACCTGGACCGTATTCGCGAGCTGGGCATCGGCCGAGTGGACATCCTGCCCTTCCATCAGCTGGGCAGCGGCAAGTACGACGCCGTAGGGCGCTCCTATGGCCTGGGAGACCTGGCCGCCCTCACAGACGACCAGGTGGCCTGGATTGTGGAGGAAGCGTCTAAAAGTGGGCTCAACGCGACGCTCCACGGCGAATAAGCGCCTGTTACTGATATCCCTGATTCCCCTAAAACCCCGATCGCCAGAGCATGGCCCAGTGCCGCTAGACTGGATTCAAAGAGTTTTCAACCGGTGTACACGCGTGTTGCCGCAGAGGAGAGCGCGCATAAACAATGAAAGGATTTACCATGGAACTCATTCTGGACACCGCCGATCTCGAGGCTATCCGCGAGCTCAACGACCTCTACGCTGTCGACGGCGTGACCACCAACCCCACCATCATCACCAAGAGCGGTAAGTCCTTCGAGGAGATTCGCGACGGCCTGATGGAGATCCTCTCCCCCGAGCAGAAGCTCTTCATCCAGGTGGTAGCCACCGACTTCGGCGGTATCATGGCCGAGGCCCGCTACATCTGCTCCCTGCGCCCTGAGAACACCTACGTCAAGATCCCCGTCACCCGTGACGGCATGCGCGCCATCAAGGCCTGCAAGGCCGAGGGCATGGGCGTCCTGGCCACCGCCATCTACTCTGCCAGCCAGGGCTTCATGGCTGCCAAGAACGGCGCCGACTACCTGGCTCCCTACGTCAACCGCATGTGCAACCTGGGCGACGGCGTAGGCGAGGTCGTGCGTCTGCAGGCCATGCTCGAGCAGGCCAAGCTCCCCACCAAGATCCTGGCCGCTTCCTTCAAGAACGTGGAGCAGGTCAACGAGCTTCTGGAGAACGGCATCGAGGCCGTGACCATTCCCGTGGACGTGGCCTTCAACATGCTGGACATCCCCTCCACTCCCATGGCCGTGGATGACTTCACCCGCAACTGGGAGGCTGCCTACGGCCGCACCACTCTGCTGCCCGCCGAGTAACCCTTCCACCGGCCCTATTCGCAGCGCGCGGGCATAGCTCTGGCTTCCTTACCGAGAATAGCCCCGCCTAGGCGTGCGGCTTTCTCCTGCCGTCCTGAGCCGCTGTTAAATCGCAACTATATATAAGTTTGCGCAAGAGTCCCGACGCCCTATGGCGTGGGACTCTTTTTCATGCCCAAAGTCACGCTGCAAGTCGATGTCAGGCGCCGCTATAGCTGCTATATTCGCCGTCACCGGCGAGGTGGGCCCTGGCGTGGGTGGGCCGGTGGAGAACACCTACTCCATCAAGTGGGACGGCACTGCCAAAGAGACCAACTACACCGTCTCTGAGAATCTGGGCACCCTCCAGATCACTAGACGCCCAGTTGTCATAACCGCTAATGATGCAGGCAAGATCTATGGTGATCAGGACCCAGAGCTCACCGCTACCCCAGGTGCTGCCGAAGGTAATGAGAACTCTGGTCTTGTAGGCAACGAGACGGTCGAGTTTACAGTCTCTCGTGAGACTGGCGAGAATGCCGGTAGCTATGTAATTACGGCTTCCGGTGCAGAGAACCAGGGAAACTATGTGTTGACCTACGTGCCCGGCACCTTCACCATCGTCAACTCCGGCGACAACGTTATCACCGGCGTGAATCTGGCAGATGCTGACGGCACCACCAAGATGTACGACGGCACGGCCTCGACGATTACTGCCACTGCGGCAGTACCTGGCTCCACCTTCGAGTACTCCCTCGACGGAACTTCCTGGACCTCCGAGGCGCCCTCCTTCACCAATGCCGGTACTTATCCGGTATGGGTGCGTGCCAACGCGGCTAACTACGACACCACTCCTGCAGTGCGTGCCACGGTTACCATCACTCCGGCTCCTGTGACCATCACGGTTGCAAATGCGACCAAAGTGGCGGGACAGGCAGACCCCGTCTTCCTAGGCGCGGTATCCGGTCTCGTCAATGAGAGCGATCTAGGCATCGTGCGTTACTACCGCACCAACGATGCCGAGGCAGTAGGCACGTATCCCAACGTCCTCTCCGCTACCTTCACTGCTAACCCCAACTATGTGGTAAGCGTCCAGACCGGCACCTTCACCATCACGGCGCTTCCCGCACCGGTCTTCCCGGCTCCCACTACGCCTGCGACCTCAGGCATCACGCCTGCTGGCCCAGCAGCTCCCGCTGGTCCTGCCGCCCCTAGTGGCGGTCCCGCTGCTGTGGTAGCCATCGATGATGCCCCGACTCCGCTTGTGGAGACACTTGCGGCAGAGCCTGAGGAGACCACCATCGCCGATGACGCAGTGCCTATGGCTCCCGGCGTCCAAGAGGATGAGGCGGAGTGCTGGGTCCACATGGTGATGATCGCCGGCATCGTGCTCACCCTCATCTATGCTGCTGCAGTGGCTGTGCGTCGCATGAGCTTCACCAGCAAGCTCAAGAAGCGCGAGGATGACTTCACTGGTGAAGGCGCCGATGCCGAGGATTACCCTGAGACCTCCGGCATGACCCCCACCATCGGGTAATAGAGAAGGAGAAGGAATAGGCTCATGAAAAAGAGTAACATCGTTGTCCTCACTATCGCCGCAGTGGTGTCGGTGTTCCTGCTGGGACTCTGGTTCTTCCTGGGCTTCAACCAGATCGACTCGCCTCTCGACCTGGTGGTCTCTGTCATCTGGTGGGTTGCCATCGTTGTCTCGGTACTTGCCATCGGCAAGGTAGAGAGCAACCGTCGCGAGAAGATTCGCTCCGTCTATGTGGGCGACGGCCAGCTGTTCAACAGCGAGAGCGGCCTTGTGGCCGCTGCCCCTGGCATGTCTCTCATGGACAGTGTCCAGAACATCGTCGAGAACTTGGACTATGGCTTCGAGATGCAGGACTTCCCTGAGAAAAGCGAGTTCATCCCTCGCTTGCTGGTCCGTACTACTCAGTACAAGAGCCAAAAGCAAGAGGACTCACGCAAGACCAGGTGACCTGGGAGGGGGAGGTGCTCTTCCCCAACTCCTCCAGGGCACGCAAGTTCACCTCTCCAGAGGAGCTGCAGTCTTTGCTGAGCATCGTGTAGAGACTGCGGTACCTGCGCTCGCTGGCATTAACTAGACCCCCGTTGCTAGGGCGGCTCACGATTGTGCGTGAGCCGCCCTCTTTTAAAGGAGTACAATAGATCAAACAGTAAAGGAGCTATGAAGATGACCTAATAGCACCGTTAGACGGATCGCCCATAGGCGCGTTTGAGGCGCGTCTAGGTTTGTCATCTGGGTACCGCGGTTGACCTGCGATGGAGGAGCCATGAACTTCTCGGCACCGGTAAGAAACTTGCTATTGCTGTCCAGTGTGGCTCTTGCGATGGGTTTGCTTATTCAGGCTCCGTGGCCGTCTCCTCTGTTAGTTGTTTTGGGACTTGGTGCGTGGGTAGCGGCCATGGATGTGAGTGCGCGGAAGACGCCCATTGGGTCGGGGCGAATCCTCGCTCGGGTGATAGAGGGTATCGCGCTGGCGCTGCTGGTGGGATGGCTGGGGTTTATCGGTAGCCTATTGGGGTCTTGAGCTTGGCAGAGGCCAAAAACGGTAGCTTTTGGGCGGACATATATCGATAGAGGTACATAATAGGGGAGCATGTTGAAGAGAGGTGGGCGCGCTCGATCATCTGCGGGAGGATCGGCGTGCGCATGGGAAAGGGGAGCGGCTATGGAGCTGATTCTGGATACTGCAGACATTGATGAGATTAAGAAGCTGGGAGCGATGCTTTCGGTGGACGGCGTGACCACCAACCCCACCATCATCGCCCAGAGCGGCAAGACCTTTGACGAGGTGCGAGATTCGCTCTTTGCGCTGCTCGAGCCGGAGCAAAAGGTGTTCTTCCAGGTGATCTCCACCGACTACGAGGGCATCATGGAAGAGGCGCGCTATATCGCGTCGCTGCGCGAGGACAATATCTTTGCCAAGATCCCGGCCACCCATGAGGGGCTGCGCGCAGTGAAGGACTGCGTGGCCGAGGGGATTCATGTGCTGTGTACGGCCATTAGCTCGGCAAGCCAGGGCTTTATGGCCGCCAAGAACGGTGCCGATTACCTGGCGATCTATATTAACCGCATGTCCAATCAGGGCGACGGCATTGAGGAGACAGTGCTTTTGCAAACCATGTTGGACACCGCAGAGCTGTCCACCAAAGTCATGGGCGCATCCCTCAAAAACGCCTGGCAGATCAACCAGCTCATCGCCCACGGCATCGATGCCGTGACGCTGCCGGTGCCGCTGGTCTACTCGATGATCGACCAGCCGGGCACCATAGCCGCACGCGACGTGTTCAACGACAACTGGGAGCACGCCTTTGGCAGGCGCTCTCTGCGCTAGGGCTATTTGACCTTTGTGAGGATGCAGATACCACCTATCTCTAAGGCTGGGGAAGTCGTAACTTTAGAGGTAGGGGTATTATTTGTCTGGGAACCCCTAGATTTGATTTGTGTCTGCCTGAGGGGCATGGGCTTCTCGGCTGCTACGGGTTTTTCGGCCACTAGAGTGCGTGAGGCCTTGGTAAGATTTGTGCGAGCGGAGCTAGTTCGGCAGCTGATGGCTTACGTAGATGGTTTACGTAGAAGATTGTTGTAAGGCTGTGGTCGCTTCAGTGAGTGGGCGTTGGTGCTTCAGTGAGTAGAATTGCGCGCACTGAAGTTCGTTGAGTGCCAAAACTGCTCACTGAAAGCTGCATGACCGCTCACTGAGCACGCTAATCAGTAAAGCACGTGTCTAATTAGCAAAGCACGTGTCCATTGAAGGATTCACGGGCGCTCATTGGATCCGTGAATACAGATTCTCTCTCGCCTTCGGCGTTGGATGGGGCGAGGGTGTGTTTTAGACGCGTATTTAAGTCGTGCGTCTTGGGAAGAGCTGCGTTTCTTCCAGGCACTTCTTCGGGAAAGGAGGATCTATGATTCTTTGCGGTCTCTATGCTCGGCTCATCTATTTGTCGCGGGCTCCCCTCTCCCGCATTGCCGAAAGCGCTGAGTGTACGGAGCTTCTGCGTAACGCCAAAGCACCTTCCCGCGAGATATATCGCGTGCTCCACGATCGCGAGTTGACTGGATTGCGCAGTGCGTATCCACAGGCACCATCGGCAGTTCAGGCTCTTGTGGGGCGCCGAGAACATCGTCATGAGGTGAAAGGCGGATCCATGCGTCTCTGGTCTGCGGCACTTCCTGGTGGCACGATTTGTCGGGTGGAAGAGGGGCCCGGTGCCGGTCTGCATGTGGTTTCGCCTGAGCTTTACTTGCTCCTTCGAGCTGCAGAGCTATCCCGCTGGGAACTCGTGCTTCTTGCCATGGAGTTCTGGGGTCGTTTTGACTCGCGTGATGACCGAGAGAGCGGTGTCGAGGCCAGGCCTTATCCCCTTGCTTCCCAGAACTCTGTCGAGAGAGTAATGTTAGCTATAGAGGGTCGCGTCCCCGGTATGGCGTTGATGCGCTTCGCGCTTGCTCGAGGACTGCCGGGCTCTCGGTCTCCTCGAGAATCCGCCTTGGCGCTCTTTCTTTCACTTCCTCGCAAGCTTGGGGGACTGGGGCTCGATCCACCAGAACTGAACACCTCTGTGGGTCTTTCGGCTCGCGGGAAGCAGATCTTTGGAGCGCCACAGGCCATGCCGGACCTGCTCTTTCCTGCGTCGTCGATCGATGTTGAGTATGACTCTTCCGCTCATCATCTGGGTGCCGACGAAGTGCTTCATGACAAGTTGCGCCAGCTTGCATTGGAAGCCTCCGGGATCACGGTGATGCCGATCACCGGGCCGGTAGTAAGGGAATACGGTCAGCTAGTTGCGGCCGCCGATGCCATTGCAGCGGCGGTCAACGGTCGGGATCCTTCCCCGCTTTCGGAACGGCTGGAGGAGCGGCGTCGCGAGCTGTATCGGCAGCTGTTTCGCCTGCGCAGCCTATGGTGAGAGTTGGGCTGGCTTGGCGAACTGGCCCATTGGGTCGCTGGTGGCTGGTCGCTGGCGGCTTCAGCCTGTTGGGTCGCTGGTGGCTGGTCGCTGGCGGCTTCAGTGAGTGCGCTCATGCCCCTCAGTGAGCGGAATTCTGCTCACTGAAGCTCAGTGAGCACCTAATACGCTCACTGAAGGCACTTTGGCTGCTCACTGAGCAAGCTAATCATTGGAGTGCCGGTGGCCGAGGTAGGTTCCTTTGCAGCTAGAACTTGTTGGGGGTGCCGTCGGTGTCGGGGATTTGGGCGGCCAGCTGCGCTTTGACTTGCGGGATTTGTGCGGGGTCGTAGGGCGTCATCTGGTAGACGTAGTTGAGCCAGTTGCGCCAGAGGAGGTTGGCGTGGGCGCGCCAGGTGAAGAGGGGCTGGCGCTCGGGGTCGTCGTTGGGGAAGTAGTTTTCCGGCAGCTGGATGGGCAGGCCGGCTTTGAAGTCGCGCCAGTATTCGCCGGCCAGGGTGTCGCGACCGTACTCGAAGTGGCCCTGGACGTAGACCTCGAAGAAGTGACGTGTGGCCACCAGTGCGGGGCCGGAGGTGAAGCCGCGGGAGAGGACCTGGAGCGACGGGTCGGCCTCGATGGCGTTGGGGTCGCTCGCGGCGTGGCGCGAGTGGGGCATGTTGTGCACCTCGTCGAAGCCGTTGGTTAAGAAGTTGTACTCATCGCAAAGACGCTGAGGGAAGACGCCAAAGAGCTTGGACCCCAGCAGGCGCTTGGGGATGTGGTGCAGGTGATAGAGGCCCGCCATGGCCCCCCAGCAGAGATACATGGTGGAAAACACATGGGTTTGGGCCCAGTCCATGATGTCGCAGAGCTCGTCCCAGTAGTCCACCTCTTCGAAGGGCATCTGCTCCACCGGGGCGCCGGTGATCACCAACCCGTCGTAGTATTGATCGCGAAAACTTTCGAACGGTTCGTAGAATTTCACCAGATGGTCCCGGCTCACGTGGGTGGACTCGTGGCTGGAGACGCGCATGAAGTCCACGTCCACCTGCAGCGGGCTCTTGGAGATGAGGCGCAGGATCTGAGTCTCGGTCTCGATCTTGGTGGGCATGAGGTTGAGAATGACCACCCTCAGCGGACGGATGTCCTGCTTTGCTGCAGCCTCTTCTTCGAGGGCGAAGATGCGTTCTTGATGCAATATCTCCTTGGCGGGAAGGCCGTCGGCGACTTTGATGGGCATGGGGTGCGTCCTTGGCTTGGTTTTCTAAGACTTCGTATGTGCTTCATTTTAGCAATGAGAAGAAATGGATAGCTGTTGGATGCGCTGAGGAGCAGTGCAATTGATTGCAACATTAGTAGGATGCTATTGTATATCTATGAATGGTAATATATAACTATAATAGAATATGATATGCAAAAAATAAAAAGTAACGCTTACCAAATAAGATGATACGTTCAAAAGGTATTTAAGATAGTGTAGTGAATATGCGCAATAATATGAATTACTGAAATTAGCGGAGGAAGGAGGATTTGAACGGTGCTCTGTTGGAATACATCGAGAAAGGCGCAGATGATGAAGAAAATATAACACAGCATTTTAATACGATGCTATTCTTCGGCGTGCTGATTTTCTTCGTTGCTTTGGGCACTGCGGCTTGGGCAGCTCCTTCCTTTATCCCGGCCACCAACTCGCCAGCCAACGAGTTCACCGGAGGCTTTGCCCAACACAAGGGCCGTGTAACCCAGGCGGGCTACGGGCGCATCGTGCTGGAGGATCCTAATGTGCTTACCCGCCAGCAGCTTCCCGAGGGCGCCAAGGCATTCGAGGTCTTTCTGGTGGATGAGAACACCCAGATCACCGATGCGCGCGGAATCCCTGTTGCACTCGAAAGCCTTGAGCCTCTGAGTTGGGCATTAGTAGAGGTCGACTACTACGATGACCGCAACGATGAGCCCTACCCTGCAGCTACGCGCATCTGCGCCATAGATCTTCAGACCCATCTGGATGCAATGGAGCCTCCTCAGTTTCTGGAGTAATGGGCGTTTGGATGCTGATATTTTGTAGGGACAATGATCTTTTGAATCGAATGCGGCGGGCATGAGGGTTCGCTAGGGTATGGAAAAGTGGATTGAGAAGCCACTAGGGGCATGGATTTGGGCGAATCCATGCCCTACGGCTTTTATCTGGCAGGATTTCCAGATCCTACCGACGCTTCGTGCCAAACGAACATGATTATCATTTAGTGTATCGGTTGGCACGAGAGCCTAATTTCCGGCAGATCCATTTTTCCGTTGGCATGAGGGCTGCCTTTCCGGCAGCGTTTCTGACACAAGCGAGCAGAAACGAGCAGATCCAGTCCTAAATCTGCTCGTTCAGCACGTTTCGTTGCAGGATCTCTGCTCGCTAGCGGCCTCTCGTGCCGAGGCTAAAACCATCGCTTAGTGAGTCTTTCTGCCAAACGTGTTCTGTCTTTCAAAGCCAGTGGCTAGTCGATTCGAGTGTCAAAGTACGCCACCTGAAGCCAAAACGCTCTGCACAACCTGTGCGCATCAGCCAACCAAGGCTCCCACTGTGCATCGCGCCGCGTCATGGGGGATACTTGCACGTAGCCACAAAGAAAAGAGTTCCCATGACAGACACCCCACGCCCTGCGGCACATTCTCACTCCGTCCCGGTCGCACCCGTCTCGACCGCCCAAGCGGCATCTTCCCGCGCCGCATCCGCCACACATGAAGCCGCGACTCGCGGCACCCAGGCGCCCCAGCCCGCAGACCCCCAGCCTGCCGATACCGCATCCTTCGACCAGCTGGGCCTCACGCCTCAGCTGCTGGTCGCTGTGGACGCCCTGGGCTTCACGGCCCCCACGCCCGTCCAGGCCGACGCCATCCCCCAAGTCCTCGCCGGCCACGACGTGCTGGCCTCCGCCCAGACGGGCACCGGAAAGACCTGCGCTTTTGTGCTTCCTGTCCTCCAACGCCTCCAGGAGCTAGGGCTTAAAGGCGATGCCGAGAAACCCCTCCGCCGCACTCGCACCCCCAAGGGTGGCAAGGGATATACGCGGGGCGGCAAGGGTTCCAGCAAAGCGGCGGCCGCTAAGGCAGCTGGCGCAACTCCGGGCTCTGGCACCATCAAGCCGCCGGCGCTCATCGTCACTCCCACTCGCGAGCTGGCTCAGCAGATCGAGAAGGTCACCAGCGCGGTGTGCGACCACACCGGTCAGCGCACCGTGGTGGTGATGGGCGGCGCGCGCTTTGACGCCCAGCTCAAAGCGCTCTCTCGCGGATGCGAGCTGCTGGTGGCCACCCCTGGGCGCCTGCTGGATCTCATGGAGCGCAAGCTGATGTCGCTCTCCCAGGTGCGCATTTTGGTGCTCGACGAGGCCGACCGCATGCTCGACATGGGCTTTTGGCCCTCGGTCAAGCGCATCTTGGCAGCCACGCCGTCCAACAAGCAGACGTTGCTTTTCTCGGCAACGATTCCTCAATCCATGGAGTCCACCGTCGCGTCGCTGTTGCACGACCCGGCAGTGATCGAGATTGCGCGTGTAGGCGAGACGGCAAAGACCGTGGAAGAGGCCCTCATGCCGGTGGTGCAGGGGCAAAAGACAGAACTGTTGGAAGCCTTGGTAAAGCGCGACAACTATGAGCGTGTGCTGGTGTTTTGCCGCACCAAAGCCCGGGCCGACGCGGTGATGCAGTCACTGAAGGCTGCGGGCTTCTCGGTAGATGTGATGCATGCCGACCGGCCGCAAAAGGCCAGGCAACGGGCGCTGGAGAAGTTTCGGGCGGGAAAGATCCGGCTGCTGGTGGCCACCGACGTCATGAGTCGCGGCATCGATGTGTCGGGCATCGACGCGGTGGTGAACTACGACGTGCCCGCCGATCCGGAAGATTACGTGCATCGCATTGGGCGCACGGGCCGCGCCGGAGCCGCAGGTCATGCCTACACCTTTGTGGCGCCGGACGAGATCAGCCCGCTGCGCGAGATCGAGTACTTTATGCATAAACTGGTGCCCGTGCAGGATCTTGAGGGATTCTCCTATGCCGCCGGTCGCATCGTGCCCAACGACCGCCGAAGCACCCAAAAGCCCAAGCGCACCATGTTCTCCGGCTCGCGAGTCCGCGGCCGCGGCCCTGCCGGCGGGCGCTTTGGCCGCCACTCCTAGGGCGAGCGGCGGCAGGCCTGCCAAGAGGACCAAAATCAAACTAGCAACTATATCAGGAGAGGCACCTCATGAAGCAGCAGCGTCCCTATGCGCGCGCCATCGTCACCAAGAAAGCCGCCCGAGCGCTGGCTGCCGGCCACCCCTGGGTGTTTGCCGGCGAGGTGCTGGCCGTGGAGCCGGGACTGGACGGGTCGCCCGTGGAGAACGGATGCCTGGTTGACGTCCTTGAGAAGAATGGCACCTACCAGGGAACGGGGCTCTTATCGGCAGAATCGAAGATCCGAGTGCGCCTGATCTCGCGCAACGCCAACGACCGCTTCGACGGCGCCTTTTGGCACCGCAAGGCCGCCTGGGCCTGGGAGTACCGTAAGACGACCATGGGTCATCGCGCGCTTCCGGGCTGCGAGCCGGATACCTGCTGCTGCCGAGTGGTCTTCTCGGAAGCCGACGGCTTTCCCGGCCTGGTGGTCGACCGCTACGAGGACGTGCTGGTGAGCCAGGTGGGCACCGTGGGCATGGAGCGGCTGCGTCTGCAGGTATACGGTGCGCTGTTGGATGTGCTCCGCGCTGACGGCGCCGACATCCGCGCCATCTTCGAGCGCAACGACGGCAAGACTCGCAGACTGGAGGGCCTGCCCAGCTACCAGGGCTTTTGGGACGGCGGTGGCTGGGACGGCCAGGTGAGCGTGCCCGATTCGCCCCAGGTCGCCGCCCACGAGAACGGCATCGCCTACGCGCTGGATCTGGCCCATTCGCAAAAAACAGGCTTCTTCCTGGATCAAAAGTACAATCGCCGAGCCGTCCGCGACCTGGCCGCCGGCAAGCGCGTCCTGGACTGCTTCAGCCACGTGGGGCCCTTTGGCCTCAACGCTGCAGCAGGTGGCGCGGCCTTCACCAGGTGCGTCGACATCTCCCAGACGGCCTGCGACCTGGCCGCTGCCAATGCGCGTCTCAACGGGCTCGACGGTTCCATGGCGTTTACCTGCGCCAATGTGTTCGAGTACTTGGACGCCCTCCTTGCCGATAAGCGCTTCCTCAAAGACCAGGGTGGCCCCTTTGACCTCATTGTGCTGGATCCGCCGGCCTTCACCAAGAGCCGGAGTACGCGGGGAAGCGCGGCCCGAGGCTATCGGGAGATCAACAATCAAGCCATGCGCCTGCTGCCTCGGGGTGGCTACTTGGCCACCTGCAGCTGCTCCCATTTCATGGACGCTGAGCACCTCAAGGCCGCCATCGCCCAAGCCGCCCACGACGCCCATGTGCAGCTGCGGCAGGTGGAGGAGCGCCAGCAGGCCCCGGACCATCCCATTGTCTGGGGCATCCCCGAGACCCACTACCTGGACTTTTTCATCTTCCAGGTGGTGTAGGGGTGCCGGCTTGTGGCGGTGTGCTGCGAGCGGCATGCGGATTGCGGTGCCGAGGGCGCGGGTTTCTCGGCAGCCGGGGCGTGCGCATTGAGTGACAACTTGATGCGTGGCAGAAGCGCCTGTCATCCTAGCGTGCCTGGCAGAAAGAACTGCCAAACTGGGGCTACTGGCAGGAATTTGGGGCTGCGAGTCTGCCAATCTACCTTCTTTGTTCTCGGAGTTTAGCTGCGCCCAGCGCCACAAAGCACAGGTTGGCAGGACTTTACCTCTGGCCGCCTGCCATCCTAGCGTGCCTGGCAGAAAGAACTGCCAAACTGGGGCTACTGGCAGGGCTTCCATCTGATCAGTGTAGTGGGCGGAATGAGTTGGCTTAGAATCTGCGACCAACACACACAGATGTAAGCACCCAAAATGAGGTACCCTTGTGCCAACTGCATATCATCGCAACCCGAGGGCACGGTTCGAACAGCTGCTTGCTTAGTAGATTAATAAGGAACCCGGTTAGAGTCCGGGGCAGCCGCCACTACTGTGTTCGGGCAAAGGCGCGGGCGCATTCCCATTGGGCGCAAGCTCGAGAAGGGGTCCGCACTGGCGGTGCGTACCTGCGTAGGCCGCCACCCGTGAGTCAGGAGACTTGCCTGTCCTCGATAGGTTCGACCGTCCCGGGCGTGTGGGTCGTGGTGCCGGTGCTGTGATGCTTGGCTCCCGCTTTCGCGCCCGTTTTGTTGGCTCGATCCAGGGCCCTCATCCTTGCCGCCCATCTGCCTGAGAAGGTGAAGGCACAGGCAAGGAGTTACCGATGAAAACTACAACCAGTCCCCGTAGGCGCCCCGGTGCCAGCATGCGCATCGCGGCCTGGGCGCTTTCGGCGCTGTTGGTCTGGGGCCAGCTGCCCGTGGCGGCCGTCGCCCAAGCGGCCCAGCAGCCCGCCGCTTTCGCGCAGGAGGCGGCCGATGGGCAGACCGCCGATCCCGCTGGCCAGGTAACGCTCGCCCTGCGGGTCATCGGCCCCGAGGGCGTGCTTTGGCTCCCTCGCACCCGGGCCTCCTTCGCTCGCGGAACCACGCTGGAAGAGGCCGTCAAGCAGATGCTGGACGGCGCAGGCATCGGCTACGACGCCTCGCTGCTCACCCTCACCCGCGACGGCCAGAGCTATGGCTGGGACGGCAGCAACTATCGGCAGTTCTTTGTGGCCGATAAGTCCCTGGACGTTATGCCCGGCGACTATGAGCTCACCGAACCGGTCACCGATGCCGCTCTCTACTACTCGCCCTGGGGCGCCAGTCTGCCGACGGCCCCGGTGGAGTGCGATCCCGATGCCCCTCACCCGGATGTGGAGGCTTTCTGGCCCGCCTGGCGGGGCCCTGCTTCTACGGGCGCCATCGCCAGGGACGCCACTCCTACCGGGGCCGGCACTTTAGCCTGGTCGCTTCGCCTGCGAGAGGCCGATGACTGGGCTACCAACGTCTCGGATCCGGTGTTTGTGGGCGGCTCGCTCTGGGTGGCCGCGGGTTCCCAGCTCCTGTACGTCGATCCTGCTTCTGGTACGGTCGCGGCTCGCCTGCCTCTGGCCGCCCCCATCGACTCCACCTGCCGGATCACTTACGCCCAAGGCCTCCTTTTGGTACCGCTTTCCGGAGGTCGGCTCCAGGCGATCTCGGCCAGCGCCCACAAGACCCTCTGGGTCACCGACGCCCTGCCTGCCGACGGCACCGTTCCCCAGCAGTCGCTCTCCAGCCTCACGGTGGCAGAGGATGCGGTCTATTGGGCCACCTGCACTCCCGACGGCGTGGGCGGCTCCACAGGCGGCTACCTCTGCGCGGCCAACCTGGCCACCGGAGCCTTGCTCTCCGGCTACCCCCGGGCCAATCCCCGCGGCGCCGGCGTCTACTGGAGCGGCCCTGTGCAGGTGACTGGCCGCTCCGGCCTTATGGCCTGCGGTGACGATGTCGGAACCCTGGAGATCTACGACGCTGCCACAGGTACTCCCAAAGGCTCCCTCAACTTGGGCGCCCCGGTACGCACGACCCCCGTGTCCCTGGGCGACGGCACCCTCGCAGTGGTTACCTCCAACGGCGTGGCCCATCGCATCTCCGTTGCGCAAGACGGCACCCCTACCCAGGCCGCCGCGTGCTCCTTTGCCACATCTTCCACCAGCACGCCGGCTTTGGCGGGCGACACGCTGGTGGTGGGCGGTGCGGTCGCCGACGCCACCGGGTACCATGGACGCCTTGCGCTCATCGACGTCGCGAGCTTCTCGGTAACCCGCACCGTGGACGCCACTGCTGCCGGGCCCCTTCCCGGAGCCGTCCAGGGCGCGCCGCTGGTCAGCGAGACTGCCAACGGCACCTGGGCTTACTTCACCTGCAACGCGCTGCCCGGAGCGCTCTGCGGCTACAAGCTGGGCGACGAGCAGGCGGCCCAAATCTACCTGCCTGCCCCCGCTGACCAGCAGTATTGCCTGGCCAGCGTCATCCCTGGCCCCGACGGCGCGCTCTATTACTCCAACGACTCCGGGCTGCTCTTCAAGATCCTTGCCGATAAAACCGTCCCTCAGCAGCCGGACGGCTCCCAGGGTCCCGGCGCCTCCCAGAAGCCCGATGGTTCGCAGGGGGCTGGCGGCTCTGGGCAGCCTGGCGGAACGTCGCAGCCTGACAGCTCGGCGGCGCGTCCTGCTTCTGGCTCGACGGCAGCTGCGACGACTGCCAAGGGCGTCGGGGATGCGGGCGCTCGGAACAGCGCAAAGGCAGCTGGCGCTGACGCCGGTGCCGATGCTGCGACTGCCGAGGTTGTCGATGCGGAAGCCCTCCTTGCCGACGGCGCTGCCGCTGCGAATGCCCCGCTGCCCTGGTGGCCCATCGCGACTATGGCGCTAGGCGCCGCGGCGCTGGTGGCGTTGGCGATGTGGAACCTGGTCGCTTCCAAGAGAAAGGCCTCTTAAATGAGTGAAAAGCCTAGGGGTGGCTCCCAAAGGGGTCATCTAAGCCATGGGTCTGCCAACATGTCCGCCAAAGCTAGCGAGGAATCCCAAGGTATGGAGGGTGCGGAGAAGCCCCAAACCGTCGATGCTGCCACGAGCGTCCGGCGCACCCGCGACAGCGCCGTGGCTCGCGCCAATACGGCTTCCGGCGCCGCGACGCCAAAGGATCCCGCACCGGGCGCTCATGCTGCGACCCGCCGGCACCGTATTACTGCCTTCCTCGCGGTGCTGGCGATTGCGGCGGCGGGGTTCTCGGTCTGGTCGATGGGGGAGTATGTGGCAGGCCGCGACCCGCTGGCGATCTTTGCGGTTGCCCAGGAGACAGCGGCGCCTTCCTGGGATGATGCAGCTTCTGATGTTGCTGGAGCTTCCGGCGACGGTGCGGCGACAGAGCCTGTCGATGTCTCGGGAGACGCTGCGGCTGCGGGATCTGACACGGCTGAAGCGCCGGCTGCCTCGGTGGAGGACGTCTCTGCCGGGCAGGCCGGCGGCTCTGGCGACTCAGAGCCGCCGGCTTCTGGGGGTACGTCCTCCTTGGCATCCGGCAGCGCCGGCGCGGGCGCGGCTGTCGGCGGGTCCTCTGGTGGATCCAGTGGTGCTGCGGGAAGTGCGGGCTCTGGCGGCAGCTCCGGCTCATCCCAGCCTGGCGACGCCTCCACCATCGCGGTCACCCAGGTAGTGGATGGTGCGTCGCAGCGGGTCACGGTGGCGGCGGGATCCTCGGTCTACGACGTGCTGGCGGCTTCTGGCGTTCCCTTTAGCGCCAGCGGCGGGGCTTTTGGCGCCTACGTCACCGCCATCAACGGGCAGGCGGCAGGGCCCAATACGGGCTGGACCTACACGGTCAACGGGGCCCAGCCCAACGTGAGCTGCAGCTCCTATGAGGTCTCGATCGGCGACGCCATAGTGTGGGAGTTCGTGACGGTGGGCTAGGGCGGCGAGGGTTGCCAGCTACATAGTTTGGCCGCCCCACCGCTTATCCGTGGGTGTGTGCTCCGGCGTCTCCGCCGCTCGCGCGCTTGGCGGCCTTGCGCTCCTGGCGGCGGCGTCGGAAAAAGTCGCGCAGGAGGCGGGCGCTTTTCTCGGCAAGGACGCCTGAGGTCACTGTGAACTCATGGTTGAGGCGCGGGTCGCAGCTCACGTCGTAGAGGGTGCCCAGTGCGCCGCCCTTGGGGTCGGGGGCGCCAAATACACAGCGATCGATGCGACTGTTGACCATGAGGCCGGCGCACATCAGGCAGGGCTCCAGTGTCACATAGACAGTGCAACCGCTGAGCCGCCAACGATCTAGGGCGCGCGAAGCTTCTAGCAGGGCGGAAAATTCGGCGTGGGCAGAAGGATCGCGATCGGTCTCGCGTCTATTGTGCGCTGACGCCACCACCTGCCCGTCGCATACCACCACGGCGCCGATAGGCACCTCGCCCATCTGTGCCGCCGCCTGGGCTTGGGCGATGGCCAGCTCCATGAAGCGCTCGTCGTCGGCGCGCTGGGGATCCGCCGCCGCGTGCGAGCCGCCGGCGGGTTGGGCGGGGAGTTGGGGGCCTGCGGCGGGCTGCAAGGCGCCCGCGGCCTTAGGTCCGCCTGCGGGCTGCGATGCGCAGGCGCCCGGGGCGCTCAGAGAGCTTGAAATGTTTTCGGTGTCGGGGAGATGTGGTTGGGTCACGGCGCTCCTTGATAAAAACGAGCCATGTTTTGGGGTAGGATAACAATCCTGAGGGGAGATGGCAGAGCGGCCGAATGCGGCGGTCTTGAAAACCGTTGGGCGCTTGCGCGTCCCGAGGGTTCGAATCCCTCTCTCCCCGCCAGTTGTGTCCTCGTCTGCTGCGGTGTCCCAAGGATGCCGCAGCAGCTTTATTGGCCGAGGCGTTTCTCGGCAAAGAGGGCGCGTTGCACCTGGGTTCTCGTGCCCTGTGCCGCGTCTTCGTGCCGTGCGCCCAGGCCAGCGCTCCCAAGGAGGGAACATGGGTCCGTTTGGTATCGCTTTGATCTTTATTGTAATTGCCGTGGTGGTTGTGGTGGCCTGCATCATGCTTTACAACGGCATTGTGCAAAAGCGCAACCGCGTGGATAACGCCTGGCAAAACATCGACGCCAACCTGCAGCGCCGCAACGACCTCATCCCCAACCTGGTGGAGACCGTCAAGGGCTACACCTCCCATGAGTCCAGCACGCTCCAGGCCGTCACCGAGGCCCGCGCCGCCGTCTCTGCAGCTCAAACCCCGCAGCAAACCATGGAAGCCTCCGATCAGCTCTCCGGCGCCCTCCGCCAGCTGTTCGCCGTGGCCGAGGCCTATCCCGACCTCAAGGCTTCCGCCAACTTCGAGGAGCTTCAGCAGCAGCTCGCCGACACCGAGAACCGCATCGTCTACGCCCGCCAGTCCTACAACGACTGCGTCTATATCTACAACAACGCCATCCAGACCTTCCCCGGCAACCTGCTGGCCGGCATGGGCAACTTTAGTGCCATGGACGGCTTCGAGGCTTCAAACGACGCCCGCACTGCCCCTAAGGTGAAGTTCTAGCCCATCTCGCCGCGTCGCCACCTCGCGCGTATCACGATCTCGCTGCGCCTCGCAACTCTGCCACGCCGCACGGCACTCTTGCCGAGAAACCCGCCGGCCTCCCCGCGTCTTGCGACGCGGGGAGGCCGGCTTTTTGGTGAGCTGGGGTATGAGGGGTGGCTCGCAGCTGCGGGGCGTTGGGTTTCTCGGCAGCCCCTTGGCCACACCCCTTGGCGCGAAGCCCGATTCCACACCCCTTGGCGCGAAGCCCGATTTCGCTTGAACTGTCTTGGCTCGCCATTTGGACGCAATGTCCGGAGCCATCCAGCTTCACTACGTGAATTCACGTAGTGAACGGCTCCTGCAACCTGGGGTTTTATTATTTGCTACGTGAATTCACGGAGCAAACGGCCGATTTTGGCCCCAAAATCCACGTAGTGAATTTTGGGATGGGCGCTGCGGCTCGGGCGCCATGCCAACGGGCGTCGCGTCTCGCTACTCGCTCTCCTCCAGCAGCTCGAAGCGGAACTGACCGTCCTCGTAGATGCCATAGGAGTGGGAGCCGTCCTTGGGGATGGAGACGCTGCCGGGGTTGAAGAGGGTGATGCCCTCGGGGGTCTCGGCCAGCTGCTTGACGTGGGTGTGGCCGTAGAGGAAGGCGGAGCCGGGGGCGAGAGGCGGAAGCAAGTCGGGGTTCCACAGGTGCCCGTGGGTGAGCCAGAGGGTGCGGCCGGACTCGTCGACGAGCTGGGAATAGTCGCCCATGCAGGGAAAATCCAGCACCATTTGGTCCACCTCGGCCTCGCAGTTGCCGCGCACGCAGGTGATGGAAGAAGCCAGCCCGTTGAGCATGGGGATGACCTGCTTGGGAGCATAGCCGCGAGGCAGGTCGTTGCGGGGGCCGTGGTAGAGGAGATCGCCCAGGAGGATGATCTTGTCGGGCTGTTGGGCGTCGACAGCCTCCATAAGGCGCTCGCACCAATAGGCAGATCCATGGATGTCGCTAGCAATGAGATACTTCATAAGAAAAGCCACCCTTCCCGAGGACCTTTGGCCTGGCGGCAAGACCGCGCGTGTAGCAGCGAGTCTGCTCGTGTAGTGGCGAGTCTGCGCGCCAGGGCCTGTGCTTTTGAAAGGTAGCTTACTGGTTTTAGCGATGATATGCCGGGCGAATCGCCCGATGCTTACTCCTGGTAGTCGCTGGGATCCGAGATATCGGCCTCCTCCACCTTGGCTTCCTGGGCCCTTTTGGCAGCGGCTTCGTCGGCCTGATCGGCCATACGCGCCATCTCTTGGTTGGGGGCGTCTTCTGTAGCGGCGGCCACTTTGTCTTCAACGGCCTGGTCTTCCAGCTTCTCCTGGAACTTCACATAGCGGCGCATGCGCAGCCAGCCGGCGAAAGAAAGGAGGCAAGGAACGATCAGGAAACCCCAGTAGCCAGGGAAGAACACGATGGCCAGCAAGTAGGCCACGCCGGCGACCAAATCCCAGCCAGCGCGCTTTTGGGCCAATGCCAGCGCCGAGAACACGATGCCCACAGCCAGTGCCAAGAAATGCGGGGTCAAAAGCCCCAGCGCCATGCCTACCAGGGCGTCGCCGGTGGCAGCCAGCCCTCCCCAGTAGACGATGCAGTAGATGGCATAGACTGCGGCGCACGCCAGCGCGATGATGGTAAGCAGCCAGCGATAGCACATATCATTGATGCGAGCGCGTTTTTTGTTGTCCATAGTGGGTCCCTTCCTCACGAAGCTGAGCAAAAGCCACAGGCGGTAGGTATCAGCTGGCATCCGTGCCCAATCCGGCTACCTACGGGCTTCGCCCATCGACGAGTTTTCCCATACCCAATTCTCATACCCATAAAGATCTTGGGGAGGAAGGGTGGCGTTTCTGGCCAGGGCTGTCATACGAGTGGCTTATTGCGGACTGTCACTCCCAGCGAGCGTGAAGGGAGATGACGCACCCCGGTACGCCCGGTGCCGTTATCATGGCGAGGCGCTCATGGGGGGAGTACCGACAGCGCGACTGTGCTCGCTGAAAGCGACTCCCAGGTTGAGGGCTCGGTCCCTCAGGAAAGATGCTACATTAGTAACATTAAAACGCATCTAATAAAGCAAATGACTACTTACTCTGCAAAATAATGAAGCTAAAGTAGATAGTTTTCAGAGGGATAAATATCCTTCTCAGGGCAGCAAAACACCCTTTTCAGAGAGGCAAGCACCCTTCAATCTCCCGGCCAACCCCTTGATCTCTCGGATGCGTTGCCTTGGTAACTCCTCCATCGCCCGGGTGCCTCTAGTCTCCTGTCGTCCATCGCACCGGCATCCTTCATGCCGTGAACACCCGCACAACTCCGCAAGCGCCTACAATAAACGCCGAGAAGCCCTTACCGCCGCTACCTGAATGCGTGTCTTGGGCGCCAGGCTCGTCCAGCTGCCCAGCAGGCGCACGCCTGGCATGCCCGCAACCAGAAAGGTGTTCCTAACCATGAAGAGAACCACGATCGCCCAGCTCAATGCCAACCCTGCTGCGTTCGCAGACAAAGACGTGGTGGTGTGCGGATGGACGCGCTCGGTGCGCGATATGAAGAACTTTGGCTTCGTGACTCTCAACGACGGCAGCTGTTTCGCCGACCTCCAGGTGGTCATGAACGTGGGCGAGGTGGACAACTACGCCCAGGTGGCAGCGTTGGGCACAGGATCGGCGGTGTGCGTGCACGGCGTCGTCGCGCTCACTCCGGAGCGTCCGCAGCCCTTCGAACTTAAGGCCGCCAAGATCGTCATTCTGGGCGAGAGCGCCCCCGACTACCCCATGCAAAAGAAGCGCGCCACCCGCGAGTTCTTGCGCACGCAGCAGCATTTGCGCAGCCGCACCAACCTGTTCCGCGCGGTGTTCCGCGTGCGGTCGGTGGCGGCCTTCGCCATCCATCAGTTCTTCCAGGAGCGGGGCTTCGTCTATGTGACTACGCCCATCATCACCGCCTCAGATGCCGAGGGCGCCGGCGAGATGTTCCGCGTCACCACCCTGGACGTGGACAACCCGCCCCGCACCCCTGACGGCGCAGTGGATTGGAGCCAGGACTTCTTTGGCAAGGCCACCAACCTCACGGTGTCCGGCCAGCTCCAAGCCGAGAACTTCGCCATGAGCTTTGGCGACGTCTACACCTTTGGGCCCACCTTCCGCGCCGAGAACTCCAACACCCGCCGCCACGCCGCCGAGTTCTGGATGATCGAGCCCGAGATGGCCTTCTGCGACCTGGAGGGCGACATGGACGTGGCTGAGGCCATGCTCAAGCACGTCATCCGCCGCGTCATGGACGCCTGTCCCGACGAGATGGCCATGTTCAACAAGTTCGTGGACAAGGGCCTTGCCGAGCGCCTGGAGCACGTGGCCAGCTCCGACTTTGCCAGGTGTACCTACACCCAGGCCATCGAGATCCTTACGGCCGCGCAAGCCGCCGGCCACAAGTTCGAGTATCCGGTCTCCTGGGGCATCGACCTTCAAACCGAGCACGAGCGTTTCCTTACCGAGAAACACTTCCAACGCCCGGTGTTCGTCACCGATTATCCCCGCGAGATCAAGGCCTTCTACATGCGCGCCAACGACGATGGCAAGACCGTTGCCGCCGTGGACTGCCTGGTGCCGGGCATCGGCGAGATCATCGGTGGCTCCCAGCGCGAGGAGCGCCTGGACCTGCTGGAGGCCCGCATCCACGAGCTGGGCATGGACCCCGAGCAGTACAAGTTCTACCTGGACCTGCGCCGCTATGGCACCTGCGAGCACGCCGGCTTTGGCCTAGGCTTCGAGCGCCTGGTGATGTATCTCACCGGCATCGACAACATCCGCGACGTGCTGCCCCATCCCCGCACCGTGGGCAACGCCGACTTCTAAGCTCAAGGGGCATATTGCAACTTTTGCATACACGGAAGCCACTCGAAGCGCCTCTATTCGTTCTTGGCAGGATGACCGGGCTTCTCGGCATCTTGGGCGCGTCAGCCGCCGACCCAACCATTAGGAGTCTCTGAATCACTCGAGGCGGCACGGGAAGATACTTCGAAACCAACGAGAGGATCTTTTCGTGCTGCCTTTTTTGCTGCTGGTCGTAGGCGTGCTCTACGTGATAAGCGAGTCCTTTGCCTTCAAGCCCATGTCGCGGCTGGCGCAGGTGGGCATCCCTACCTATTCCATGGTCATGGCGCTGGTGACGCTAGCGCGCGATCCGGCGCAGCTGCCTTGGCTGGCTGTCGTGGCGCCGGTAGGGGTACTTATCGGTTGGCTGCAGACCACCCATGTGCAGGTGCGCGTGACGGGCGGTACCGACAAACACCACCGCCACATCGTGGAAGTGCGCCGCGGCTGGACCTACGCGCTGGGGTGGGCGCTGGTGTTTGCGGCGGGCATCGGCTTTCACGGGGTGCTGCAAGGTGCCATGCCCTGGGATGAGATCCTGGAAGATCTAGCTAAAGACGTGGAGCGGGATCTGTTCACGATACTGCTGTTTACCTCGGGCTTGAACTGGTATGTCTACGCGCTCTCGGGAACTGCGGGATACACCTACGCGCTTGTCCTGCGGCTCACCAACATCCATGTGGCCGAGGCGCTCCATGAGGCGCCCCGCCGTGTGCACGGAACGCTGCGCGTCGCGTACAGCCCCGTGCAGCGTCTGGTGGATTGGAGCTGGCGGCGTAGGGGAGAGGCACTGGACAGCGATGCCGAGACCCCTGCGGAAGAGCAGTGAGATGAGAAATGAAAAACAGGGATAGCTTAGGGGGCTATCCCTGTTTAAAACAATGAAATGCTAAAGCCTGGGCCTAGAGTGCGTTATAAGCCTACAGTCCCATTTTGTCTGCACCATAAGTAGCTTGCTCTGGAGTGAAACCCTCGTAGATCAACTGATCGATGAGGCCACCGCGAGAGAAGGACATGAAGCTAAGGTAGGACTTGGCTTGCTTCACAGCCTGCTCGTTCCAATCGGCGCCGCAGTTGTCCGCAGCATAAACCGCTTCCTCATGGCTGTACTTTTCATATTCGAGTTGCTTGATAAGTCCGGTGTAAGAGAACGGCATAGTCTTGAGATAGGAAAGTGCGGTACCCAACGCGTTCTTTTCTCCCTTGGTGGGAATGCGTTTGAATACAGGGTCTACAGTGAGGTTGGAAGTGACGTTCGCAGTAGATACACTCCAGCCCTCAAAGGTATAGCCATCTTTTGTGGGATTGCCTTTAACTGAGGCAGACTGCCCATTATCAACCTCAACAGTTGCAAAAACGCCGCCGTTGCCATCAGTGAAGGTAACGGTCCATACAGGTTCATAAACAGGCTTGATGGTGAGATTGCTCTTTACGTTGGTAAGAGAAGTGTCCCATTTTATGAACTTATAATGATCCATAGCAGGAGGCTCAGGTGCTGTTGCTGCGCCACCTTCCTTGACCCATTCCTTCTTGATCTCGTTGCCATTCCCATCAAGGAATACAACTTCATAAGCAGTCGTGTACTTCGCGGTTATCTTGGTGTCACCTGTGATATTTGTGATGTAGTCACCGTCGACTTTTGCTGGTTTGACGGGTTCCCAACGGTCAAACGCCTTGCCTTCAACTTCGGGCGCTTCGGGCACTTTTACAGAGGCGCCCTGCCCAAGATCCCAAACTATCTTCTTCTCAACGGTTTTGCCTTCAGCCTCAAAAGTTGCCGTGTGGGTAGGTGCATCGATTGAAAGGGAGTCAACCATGTTTTGGATAGTTGCTTTAAGCCCTGGAGAAAGCGAGTCGGGTGTATAGAACACAATGGTTGAGAAAATATCCCCAAACACTGTTCCATAAGCCACGTAGGAACCCTGATCGGAGGATCCACTGGCAGTAACGCAGTCTTGGGATCCCAGTTTGACGCTAGCCCATTTTGTTGTATCAGACGCATTGATCTTCACGCCTGGAAGAAGGTAGGCGCCTTGAAGCTCTTCGACGCCTTCAGCAAATGCAGACTTGTAATCTGAGCTAGAAGTTAATGCAGGGGTGGCTCCCTCGTAGGGCACAGTTCCTGCGACAATCTTAATATTTGAAGAAGTAGTATCGAGGCGCATAGTGGAGAGCCCGCTACCACTGTTTCTAGTTGACCATGAGTCGGGATGCTCAACTTTGTAGCCAAACATGTTGCTTGAAGCATCCAAGCTCTTGGGAGCCACGCAGCTCACAACAGAAAAAATAATGATTAAGGCAATGAGTATTGCTGCGCCAATGAGTATCGGTTTGCGATGTTTACCTAAGGGTTTAGTAAGTTTGGCAACATTTTTAGTCAGTATATCTTTGAGAGAGCTGGAGGCATAGCCGTTGCTAGTGCTGTGTCCCGCGGTAGAAGAGTCTTCTTGCTGGAGTGTTCGAACAGCCTGATCGTCATCGATAACCTGGATGTTTTTCTCGGCTTCCGAGCCTGTGCCATCTGGAGGAGTGGCCATCGCAGGCTCATTATTTGTAGGAGCTGAGGCTTCGTTAGTCTCTTGATTCTCATCAAAAACTTCTGAGACATGATTGTTTGCAGGTTCATATCCGATTTGAGTAGGGGTTTGCTCAGTTGCAATGGGTGCAGGCTCGTCTTGCGTTGAAGAGCTTGCTGTATCTTCGTTGATAATTCCTAGGCTTGCTTCATTTGTCGGGGGGGGGTCTCTTTAGGATCATTGATGAGATCGCTCATGGAAATCCTTTCAAATTGCAGAGAACTGTAATTATCAAAAGATAATAGTTCAGAGTGATTAAAGCAATGAGAGTAGAGACTGAAAAATAGTCTGTTCGTCCTTTAATATGTAGTTCACTTTATGGGTCTTAAAGCCAAAAGGAGATCTCATGCGCAAGTGTCTTAGGTGCGGCAGCGAGATGAAAGAGGGCTGCGCCATCAAGGTGGAAGGCGCAGGCTACGGCATCGTGCTTTCCGACGACGCCACGAAGCTTTTTAGCGGCCGCATAGGAAAGCCCAACGTGGCCATCTGCCCCAAGTGCGGAGAGGTGTCCATCTACCTGGAGGACGTGGACAAGCTCAAAGAGCCCTAGGCTCCGGTCATCGCGCCAGGCCAGAGGGCGCTCAGGCTCTCGCCGCAGGGCGCTTCACGGAGGCGACTCGTTATAAGAAGGTCGGTGCGCCACTGAGGGGCGGTTCGTTATAAGAAGGTCGCCGCGCCGCTGAGGGGCCATTCGTTATAAGAGGGTTCTCAGCACTGGGGTTTTGCAAAACCCCAGTGCAGTTACCCCCACTAATAACGAGAATCGGACTTAAAAGGCGCTCCAAGCCGCAAAAACCATGCAGTGAAGGCTCTTATAACGAGAACCCCGCTGCACGCCCCCGCTGCACGCCCACGGTTGCCGAGAAAAGCTGCCGTCGGGGCCCGTCATATCGATCTCAGTGAACAGTTTTACTGGCTTTTACCTGGGCCATCGCAAACATATCGCAACCTATCGATATGGCACTATCCCTAAATACGCCTTATTCCTAAATATGCGCCCTACCCAGAATGTGTGCACTCTCCTATAAATCCGTTCCTCGCCCCTTGCCTGTGCGTGCGCCTCGGATTCCAGCGCCCCACACCCGTACATCGCTATGGGTCGATGCAAAGTGGCGCCCGGGGACTCGCTGACAGAGTCGCTAGGTTATAATTGCGCGTAACTGAAATGTTAGTAACTTCAGTAGCTGCCAGAGCGACAGGGGTCGGGAGAGCTTCTGTCCAGAGCACCTGAGGGCTTGCCGCGCTGGTGAGGGCCAGTCCCTGGCAGCACGAACCTGCGGGTTTGCCGCAGCGTTGCGGATGAGCGGCTCGGGGCATGGGACAGCCTGTCAGAGTGCGGGCCACCCTGCACTGTGGCGAGCCCGCTGTGGCGAGCCAAGAGCGAGGAAGGAAGAGGAAGGAGAGGTATGGCGCGTTTGCATGTGATGGAGCGAAGCGCTGCGCAAGCGGTCATGGACGGCTTGCACAAGGCCCTGGAAGGGCGCTTGTCGGTGAGCTCGCTGGCGCCTTGCCCAGTGGAGTTCACGGCAGCCTATATCGCCATGTGTGCCACCCAAAGCTGCGGCAAGTGCACCCCCTGCCGCGTGGGGCTCAATGCGCTCCACGATCTTTTTGACGACGTGTTGGAGAACCGCGCAACCCCTGAGACCTTGGAGCTTATCGAGAGGACAGCGCGCAACATCTACCTTTCGGCCGACTGCGCCATCGGCTACGAGGCCGGCTCCATGGCGCTTACGGCAGTGCAGGGCTTCAGGGATGATTTCGAGAGTCATATCCATAACCACGCCTGCGGCTTCAAGCAGTCCGAGCTGGTGCCCTGCGTCTCCGGCTGCCCAGCCGGCGTGGACATCCCCGGCTACATCAGCCTGGTGGAGGCCGGCCGCAACACCGACGCCGTACGCCTCATCCGCAAGGACAACCCACTGCCGTTGGTCTGCGGTTACGTGTGCGAGCACCCCTGCGAGATGTACTGCCGCCGCGGCATGGTGGACGATCCCATGAACATACGCGGCCTCAAGCGCTTCGCGGTGGATCACATGGAGGAAGACTATCGCCCCCACATGGCCCCCTCCACGGGCAAGCGCGTGGCGGTGGTAGGTGGCGGGCCTGCGGGTTTGTCGGCAGCCTATTACCTGGCCCTCATGGGCCACGACGTCACCGTCTTCGAGGCCCGCAAGCACCTGGGCGGCATGCTGCGCTACGGCATCCCCAACTATCGGCTACCGCGCCGCCTGCTGGACCAGGAGATCCAGTGGATCCTAGACTGCGGCATCCACGTGGAGCTTGAGTGCCCCATCGAAGACCTGCGCCCGTTGCGCGACGGCTTCGATGCGGTCTACCTGGCCATCGGCGCCCACGGCGACAATCGGCTGGGACTTCCGGGCGAGGACTCGGCTGGCGTCATCAGTGCGGTGGAGATGCTGCGTGCGGTGGGCGACGGCAACGCCCCGGACTTCACCGGAAAGCGCGTGGCGGTCATAGGCGGCGGGAACGTGGCCATGGATGTGGCGCGTTCGGCGGTGAGGTGCGCAGCCGAGAAGGTCACCATCCTCTACCGGCGCCGTGTGGCCGACATGACGGCACAAGACGAAGAGATCGCCGGCGCCCAGGCAGAGGGCTGCGAGCTTCTGGAGCTCCATGCCCCGGTGCGCATCCAGGCAGACGAGCGCGGCCATGTGACCGGCGTGGTGGTGCAGCCGCAGATCATCGGCGGGCCCAAGCGGGGCCGTCCGGCGCCCCGAGCCGCCGATGCCGGCGAGAAGCTGGTGGAATGCGACGTGGTGGCCGTGGCTATTGGTCAGGCTATCGAGAGCGACGTCTTCGAGAGGCAGGGCATCCCCTGCAAGTGGGGCCGCATTCAGGCGGCCGAGGACGGCTCCATCGCCGGCTTCGACGGGGTCTTCTCGGGCGGCGACTGCCAGAGCGGCCCGGCCACGGTGATCCGCGCGGTGAACGCCGGCAAGGTGGCCGCGGGCAACATCGACAATTACCTGGGCTTCAACCACGTTATCGGCGTGGACATCGACCTGCCGCCGGTGCAGTTCAAGGGTAAGACCAGCTGTGCCCGCTGCGAGATGACCGAGCGCGAGGCGGCCGACCGCATCTGTGACTTCGACCTGGTAGAGCGCGGGCTCACTGCCGAGGAGGCCCATCAAGAGGCTTCCCGCTGCCTGCGCTGCGACCACTTTGGCTTTGGCGCGTTCCGCGGAGGGAGGATCGACCAATGGTAGAGATCATGCTTGAAGAGTTAATCCCCGAGCCCCTGGGCGACGGCGCCAGCGATCCTGCGGCATCCGCTAATCCCGCCGTGCCCGCGGCGCCCGCCGAGACCCAGCTGGTCACCGTGACGGTGGACGACAAGACTGTGCAGGTACCCGCCGGATCCACCATCTTAGATGCTTGTACCGCCGCCGGGGTGCGCGTCCCCACCCTGTGCTTCCTTAAAGATATCAACGAGATCGGCGCCTGCCGCGTATGCCTGGTCGAGGTAGAGGGCATCGAGCAGCTGGTGGCCTCCTGCAATAACGTGGCACTGGACGGCATGGTGGTGCGCGCCAACAGCCCCCGAGTGCGCGAGGCCCGCAAAGCCAACCTGGAGTTCTTGCTCTCCCGTCACAACTCCACCTGCACGAGCTGCGTGCGCTCGGGCAACTGCCAGCTTCAGGCACTCTCCAACCAGTTTGGCATCTCGGAGCTGCCCTATGCCGTCGAGCTCACCCACACCCCCTGGAACCAGGACTTTCCCCTTATCCGCGATGCCGATAAGTGCGTCCACTGCCTGCGCTGCATTCAAATCTGCGATCACGTGCAAAATACCGGCGTCTGGGACCTGGCCAATCGCAGCAGCCATACCTGCGTAGGCGTGGCCGGGGGTGCTCCCATCGAGGCCACCGACTGCACCCTCTGCGGTCAGTGCGTCACCCATTGCCCCACCGGCGCCCTCACCGCCCGCGACGATACCGACAAGGTCTTCGACGCCATCGCCGACCCCCACACTACCGTGGTGGTCCAGGTAGCCCCTGCAGTGCGCGCTGCCTGGGGTGAGAGCCTGGGCCTTTCCCACGAGGAGGCCACCATCCAGCGCATGGCCGCGGCCCTCAAGGCCCTGGGCGTCGATTACGTCTTTGATACCAGCTGGTCCGCCGACCTCACCATCATGGAGGAGGGCAGCGAGCTTCTGGCCAAGCTGGCCGCAGCCGCTGCGGCGACCGGCGACCCAGCAGCTTCTGCTGACCTCGCGGCTCCCGGCGCCGGCGACGCCCCGCGCTTCCCCATGTTCACCAGTTGCTGCCCTGGCTGGGTGCGCTACGCCAAGGCCCACCACCCCGAGCTGGTAGACCAGCTCTCCTCCGCCAAATCCCCCGGCCAGATGTTTGGCGCCATCACCAAGAGCTGGTTCGCCGAGACCCAAGGCATCGACCCCCACTCCATCTTCTGCGTGGAGGTCATGCCCTGCCTGGCCAAGAAAGCCGAGGTAGCCTACGCCCCCATGAACGACGCCTGCGGCGACCCCGACGTGGACGTCTCCCTCACCACCCGCGAGATGGACCGCATGTTCCGCGCGGCCTGCCTGGATGTGGCCTCTCTCGAGGAGTTCCCGCTGGACGATCCTTTGGGCACCTTCACCGGCGCCGGCGTCATCTTCGGCGCCACCGGCGGCGTCATGGAGGCCGCCCTGCGCACCGCCCATGCCATCGTCACCGGCGAGGACGCCCCCGCCGACGCCTTCTCCGCCGTCCGCGGCATGGATGGCTGGAAAGAGGCGACCTTCGACATGGGAGGGACGCCTTTATCGGTAGCCGTGGTCTCTGGCCTTTCCAATGCCGATAAACTCATCCAATCCATCCAGGCAGGTGAATCCAGCTATCACTTTGTGGAAGTGATGGCGTGCCCCGGAGGCTGTGTGGGCGGCGGTGGTCAGCCCATTCATGACGGGTGTGAGCTGGCTGCCGAGCGCGGCGACGTGCTCTGGGAGCTGGACCGGGCGATGCCGCTGCGCAAGTCCCACGAGAACCCGGTGATCCAGCAGATCTACGCCGAGTACCTGGGCGAACCGCTGTCCCACAGGGCTCATGAGTTGCTGCACACCGATCACCACGCCTGGAAGATGCCCCACGAGGCGTAGTTGGTAGTGCCTACAGGGCTCGGGATGTGCACCGGAGTGCGGGCTGTGCATCAACGGAAGCATTCGAAGGGGGTCGTGCATCTGGCGATTCACGACCCCCTTCTCAAAAGCTTCCTCAGGATGCACACCCGGCCCATGCGTCGCATTATCCAAGCTCGCAGTGTTGTCTGTCCTGCTGATGCGCGGTCTGACGCGGATGGCATAGCGCTGCGGGGCTGCGGTTGGCGCAGGCGCTCTCGCGCGCTCTGCTGTGCTGGGAGCGTTCTGGTGGCTAGCAGTCGGCGCTGCTGGCAGTCGCGCTACTGCTGTCAGTTGTGGTGCGCTTGGCCGCAGTCATACTGTTGTCAGCCTTACTTTGTCGCCCTTTAGCAGGCGGTCTTGCTGGCTTTTGCCGGTGAGGCCGCTTTTTTGGTGGTGCAGAGGGGGAGGGAGAGGCCTGTTAGATGCTATCTCGTGGTGGCAAACATCGCCTGCGAGATGCCCACTAGGGCTACGGCGATGAAGAAAAGAGCTACTAGCAGGCCGATCCAGGTGAGGAATGGATGTTTGGCGGTGGCGAATCGGCGCTGTTTAAGCAGGTACCAGCGGGTGATTAAGCCGGGAGCAAGTCCGATGAGCAGGCCGATGGAGACGGCCTGGAACTTCCAGACGGCAGCAGGAATGGTGATGTTGGCTGGAGTGTTAAACAAGCCGGTGGCCATGATGGCACAGAAGACGGCTCCCATCACTGTGGCGATGGTGGCTAGTCGCTGTCGCCAGGCGGGAAGATCAGCTCTGGAAGAGTAGGGTGCAGCAGCCTGCGTCGGGACAGCCTGCGGTGCAGAAGCAGTGGGTGCGGGCTGGGGCGTTGGTACATCCTGTGAGGTGGTGGCGACGGACTCCGTGGGAATAGCGAGTTGCGAGGGCGCGGGTTTCTCGGCAAGGGAGAGAGAATCGAGGGCTTGCTGGAGCTCGTGGGCGAAGGCTTCGCCGGTGGCGGGGCGGTCGGCGGGGGAGAGGGAGCAGGCGCGTTCGATGACGCGGCGCAAGGTCGCGGGCACCACGGCGGGGTCATCCAGGGCTTCCTCGTAGATGGGCGAGGCAGGGGAGATGCCGGTGAGCAGGTAGCCGGTGAGCTTGCCTAAGGCGTAGACGTCGGTGCGGGGGCTGGTTTCGGCAAAGCCGTACTGTTCGGGGGCGGCAAATCCCTGAGTGCCCAGTAAGACGGTGTCATGGCGTTTGGCGGTGGGGCTTTGGAGGCGGGCGATGCCGGCATCAATAATGCAGGCGCCTGCAGGGCCGGCGATGATGTTTGAGGGGGAGAGGTCTCGGTGGATGATGCCCAACGAGTGGAGCTGGGCCGCGCCTTGGGCCACCTGGTTTACTAGTGAGACGGTCTGCGCGGGGTCAAGGGCGCCTTGAGCCTCAACTAGCTGCTCGAGGGTGGGGCCGGAGACGTAATCCATAAGGACGGAGAGGCCCCAGGACTCCTGACTCACTTGCCACACCTTTATCAAACCGGGATGTTCCGTGCGCGCGAGAGCCTGCCAAACCTCCAGGTTGGCGATCTGGGTGGGAATAAGTTTATGTACAAAGATGCGGTCGCGGCCGTCGCTTACCAGCAGGGTGGCGTCGTGCTCGGAGCGGCGGGTAAGCTCCTTGAGCGGTGTCAGCGGCGGGGTGAGACTCATGGGAGAAGTGTTCATGGGAGGGCGGCTCTTATCGGCAAGGATAGATGCATGGAGCGCGGCGTGCGTTTGATGTTGCGCTGGCGAGCGGCGGGCGTGTAGCGCACGCTAGCGGCTGGAGGAGAGGGTGGGAAGGCCTCTGCGGTAGAGCTCCTCGTCGGTGCGCTGGCAGGAATAGCCGTGCTGAATGCACCAAATAATGATGGCGTCCCGAGGATTCTGCGGCGCCAGCCGACCTTGATTGGCCAGCGTGAGCAGCCGCTGCGTTTGCGTGAGCGTGCAGCCCAGAGCCCGAGCCAGCAGCAGCGCATTGTTGCGCGTCACCCGCCGAGTGCCCTGAAACACCTGGTAGCCAAAGGTGGCGTTGAGGCCCGCTTCCCTAATCACCTCCGGCCGCGTGAGGGGCTGGGCAGCCAGAAGGGTGTTGAGGTAGTCGGCCAAAGTGGCAGGCGCTTTCTTTCCTGATGCCTCAAGCTTGGCCAGGTACCCGTCTAGCGAGCAGGCTTCCTCCAGCTGAACCATGAGATTCTCGGTAGTGTGCGCCATAGGCCTCCTTGCACCTAGCTCTCTTAACCATTGAGATGCTATCACCATGACAGTGGGTAATGACACCAGAGAAGGCAAGAGTTGTCTTAGCGAAGCTGAAGTCTTGCCAAACAAAAATTAAGAGATATAATTACCAATAACTGGCAATTAATGCCGGTAAGAGGAAACAGAGGAGAGCGGGCATGGCACAATTATTTTCAGCGAGGCTGAAAGCTCTACTAAAAGAAAGGGGCTTGTCTCAGAAAGAACTGGCAGTTATGACGGGGCTAACACCTCCAGCAATAAGTAGGTACATAACAGGAGAGCGTATGCCACGAGCAATTGTGATAGCGAAAATTGCGAAAGCATTAGGCGTTCATCCTGACGATCTTACTGGAACGAACCATGAGCAAGCGGTCAATGAAGCAGTACAGCTTCTAGCTAGAAATGCAAATAGCCTGTCAGATAGTCAAAAAGAGCAGCTGATTAAAATGCTAATAAGAAGATAAGGGATACTAGTTTGATTACACGCCCACGTCAAATAGAAATAGAGAATGCTGTTGTTGGTCTTCTAAAAGATTTTGGGATCACACAGTATCCTATGGGAATCAATGTAATTGCTGAGGCTCTCGGGATTCAGATGGTTCCGTATTCTTCTCTATCGTTTGCGGAGAGGCAACTTGCATTTGCATCGTCTGATGATGCATTCACTATGCGAACAAATGATTTTACAAGTGCTCAAGTACTTTTTGATGACACTAACGGAGCCTACTACTACCGCTCTCGCTTTTCATGTGCTCACGAAGTGGGTCATATATATCTAGAGCATACAGAGGGCTTGTTGAACTGCGAAAGTGAAGCAAATTATTTTGCAGGGTATCTCCTAGCACCCCATCCTCTGGTACTTAGACGAAAGCCGGGGCAGTCAATAAAAGATCTTTTTGGAATTAGCGGTGACTGTGCTCAAGTCGCTTTTGAACAAGCACAAAGGCGCGAGCGAGAGGGAGGATGTTGGCGCCCTCACGAATACTGGCTTATAAAAAATGTCGAGTGGAAGGGAGGTGGTGCCTATGGGCGTATTTAGAAAAAGGTAGCCAATCCTGTTGGCGCAGGATTGGCTACGGGTTGGGACCCATTTGAGCCCCTGTGTGTTTAATAAGCATAGAGCAAAACAACTGTGCTTGTGCTCGGATGGTGCGTCCCAACAAATTACCTCTTATTTGTAAATTGCCACGTCACTTATGTGACAGGTAGGAGGTTTTATATGGGACATATTTATCAGGGGGTACTTCCAGGAGTACCCGTCGGAAACAAAAAACAGAGAGGTTTCTCTCGCGACGTTATGCATTTATATATGACCAAGGGGGTTACCTTCGATCCCCTATATGAAATGCCTATCATGAAGCTAGAGAATAAGGTTCCAGAGAAGGTCATCTCATTCTCAGCGGCAATGAGAAAAAAGAATATTGATTCTACTGCCTACGTTAGTTTTTATGAAAATGACGACCAAATAGAACGATTTTGGAATAATCCCTGGGCTTATCTAAGTAAGTTAAGTAAATATGCGGGATTTATTGCTACGGATTTTAGTACAGGACCTTCTATTTGCGATCCCGTGCGACGTCATAATGTTTATCGCAATCAGCTTACAGGAGCTTGGCTTCAAAGTCTTGGATATCATGTACTTTGTAATGTGAGATGCCCATCTTATGGTTGTGATTATTTCTTATCAGGTGTTCCAAGAAAGAGTTTAGTTGCCGTAGGGACGATCGGTTGCGTAAAGAATATCTTTGACCGAAATCGGTTTGAAGGTGGACTAATCCGGCTCGTGAATGAAGTGCATCCTCTTGGGATAGTTGTGGTTGGTACGGATTCCTATGGCGTATTTGACTACGCAAGAGAGTGTGGAATACCCCTTTACTTCTTTGACGGTCAAACTGAACGCTATTTTGGCGGTGAGGTTCATGTGTGAGAAGGGGGGTGGCCTTGGTGGCGATTTTAAGGAATCTAAAGGTTACGCATTGCCGTCGGGCGCTGCTCAGCTCTCACATATGTTCAGAGACGAACCTGGACATCTTCCCGATACACCGGCAAATCGCCAGCTGATAGTAGAGCTCGTCAATGACGAGAATAACCGGTTGGGTATCGATCACAGAGGCCTCGTGTGGTATGCAAAAAATGATATAGATGGAAGTCAACTTTGGGCCTCTATATATAAAGGGATAGTACAAAATTGTGGAAGAAATGATCCGCCTCGACCTTGGGATGATGAGACAGGATTAAGTAAGAATATCAATAATATATTTAAGAGGAGGAAGTAGTATGCATACGAGCGCGCATCAAGTTTTTGTTGCAATGTATCAAGCATTAGACGCTGCTTATGACGCGAGCAAATCAAAAAAAGTATTTGCATTTTGTGCGGATGCCAATCCTTATATCTGGAAGGGAAAAACATCCGCTGATCCTGCAGTATTTAATACTTTTAGTAAACAATATGAAAGTAGGTTTAAAAATAAGGAGACTGATCCTAGTAACACACTTGCGTTTGTACGCTCCTATCTTGCTGAACAGAATTCTGAATATGCTTGGGAAGAAGGCGATCTTGTAAAAGAATTTGATTCAGTGGTTACACCAGAGTTGTGGGTTGAGGCTATTACTAGTTCCGATAGTTAATTATTTGCATATTAGACCTAAGGTCCCTAGGCATAATCTTGCCTAGGGACCTTAGGTCTATTTATTAAAAGAATCCAAGTTTATTCCAGTTCATTTTTATGCGGATATTTCGCTGTCCCCTGCCCGCTTAGGCCTGCGTCCCCGAATCTACCGAGCTCTTCTTGCCCATCTGCGCGAACGCCACGAAGCAAAGAATCATTTCCACCACCACGAACATGAAGTACATGAACATCATCACGATGGCCACCGCGTAAAGAATGCCTGCGGTTAGTGCGGCCCAACGCTTGTTAAGCCCCCAGCCGATCCAGTTAAAAATTACCGCCAGCCCTGTGAGCGCCGCGTGCGGCATGATCATCATCATTGCAATGGCCGTACCCGCGTCGGCCGCCGAATTCCCCATGCTCACCGGCGCCGCCGCTATATAACTCACCAGGTAGATCAGGTAGGCGCTGCCGAGAAGAGCCGCCACCAACAGCAGCACGTTCCGCTTTTTCATGAGAACTTCCCTTCGTCGGAACATCAAAAACCCTAGTAACCTATCACCAGCCATAAGGGTTTTCATTAGCTGGCAGCTAATGGGGGGCTGACCTGAAATGATCTTCAAGGAATAGAAGAAATATAAAAATGAAACGATTAACTATTAGATAATACACTATTATCTAATAAAACAATATAAACTACTCAGTTATAATTTCTACTTCTACTACATCATAATCAGAATCGTCTTCTGAAGTTGATGAGGTGTAATCCGAGTTTTTGTCTGCTAGGAACATTTTAATAGAATAATTTGCAATAATATTTGTGGACACCACATCAAGGCCGCCGCCTACCAGGCCACCAGCTAGAGGGACCATTTTACCTAAATTAATTATGCCCTTCTCGCCAAACTTCGTTAGGAATCTAAAGCCGATCCTTTGGTTGATCTTTACTAGTGCTGCCCCAGGAATCTTTTTGATTGCTGCTTCGAGCGATTTCTGACTAAACTTAATTGCACCCATCATGACGAGATCGGCCATAGTAGTGCCGGTAAGACACATGTAGACCATTGTTTGTACCTGGTCAGACCTAATGTCATAACCGCCCATTTTTGCAATGCAAGCGATCATGCGCATTTGAATGTAAACGACGCTACTAATGTTTGCAGGAATAGCAACAGGAAGGGTAATGAAGCCGCCAAGACTGCTGAGAAAACCTGAAGTGCCGCATTTCATGATCTGCCATTTTGTAAGGGACTTTGCGGCTTCTTCAGTCGAGGGGTATTTATTAATATAGTCGTTGACCATTTCATCAACCGAACGACTTACTTTTGGAATGCCATTAAGAGCTTTCTTATAGATGGAGTCAAGAATTTTACCAGCAGTCTCCTGATCGATGGGTACCTCAAAGCCCTGGCTCTGAGCAGACTCTTCTTTAGTCGCCTTTTTGGGCATGACAGTTCCCTTCTTAGCAGTGCAAACATATTCGTACATCTTACCTATTGACCCAGGGTTATTTACTTAGATATATAGCTTTTGTTCAGTTATCGCTAGATTTGTGATCACATAAAAATAACGAGCATGGGTACATTGATATAGGTATCAATTTATGAAAAATCTGTCGTCCTGATATGCGCTTCGATAAGGACGTACTGATTACGTCATTACAGCGTGCAGATGCATTAGGTATTAGTTAAATAGCATAATTCAGCTACGAGCCACTTATGGGTGTTTGAAAAACTGTCCTCCTCTCGCCTCACGCCTCCCTGCATTAGCTCCCAGCTAATGCGACTCACCTCAGCGCTCCCTAGAATGCAAGGAGTCTGAAACTTCCCCAAAAGTGATGGGATGACCTCGTCAAACGCCGCGGATCGACCCATCAGTAAGGAGCATCTCATGACTCTTGCAACAAAACTGGGCGCGGTGGCCTGCGCTTCTCTGCTCGTTCTCTCGCTGGGCGCCTGCGGAAGCAGCTCAAACTCTGATTCCAACAGCGCCGACACTAGCAGCGACGCCTCCCAAGAGCAGCAGGCCCAGCAGGCCGAACCCGCCCAAGACTCCCCCTACCAGGTGTCCATCGACAACGCTCAGGTGGTCAAGGCCTACGACGACGCCAACGCCATCTGCCTCACCTTCACCTTCACCAACAACTCCGATGAGGCCCAGGCCTTCGGCACCGCCACCAGCGTCACCGTCTACCAAGACGGCGTGGAGCAGGAAATCGCCATGCCTGCCGAAAGCCCCGCCAACTACGGCAACTCCATGAGCAAAGTAAAGCCCGGAGCATCCATCACTGTCGATAACGTCTACGCTCTGGCCAACACCACGTCCCCCGTGGAAGTGGAGGTCACCGAGCTCTTCGATCTCGACCAAACCGTCCTTGCCGAGAAAACCTTCAACCTTTCCTAGGAATCTCTCCCTCGTCCCTAGGATCCCATTAGCTTGCAGCCCCGCTGGTCCTCCCGCCAGCGGGGCTGTTTTTCTCGGCAGCAGTGTTATGTGGGCGATAACGGTAAGAATGGACGTCCCCTATGGACGCGTGCCATCTGTGGATACCTGCCTATTGGCCTCCGCCTACTAAGTACTTTTTTGCGCGAAATATGGCAGTCTACCGACTATTTGTACTTAGTAGACAGCAAAAGCCCAGGTCGTTAGATTCGCCTACTATGCACATCTACTTAGTAGGCGGCGAAGCCGGAATCCAAGGCTGTTGTCGTTGGGTAACCATGGGGTCCGGAGGAGCAATCTGCGTCCCTTGAGGTGGTAGGGTGAAAGTCTGCTGATAATCTCCCGCCGCCCTGCCCTAAAGGAGGCAACCCATGGACGTCCACACCCAGTGCATTCACGCGGGCTACCACGCATCCAACGGCCAGCCGCGCACGCTGCCCATCGCGCTGTCCACCACCTTCCCCTACGATTCCTGCGAGGAGGTGGCAGCGCTCTTCGACCTGTCGGAGAACGGCTTTTTCTACTCGCGCATCGGCAATCCCACCTGCGACGTCACCGAGCAAAAGATCGCTGCTCTCGAAGGCGGAGTGGGCGCCATGCTCACCAGCTCCGGGCAGGCGGCCAACCTCATCGCGGTCCTCAATCTGGCCCAAGCCGGCGATTCCATCGTGGCCTCCAGCGCCATTTACGGCGGCACGGTGAATCTTTTCTCGGTCACGCTCAAGCGCTTTGGCATCGAGACCGTCTATGTGAGCCCCCGCGCCACCAAAGAGGAGATCCTGGCCGCCATCCAGTCCAACACCAAGGCGGTCTTCGGCGAGACGGTGGCAAACCCGGCGCTCGACGTGTTAGACATCGAGACCTTCGCCGCCGCAGCCCACGAGGCAGGTGTGCCCCTCATCGTGGACAACACCTTTCCCACGCCGGTGCTCTGCCGCCCCTTCGAGTGGGGCGCCGACATCGTGACCCACTCCACCACCAAATACATCGACGGCCATGCCATGACGGTGGGTGGCGTCATCGTGGACTCCGGAAAATTCAATTGGGCCGCATCTGGGCGCTTCCCCGAATTCTGCGAGCCCGACGAGTCCTACCACGGCGTCGTCTACACCCGCGACTTTGGCGATGCCGCCTACATCGTCAAGGCCCGCGTGCAGCTCATGCGCGACCTGGGCTGCTATCCGCCAGCCACCAACGCCTTCATCCTCAACGAGACCCTGGAGACCCTGCCCCTCCGCATGGCCCAGCACGGCGCCAATGCGCTGGCGGTGGCCCAGTGGCTCCAGGCTTGTCCTGAGGTGGCCTCGGTCAACTACCCCGGCCTTCCCTCCAGCCCCGATCGCGACCTTGCCGAGAAGTACCTTCCCAACGGCTGCTGCGGCGTCATTTCCTTTGTGATCAAAGGCGGTCGTGACCGTGCGGCGGCCTTCCTGGACGCTCTCAAGCTGGCCCGCATCGAGGTCCATGTGGCCGACTCCCAAACCTGCGTCCTGCATCCCGCCAGCTCCACCCATCGCCAGCTCACCGACGAGCAGCTGGCTGCCGCCGGGGTCGAGCCCGGTTTGGTGCGCCTCTCCTGCGGCCTCGAGTCTGCCGACGACATCATCGCCGACCTCGCCCAGGCCCTGGACTCCCTGGCCTAACCGCGCTCGGCTGCCTGGTCGCCCCCGCCTACATTTCCTTGTCTGGTCGTGCCTCGTGGCAGCAAGCCACGCGCTTTATAGCGCCACCTCCAGCGTTGTGTGCGCAAAGAAAAGGCCTTCGGCGCCCAAGAGGGCGGCCGAAGGCCTTGTGCGTGAGATGGAAGAAGAGGAACTAGTCCTCGACGATCTCGGTGATGGCGCCGGTGGGGCAGTTGTCGAGGCACTGACCGCAAGCGATGCAGTTCTCCTCGTTAGCCACTACCGCGGACTCGTCGCCGAGCTCCAGGGTGTCAGTGGGGCATACGTCAACGCACACGCCGCAGCAGATGCACTCATCGGCATCGATAACAGGATGGGCCATGATGTCTCCATTCGTAGAGGGACGCCCCGCGCGGGGGCGCGAAGCTTCGTTGTTTGTGAATATACCAATCCTCTCCAAGAATGCAAGAACAACTTCTGGACTTTTTTGCAATCCCCTTGAGGTCTCTAATGCAGCCCCACTAGCTGGGCAAACTGGCAAAATACCCCTAGTTTAATGGGGTTAACATTTTTGGCTTAACGCGTACGGGAACGGGCTTTGCACAATGTTGCAATCATAGGCTGGAATGCGGCATGACAGCGGCTGGTCGCGTCGCAGGCATGGGCTCCATGCGCAGCCGAGAGGGCGGTAGCAAGACCCCCTATTACACAATTCTCAAATCAACAGAGGCTCTCAGAGGAGTCGTGAAATTCACCCAGAACGGGTGAATTCAAGGGGGTGGCGCGTGGGTTTCTGGACAAGGAGAGGTCTTTTAAAATACCCCATTTATCCTGGGGAGATAGGGATGGCGTGGAGGGTTTGCATCGGGCAGAGGCTATGTGTTTGCGCCAGGACACATCGGTGATAAGGAAACCGAGGCGTACGAGCTTCCCCGACGCTAAGTTGTGGAGGTTTAGGAAATCTATAGCGAACACACTTAGATAATGTGTAGTATGTTCACCAAAGGATATAAGCCTCACCGTGCGGAGGGCTCGCCACCATGGTTCGCCACCGCAGCAGTAACTCCGCCATGAGGCAGTTATGAAAGGAAGACCAGGTATGGCAAACAAGATTTTGGGCATCGATCTGGGCACTACAAACTCCGCCATGGCGGTGCTTGAGGGCGGCGAGCCCACCATCATCGTGAACGCAGAGGGCGACCGCACTACGCCTTCCGTCGTTTCATTCCAACCTGACGGCGAGCGCCTTGTGGGCAAGGCTGCCAAGAACCGCGCCGTCACCAACCCGCAAAACACCGTGTTCTCGGTCAAGCGTTTCATGGGCCGCAAGTATGACGAGGTGGCCAGTGAGCTCAAGACGGTTCCTTATACCGTCAAGCCCGGCAAGGACGGCCGCGTGGTCATCTCCATCGAGGGCGAGGACTACACCCCTGAGCAGATCAGCGCCATGATTCTGGCCAAGATGAAGGCAGACGCAGAGAAGTACCTGGGCGAGACCATCACCGAGGCCGTCATCACCGTTCCTGCTTACTTCAACGACGCCCAGCGTCAGGCCACCAAGGACGCTGGCAAGATCGCTGGCCTCGAGGTCAAGCGTATCGTGAACGAGCCCACCGCAGCAGCCCTGGCCTATGGCCTCGAGAAGGCTGACGGCGATCAGAAGATCCTGGTCTTCGACCTGGGCGGCGGCACCTTCGACGTCTCTCTGCTGGAGCTGGCAGACGGCGTGACCGAGGTTTTGGCCACCAACGGCGACAACCACCTGGGCGGCGACGACTGGGACCAGCGCATCATCGACTGGGCCGCTGACAAGTTCCAGAAGGAGGAGGGTGTCGACCTGCGCTCCGATCCTATGGCGCTGCAGCGCCTCAAGGAGGCTGCCGAGAACGCCAAGAAGGAGCTCTCCAGCGCCCAGCAGGCTACCATCAACCTGCCCTTCATCACCTCGGTGAACAACACCCCCAAGCACCTGGACTACACCCTGTCCCGCTCTGAGTTCGAGCGCCTCACCCGCGACCTTCTGGATCGCTGCAAGGAGCCTGTAACCAAGGCCCTGAAGGACGCTGGCCTGAACATCTCTGAGATCGACGAGGTCATCCTGGTAGGCGGCTCCACTCGTATGCCCGCCGTGCAGGAGCTGGTGCAAAAGATCACCGGCAAGAAGCCCAACATGTCCGTGAACCCTGACGAGGTCGTGGCAGACGGCGCAGCCGTTCAGGGCGGCGTCCTCACTGGCGACGTCGACGGCATCCTGCTTCTGGACGTCACCCCGCTGTCTCTGGGCGTGGAGACCATGGGCGGCATCATGACCAAGATGATCGACCGCAACACCACCATCCCCACTTCCAAGACAGAGATCTACTCCACCGCTGCAGACAACCAGACCTCGGTAGAGATCAACGTGCTTCAGGGCGAGCGCGAGTTCGCAGCTGACAACAAGAGCCTGGGCCGCTTCCAGCTCACCGGCATCCCCGCGGCCCGTCGTGGCACTCCTAAGATCGAGGTCACCTTCGACATCGACGCCAACGGCATCGTGAAGGTCTCCGCTAAGGATCTGGGCACCGGCAAGGAGCAGCAGATCACCATCTCCGGCTCCACCGCCCTGTCTGACGAAGAAGTGGACCGCATGGTCAAAGACGCCGAGGCCAACGCTGAGGAAGACAAGAAGCGCAAGGGCGACATCGAGGTGCGCAACCAGGTAGACTCCCTGGCTTACTCCACCGAGGAGACCCTGAAGGACCTGGGCGACAAGGTGCCTGCCGACATGAAGTCTGAGGCAGAGGCTGCCGTGGAGGACGCCAAGAAGGCTCTGGAGGGCCAGGACATGGACGCCATCCAGGCCGCTGGCGACAAGCTCCAGGAAGTGGGCCACAAGCTCGCTGAGGTGGTCTACTCCAGCGCCCAAGACGGCGCCGCTCAGACCGGCTCCGCAGACGACGACGTAGTCGACGCAGACTACGAGGTCGTGGATGACGACGACTCCAACAACTAATCTACGAGCGTGAACTCAAGGTGTCCGGAGCGCTCCAACGTTCCGGACACGCCTTATGAAGGAGGCGAAATCATGGACGATACCCAAGAAGAGCTCGATCCTCAGATGGTCGAGGCTGCCATTCGCGCCGGCGAGCAAGCCGCGCAAGAAGACTTCGCCCGTGATGCCGAGCGCGCTCGTTCTGAACGCGACGAGCTGGCTGCTTCTTTGGCCAAGGCAGAAGAAGAAGCCGAGAAGGCCCGCACTGAGGCGGCGGATGCTGCCGCTCGCCTGGCTCGCCTGCAGGCCGATTGGGACAACTACCGCAAGCGCACGGCCCAAGAGCGTGTGGCCGAGCGCGAGCGTGCGACAGAGAAGCTGGTAGAGGCGCTGCTGCCCGCCATCGACGATCTGGAGCGCGCAGTGGAACATGCGCAAGGCATCGAGGACAGCCAGATTCAAGAGATGGCCGCCGGCGTCGCCAACGTGCACACCAAGATCTTGGGTGTGCTGGAGCGCGAGGGCGTCGAGGTCATCGACCGCCCCGGTGAGGCGTTTGATCCTCTCCGCGAGCAAGCAGTAGGTCAGGTGCAAGACGCTGAGGCCTACAACGACTCGGTGGCACAGGTGCTGCGCCGTGGTTATACCATGGGTGGCAAGGTCATCCGCCCTGCCATGGTCTCTGTGACCGTGGGCGGTCCCAAGCGTCCGGCTCCTGAGGATGCAGATCAGGCACCTGAGGCTTCCAACTAGGAACGCTTCGCCACGTTGGGCTTCTGCTCCTAGCGGGTATGAGCCTTCATGAACTGGCAGTGGGAAACCTGCGCGCCCTGGGCCTCATGTCACGGCCTGGGGCGCGCGTTTCTCTGTACAAATAACCCCATGAAAGGGGGTGTGGCCGCGATGCCTAAAAAGAACTTCTATGACGTCTTGGGCGTCTCTCGCGACGCGAGTCAAGACGAGATTAAGAAGAGCTTTCGCAAGCTGGCCCAAAAGTATCACCCCGACGCCGGCGGCGATGAGGACAAGTTCAAAGAGATCTCCGAGGCCTATGAGACCTTGTCGGATCCTGCCAAGCGCAAAGAGTACGACCAGGTGCTGATGTTTGGCGGCATCCCTGGCGCAGACTTTGGCGGCGACGGTGGTCGCGGAAGAGCCTACACCTATAGCTCGGCCGATGGCTTTGACTTCTCAGACATCTTCAGCGGCTTTGGCGGCGGTGCCGCCTCTGACGGCGCCGGCTTTGACTTCTCGTCCATCTTCGGCGGAGGCCAGCCGCGCTCTCAAAAGGGCGGCGACCTCACCATGTCCATCGATGTGACTTTCGATGAGGCGCTGGAGGGAGCTCAACGCAAGGTGACCTACCGTGTGCCTTCCACTGGCGAGGAGCAAACCCTCACCGTCAAGATTCCTGCAGGCGCTGTCAACGGCGGCAAGCTGCGCTACCGCAAGCGCGGCGAGTACGGCCGCAACGGCGGCGAGCGCGGCGATCTGGTAATCACCACCCGCGTCGAGGAGCATCCGCTCTTCAAGCGCGACGGGGCCGATGTGCGCATGGACGTCCCCATCTCCATTTACGAGGCGGCGCTCGGCGCCACCATCGAGATTCCCACGCCCGAGGGCAAAGTAGTGCGCCTCAAGGTGCCCAAGGGCACCCAAGACGGCAAGACCTTCCGCTTCAAGGACCTGGGCGCCCCCAACGTCAAGAAGAAGGGCGCCAAGGGCGCGCTTTACGTCACCGTCAAGGTAGAAGTGCCCACGCGCCTTACCAAGGAAGAGCGTGCCGGCCTCGAGCAGGCTATGGAAAACGATCATCACGATTGGCGCCGCGACATCGAGCGCTTGGTTAAAAAGAACAGCTAACAGATAGCTGAGAGGAGGATGCCATGGACAGTCCAGAGGTTGGACGTGCCAACCGCACTAAACCTCTCTACATGATCTCTGTGGCGGCAGAGCTCTGCGGCATGCATCCGCAGACCCTCCGCGTCTACGAGCAAAAAGGCCTGGTGAACCCCGGTCGCTCTCGGGGAAACACCCGTCTCTACAGCCAGGCAGACATCGAGCGGCTTCATCTTATCGGTCGCTTGACCGACGAGGGCATCAACCTCGCCGGCGTAGTGCGGATTTTGGACATGAGCGAGCGCGCAGAAGAGCGCGACGCAGAGATCGACGAGCTGCGCGCAAGGATACGTGAGCTGGAGAATCAGGTCCACGAATACCGCACCCGCGTGCGCATCACCGCTCTTGCCCCCTATGACGGCAAGAGTCCCGAAGCGGTGTTGCGCGGTTTTCTTCAAGGAAACACGACTGACCAACCATAAAACCCCGCATCGAGGGGCATAGACCTCTATCGATGCTGTCTCTTTGCAAGAATGGAGGTACTCCATGAACGTTAACAAGCTTGCCGTTACGGCAGCCGAGGCCCTGCAAACCGCATTGGGCATTGCCACCGACGTAGATGCGAGCGCCTGTGAACCTGTCCACTTACTCAAGGCCCTCTTGGCCTCGGGCGAGCGCAACCTGGACTCGATCATCGAGAAGGTGGGGGCCGACCCTCGCGCTGTGGAGCATCAGGCAGATGATGCCATCGCCAAGCAACCCAAGATCTCTGGCGACTCCCTGTCACAGATGGGCCTTTCTCGGGAGTTGGTCAAGGTCTTTGACGCTGCCGAGAAGCTCGCCACCAAGATGGGTGACTCCTACGTCACTACCGAGCATCTGCTGATCGCCCTGTCGGAAGAAAAGTCTGACGCCGGTTCGATCCTGCGCGGCGACGGCCTTACCGCCAAGCGCATTCAGGAGGTCTACGAGAACCTGCGCGGCGACGAGCACGTGACCAGCGCCGACGCCAAGCCAGAGTTCGAGGCTCTGGAGCGCTACGGCCGCAACGTGTGCGAGCTGGCACGCATGGGCAAGCTGGACCCGGTCATCGGCCGCGTGGAGGAGATCCGCCGCACCATTCAGGTGCTCTCCCGTCGCACCAAGAACAACCCGGTGCTCATCGGCGAGCCTGGCGTAGGCAAGACCGCCATCGTGGAGGGCCTGGCCGAGCGCATCGTGGCCGGCGACGTGCCCTCGACTTTGAAGGACAAGGACATCGTCGAGCTGGACATGAGCGCCCTGGTAGCGGGCGCCAAGTACCGCGGCGAGTTCGAAGAGCGCCTGAAGAGCGTGGTCAAAGAGGTGCAAAAGTCCAACGGCCAGGTGATCCTCTTCATCGACGAGCTCCACACCATCGTGGGCGCCGGCGGCGGCGAGGGCTCCATGGACGCCGGCAACATCTTGAAGCCGGCGCTGGCCCGCGGCGAGTTGCGTGCCATCGGCGCCACCACGCTGGACGAGTACCGCAAGTACATCGAGAAGGACGCCGCCCTGGCCCGCCGCTTCCAAACCGTCATGGTGAGCGAGCCCACGGTGGAAGACACCATCTCCATCCTGCGCGGCCTCAAGGAGAAGTACGAGATGCACCACGGCGTGCGCATCACCGACGCCGCCCTAGTCTCTGCTGCAGACCTCTCCAACCGCTACATCTCCGACCGCTTCCTGCCCGATAAGGCCATCGACCTGGTGGACGAGGCTGCCAGCCGCCTGCGCATGGAGCTGGACTCCATGCCCGCCGAGATCGACGCCATGGATCGCCAGATGACCCAGATGCAAATCGAGGAGCAGGCCCTCATGAAAGAGGAGGACGCTGCTTCCAAGGACCGTCTGGAGCAGCTGCGCCGCGAGATGGCCCTCATGCGCGAGAAGCTGGACGGCGTGAAGGCCTCCTGGCAAAACGAGAAGAGCGCCATCGACCGCGTCCAAGACCTCAAGCGCCAAATCGACGAGGCCAAGAACGAGGAAGAGCGCGCCACCCGTTCAGGCGATTTGGCCCGCGCCTCTGAGATTCGCTATGCCACCATTCCCGACCTCCAGCGCCAGTACGACGAGGCCGAGAAGCTCCTCATGGACAAAGAGGACGACGGCATGCTCAAGGAGGAGGTCACCACCGGTGAGATCGCCGACGTGGTCTCCAGCTGGACCGGCGTCCCTGTGACCAAAATGATGCAGGGCGAGATGGACAAACTCAAGAACCTGGAAGAGGAGCTTCACAAGCGCGTCATCGGCCAAGAGGACGCCGTGCGGGCCGTCGCCTCTGCCGTGCGCCGCAGCCGCGCGGGCCTCGCAGACCCCGACCGTCCTCTGGGCAGCTTCTTCTTCCTTGGCCCCACCGGCGTAGGCAAGACCGAGCTGGCCAAGGCCCTGGCAGAGTATCTGTTCGACGACGAGCGTGCCCTTATCCGCATCGACATGTCCGAGTACATGGAGAAGTTCTCCGTCCAGCGCCTCATCGGCGCCCCTCCAGGATATGTGGGCTATGACGAGGGCGGCCAGCTCACCGAGGCCGTGCGCCGCCATCCTTACAGCGTCATCTTGCTGGACGAGATGGAGAAGGCTCACCCGGACGTCTTCAACATCTTGCTCCAGGTGCTCGACGACGGCCGCCTCACCGACGGCCAGGGGCGCATCGTGTCCTTCAAGAACACTATCATCATCATGACCTCCAACGTGGGTTCCCAGTTCATCGCCTCCGCCCAGGCCATCGCGAACCCCGAGGAAGTCACCGAGCAGGTCAACGAGGCTCTGCGCGCTACCTTCAAGCCGGAGTTCTTGAACCGCATCGACGACGTGGTGGTCTTCCACGCCCTCATGCTGGACGACATCGAGAAGATCGTGGACATCCAGCTCAAGGGAGTGCGCGAGCGCCTGCGCCGCCAGCGCCTGAAGCTGCAGCTCACCCCTGCCGCCGTGCAGGCTCTGGCTCTGGAAGGCCTGGATCCCGTCTACGGCGCCCGCCCCTTGAAGCGCCTCATCCAGCGCCAGGTGGTGGACAACGTGGCTTCTCTCATTCTGGACGGCCGCGTGCGCGAGGGCGACACCGTCGAGGTGGATGTGGACGACAAGCAGGGCTTCTACGCTCGCCTCGTCGGCGCCAGCCTTAAGGAGACCCAGGAAGACTACGAAGAGGTCGAGCCCATCGAGCCCGACGACGTCCAAGAGGACTAGCGCTTCCCGCCGGCCCTCCTCGCGATCAAAATCGCGCAGGAAAGGCGGCAAGGGCTTCTCGGCAGCTTAAAAATGCCGAGAAACACACCCATAGGCACCCTGTTCTCCTCACGGAGGACGGGGTGCTTTTTTTGGGATGAGACTAACGATGATGAGTTGGTAGTTCGTGCGGTAGAGTGCGGGCATAGGCGCGAGGTCTATCGTTCGAAGTGCGAGGGATAGCCTCTCCATATCTCAAAAAGCCGTTGCGGGTAGAATTGCGTCGTAGATGTATCCGGGGTGTCGCTCAAGCGACGTGGCCCCTCCACTCCAAGGAGACTGCATGCGCTGCGAAGGCTGCGGCACCGAGCTACCTGACAATGCAAAGTTTTGCCACCAGTGCGGACGTCCCGTGGCGGGCGCTTCCCTGCAGGATGCGACGTCAAACGTCGATATGAATGACGCTCACGATGTAGCGAATGTAGCAAATAATTCCAAGGGCACCCTAGACAATACCCCAGTCTCCGATGTTGCAAATGTAGTAATTAATTCCAAGGATGTCCCAGCTGACGCCCTTGGCGCTCCAGCTGGATCTTCAACTTCCGATGCTCAGAACTCCCCGGACGCTCCGGCGGAAGAAGCCGCAGAGGCTCCCCAAGGCGCCCAGCCGCAAGAAGACTTGGCAGCCACCTCGTCGCTCAAAGAGGTGGAGGCTACTCAGGTGCGTCCAGGGAGCCCTCAGGTAGAAGTAGGCGACACGGTGCCTGTGCCCACGCCGGTTGACGCCACCAAAGAGGCCGTGCGCTTGGACCTCACCGACGAAGACCTTGTGGATTCCCTGGTCACCGACCCTTCCCGCCCCGGATCTACCGGCCGCATGCGCGTCTATGCGGCGCCGGATCCCATCGCAGAAGAGCAGGCTGCCGAGAAAAACCACCGCCTGGGCCTCATCACCGCCGCCGTCCTGTTTGTGGCGGCGCTGGCGATGCTCGCGGCCTTTGTCACCTGGCGCATGGAGATCTGGGGCGGCAAGACGCTGCCCGACACCGTGGGCATGGATCAGGCCGCGGCCACTTCCTTGCTGGAAGGGGAGGGCTTCTCGGTAGCCACCACAGAAGTGGTGAGCGACAACGCTGTGGGCAAAGTGGTGTCCCAGGAGCCGGCGGGCTCCAGGCGCGTGGATCCCGGCAGCGTGGTGGCGCTGGGCATCGGCGTGGAGCGGTCGGTGCCCGAGGTAGAGGGCATGGCCCTGGAAGACGCCAAGGAGGCGCTGCACGACCGCTCCATAGATCACGTGCGCGTGGAATATGAGAATTCTGACAATGAAAAAGGCACAGTCATCGCGGTGACGCCTTCGGCCGGGTCGGTAGTGGCGGCCGACGAGATGGTGACCCTGGTGGTGGCCCAGCCCTATACGGTGCCTGACGTGGTGGGCCTCAGCGAGGACGATGCCAAGGAGGCTGTCGAGCGCGCCGGCCTCACCTATGAGACGGTGATGGTGGCCAGCGACCAGGATCCGGGCACGGTGGTCTCGGCAGACCCTGCGGTCGGGTCTGAGCTCAAAGCCAACTCCAAGGTGACGCTCACGGTGTCGTCGCCCTATCCGGCCAGCCCCTACGCGGCGTTGGAGTACCTCCACTGCGCGCCCAAGGACCTCTCCACCTACCTGCGCCAACAGGGCTATAGCCTGCTCTACGGCGCAACCCGCGACGACGTGGTTGCCGCCACCTGGGCCGGCTCTGCCGCAAGCCCGCAGGTGGTCATTGGGCCCAATCCCTTTGCCGAGTACCGCGGCTTCCAGTTCTGGGCCACCGACGGCTTGGCCGCCGGCGCTCAAATCCAGGGCGTGCGCCTGACCTTTGACCAAGACTCCGCTCCCGACGCCGCAGGCGCCCTCAAGGTGGACCAAGCCACGGTCAACAGCCTCATGGAGGCCTGCGGGCTGAAGACCTCCTCGGGCACCACCACCACAGCTACGCCACAGACGCTGGCGCCCAAAGCCTCCCAGGCCCCAGAATTCATCGCCAAGGCCGGCACCCAGGGTTCCGACACCTGGGCCATTGTGGTCTGGCGCGCCAACGATCAAGTCCTGGCCGCCGTCTGCGTCGCACCCACCCAAACGCTGGAGACAAACCTCTCGGCTGCCGGCATCAGCCTGGACGCCTACGAGGGCTCCATGGCCAACCTGGCCGCCACCCAACTGCTCATAAAGGGGTAACCGTGACGACTCCTCATGTTTCTGCTACCGAGAAACCCGCGCCTTCCCCTAAGAAACCGGCGGCCAGCAGCGGCGCTTCTCGGCAAGAAAAAGTCTCTGCCAGCGAGTTTTGCCGGGCAGAGACAGAAGATGACGACGGCTACGATCCTTGGAGCGACCGCCCGCCTGCGCGCGAGTCTCTCTGGGAAGAGGATCCCTGGCGCTAGGAGCCTGCCGCTTCTTGGATGCGGTGCCGCGTAGGTGGGCCCGCAGGTGAGCGCAGCGCTGACACTAACGAAGTACCAGCCAGAGGATGAGGGCCACTAAGAGCGTTGCGGCCATCAGCACGGCCAGGATGGCGGCCGTGCGGGCGCGCTGTTGCTTCTGGCTGGCGAAAAGGTCGCGTCGTCCTTTGGGAACCTCCAGGTATTGGCCGTATTTGAGCTCTTTTTTGAAGCGTTGCTCGTCTGCCCGGCTGCGGCGGTAGCCACTGCCTGAGAAGGCGGAGCCGCGGCGGGTGGTGTAGCCGCTCTCATGGGAGTAGTCGATGGAAGACTCAAAGTCGTCCTCGTCCATGCGGTTGATGGCGGCTTGGGTGCGATGGGGCACCGGCTCGCGCACATAGGCCCCTCGGGGGTTGGAAGGCTCCCGATAGCTGGAGCTGTACCCGCTATGGGGAGCGGCGTTTTGCGGGCGGGGTTGCCCGGTAGTGGGCGGGGCCGCAGGGGAGCGATGGTGGGCGTCCCCCTCAAAACTGGGGTCGTAAGCCGCAGGGTCGTTTTGAGGCAATGGGGCCGAGACGGTCTCTGGAGCACCCGCGAAGGGAGGCTCGGCCAGGCCTTCCACCAGATCGCGCCCTAGGTCTTCTGGCACGCGATGGGTGGGAACCGAATCATGCTGTAAAAGATCGTCATCGCGCTCGTGCGCTGCCATGGCTGCCTCCAGAGATTGCACGCCTTTGCACAAAAGCCGCAAGGGTCGTCATCGATCTATTTTAGGAGATGCTTCCCCGCCTGCCGAGGTCAAGCCAGCTTCTGCGAGCGAAAGGCAATAAATGCCCAGAGATCTTGAGGGACTGTAAGCAGTAGGCGCTTTTGCTTCCGGGTTAAGGGCCGTGGCTCTAAAGCCTTCAGCGCATAAGCCCTTCGCCCAGCACTCTGGTGGTGATGTGGAAGGAGTTGCCTTCGCTCAAAAAGACGGCCTCAGAGTAGTCCAAGGCGACTCCCTGCTCGTCGTAGACCATGGTGGTCACCTTGAAGAGTGGCTCCTCGGGCTGTACGTCCAACAGGGCGCAGAGGCTGGTGGTGGCCCGCAGGATCTCGATGGTGCGGTCTGCTTCCAGGGCCGGGCGACCCATCTCGTCGAAGGTGGAGTAGAGCGAGTGGACGGTGAGATCCACCGAAGCAAGCTCTGGGAAATACTCGCAGGGAGTGCAGTTGGTGAGAAAGACGAAGGGCTTTCCGTCGGCATAGCGCAGACGGACGGTGCGGTAGACCGGCGCACCGGGGGCGATGCCCAGGCGGCGGGCCTCCAGGTCGCTGGCGCCTACCGTGCAAAACCTGATGATCTTGGTCTCCGGGAAGCTGGTGTTGGCGCCGCGCTCCTCATAATAGCTGCGCAGCGTGGTGGCGTAGCCCTGGGGCACGCGCCTGCGGGCCACCACATAGCCGCCTGCCGCCGCTTCCAAGAATCCCTCGCGAGCCAAAAGCTCCACGGCGCGCTTGACCGTGGGCGCGCTCACCCCGTAGGTCTCCGCCAAATCCGATTGGGAGGGAATGAGCTCTCCCACGGCATAGCCGCCGTTTTCGATAAGACCTCTAAGGTCGTCCTTGATCATGAGATAGGCAGAACCCATAGTCGCTCTTTTCCAATTGGGGACCCAATGCCAACGAGGGTCGAGCTTACAAGAACCAAACCGCCAATATAGACATAACTTACAAGAAGCTGCGTAGGCCTGCGAGGGGGCAATAGGGGATAGGGGTACTTCACGGTAAGTTACCTCGCGTGTCCCGACTATAGTAAGAGAGTCTACAGGTCGTCGAACCTCCCATGCCCTTCTTTTGCTAGGTGTAACACTTACATAAACAGAACGTACGGATTAAAATCCTGACAAATGGAGAAGCCTCCTCGCCACCCTTCCCAGAGTAGCGCATCTGCCCGTTCTAGATAACGATTGAGAGCGTCCATGAACCCCTTCATCTGGATCCTTCTGGCCTGCGTCGCAGGACTTCTTATAGCCCACCAGGTAGCCATGCGCGTCATTGCCGCACGGGCCCAGCGGCGCATGGATGCAGACGGGCCCGAGGCCTTGCTCGACTATCTAGACGGTCGGTGGCCCAACAGGCTGATGCCGGCCTACAACCTCAACTACATGAGGTTCGCCGCCTATAGGCGGCTGGGCGACGCCCGCCATGCCGATAAGACCTTCAGCACGCTGCTCGCCCAGTCTTCTGCGGGTCGTCAACGCGTCGATCTCCTGGTGAAGGGCTTCGAGTATTACCTGGCTCGAAAAGACGAGACCCAAGTGCGCAGCCTGCTAGAGCGGATGGCAGAGACGGCAAACACCCAAGCCCTTGCCAAAGAGCTCCAAGCGGTGGCAGACATCGTGCTTGATGGCAGCACTGCCTATATCGACCAGATGAAGCGCCAGATGGAGGGCGCAGACCTCCCCACACGCCTGCGTCTGCTGCGCCTTCTGGCTCTCCAATACGACAGCCAAGGCGACGCGGAGGCGGCCAAAGCGGCTCGCGAGGAAGCTGCGCGCCTCTCTCGAGTCATGGCCTAGGGCCAAGGGGCTGCAGCGACCTCTTAAGGCGCCTGGCGGCAAGGTTAGCTTTGCTCGGCAGCTGCAGGGTCTATAGGGTCGATCATGTCTGAGGGCAGCACCAGGTCTGAGGGCTCCTCTGCGCCCACCGTGAACTCGAAGCTGTTGTTGCGGCCTCGGTATGTGGAAATAGAGTATTCCACCATGCGGTTGTCTTGGGCCCTGCCAAAGGTTTGGAAGTGGAAGAGCGGGTCGCCAATGGGCAGGTCGAGCAGCGTGGCCGAGGAAGCGTCGGCCTTCATGACCTCCAGGCGCCGGGTGATGGTGCGCACCGGCCGACCAAGGTCGCTCATGCGCTGGTAGAGGCCTACTTGGGAAAAATCGGCGTTCAAAAAACCAGGGTAGAGCTCGGAGGGCAGATAGTGCTCCATGAACACATGGGGTATCTCGTCCACATAGCGCAAGCGCACCAGCTTTATCACCGGATCGCCGGCAGCCAGCTCCAATGCGCGGGCGATGCCCTCGGAGGCCTCTTCGATCTTAGCCAGGATGGGCATGGTGCGCACGCTGTGGCCTGCCCGGCGCAACTCCTCCTCAAAGCTTTGCAACCCTGAATCTGCCTGGTAGCCACCCGGCTTTTTGGGGTCTGCGTCTGGACTGGTGGGTTTGGTGACGATGGTGCCCCGTCGACGCCGCCGTTCCAGGTAGCCTTCGTCCACCAAGATTTGCAACGCCTGGCGCATGGTGGGGCGGCTTACGCCGTATTGTTTGGCAAGGTCCGTCTCTGAGGGGATAAGGTCGCCCTCAGAGTAGGTGCCGTCGCTGATCTTGGCAAAAAGATCATCTTTGATGTTGCGGTAAAGCGTCCCCATAGTGGTGTTCACAGCCGGCCTGCGATTCTAAGACGACTGCCCGCCTCCTTTTCATGCCTCTTGGGTATCGTGGCCCTTAAGAGGGATGTCTTAGGATGAAATATCCCTGCTCTTAAGAACTATAGAGGATTGAAAGAAGTGACGGACAGTCGAGAGCGGACTATGCCAGAGAAGGCTCACAGTCGAGCCTTCGTATGCGAGCCATCAGCTCGCGATAGGGCCCAGGTTTTCCAAAAAGGGCGCTGGTGCCAAGGACTGCGCCGTCGGCCCCTAAAGCGCAGACCTCTTGGATCGCAGCAGGAGAGCATGCGCCGTCGACGATGATCTTGAAGCCGTAGTCGTCTTTGAGTTGGGCAAACTGCGCGATCTTGGGTTTGACGTAGTCAAGGAAGCTCTGGCCGGAAAACCCAGGGTTCACCGTCATGATGAGCACGTAGTCCACCAAAGGCAGACACCACTGCACCGTCTCCAAGGCCAGGCCGGGGTTCACGGCGATGCCTGGATGGGCCCCCAGCCGCGCGATCTTGGCCAGGGTGGAGTTGATGGTCTTATCGGTCTCAGGATGCACGTAGACGATGGAGGCGCCGGCCTCGATGTAGTGCACGCAGGCCTCGGCGGCGTTGGTGGCCATGAGGTGCACGTCGCAGGGCACGCTGGAGCGTGAGCATACGGCGCGGACGTCGCCTAGGCCCATGGAAGAGGTATCCACGTAGTGGCCGTCGATGACATCGAGATGCAGTAGGTCGGCGCCGGCGGCGCAGAGGGCGTCCACCTCGTCTGCCAGGTGCAAGAAGTCGGCGCACATGAGGGAGGGGCAAAGCAGCATGGCGGGTCTCCTCTCTAAGCGGTGGTCATCATACAGGTGAGCTGGCCTGTGAAAGTCGCGGCGCAGCCTTTGGGAACCAAGAAGTGGTCGCCCACCTTCACGGGCCTGCCGTTGACCTGGCCGGACCCGCGTACGACGCTCACGAGCTCATAGGCGTCTTCGCAAAGGGTGAAGGAGCCCTCGTCCACCACCAGCTTCTCGATCTTGAAAGAGGGGCAGTCGATGTAGCAGGTGCGCTCCCAGCCATCCTTGGCCTCCACTGCGTCGGTGTGGCGGGAGGCGTTGAGATCCGGCCCGTACTCCACTGACTCCAGCGCCTCCTCCAGCTGAAGGGGGCGCCTGTTGCCTTGGGCATCGGTGCGGTCGTAGTCGTAGAAGCGATAGGTCACATTGGTGGCCTGCTGCACCTCGTAGACGATGACGTTTTTGCCGCAGGCGTGCAGGGTCCCTGCCGGCACGTAGACAAAGTCGTCCTTTCGCACGCAGAGGCGGCGCAAAAGCTCATCCCACTGGCCGCTCTCGATACGGTGCCGCATGTCGCGCTCGTCTGCGGCGTTGTGGCCAAAGACGATAGAGGACCCGGGCTGGGCTTCCAGGAAATACCAGGCCTCGTTTTTGCCATAGGGAAACCCCTTGGCGCGCGCGACGCTGTCTGTGGGGTGCACCTGGATGGAAAGGTCCTGCTCGGGGCAGAGCATGGAGACGATGAGAGGGAAGGGGCGATCGGTGTCCCCAAACCATTCCGGATGCTCTTTCCACAGCTCGCCTAAGGTGGCTCCCTGGTAAGGGCCATCTGAAACGGCCGTGGAGCCGTCAGGTTGGTCGGCGAAGGCCCAGGCTTGGCCCACCTGGTCGCTGGGCCATTCGTAGCCGTAGTAATCCTTGATGGCGGTGCCTCCCCAGACGGTGTCGTGGGGGATCGGGGTGAAAAAGAGGGGGTCCATGGAAACTCCTAGGGGCGCAGGGAGACAAAAAGGCGCCGGCAGCATTGGAGGTTGGCTGCCGGCGCAAAGGTTGGGGAGGGTCGTTCGGGGTACGGCCCTAAAGGTAGCTGGCCGGACGCTGCGCGATCAGTGCGCGCGGGGCTTAGAGGAACCCGATGACGCAGCAGATGATGACAGCTACAACGAGGACCAGAAGGACCTTCATGGCGCTCCACTGCTTCTTGTTGAGCATCCACCAGGTCACCAGGGTGACGATGAGGGCCAACAGGCAAGGGAAGACGCCGTCCAGGGTGTCCTGGAGGGGGCCCATCTCGGTGCCATAGGGGATCTGGACGATGGTGGAGACCGCCACCATCGAGGCTGCCAGCGTGCCTACCACGATGATGCCCAGCACGTTGATGGCGTCCATGATGCGCATGGAGGTCTCGCCCACCAGGGTGTCGATGGAGCTCAAGCCCAGCTTGTAGCCATAGCGGAACAAGCCGTAGGAGATGGCCAGGCCGCAGATGAGCCAGGTGACGATGTAGAAGATCGGGCCGGCCACAGAGCCGTTGGCTGCCAGGCTCATGCCGATGGAGAGCAGGGTGGGGACGAAGATGCCCTGGATGATGGAGTCGCCGATGCCTGCCAGCGGTCCCATGAGGGCGGTCTTCACCGAGGTGGGCATCTCCTCAGGGATGGGATCGCCCAAAGCGATGCCCTCCTCCATGGACGCCACGATGCCGTTGATGATGGTGCCCACCTGAGGCTCGGTGTTGTAGAACTGGGAGTGGCGGAGCAGCAGGCGCTTCTTGCCCTCGGGATCGTCTTTGTAGAACTTGTCGGCGAAATCGCAGTAGGACCAGGCAAAGCCGTGGGACTCCAGTTTCTCGTAGGAGCTGGAGGAGAACCAACCTACCTGCCAGCGGTACCAAAGCATGTTGAGATCATGCTTGTTCATGCCGATCTTGCCATCTTCGCGCTTGATTACGGGTTCGTTATTAGACATTGTCTCTCTCCTCTCTCAGCTTAAAAAAGGTCGGGGTCTTCGTAGATCGCGTTCTCGCTGCTGGTGGCAGCAGGAGCGGCGGCAGCGGCCTTGCCGGTGGCTAGGAAGTAGATGTAGGCCACGGTGGCGGCGATGAAGACCACGGGGATGGTGCCCAGGCCTGCGAAGGCGAAGAGGGCGAAGCCAAGGAAGAAGAAGACCAGCTGGATCTTCTCTTTCACCACGATGTTCATGAGCATGCCGATGCCCAGTGCGGGAAGGATGCCGCCCAGCACGCTAATGGTGTGGGTGACGATCTCAGGCGCGTTGTTGGCGATGTCGTTCACGACGCCCTCACCGGCGATGATGGCCACAAAGACGGGGACGAAGCGCAGCAAGAAGGTGCAGATCTGGGGGATGACCAGGTGCCACAGAGTGACGCCCTTGGTGCTTCCGGCCTGTGCGGCCTCCAGGGCCTTGTTGTTGAAGACGGAGTAGCCGGCCATACGCAGGTTGTAGAAGACCAGGCCAAAGGTGTTGCCCACCAGCACCGCCAGGGTCACTGCCAGCGCGGGGTCCTTGGTGGCGGCCATGGCCAAGCCAATGCCGCCATAGGAGGCATACGTGATCTCAGAGTTGGTGGCGCCGCCGGTGGACAGGTTGGCGATGAAGACGGCCTGCACCGCCACGCCGCAGAGGATGCCCTGGGTGACGTCGCCAAAGGCGAGGCCCACGATAAGGCCGGCTACCAAGGGGCGGCCAAGGCAGTAGAAGCTGCCGGTGGTGCCCAGAGGGTTGGCGCACTCGATGGCGCCCAGATAACAGAAGAGACCGCAGATAAACGCCGGGAAAATAAGTCCGCTCATAACAGTTCTCCTCCTCCTTTACAAAGACTCGTACTTGCTCTTCACCTGGGACCAGGTGTGCACAGAATCGTCGGGGATCATCTGGAATTGCAGGTCGATGCCTTGATTTGCCAGATAGTCGAAGCAGGCGACGTCTTCGTCGGTGATGCAGATGGCGTTGCCTAGGTTTTTGGTGCCCGGGCGTGTGCCAGAGAGGTTGCCTACGTTGAGCATGGGGCCAAAGTCGCCGCCTGCCTTCTTGAGGTTGGCGAACTCCTCCACCGAGTCGGAGATAATAAAGAAGTTTTTCTTGGAAGCTTTGGCCTTCTCGCAGGCCTCCACGCCCTGGTCGACGGTGTAAATGCCGATCTTCAGGTGCCCGGCTGCCGCCTTGAGCACCTTCTTGCGCAGGTCGTCAGCGGCAACTTTGTCGCTGATCACCAGGATGGCGTCGCAGGGCTTCTGGGTGGCCCAGCGGGTCATGGTCTGGCCATGGATCACACGATCGTCGATGCGTGCGAACGAAATGGTCATACACCTCTCCTCTCTTTTAGGGAAACTTGTGGCAAGACGACGCGGCTAGAAGAGATCCTCCTCTTCCTCTGGGCCGTCTTCCTGGGGAAGTTCCGCACCACAGACGCCGCTCGCCCCCGCTGAGACGGCAGTCTGAACAACGGCATCGATGTCATCGGCGGCAGAGGCCATGACTCCTGCCTCGATGAGCATGGGAAGGTTGAGGCCGCACACCAGGCGCAGCCGGGAAGGGTCTTCAAGCAGGCGGGCGTAGACCTCGTTATAGGGGGTGCCGCCCAACAGATCGGCCATCACCAAGATGGGGCCCTGGCCGTCAAGGGCGGCCAGACGCTCATCCAAGCGCACCCGAAAATCCTCTACGCCATCGTTGGTGAGGCTGAGGGCGCTCACGTTCGGCGCGTCGGCAAAGAGCATCTTGTAGGCGTCGAGCACGCCCTCGCAGAGCTTTCCGTGGGACACGAGCAGGATGTTCATAGGGGCTCCTTTAGGTGTAAGCAAAATTGATCGAAGGGAGGCGCCCGAAGGCGCCGGATGCCAAGGGAGGGTGCGCTTTTGTGAAGCGCCGTTCTTAAGGGCCCAGAGCGCGCAAGGGAAGAGGGGCGACGCTGGGCTTTCGAGGGATCCTGGCGGCCAGGTCCCGAAGGATAAGGAAATAAGTAAAGGCTGCTCAGAAACTTGTAAGTCAATATGTAAGCTTTAAGCCTTACATAACGCCTGTGCAATCCCAATAGTAGGGGGAGTTATCCAAAGAAACAAGAGACATATCCACACAATATCCGTGAACGGTAGAAAATATGAGCTGACAAAAAAGACAAATAGCCTAGACAAAAAGCTTGTTATACTCCTGCTACCGAGAAGGCCTGGCCCCCGGATGTTGTGAGCTTATCGGCACAAGGGCAATTCAGGTTGCCTTTAGAGTTGCAAGTTGTACAAGACGCACCCCTTAGCATTCTTCGAGTGCTTCTATTTAAGGAGCTTATCCATGAGCAAGACCTATACCTTGGACGACCTCGCTCGTCTGGTGGACCACACCAGCCTGCACGCCGACGCCACAGAGCAAGACATGAAGAAGCTCTGCGACGAGGCACGTGCCTACCACTTCAAGATGGTGGCGGTCAACCAGGTGCAGTCCAAGTTCTGTTCTGAGCAGCTGGCGGGTACCGACATCCATACAGGCGCCGCCATCGCCTTCCCGTTGGGGCAGATTTCTATCGAGTCCAAGGTGGCCGAGACTGAAGACGCCATCGCCAACGGCGCCACCGAGATCGACTATGTGATCAACATCACCCAGGTGAAGGCTAAAAACTGGGCCTATCTGGAAGACGAGATGGCACGCATCGTGGAGGTGTGCGACAAAGCCCAGGTACCCTCCAAGGTGATCTTTGAGAATTGCCTGCTCACCGATGAGGAAAAGCTTGCCCTCTGCGAGATCGCCAGCCGCGTGAAGCCCACCTTTGTGAAGACTTCCACCGGATTCTCCACCGGCGGCGCCACTGTGGCCGACGTGGAGCTCATGGCCAGCCATGTGGGGCCGGACGTACAGGTAAAGGCTGCCGGTGGCATCCGCGACGCCGACACCTTCCTGGACATGGTGCGCGCCGGCGCCACCCGCATCGGCACCTCTTCGGGCATCTCCATCATCGAAGCCTTGAAGGCGCGTATGGCAGACGAGGGCGTCGAGAGCTACACCCTCTAACAGGGCAGCTTCCTTAAGCGAGCGTTCTTGCACCTGCGCCCCTGCGGCATCCTATGACGAACGAGGACTGTCAAGAGAATGCCGCGGGGGCGCTTCTTTGGGTCGGATGATCTTTTTTAAACGAAAGGAGCCTATACTATGGGCCCCATTACCTTTGCTCCCCACGTCATATCGCCCATATGGGCCGGCACGCGCCTGGCCCAAATCCGCGGGCTTGAGCCTTCGGGCGACAAGAACTATGGCGAGTCCTTCGACATCTCGGCCCATGAAGGGGTGACCTCGCAGGTGGCCTCGGGTCCGGGCGAAGGCATGGCCTACGACGAGTTCTTGCGCGCCTATCACGATGAGGTGCTAGGCGATACCGAGGACACCGAGAGCCTCCAGGCCATCTTCATGGATGCCAAGGAGTTCTTGTCGGTGCAGGTGCATCCCGGAGAGGAGGATGCGGCACGCCTGGTGGGGGACCGCGGCAAGGTGGAATGCTGGTACATCTGCGAAGCGGAGCCCGGCGCCGAGCTCATTGGCGGATGCACCACCTGCGATCTGGAGGCGCTAAGGGAGGCTTCGGCCAACGATACCATCGGCGAGCGCTACGGGTTGCGGGTGCCGGTGCATCCTGGCGACTTCGTGCAGGTGCCCTCTGGGACCATGCATGCCATGGGCCCAGGCATCCTGAGTGTGGAGATTGGTTCCTTTGGCAATACTACCTTCAGGCTCTGCGACTGGGGCCGCGGCCGTGAGCTGCACGTGGATCAGGGATTCGAGGTGCTCAACCCCTCCAACTGCGTCACGGTGGCTCATGTGGGCGACCCGGAGCGCGTGGACCACCCTGCCACTCATCGCGCTATCCACAACGAGGCCTTCACGTGCGACGTCATCGATGTGCGCGACAGCTGGCAGGTGCCTACAGACGGCCAGTACTTCCTGCTCACCTGCGTCTGGGGAGAAGCCCACGTCTCCAGCCCTGAGGGCGACACAAACCTCGCCTATACCGAGAGCTGCGTGATCCCGGCATCTCTCGAAGGCGTCACCATCTCGGGCGACTGCCGCGTGGTGGTGAGCCGCCGCTGCTAAGGCCGCTGCCCGAACCTAGGAGCACTTCGAACCCAAGAACTACCAACCCAAGGAGCAATTCATGAGGCAAAAGGTCTTAGTGACCGGATCGCGGGGCTATCTGGCAAGCTTGGTGTCCCTCTACAACCAGGACACCTTCGAGTTCGTAGGCGTGTCGCGCAAAGACGTCGACTACTCGAACCCTGCGGAGGTGAAGGCGTTTTTCTCGGCACAGGAGTTCGACCTGCTCTTCCACACCGCCGCCAACGCCACCACTGCCGACTGCGAGAACGACCCAGAAGGAACCGGGCTGGTGAACCGGGACTCGGCCATCGCCATTGCCCAGGTGTGCCAAGACAAAGGCAAGCGTCTGGTGTTCATCTCTACCGAGCAGCTGTTCAACGGCCGCACTGACGCTGCTCCCTTTGATGAAGAGGCAGACCCTGTGCCGGTCACCAACTATGGGCGCCAGAAGGCCGACGTGGATGCCTGGATGCGCGCCCATATGGACAACTATGTGATCTTGCGGCTCTCTTGGCAGTTTGGGCTTTCGATGCCGCGAGTGAAGGCGTCTCCCAACATCTTGGGCAACACCCTCCGGGCCTTGCGTACCCACACTCCCACCAAGTTCACCGCCAACGAGCGTCGCTGCATGACCTATGCCCAGCACCTGGCCAACGACTTCCCTCTGCTGGCTACGATCGACAGCGGCGTCTACAACTTCGCAAGCGCCAACATGCTCACCACCTATGAGGCAGCCCTTTATATCGCCGGGCGCCTCGGGGCGACGCCTGGCGAGATCGACGAGCTCATCCTCCCCGATACCGAGCGCTATGCCGAGCGTCCTCGCGACTTTCGCTTGGACGGCTCCAAAGCCAAGGCGGCGGGGTTTGGCCTGGCCACCTTCGAGGAGGACGTCCAGCGCTGCCTGAGCGACTTTGGCTATTAAGGCGCGCGCCTAAGCCCAGGGGCTTGGGGAGGGCCATACACGCGCGACAGTAAATCGATGCGGCAGCCTGCATGTTTCAAGGACATGCAGGCTGCCGTTTTTTGAAGGCGTGCGCTATCGCACGGTCATGGGGCGAGCTTGGCCGGCGGCCACGATGGCGAGCCGCCCGTTGGGGGTCGCGGCTTGAGTGCCCACGTCGTTGGCGACCGTCGCACCCAAGGCTTCGGCCAGGGCCCCTACCGCCAGGGAGGGCCGGTTGTTTTCCTGGGATAGATGCATGGCCACCACAGCGCGGGTATGGCTCCCCACCAGTTGGGCTGCCGCCTGCGCGGCCTGGCTGTTGGACAGATGGCCCAGGGGGCCGGATACCCGCTGCTTGAGGTAGCCAGGGTAGGGGCCGCTGGCGAGCATGCGCTCGTCGTGATTGGATTCCAGGGCCAGGATGCCTAGGTCGCTCAGGGCTTCGAGGGCAGCGGGCGTCATATAGCCGGTGTCCGTGCAGATCCCTACGGAGTCGTCGCCGCAGCGAATGGAAAGCCCTACCGGATCGCAGACATCATGGCTGGTAGAGAAGGTGGCAACCTCCATGCACCCCAGCGTGAGCGTGCTGCCGGCATCAAAGGTGGCAAAGCCCAGCTGTTCCATGGAGGGGCGCGATGCGGCCGTGCCGCAGCTGGCATAGAGAGTGCCGTCAAAATGCTTGGCGAGCACGGGCAGCCCCTTGGTGTGATCGGAATGCTCGTGGGTCACCAGGCAGTCGGTGATGCGGGAGAGGTCCACCGAGAGCTCGGCCGCCCGCCGTTTGAGCTCGCGCAGCGAGAGGCCGTCATCGATGAGCAGCGAGTTTGCGGGGCCCTCCACCACGTAGGCGTTCCCTTTGGAACCCGAGGCCAACAGGTGCAAATGCAAACAGGGGTCCACGCAAGGCTCGCTTTCTTGAAGAGGTTGCACGTTCTTATCGGCACCCACAATAAGCCAAGCTCCCGTAGGGCAAAAGCCTACACTTGATAGTTCCAGCGACCTTAAAAAAGGAGGACCCATGACCAGTGTGGCCAGGCGATATGGAGGAGCCTCAGCTCCCTTTGAGAGGCCTGCTACCGCCGATGATCCCAGTTTGGGCGCGCCGGTGGTGCTCATGGTCTCCGGTGGGGCGGACTCCTGCGCGCTCCTGCTTTTGGCCGCCACCTCGCCGCTGGACTTGGAGGACGGTCGAGGGCCGCAACCCATCGCCCGAGAGCGGCTCCATGTGCTCCATATAAATCATGGGTTGAGGGGCCTGGATGCGGCAGAAGACGCCGAGTTTGTGCGCGACCTGGCTGCCCGCCAGGGGATCCCGGCTACGGTGGTAGAGGCGGATGTGCCTGCCCTCACCCAAGAGACGCCCGGCGAGTCCTTCGAGAGCGTGGCCCGCCAGGTGCGCTATGAGGCAGCCAATCAGCTGGCCAACGAGCTCTCGGCCCAGTGGGGCACCCCGCGCAGCGCCGCCCGCATCCTCACTGCCCATACGGCCAACGACCGCTGCGAGACCTTCTTCATGAACGCCATCCGAGGTTCCGGGGTCGCCGGGCTCTCATCCATCCCTCGGCGCCGCAACCGCATCGTGCGGCCGCTTTTGGACCGCACCCATCAGGATCTCTGCGACTACCTGCGCATGCACGGGGTGGTCTGGCGTGAAGACGCCACCAACTCCGACACCCGCTACCTGAGAAACTACGTGCGCCACGAGCTCATTCCTGTTGCCGAGAAGAAAAACCCCCGCTTGGCCCAGACGGTTTCGGGCGCCTGCGACATCCTGTCAGACGAGGATGCCTACCTCACCTCCATCGCGGCTCGGGTTCTGCGCGAGGTGACGCGCCGGAGCGATCCAGGCGCCCTGTCGCTGGACGCCAACCGGCTCGCGGCGATGGAGGTGGCCGTCGCCCGCCGGGTGGTGCGCGCCGCATTGTTGCAGGTAGCGCCCGAGGCGCGGCTGGAGGGCCGCCATGTCGAGCGCGTCTTGGGCCTGGTGGCGCAAGGCTCCGGCTCCATGACGGCGCCTTTGGGGGTGGATGTATCGGTGCAGTACGGGTTGCTGCGCCTGGCGTCGCGCACCAGCGCGGAGGCGCTGGTAGGGGCCTGGCTGGAAGCGCCGGGAACGCTGGAGCTCCCAGGGGGCAAGATTTTGTCGGCATCGCTAGTGCCCGTAGCGCGAGGGGACGACCCGGTGGCACTGGCCCAGACCTATGCGGCTGAGCGTGGGCCGGTGTCGGTGATGCTGGACGCTGAGGCTGCAGGCGTGCCTCCCGAGGGGGGACGGCTGTGGGTGGCGGGTCCAGAGGCCGGGGAGGTGCTGTGCCCGTTGGGGATGCATGGGCAGTCCAAACGGCTCTCGGACCTTCTGGCTGCCGCCCATATCCCTGCGCGTGAGCGAGGCCAGGTGCCGGTGGTTCACGCGGGCCCCGTAGGCCCGATCTTATGGGTGGCAGGAGTTCGTGCAGACGAGCGCTGCCGGGTCACGAGCGCCACTAAGACACTGTTAGTATTGAATTTCCACCAGCGGGAGCAGGCGGTCCTTTAGGGAAGGCCGTCGCGAGGAGAAAAGGGGACGTCAATGAGTGACAAGGCTGGCTGCGAACTGCATAGCGATATCGAGCGCGTGGTGTTCGCCCAGGAAGAAATCGCCGCTATCGTGCAAACCATGGGAGCGCAGATCACCGAGGATTACAAAGATCGAAACCCATTGCTCATCTGTGTGCTCAAGGGCGCTGTGGTGGTCATGGCCGATCTCATGCGCGCCATCGACACCCCCATTTCCATCGACTTCATGGCGGTGTCCAGCTACGGCGACGGCGCCACGAGCTCCGGCGTGGTGCGCATCGTCAAAGACCTGGATACCCGTATCGAAGGGCGCGACGTGATCATCGTGGAGGACATCTTGGACTCCGGCCTCACGCTCTCCTACCTCATCGACATGCTCAAATCCCGCAGCCCCCGCTCTATCGAAGTGGCCGCTTTTTTGGTGAAAGACCTGCCCGACCGCGATTGTCCTGTAATCCCTAAATATGTTGGTAGTCACGTGCCAAACGAGTTCATCGTGGGGTATGGACTGGACTATGCAGAGCGTTATCGCAACCTGCCCTACATCGGCATCCTCAAGCCGGAGTGCTACTCCTAACGGCCCAAGGACGGAGGCATAGGGCGCCCATAGCAACAAGGGAGATCCATGGCAGACAACACACCTCAACCGGGCGGCAAAAACCCCCAAGGCCCCAAGATGGGAGGGTCGCGCAGCAGCTTTCTCTACACGCTCATTTTGGTGCTGTGCTTTGCGGTGTTCTTTTGGTTCTTCACCGGAGGAAACGGCATTCCCCAAAACGGTGGCAGCGGCCAAGGCTCCACCACAAACTTAGCTACCAGCGAGTTTGTGGCGGCAGTAAACGACGGTCGCATGAAACAGGCCACCTGGTCTCCCTCTACCGGCAATGTCACCGGCCAGTATTGGGCCCAGAAGGAAGATGTGGGCAAAGACAATACGGCCAAGAATTTCACCAGCACCTACGCCGGTGCAGACTCCCTTGAGGAGCTCATGGCCGCCCACCCAGACGTGGACTTCACGGTGGACACGGCAGACGTCTCTACGGGCACCAGCCTGCTCATAAGCCTGGTGCCCACCATCCTCATCATCGTGTTCATGTTCTATTTCATGAGCCGCATGCAGGGGCAAAACGGCGGCGCCACCCAGTTTGGCAAGACCAAGGCCAAGACTACCGAGGAGACCCGCCCCACCGTCAAGTTCTCAGACGTGGCCGGTGTGGACGAGGCTGTGGCAGAGATCCGCGAGATCCGCGACTTTTTGGTCAACCCCGAGCGCTTCAAGCGCATGGGCGCCAAGATCCCCCACGGCGTGCTGCTCATGGGCCCTCCGGGCACCGGCAAGACGCTTTTGGCCAAGGCGGTGGCTGGCGAGGCCAACGTGCCTTTCTTCTCCATCTCCGGCTCTGACTTCGTAGAGATGTTCGTGGGCGTGGGCGCCAGCCGCGTGCGCGACCTGTTCAAACAGGCCAAGGCGGCCGCCCCCTCCATCGTGTTCATCGACGAGATCGACGCCGTGGGCCGCCAGCGTGGCGCCGGCTTGGGCGGCGGCCATGACGAGCGCGAGCAAACCTTGAACCAGCTGCTGGTGGAGATGGACGGCTTCGAGGGCAACGCCGCCGTGATCCTCATCGCTGCCACCAACCGCCCTGACGTCCTCGATCCTGCCCTGCTGCGTCCCGGCCGCTTCGACCGCCAGATCACGGTGGATCGCCCCGACGTCAAGGGTCGCGAGAAGATCCTGCAGGTGCACTCGGCCAACAAGCCCCTGGAGCCGGGCATCGAGTTTGGCGCCCTCGCCAAGCTTACCCCTGGCTTTACCGGCGCAGACTTGGCCAACCTTATGAACGAGGCCGCCCTTTTGGCCGCCCGTCGTAACAAAGAGGCCATCTCCATGGACGAGATCGAAGAGGCCATGGAGCGCGTTATCGCAGGTCCCGAGCGCAAGAGCCGCGTGATCTCTGAGAGCGAGCGCACCACCATCGCCTTCCACGAGTCCGGCCACGCTTTGGTGGGTCACTACCTCTCCCATGCAGACCCGGTGCACAAGATCACTATCGTCCCCCGCGGCCAGGCGCTAGGCTACACCCTGTCGCTGCCAGAGGAGGACCACTTCCTGCAGACCCGCAACGCCATGTTCGAGCAGATCGCCGTGCTTTTGGGTGGCCGCACCGCAGAGGAGATCTTCTGCGAGGACATCACCACCGGCGCCTCCAACGACCTGGAGCGCGCCACCAAGCTGGCCCGCCAGATGGTCACCCGCTACGGCATGTCCAAGGTGCTGGGCACCCAGGTCTTTGGCGAGGCCCAGCATGAGGTCTTCTTGGGCCGCGACTACGCCGACAAGCAGGATTACTCCCCTGAGACCGCACTGCGCATCGACGGCGAGGTGGGCCGCATCATGCGCCAGGCCCACGAGAAGGCCCGCCAGATCCTCGAGGAGCACGCAGACCAGATGCGCACCATGGCCAACGTGCTGCTGGAGCGCGAGACCGTCGAGGGCGAGGCCGTGCAAGCCCTGCTCAACGACACTTGGGACGAGTATTTGGCCGCCCATCCGCTGGAAGCTGTCAATCAAGAGGCTGCCAGCCAGGGCCAGGTGGAAGATCCTGCAGGCGACGCCACCCACGACGGCGGCCTGGACCTTTTGGGCTCTGAAGAAAAACACCAGGACGAAGAGAAGCTCGATCACGAGCTTAACCCACGGTCGAACGACGACTCAAAGTAGTCATTGACAGGTCGGGGTTTTATCGGCTTGTATTTTAAAAACATATGAAGCAGGTGCGGCTGGAAGGAATCCGGCTGCACCTGCTATTTTTATGGCATTCGGGGGGCGGCGCCATCTTAGAGGGAGAGGTGGTCGATCACGAGGGGGATCTCGTCGAGGGTATCCACCATGTGGTGCGCTCCTTTTTGAGAAAAGCAAAAGCGCGTCTCGCGCCGGGCAATCACATAATAACGAGCGCATCTTGCAGCTTCGATCCCGGTATTGGAGTCTTCCACAGCTACGCAACGCTGCGGGTTTACACCCAAGAGCCGTGCGGCTTTGAGGTACACATCAGGAGCAGGCTTGGAGTGAGCCACTTCGCTGCCGCTCACCACGGCCGCAAACCGGTCACGTACGCCGCAGCTACAAAGAGCAACCTCTATCTCTGCCGGTGAGGAGCACGAAGCCACGGCACAGGGAATGCCTCGGTCGTGCAAGCCCTCAAGACAGCGGTGCAGTCCGGCCATGGCTAGCTCGCCGAGCCTTCCATCAAGGGCGGCGAAAGCCGGCTCTACTGCCTCCTCAACGCCCAGGTCTGCCCAAGAGGGGTCGGGCTGGGGTACTTGTGCAAACCATCGCTCCAGGTGCTCGTGATATACCGGGGCAGAACATCCAACGATGTCGCTCACTTCGTCCCAGCTCAGAGAGACACCGTGTTGCCCAAAGAAATCCACGAGGATGCGGCAGTAGGCCGCCTCGGTGTCGACGATAACCCCATCCATGTCGAACACGACCGCCTCTACGGTGCCCATAATTCCTCCTGTTTGGAAAATTGGTATCAAGAAGTACGTATATTGTATACAATCACAGAAAGAAGGGACACAATCAAGGGAGATCTCCATGGGGCTGTTTGGGCACAAGGATCCGCAAAAGGTCTTCAACGGGCCTGAATTCACGGTGACGTCGGTCTTGTTTGAGCCGCCGCGCCTCTCGATGCTCCCTTGGGTGGTAGAGGATGCTTCCCGGGGGCTCTGGGCTGTGCGTTTTCCTGGCTGTGAGCCGGCGGTGTTTTGTGATGCGGATCTTCTGGCCTGCCAAATCGTCGAGCGCGCGCCTGAGCCTGAAGGCAACAATCGCGACCTAGCTGCTCGCATCATGGCCAATCCTGCCGCAGTGTCTCGAGCTAATGCTGCAGAGAAGGGGTGCTGCCTAGGGCTCTCTGTGGTGCTGGCGGTGCGCTCTGGCGCAGAGGGCGTTGCCCGCTTGGAGATTCCCATTATAACAAGGGAGGTCTCTAGAGACTCCCTAGCGTTCAAGAGTCTAAGTGGTTATGCTGAAGAATTAAAGGGTTCCATGGGCGCAGTGATTGCAAGAGGGGCCGCGAAGTCCGGGGGAGCGGAGCGCAAGGAATGAGCACAGGGTTAACCGTACCCGCCAAGGATCGCGCCTCTGAGGGCATTCGTTGGCTCATCGCCTCGCGTGGGCTTGGCCCAGGCGATCGCCTCCCGCCCGAGCGTGAACTCTGCGAGCTCGTGGGAGTATCGCGCACAGCTCTTAGGGGCGCCATTGCCGATCTTGTGGCTGGCAATGTGCTTGAGAGCCGCCAGGGGTCGGGCACCTATGTGGCAGATCCACGGGTGCTTATGGTTTTTCAAGAAACCTACAACTATGGCGCTGCAGCGCGCGACGTGGGCATGAGGCCGGGCAGCGTGTTGGTGGTCTCTGGGGTGGAGGAAGCTCCCTCTGATGTGGCTCATCGCCTCGCGATACACCCTGGTGACCCGGTGTTTTTTTTCAAGCGGCTGAGGACGGCAGATGGCAGGCCCTGTTCCATAGAGACTGGCTGGATAGATCGGGAGCGCTTCTCGGGTATTGAGAATCACGATTACGCCCAGGAAAGTCTCTACGAGGTACTTGAGCGCGACTACGGCGTTCGTATCTCCCATGGCGAAGAGCGTATCTCGGTGACGCGGGTTCGCGAAGACGAGGCCCCTCTTTTAGGGCTTGCTCCTGGCGCCGCCGCCCTTTACTTTCTTGCCGTCGAGAAGGACGACGCGGGCCTTCCCGTGGAGTTCAGCCGGCATATCATCCGCGCCGATCGCTATCATTTTGCGAGCAACGACCTGCCTGAGCATCTCAAGAGAAAGGTGGGTAAAAAGCCGTGGCTTTTCTCGTAACCCCGGGGGCTCTATCCCGAGAAGAACCCTTCTACCTTAGCATTCGTCGAATCATTGCCGAACGTATCGAGCGCGGCGACTATCCAGCCGGCGTCGCCTTGCCCTCTGAGAATGAGTTGGCAGATGAGTTTGGCTGCACGCGGCTCACGGTGCGAAACGCCGTGGGAGAGCTTGTGGATCGCGGCCTTGTGCGCCGCGTCCAAGGCAAAGGAGCCTTTGTGGTGAGCCTTTGGGATGGAGCTGAGGCTACCGGCATGGGGTTCCGAGAAATGGTTAGAGTGCACGATGCGGAGCCCTCGGTGCGCGTTCTCTCGCGCTCACGACGCCTTGCAGGCCCCCTTTTTGCAGACCTTTTTGGGGTAGATCCCGAGGACGAGGTGTATGGCGTGCGCCGGCTCAACAGCGTTAACGGCGTTCCGGTTTCTATTGAGAGCGCCCTTATTCCGCTTGAGCTCTTTCCTGCTATCGAAGTTGTGGATGTGGCTGTCTTTAGCCTTTACGAGACCTATGCGATGTACGGGCATGAAGTGGTAGGCACCCAAGAGGTCCTTGGTTTGACCGAGCTTTCAGCACGGGATGCGGGGCTTCTCCGCGTGCGAGCAGGGGATCCCGCCATGACCCTAGACTGTGTGAGCTATGACAGCGATGGTCGAGCCGTCGAGTATGTGAGAGCCCTTAACCTCGGTGATCGTGGGGGTTACGTCTACACCTATTGATCGTGTTCGCGACCATGCATTGAGGATGGGGCACGGCAATGCTACCGTTTGTCCCTTAATAAACTACCGTTCGCCGGTATCCCCTGCTTATCATGAATTGGTATCAAAAGAGTGTTAGCTTGTTTATAGCAAATGGTTATAAAAAGTCCCCACTTGTACTCTTCCCATCGTCAAACATCGATCGTAAGGAAGGCTGCGGTGAAGTCGAAGATCCCCACGATGCTCGATTACGCCCGTGCGGCACAAGATCGTATGGTCGAGAACCTCGATCGCTCGGCAGAGCTCACCTGTTGGTTGGTAGATTCCTATGCAGCGACGCTCAGGCGTCCCGGAGGACCGGCGATTCGCATCATCGCCTCTGGGTCCTCTCGCCACGCAGCTGATTGCGCCCGCGATTTCATGGCGCAAACCCTTCAAGAACAGGTATCTGTGGTGACCCCGGAGCGCTTCATGGCCTTCGAGCACGATTACCCGGCCAACGCATTCAACGTGGTCATTTCTCAAAGTGGCTACTCCACCAACGTGATAGCGGCTCTCGACTTTTTGCGCGATCGCGGCAAGCCTTCTGTTGTGCTTACGGCAAACCCCCAATCGCCCGCTGCAGAGCATGCCGATGTGGCCGTGGACTACGGTTGCGGGCTTGAGGCGGTGGACTTTGTCACCCAGGGCATGCTCACTTTGGTCGAATTCCTCATGTTCTTCGCGCTCTACGGAGCAGAGGAGGCGGGAACCCTCGGGCAGCAAGGCCTTGTGGATGGGCTTGCTGCCGTCGAGGACGCCGTGGCTGCCCATCGTGCCTGCTTGCCCGTGGCCGACGCCTTTGTCGAGCGGCACATAGGCGAGCTTTCTCGCCGCTCTCCCGCTCTCATCGTGGGCAACGGCCCTGCCTGGGGCGTTGCCGAGGAGGCCTCCCTCAAGTTCCAAGAGACGCTCAAGATAAGCGCCGCCCCCTTCGAGGGCGAGGAGTTCATGCATGGCCCCGAGATGCAAGTGGCCCCCGGCCACCTCGTGTTTATCCAAGACGACCCCGTTGGCTCACCTCGCCTTGCCCGCTGCGCTCAGGTCATGGCTCAGGTAACGCCCTCGGCATGGCTGCTTACAGCGCATCCCCAGGGCAAGGACTTTGAGGTGCCCTTGCCTTCCTGCGCAAACCCCCTCTGCACTGCCATTCCCAATCTCGCATTTTTCCAGGTGGTGGCAGCGACGGTGGCCGAGGCGACAAAGTCCTGGGACGTCCATCCGTTTTTAGCTGCCCATGAGGGCGAGCTTGGTAGCAAGGCCGCCGGCTACGACGAAGCCCAAGCCAAGCTGGAGCAGCGCGCATCCACTTTGTAGACACGGCGCGTACCTTAAAGCGCCTGTGCCAAGGGTGGCCGCCGGTACCCGGCCGCCCCATACCATTCGAGAGAGAGTGAGAGGAATATCGTGAAAGAGACTGAGAAGGTTGAGATCATGCACTTCGACCAGGAGGGCTACCTCGCCGATGGAGAGGCCCTTCATGAGACCGGTAAGCTCATGGCTGCTATGGCAGATTCCGTGGCCGACGAGGGCTACGACGCCATCTTCCTCATGGGCGTAGGCGGTACATGGGATGAACTCATGCAGCTCGAATACATGATGAACAAGTACGGCGACAAGGATCTCGAGGTCTATCTCATCCATGCCGCCGAGTGGCTCGTGGCAGGGCACAAGCGCATGACCGAGCGCTCTGTGGTGCTCACTGCTTCTGAGAGTGGCACTACGCCCGAGATCCTCGAGGCCGTGGCGAAGCTCAAGGAGATGGGCGTGCGCGTGGTGGCCATGACCAAGCCCGACGGCCCCATTGGCAAGGCGGTGGGTGCGAAAAACTGCGTGGCCATGGCGTCCAGCCACGGTGCTGGCGGGTGCGAGGGCGGTTATTATCTCGCTGATTGTTTTGGTCTTAAGCTCCTTGAGCGCCGCGGGTGCTTCCCGGAGTACGAGCGCTTCATCGAGCAGTGTCGCGGGATCTGGGCCGATCTCATCGATATTCGCAAGTCGTTCGAGCCCGTTGCCGAGAAGATCGCGCGCTCCTATGCCCTTGCCCCTTACACCATGTTCGTGGGTTCTGGCGCCCTATGGGGGGAGACCATTCTGTTCGCCATGTGCATTCTCGAGGAGATGCAGTGGAAGCGCACGCGCTATGTGAGCTCTGCAGACTTCTTCCATGGCACTCTCGAGCTTGTGGAAGAGGGCGTCCCCGTGGTGCTCTTCAAGGGCGTCGACGAGTATCGCAAGCTCGATGAGCGCGTGGAGGCGTTCCTTAAGAGTGGCCGCACGGGCGACAACGACATCGTTGTCATCGATATCGACGAGTTTGCGACGCCCTCCATTGACAAGGAGTTCCGCACCATCGTAAGCCCGTGGATTCTCTCATCCCTTGTGACCGATCGCGTGGCTGCCTACTACGAGACCGTCACCAAGCATAACCTCAACTATCGCCGTTACTACCACCAGTTCGAGTACTAACACGTAGCCGTGGCCCGCAGGGTGTTGGCCACGGGACAGGGGAGGGAGACTCATGAGAAGGTTCGTCATCGCATCCCACGCCCACTTCGCCCAGGGGATCGCCGAGGCTTTAGCGTTTCTTGTGGGGGAGCGCGAGGACCTCGCGACGGTATGTTTGTTCGTCGATGGCAACGACGACGTAGCAGCTGCGGCGACAGAGGCCGTAGGCGCAGGGGATGACGAGGTCGTGGTGTGCTGCGACATTCTTGGAGGGTCGGTGTGCAATGAGTTCACCAAGCTCCTTGCAAAACCCCCAACCTTCATGTGGTGGCCAACATGAGCCTCCCTCTCTTGATCTCCCTGCTCTTCTCCGATCCCGCCGAACCCATTGAGGAGGTGGTGCGCCAAGCCGTGGCTTCGCCGGATGTGGCGCCTAAATATGTGAACGATCTCGTGGCATCTGAGGATGTCGAGGAAGAGGAGTTCTGAGACCGGCTTTGAGGTTTGGGCTTGCACATCCATCCGTTCGTCTCTAATTCCTGGGGGTATTAAAAATGATTCTATTGTTGAGGGTCGATCATCGATTGCTCCATGGGCAAGTCGCTGTTTCGTGGTGCCAGGGACTGGGTGCCAACTGCGTCTTTTGCGTTGGCGACCATGTCGCCAACGATCCTGTATGGAAGACTACGCTCAAGTTGGGCAAGCCCGCTGGCTGCAAGTTGGTCATCAAGGATATGGACCATGCCGTCGAAGCCATCAATTCTGGCGTTACCGATAAGTACCGCATGATCGTCAGCGTGCAAACCATCGCCGAGGCTAAAGAGCTTGCCGATCGCTGCCCTGCAGTGACTAGCATCAACCTGGGCAACACCAAGGCGAGTCCCACAACCCGGGAGGTCTCTCGCCAGATCTTCCTCGAGCCAGAGGAGGAGGTCATGATCCGCGAACTTCTCGACCGGGGCGTCGAGGTGGAGATCAGGCCTTTGGCCGATGACCCTAAGGTTGACGCTGCCTCCGTGCTCTAGGGCTATCCCTTCGAATCCACTCCACAGATTGGCAAAATCATGATTGTACAAGCTGTACTCGTCGGCCTTATTGGTGCCCTCGGGTGTCTCGATTACCAGCTGGGCACACTTTATATGTTCAGACCCATCGTCATGTGCCCTCTAGTGGGCCTGGCTCTGGGTGATCTTCAGACCGGCCTCGCCGTGGGCGCCAGCCTCGAGCTGCTCTTCATGGGATCCATCTCCATCGGCGCCTACGTGCCACCCAACGAGACCATTGGCGGCGTGCTCGCGTGCGCGTTTGCCATCTCGCTTGGCGAGGGCACGGAGGCAGCCATCGCCTTGGCCATGCCTATTGCAGTGCTCTCGCTGGCCATTGGCAACTTGCTTCAGCCCATTTGGCCCTTCTTTGTCGACAAAGCTGATTCTTTTGCTAAGAAAGGCAATCTTAAAGGCATCTATGCTGTGCACTGGGGCATTGGCCTTTGGGGGTGCGTTGAATACTTCTTGCTCTGTGGTGGCGCATTCCTTCTTGGCGTAGACGCTGTTCAGGGCATCCTCGACTGGATTCCCAGCTTTATCCTGGACGGCTTTGGCGTCGCGGCAAACCTGCTTCCTGCCATGGGCTTTGCTATGCTCGGCCGTCTTGTGATTACCAAGAAGCTCGTTCCCTTCTACTTCTTGGGCTTCTTGCTCTGCAGCTACATGGGGGTGCCGGTGCTGGGTGTGGCCATCCTCGCCATCATCATTGGCATTGAGAAGTTCGATCTTATCAACATGGACATGGGAGCTCAGGTAGCCCTCGAGGGAGATGACGACGATGACTTCTGATGTGATGAACCTCAATGTCACCAATCTGGGCGACCAGGTCGAAGATGAGGATATGATTACCCATAAGGACCTGGTTAAATCGGCCTTGAGTGTGGGGTCTTTGGGCATGGAGTTCTCTTGGACCTACTACAAGCAGATGAACATTGCCTTTTGCCTCATGCTTGCCAACATGCTCAAGAAGATCTATAGGAACGACCCCGAGGGCTATAAGGCTGCCCTTGAGCGACATCTAGCCTTCTTTAACATCACTGTGCAGTTCGCTCCCTTCGTGGGTGGCGTGGCCATCTCCATGGAGGAGCGTGTGGCCAGGGGCGAGATCGAGCCAGAGTCGGTGAACGACGTCAAGGCGGCGCTCATGGGCCCGCTCTCAGGCATCGGTGATTCTATATTCCTTGCCACTATTCGTGTTATCGCTGCCGCTGTGGGTATCGCTCTTTGCCAAGCGGGCAACCCCTTTGGCCCCATCGCCTTTTTGCTCATCTATAACATCCCCGGCTTTTGGCTGAGGATCTGGGGTGTCCAGAAAGGTTACGAACTTGGTGTGGATTTCCTTGCCAAGGCGCAGGAAAACGGCCTTATGACCAAGGTGATGACCGCCGTATCCATTGTGGGCATCATGGTGGTCGGAGCCATGAGCGTGGACATGTTCTGGGCATCAATCCCCATAGAGATCGGCGTGGGTGAGAATGTGCAGACGGTCCAGGATATCCTCGACGGCATCATGCCGGGCATGCTGGGCATGGCGGCATTCTGGATTTACTATTGGCTCCTCTCTAAGAAAATAAGCCCCTCGTGGCTCATCGTAGGATCGATGCTGCTTGGCGTAGTGGGCGTCTACTTTGGATTCTTGGCTTAACCCCCAGGAACGGGCGGCGGCCGGCTGAGGTTGGCCGCCGCCCTTTTTGTGTGGTCACAAGATGGGTGGATGAATTGCGAATTACCTCGGAAAGGGGCGCCTCTGCGCCGTGTGATAAAAGATGAGAAGAACCGTCGATGCCACCATGGAGGAACCCCGCCTCTCGAGGGCAGAGGTCGACCTGATTTGGATCGAGTCACTCCAGTGGTGCGCTAACAACGCTGTCTACTTCTTGGGCCTCATCGGCGCCGCCACCTATGATCTTTCTGGTGGCGCATTTCTTGTTGCCGCGGTCACCTTAGTGCGCAATCTATGTGTCTCGGCTGGCAACGCCTTGGCAGGGCCGGCCATCGATAGGGTTGGGCCGCGCCGGGTAGCCATGGTTACAGTGGCCTTGGCTGCGGTGTCGAGCCTCGTGATGGGGGTTGTGCCCATCAGCGTGCCGTCCTTGATCTTCGCAGCGGTTTTTCTGGGGATTTGCGGTGGCTTCCTCAACACCACCACCCACGCCTATCCAAGCTACCTTCAGCCAGACGAGCAGGGCAGGCAACGGCTCAACGGCCTTTTGGTGTTCTATAGCAACATTGCTTTCACCCTAGGGCCCGTCGCAGGCGGGCTTTTGGTGGGTGTGTTGCCCACTAACTCAGTCTATTTGTTCATGGCGGTCGTCATGGCGGTGACCTTTCTATTTGCCCGTGATTGCAAAGAGCGGGTAAAGCCTGCCGGCGAAGATGAGAGGCTCACGGGCGTAATCTCGGGCATGGTGGAGGGCGCGCGCATGACCTTTGACAATCGCGATCTTCTTGTCATCTTTGTCTCGGGGTTTTTAGGTTTCTTTGCCTTTGGCGCCTTCGACTCTTTAGAGTCGCTGTTCTATCGCGATGTCCTTCAGGTGGATATCGTGTGGCTGGGATGGCTCTCTGCCGTGGTGGGCCTTACCTCGTCGGTGGGCGCTTGGGTGCTCACCCGCATACCCACTTCCCGGGTTAATCTGGGCCTGCTTTTGGGTTCACTCTTTGTGGTGGGCGTGGGCTCCATGGTCTATGTGGGAACCAACATTTTGTGGGTGGCCATTCTCGGCCAGGCTGTCAATGGTTTTGCCTGGGGCTTCTTAGAGCCAGTGCAAATGACGCTGGTACAGCAGGAGACGCCCATCGCCTCCCTTGGGCGCGTCATGGGGTTTGTGCGCTTTGGCCTCATGAGCGCTGGCGTGGTGCCCTTGTTGGCAGCCCCCTTTTTGGCTGATGTCCTTGGTGTCCAGCGGGTGCTTTTTGGCGCCTCGTGCATCATCGCAGCGGTGGGTGCGGCGTTTTGCATGTGGTGGTGCCTGAGAAGCAAAAAGGAATAGCTGCCGCAGAGGTCCTGCGCCCCGTGACCTGCGGCTTTGTTAGATCACCAGATTCTGCGGCGCACCCTGGCAATAGGCTGCAACATTTTCAAAGGCTATGGTGGCGCGTCGAACCATGGCTTCGGCAGTGAAGTAGCCCACGTGAGGTGTGAGTACCGTATGGGGCGCCTTAAGGAGCGGGTTGGTAGAGGGTAGCGGCGGCTCCTGTTCAAAGACGTCGATAGCGGCCCCAGCAAGATGACCAGAGGTGAGAGCCTGGGCAAGAGCCGGGGTGTCCACGATAGGCCCACGGGCACAATTCACCAGATAGCTGCCGGGTTTCATGGCGGCGATCTTCTCGGCATCGAGAAAACCCCGCGTCTCAGGAGTCAGGGGCAGGTGCACCGTAAGGATGTCTGAGTGAGTCAGAAGATCTTTGAGGCCCGGATACTCTACGCCCAGGGCGACGCAGTGAGGATTTTGATGGCGCGCGTAGCCCAAGACACGAGCTCCAAAGGCTAAAAAGAGCTGGGCCACCCGAGTTCCAATGTGACCGGTGCCCAAAATGCCTACGGTCTTGCCCGCGATCTCGGTACCCAGAAGGCCTTGGGAGGTGCCTCCGCTGCGCGTTGCCTGCTGGCAGGCGGGTATCTGGCGCAAAAGGTCTACGGTAAGTCCGCACACGAGCTCGGCCACCGAGGTGTCGGAGTAGCCCGCGCAATTGCTCAGGAGGATGCCGCGGGCGCGGCAGGCGTCCAGGGCCACTTGATCTACTCCAGTGAAGGCGACGTCGACAAACTTGAGTTGGGGGAGGGCTTGGATGACCTGCGCCGGCAGGGGCGTGTTGTCGATGATGATAATGTCGGCGCCCTGGGCTCGTTGGATCAGCTGGCCAGGATCTTTGGTGGGGGTGTCGTAGGCCTTGAAGCGATGGCCTGCGGCTTTGAGCGGGGCGGCGAGCGTATTTATGGTTTCTTGGGGCACCAAGAGGGGCTCGAGCAAGACGATGTTCATAGAAATGCTCCTTTCTCTTGTGCATCCTAACCTACAGATTGCTAGCGGAGTTTCGGCAGAGGCGCGCAGACCCGTGAGCGTGATGAAGGCCTATGAGGTCTTGGTGCACGCGCTTGTAGGACTTCCCTAAAATCCATAGGCGCGAAGTCCTATGAAGGGACCATTTAGTCGTTGATAGATGTCTCTTTCGGGTACCTTAATGGGGCAGACATGCTCGCTGAAGGGTTGGGAGATGAGGTCATGGCGCTCTTTGAAGCAGAGCATCTCAAGACTCGCTATCTGAGCCATGGAAAGCCTTTCTCGCCCTTCGAGGATGTGTCGTTTTTCTTGGAGGCTGGGGGTGTTTACGATCTCACCGGCCCCTCGGGTTCAGGCAAGACCACTCTTTTGAGAGTCTGTGCTCGACTGCTCCCCAAAACCGCCGGCACTCTGCGTCTTAACGGTCAGGATTCCGATGGGATGAGCCCGGTGGCCTGGCGCCGTCAGGTGTGTTTGGTGCCTCAGCAGAGCGTACTGGTGCCCGGCACGGTGGGCGACAACCTCAGGCTTCCCTGGACGCTCAAGGTCAACGCAGGCATCACTCCTCCAGCTGATGAGGAGCTGCAAGCGCTTTTGGACGCAGTGGATCTTAACGAGGTGAGCTGTCATATGGACGCCTCCCAACTCTCCGGCGGCCAGCAGGCGCGAGTGGCGCTCCTGCGGGCGTTTGTGACCCACCCAAAAGTGCTGCTCTTAGACGAGGTGGACGCTGGCCTCGATGATGAGTCGGCCAAGGCGGTGGGGCTTCTCTGCCGCTCTGTGGCACAAAAAGAAGGCTCGGCTGTGCTGCGCATTCGCCATAGGCCTCCCGACGGATTTGCCACCGCCGCCTTTGTGCTGGCCCAGGGCGTGATGAGCCGCCGCGAGGCTGCAGGAGGGGACAAATCATGACTGGCGGTGTGGTAAACATCGGCTACCCTCAGCTCCTGCTCGCAGTGGCTCTTATAGCGGTGGACCTCCTGGCCTCCTGGAAGCTGCGCTTGGGGCTGGTAAAATCCATCACCATCTCCACGGTCCGCCTGCTCATCCAGCTTCTGGCCTTGGGCTTTGTGCTGGGCTACCTCTTTCAATATCAAACCTTTTGGTGGGTTGCATTGGCAGTGGCGGTGATGTCTCTGGCGGCCACCCAGATCGCCTGCGACCGCACCCGCAAAACGGTGCACGGCATAGCCCCCAGCGTTTTTCTCTCCATCTTTGTGCCGTCGGTGTCGGTGGCCCTGGTGGTGGTTGACGGGGTTATCGGCGCGACGCCTTGGTGGAACGCCCAGCAACTCATCCCCATTATGGGCATGGTGATGGGCAACGCGCTCTCCTCGGTGTCGGTGGCCATCGAGCGCCTTTTTGCCGACATGGACGCGCGCAGCCAGGAGATGTATACGCTGGTGGCGCTGGGGGCAACCCCTCGGGAAGCGGCGTTTCCCTCCATCAAGGCGGCAGTGTCGGCGGGCATGGCGCCTACCCTGGCTACCATGTGTGCCGCTGGCATCGTGCAGATCCCCGGGATGATGAGCGGCCAGATCCTGGCCGGGGCAGATCCTATGGTGGCGGCCAAATACCAGATCGTGGTGCTGCTTATGATCAGCGCTGCCAGCACCGCGGCCATCGTGGCTGCCTGTTATCTGGCCTACAAGCGGCGCTTTAGCTCGGAGGGCTACTATCTGGAGCCGGGCCTTAGAGATGACCTCTCTCAGAAGGGTCCAAGGCCCTAGAGGCATGAGGGTTACGCTCTTGCGACACTAAAGGCGCTGGGGTGTTGAGAAGGCGCACCAACGCCTAGACTTATCTCAGTATGAATGAGGGGAGCCTTCATGGATCACATGCCTGTCAACGCCACCATGTATGACTACGGTGCGCAAAAATCGTCCATCCGCGAGATCGCTGCCTACGGCGCCGCACGCAAGGCGCAGATCGGCGCCCAAAACGTCTTCGACTTCTCGCTGGGAAACCCCTCGGTGCCGGCGCCCCCTCAGGTGCGCAAGGCCATTCAAGAGGCCCTGGAGCTGCCTTCGCTGGAGCTCCACGGCTATACGCCGGCAGCGGGTCTCATGAGCTGCCGATCTGCAGTGGCCAACTCCATCAACCGCCGCTTTGGCACGGGCTACGATGCCTCTGACTTCTTCATGACGGTGGGTGCCGCCGCCTCGCTTTCCTGCGTGTTCAACGCGGTGGTGGTCCCCGGCGACGAGGTCATCGTGATCTCTCCCTACTTCCCTGAGTACAAGGTGTGGATCGAGACCGCCGGCGCCACCTGCGTCGAGGTGCCTGCGCTGCCAGACACCTTCAACCTTGATGTGGAGGCCATCGCCGCCGCCCTCAATGCCCGCACCAAGGCCGTGGTGATCAACTCTCCCAACAACCCCGTGGGCGTGGTCTACGACGCCGAGACGCTGGCTCGTTTGGCCGTAGCCCTGGAGAAAGCCGAGCGCACCTTTGGCTCCACCATCTATCTGGTGAGCGACGAGCCCTATCGCGAGATCACCTACGGAGCCGAGGTCCCCTGGGTTCCCGGCGTCTACGACCGCACGCTGGTGTGCTACTCCTACTCCAAGTCGCTGTCTTTGCCCGGCGAGCGCGTGGGCTGGGTGCTTGTCCCCAACACCAATCCAAATCACGACCTGCTGGTAAACGCCGTGGCAGGCGCCGCCCGTGCCCTGGGCTTTGTGTGCGCTCCCTCGCTCTTTCAGCGCGTCATCGAGCGCTGCGTGGACGTCCCTGCAGACGTGGCCGCCTATGCCGAGAACCGCAGCCTCCTTACCCGCGGCCTCTCTGGCCTTGGCTATGAGTATGTGGAGCCCGAAGGCGCCTTCTACCTGTGGGTCAAAGCCTTAGAGCCCGACGCTCAAGCCTTCTTCGAGCGCGCCAAGTCCTTCGAGCTGCTGCCGGTGCCCAGTGATTCTTTTGGTTGTTCTGGCTGGGTGCGCGTGGGTTACTGCGTCTCCCGTGAGACCATAGCAAACTCCATGGGCGCCTGGGCGTCTTTGATGGAGAGCTATCGCCAGTAAAAGCCCGACCCCCGCGGGAGGCCGGCATACAAGTTTGGGAGCACTACTGTGGCCTTGGAAAACCGCTGCGACGTCCATACCCATACCGTCTTTTCCTATCATGCCTATTCCACAGTGGAAGAGAATGTGCGCGCAGCTCATGATCGCGGGTTGGAGATCCTGGGAATCGCCGACCATTTTTCGCCGTTGGTATCAGTCTCAGGCGATTTTAGGGAGTACCAGCACTTTGTCAACCAAAACTGCTGGCCTCGCCAGTGGATGGGCGTCACCTTGCTGCGCGGCGCCGAGGTAGACATCGTCGACCTGGAGGGCACCTTCTTTGGGGCTGCCAAAGACAAGACCTCGGGCTTCTTTGGCGAAGGGCGTGCGCCCTTCAGCCTGCTGGAGGAGTGCACGCGCGACTGCGATTATCTGGTGGCCTCGGTCCACGAGAAGGGTTTTGCTGCCGGAGCCACTCCCGAGCAGCTCGCAGCCATGTATGGTGCCGCTGCCTGCCATCCCAAGGTGCTCATCCTAGGCCACATTGGCCGCACGGGGCTTCCCTTCGACATCGACAGCCTTCTGGATGTGGTGGCCGCCCAGCACAAGCTAGTGGAGATCAATGAGCATAGCTTTGACTTGAGTGCCGGCGCCAACCCTGTCATGGAGGCTCGTTGCGAGGCCATTGTGCGTGCCTGCGCCGAGCGCGACATCTCCATAGCCGTCAACACCGACGCCCACATAAGCTTTGATGTGGGCCGCGTGCCACGTGCCATGGCGCTGCTCAAGCGCGTGGGCTTCCCTGAACGCCTTGTCGCCACCCGCTCCGCCGAGGCCTTCCTTGAGGCTGCTGCCCCCGTCTTCTCGCTCTAGGAGTCCATGCCGCCCCTGGCAGTCTTTTAGGCTCTGCCAAAACCCAGCACACAAGCCATCCCAGCCAGGGCCTCCAGCTGCCAGTGGCAGACGCATGTCGGCCGCCATGGGCCCCTGGGATTTTCGTGGCTTGAGTGTGCTGACGTATCCCCAAAGTCTAGTTGGGCAGGAACACTTCAGTGCGTGACCATCCTTTGTGAGGGGGCTGCTTTGAAGAAGTTTGTATCGTGGAACGTCAATGGCATTCGTGCCATCGTGCGTAAGAATTTTATGGAAGTCTTCGATGCCCAGAACGCCGACTGCTTTGGCGTCCAGGAGACCAAATGCCAAGAGGGCCAGGTAGAGCTCGATCTGCCGGGCTACTATCAAACCTGGTCCTATGCCGAGAAAAAAGGCTACAGCGGCACGGCGGTCTTCTCTCGCGAGAAACCCATTCAGGTGGTGCGCAAGACGGGCCTTGAAGTGGCAGACGTCGAGGGTCGCATCTGTGCCTGCGAGTTCGAGCCCTACTGGTTTGTCTCGGTCTACTCGCCCAACTCCCAAGACCAGCTGCAGCGCCTGAGCATCCGTGAGGAGTGGGACGCGCATCTTACCCACTTGCTGGACGACATGGCCAAGGACAAGCCAGTGATTCTCTGCGGCGACCTCAATGTGGCCCATGAGCCTATCGATCTCAAAGATCCCGAGAAGAACGCCGGCCATGCAGGCTTCACCGACGCTGAGCGCGACGATCTCACGCGTCTTTTGGACTCCGGCTTCACTGATACCTTCCGCTATTTGCACCCCGATCAGGCAGACACCTACACCTGGTGGAGCTATCGCGAGCGCGGGCGCCTTTCCAACACCGGCTGGCGCCTGGATTACTTCCTGGTCTCCAATGACCTGCGCGACAAGATCTCTGGCGCAGCCTGTCTCATGGACATCGAGGGCTCCGACCACTGCCCCATCACGCTGGAGCTGGATATCTAAGCTCCAGGCGAGTCCCCCAGCGAGCCCCAAAGAAACCCAAGCTACAGGTGCTGGGGTTTCTCGGTAAGGCGGGATTTGTGGACGTGTGCAGCGAGTCTTGTGAACGATCTGAGCATGGAGGGCTCTCGCGGTTTGGGAGGGCCCTTGGCGTCTTGTGCAGTCGATCCTTAGCGGCAGAAGGCGATGACGCGCTCTAGGTCGCGGGCGGCTTGGATGTAGCCCAGGTCCCAGGCTTCATCGAGCTTTTGGGTGTCTAAGGTGGAGTTTTGCACCGGCATAGTGTCGGGGCGGATTACCAGGGCGCGGCCTTGGCGCTCCAGCTCTTCCAGCTGTGCGAGGGCGGCGTTGTAGCGCTGGGGGCGGGTGATGAGGGCCTCGGCAACCAGGGGGTAGGCACCAAAGGTGCGGCGGATGAGCACCTTGTGCGCCGTGCCGTAGGTTTGCTTGCGGTAGCCCCGAGGACGTGTGGTGATGACCACGAGTTTCTCTGCGCCGTCGGCCAGCGCCATGGGGTGGGGAAGCCCCGCGCCTTCGCCCAGGCCGCCGTCAAACATCACTTCGCCGTCGATGGCGATGGGGTTCATGAGCAGGGGCATGGTGGAGCTGGCGCGGCAGTGGCTGGCCAGGTCGACGGCGTCTTTGTAGTCGCGTTTGTGCCATACCACCGTACGGCCGGTGGTGGCAGAGAACGCCTGCATCACGGCTTCGGCCGGGTTGTCGCAGAAGGCTTGCCATGCTATGGGCACTTCGCCTGAGGCCACGCAGCCCTCGTAGAGGTAGTCGGAGTTAAAGAAGCCGTCGCCGTGCATAAAGTGGGAGAGGCCTCCAAAACGGGGGTCCTCGGCATAGTCCACAAACTGCAGGCGGGAGCGGTGGGGGTCGCGGGCCACATGGTTTGCGGTGAGCGAGGAGCCGGCCGAGATCCCGCAGACATACCGAAACTCCAGGCCTACCTCGGTGATAGCTTGAGAGAAGGCCCCGGTATAGGCTGCGCGCATTCCGCCGCCTTCAAAGCACAGGGCGGCATTGGCGATGTAGGGCATAGCACACTTCCAATCACGGGAGAGCGGGTAGAGCCCGATCGAACATCATGGCATTGTACTGTGGGAGCAAAGGAGTGAGCTATGGAGTTGATAACTGATATCGCGGAGGCCCGGCAGACGTTGGCCCAAGCAGTGGATGAGAGCCAAAACCTGGTGTTTCTGGGAGGCGCGGGGGTCTCGGTGGCCAGCGGCATCCCGGACTTTCGCTCGGTGGACGGGCTTTACCATCAGAAGTTCGACTATCCGCCCGAGACCATGCTCTCCCACGAGTTTTACGAGACGCACCCTGAGGAGTTCTTTCGGTTTTACAAAGAAAAGATGATTCCTCGCGGGGCAAAACCCAACCAAGCCCACTACAAATTGGCCCAGCTAGAGCAGGACGGCCCCTTGAAGGCGGTGCTCACCCAAAACATCGACGGCTTGCACCAGATGGCTGGCAGCAAAAGTGTGCTGGAGCTTCATGGCTCGGTGCACCGCAACAAGTGCCTGCGCTGCGGCGAGGTCTACTCGGCCCAATGGGTGCTGGATCAGCCGGGAGTGCCGGTATGCGACCAGTGCGGCGGCCCTATCAAACCGGATGTGGTGCTCTATGGAGAGGCCCTTGACCAGCAGGTCCTCAATGTCGCAGCCGATGCGGTGGCCGGCTGCGACACCCTCGTCATTGGCGGGACCTCTTTGGTGGTGTGGCCGGTAGCTGGCTTGGTGCAGCTTTTTGGCGGCAAGAGGCTCGTCATGGTGAACCTTCAGCCTACGCCCCAGGACGCGGTGGCAGACCTCATGATCCGCGTGCCTATCGAGGAAGCCTTCGACTTCTAGGGATTCTCTTGGGGCTCGTGCCGCTCCTACACGACGCAGGGCAGGGCCCACAGGAGAGGTCGACCCGGAAGGCCGAGGGTTTCTCGGCACCTCGGGGCGCGAATATCGTTTTTTGCCCTAGGCTACAATTTGAAAGATCACCAGCAGCACCATCTTCCAAATCTGCAGCCCAGGGCAGGCAGGGAAGACTGTAGTCAGAGTGCGTGGGCCTAAGGGCCCTCGCCATAGACAGAGGAGAGCCATGGCGGCCGAGCACGGTATGGATCGGGCAAAGATCGAGGCAGGGGTACGCCTGATGCTTGAGGGCATGGGCGAGGACCCTGAGCGCGAAGGGCTCAAAGACACGCCGGCGCGCGTGGCTCGGGCTATGGAGGAGTGCTGCGGGGGGCTTGGCCGCGATGCCAAAGAGCTGTTCTCGGTGACTTTCGACGCAGAATGCCATGATGTGGTTATCGTGCGCGACATCGCCTTTTACTCCCTGTGCGAGCATCACTTGCTGCCCTTTTTTGGCGTGGCCCACATCGCCTACATCCCCGGCGACGACGGTCGGGTCTGCGGCATCTCCAAGCTGGCTCGCGCGGTGGAGCTCTATGCGAGGCGCCCGCAGCTGCAGGAGCGCCTTTGCGCCCAGGTGGCCGACGCCATCGTGGAAAACCTTGAGCCTCGCGGCGTGGTAGTCATCATGGAGGCCGAGCATCTGTGCATGACCATGCGCGGGGTAAGAAAGCCTGGGGCGCGCACCACCACCTCGGCGGTGAGGGGTTGCTTTGCCAAGAACCCCACCACCCGCGCCGAGGCCCTGAAGCTCATCTTCGACGGCACCCACGCGTAAGGAGGCGCCATGCTTAGAGAGGACTTTGCCACCTGGCAGTGCGGCGACCGCGAGTTGTCGTTGGCTCGCCCACGCATCATGGGTGTGCTCAATGTGACGCCGGACTCGTTCTCCGACGGCGGCCAGAACTTCGATGCCGACCTGGCCATCGCCCGCGGCCTGGAGCTTTTGGACCAGGGTGCAGATATCGTCGATGTGGGCGGCGAGTCTACGCGCCCCGGCTTTGTGCCGGTGGACCCCGACGAAGAGGCTCGCCGCGTCCTGCCTGTCATCCGCGAGCTGGCGCGGGCGGGGGCGCTGGTCTCGGTGGATACCCGCCATGCCTCGGTGGCCGCCATGGCCCTGCGCATGGGGGCGCGCATCGTCAACGACGTCACCGGCTTCACCGACCCCGCCATGGTCTCTGTGGCCACCGGCTCCAACTGCGGTTTGGTGGTAGTCCATGCAGGCGAGGTCTCCGACCATCCCCAGCGAAAGTCCGTGCTTTTGGACTCCGACCCTCGCGTCCGGGCCCAAGAAGCTGCCGAGAAACCCGCTCCCGCTGCCGGCGAGTCTCCTGCCGCTGGAGCGTCTGAGAATGCAACCGGCGGCGAAGCTGCGGCCCAGGAGGGCGTCGCTTCTGGCGAGGCTGCCCCGGCCTCTGTGCCCCAGGGCGCTACAGGGCCTGCAGGCTCTGCCGCCAGCCGTCTGGACGAGGTCATGCGCCGCAGCGCTCGGGGGTACACTAGCCCAACCGTGCGCCTGTCCTCTGGCTCCCATCGCCGCTTCACGCTGCCCGAGAGCGCCCCCATCATGCGCCGCATCATGGGCTTTTTGGGCGATCAAGCCCGCACCCTCATGCGCGCCGGCGTGGCTCACGACCGCATCGCGTTGGACCCAGGCCCTGGCTTTGGCAAGCTGGCCGACGAAGACGTGGTCATCCAGCGGGCCACTGCTCAGATGGCTTCCATGGGCTATCCCATTTGCTGCGCCATCTCCCGCAAGCGCTTTGTGGGGGCCATCTCCGGCGTGGACGAGGCCGCCCAGCGCGACGCTGCCACTATCGGCGCAGCGCTGGCCGCCGCTGCCGCCGGCGCCCGCATCCTGCGCGTGCATGACGTGGCCCACACTGCCGAAGCCCTGAACGGCTTTTGGACCATCGCTCATCCCGCCCAGGTGCGCGCTTTTGTGGCTTTGGGCTCCAACGTGGGCGATCGCTTGGGCTATTTGGCCCGCGCCGTGGCCCTCATCAACGAGATCCCCCTCACCTGCGTGGTGGCGGTGAGTCGCGCCTACGAGTCAGATCCTGCCTATGGCATCGCGACTCCTGTGGCCAACGCGGTAGCAGAGATACGTACCGAGCTGGCGCCGGAAGTCCTTCTCGGCCACCTGCTGGCCATCGAGGACGCCCTGGGCCGCACCCGCGTGCCGGGCGAGGAGGGCCACGGGCCTCGCACCATCGACTGCGACCTGGTGTTTATGGAAGGCGAGACCCACGGCGGCAGCCGGCTGAGGCTGCCCCATCCCGGTCTCACCGAGCGCGACTTTGTGCTGGTCCCCATGGAGGACCTGGTGCGCGATCCGGCGCGCTACCTGCGCCACGCCGGCGTGACGGTGAAACCCCGCGAGGAGCGCGTGGGTATCGTGCGCGCCCAGCTAGGCCCCATCGAGTGGTAACGCGATCCTAGGTTAGCAGCGATATAAAGAAGGAAATTATGCAGAGTTCTTGGCTTCCTGAGGCCGCATCGGTTCTGGACGACATCAAAACCCTGGGCCGAGAGGGTAAGCCCGCAGGTACCTTGAGCGTCGTCGGGGCTCAGTCCCATGGACGAGCCCGTCAGGGCCACCTTTGGCTCGATGCCCGGGCCCCCTTGGCCGCGGGCGTCCTTTTGCGCCCCCAGGCTCCCATGGGCCTGCTCGTCGGCCTTGCCCCTGTCTGCGGCTACGCTTGCGTGCAGGCGCTCAAGGCCGCTGGTGTGCCCTGCGCACTGGCTTGGCCCAACGACATCGTGACAGAGGGCGCCAAGTTGGGATCTGTGGTGTGCGAGGCAGGCTATGGCGACGGGGTTTTCGTGGCCGCCGCCGTCATGCTCAACGTGGCCGGCGCCCCCGCCTCTTTCGCGAGCTGCGGCTCACCGGAGCCTCGTCCTGCGGCAACGCTGGGGGCGTTCTTGCCGGAGCTTGCCCAAGATGCCCAGAAATGCGCCCGTCTAGGCCAGGACCTCTGCGCTGCCATGGAGGGGGAGTGCGAGCGTTGGAGCGCCGCCATCGGTCAGGGCGCCGGGGCTGCGGGCCCCTTGGGTCCCATTCTCTCTGCCTGGTTTGACGAGATGCCCCTTATGGGACAGCCGGTTCGGGCGCTTCTGCCCGATGGCCGGGCGGCCGCCGAGGGCCTTCTAGCCGGCATCGACGGCTGGGGCCGCATCACTGTCGTTGGCGCCGACGGCCAGGAGCACGAGCTCTCCTTCGAGCAAGCTTCAGTGCGGCCGATGGCCCAAGAATGCGAGCCCGAGGCGCAATAGCGTGCGGGAGGGGGAGGGTTTCTCGGCAGTTTAGCCTTGCTCGCCCCGGTAATGGCGCCAGATGCGATGGATGCCCCGCAGCGTGAGCTGGGGGTCGAGCTGGGTGAAGCAGGTGCACACCGCATCGACGGTGCGCGCGAGGCCCCCGGTGGCGATCACCGGGCAGCCAGGGGCGCCAAGCTCTTCTTGAATGCGAGCCACAAGGCCCTCTGCCATTGCCGCAGCTCCTACCACGATGCCGCTTTGAAGCGCCTCTTCCGAGGTGGAGCCAATGGTATGCGGCGGCACTTCGATAGGGGTGGAAGAAAGCTTGGAGGCGCGCTGGAAGAGGGCCTCGGCAGAAAGCATGATGCCGGGGGCGATGACTCCCCCCACAAAGGCGCCGTCGGGGGCGACCACGTCGATATTGGTGGCGGTGCCAAAATCCACCACGATGACCGGGGCCCCATAGCAAGCCAGCGCTTCCATGGCGTTGGCGATGCGGTCTGCCCCCACTTGGGTGGGGTAGGGCATGCGAATGGGGATGGGCGGCTCTTTGAGCGTTCCCACCATGAGGTGGGGCTTTCGCAGCCTCGCCAGACAGGCGTTCCAGGCATGCTGGAGAGACGGCACTACCGACGCCACTGCCACTGCGTCCACAGACTCCAGGGAGTATCCGCGGCCTGCCAAAAAGTTGGTGAGGATCATCAAGATCTCATCCGAGGTGGCGCGCTTATCGGTTTGGGCGCGCCAGCACTGGCATACGTCTCCCGAGGGGCCAATGAGCCCCAGCGTGGTTTGAGTGTTTCCCACATCTACCGATAAAAACATAGGTTCACCTCGTCAGAGTGCGCCCCGGCCCGCGATAAGCTCCAGGGCGGCGCGCCGGAATTGTTCTAGCCCACACTCTAGCAAGAGAGGCACGGTAGCCCCTCGCAGCGTCTCTTCAAGCGACAAAACCGCAGCTTTTGAGGGCGAACGCGTTCCTTGAGCTCACCGGCTCTCCATATTGGGCCGAGGGTGATGGCACCTATCGCGAAGCGTGCTATCATACAAAGGCTGTTTCGCCCAGGTAGCTCCTGGGCGTCCCCTTAGCCCTGGTCGGAAACCAGGGCAGACCATAAGGAGTCCTGCATGAAGAAGAACATCCATCCTGAGTACATGGAGTGCACCGTTCGCTGCTCCTGCGGCAACACCTGGACCACCCGTGCCACCGTGCCCGAGATGACTCTGGATCTTTGCGACAAGTGCCACCCCTTCTACACCGGCACTCAGAAGCTGGTCGACACCGGCGGACGCGTTCAGCGCTTTGCCGACAAGTTTGGCGGCGCCGCCAAGGCCCAGCTGGACAAGGCTGCTGCCCGCAAAGCCGCCAATGCCGAGAAGGACGCCCAACAGCGCGCCGAGCGTGCTGCCAAGGCTGAGGCCAAGGCTGCCGCCAAGGCCGCCCGCGCTGCCGAGTACGCCAAGAAGGCTGAGGCCGAGGCTGCCGCCAAGGCCGCTGAGGCTGTTGCCGACGAGGCGGTGGCCGAGGTTGCCGAGGCTGAGACCGAGGCTGCAAAGGACGCTGAGTAAGCGCTTATTCTCCTAGGTGCTCCTGCCTAATGTGCAGGCACCGCAGGTAATGGCAGAAAAAGAAGCCCAAATCTTTACTGAGGATTTGGGCTTCTTTCTTAGAGATCGAAGTCAGGAGATCAAAGGGTACAGGCTCTAGGCCGCCTTGATCTACACCAGCTTGAAGTTGCTCTTGTTGTCCTCTTTGTCATCGCCCTTGTCATCCTGGGTTTCTTCATTCTGCTGAGTCAGCATCATCTCTGCAAAGGCCTTGAGCTGCTCGGAGCGTGCCTGGGCCTCCTCTGCAGACTCGTGCTTGTAGGTGCAGTTGCACTCGCTGGTGATTACGCGAGCGGCCTTCATGTTGAGGGCGTCAGCTCGAAGGTCTTCAAGCTGCCCTGCGCCGCGAGCCTGCTCGATGACCTTCTCGCCGTCTTGAGGATTAAGGCCTAGAAGCGCTGGAATTTCCTGGTCTGCGACTTTGAGTTTCTTCTCGGCAGCGTAGGCAGAAAGAGCGGCTTGCTCGCCAGCCACATGAGCAGCGCGGTCATCTAGCATGGCGGTCATTGCGGCGCTGTCGATGCCCATTTGGGCGGCATAGGTGGCAAGATCCATGCCAGCCTGGGCGGCCTCGAAGCTCATGGATTGCTCCAGAGCGCTACGGTACTTGGCGATCTCGTCCATAGGAACTGCCTGGTTAAGGCGGAGTGCCAACTGTTGGGCGCAGAGCGCGGGCTTGGACTGCTCCACCGACTGGGTGTTCATGGCCTCAAGCTGGCTGCGCAAGGTAGTGCGGAACTCCTGGACGGTGGAAGCGCCATCGATATGCTCGGCTACCCAAGCATCATCGATGTCTTCAGGCTTGATGCCGTTGCTTGAGGCGATGCCGGCGATGGCAAAGTCGATGTCGGCATCGGTCACCTGGCTCACGGTCACAGTGATGGACACTGGATCGTAGCTAGAAAGGGTGTAGTGATAGCGGTCGCCAATTTTGAGTGGTGCCGGCTTGTGAATCTCAAGATCCATGGTGAATGCTCCTCTGACAGATCGTGGCCCTAAAACAGCCATTGCTCATTGTGAAGGCTTCTACCCGATGGAGCCAGTCTGTGCGCTTTAATTTTTGCGGATGCCCTCTACATACAGTTGGCAAACCGCCTGCCAGAGATATTTGACCATCCTGTGCTCTTGAGCGACATGCATAATCCCTGCGCGCGAGTGGTATTATCTGTAGGCTTAACAGTACTTACCGCGGCGCCCTGTCGCGTCATCAAAGGAGCCTCGGATGCGTGAACGTCTCTTAGCCTTGCTCGAAGCCTATCACGAGCTCGAAGCAAAACTCGGCGATCCTGCCGTCTATAACGATCCTCAAGAATATGCACGTCTTGCCAAGGAACACTCCTCCCAAGCAGAGCTTGCCGAGAAGGCCCAGGCCTACCTGTCTGCATTGGATGATATTGAGGCAGCCAAAGAGCTGCTTCATGAAGAGAACGATGCAGAGACTCGCGAGCTTTTGCAGGCAGACATTGCAGAGAATGAAGCCAAATTGCCTGGCCTTGAAGAGGAGATCAAGGTCATGCTTATTCCTGGCGATCCCAACGACGAGAAGGACACCATCGTTGAGATTCGCGCTGGCGTAGGCGGCGATGAGGCGGCCATCTTTGCCGGTGACCTTTTCAAGATGTATGAGCGTTTCTGTGAGGCGCGCGGTTGGAAGATCGAGATACTCTCCAGCAGCCCCTCTGAGGCCGGCGGCTTTAAGACCATCGAGTTCAAGGTCACGGGTGATAAGGTCTACTCCGTAATGAAGTACGAGAGTGGCGTTCATCGTGTGCAGCGCGTTCCTAAGACCGAGAGCCAGGGGCGTATCCAGACCTCCACTGCCACTGTGGCGGTGCTCCCTGAAGCCGACGATATCGATATTCAAATCGACCCCAGCGACCTGCGCATCGACACCTATTGCGCCAGCGGTCCTGGTGGCCAGTGCGTGAACACCACCTATTCGGCGGTGCGTATCACCCACCTGCCCACAAACACTGTGGTGCAGTCCCAAGACCAGCGCTCTCAGATCCAGAATCGCGAGGTCTGCATGCAGATGCTGCGCGCCCGTCTCTATGAGATGGAGCTTGAGCGTCAACAGGCCGAGCTGGGGGCTGAGCGTCTGAGCCAAATTGGTCACGGCAATCGTTCTGAGAAGATCCGTACCTACAACCAACCTCAGGACCGTGTGACCGATCATCGCATTGGCTTTAACGGCACTTACAACGGTGTGCTTTTAGGCGACACCCTTTCCTCTGTGATTGAGGCTTTGGCTGCAGCAGATCGCGCTCAGCGTTTGGCTGAGGCTGTTTGATAAGAGCTTCGAGCTCACCAACAGTTTGTGTGAGATCCTCTCATCGAGCGTGGTTGCTTGAGGAGAGGATCTTTTTTAAGGCAGGAGCCTTGAGCCAATGACGCGCTGAGATGGCCGATAGACAAGATTGGCCTAAGGGAGAATAGATCTATGGCAGATAGAGTGTGGACCATTAAAGACATATTGGACTGGACGCGCAATGACCTGGAGCACAACGGCGATGAGCACCCTCGTCTCTCGGCCGAGTGGCTGCTGTCCGCCGCTACGGGCAAGTCTCGCGTGGAGCTCTATCTCAATTTCGACCAGCCGCTTACACCTGCAGAACTCAAGGCCATGCGCGAAGGCGTAGTGCGTCGTCGCGCTGGTGAGCCCTTGCAGTATGTGACAGGGGAGGTTCCCTTTCGCCACATCATTCTTCGCTGTGAGCGAGGAGTGCTCATTCCCAGGCCCGAGACAGAGATCTTGGTAGCTGCAGCCTTAGAGGGTGTGGATGCTGCTGCAAAGAGAAGGGCGCTCCTACCAGAAGAAGAGATTGTGGCAGAAGAAGATGAGTCTTTGGAGCCTCAAGCCATACAGGAGACTAAGGACCTAGATCAAACATCATCTGCATCGCTTACCTCCCCCTTGAGTGACGGGAATGTCGAATATGTGCCTATCCAAACCGAAGAAGTCTTGCAAGCCTCAGAGACTGAATCTTTCTCTGAGGGGAATGCAGATGCCCCCGATGTTTCGGAGAATGACGAGCTAGATATCGAGAAAGTGAGCCCTCGCAAGGTGCGAGTGGCTGATCTTTGCTGTGGAACGGGCTGCATAGGTCTCTCCATTGCGTCCGAGCGTGAAGATGTGGTGGTATGGGAGGGCGACCTCTCTGAGCAAGCGGTATCTTTAACTGAACGCAATCGGGATGCGCTTAATCTCACTTCTCGGGTGGCGGTGGCTCAAGGAGATCTCTATGAGGCGCTTCCTGGTGAGCTTGCTGGCACATTAGACGTCATAGTGTCTAATCCTCCATATATACCTTCTGCGGTGGTGCCCACCTTGCCTCAAGAAGTGGTGGGCTATGAGCCGGGTCTCGCACTCGATGGTGGCAAGGATGGTCTCGACCTATTTCGCCGCTTACTCGAAGGCGCTCCTCAATGGTTGGCGCCAGAAGGAATGCTATGCGTGGAGCTCTTTGAAGACTCTCTTGATGCAGCGGCATCTCTAGTGCGCGACCAAAAGGGTTGGGCTCATGTGGAGATACGCCCCGACCTTACCGGTAGACCTCGTGTGCTCATAGCAGTTCGAGAGGGGTAGGACATGGCAGCACCTGTGCCGAAGGCTTCGAGTGAGGCAGTCCGCCATTCGATGCAAGGGAACCGAGGGAAAGATACCAAGCCCGAGCTGCTTGTGCGCCGATATTTAAGGGGTGCGGGGCTCACGGGATACCGCCTTCATTGGCATGTGCCTGGAAAGCCGGATGTGGCATGGCCTGGAAAACGAGTGGCCATCATGGTGAACGGCTGTTTCTGGCATCGCTGCCCCCACTGTCACCCGTCTTCGCCGTCCACACATAAAGACTATTGGAACGAAAAATTTCGCCGCAATGTCGAGCGTGACCGTCAGAATATCGAGATACTTGAGCTTGATGGCTGGACGGTCCATGTGGTGTGGGAGTGCCAGCTCAAGAAAAAGGTTGTGGAGGACACTATGGCGGAGTTGTTGCCTCAGCTGTCCAAAGAGCTTGGGAAGCCCCTTAAGAGAGACTTGGAAAAGTAGCGCGGCTTCCTGTGCGCCGTTGTCTTTCTGTTTGCAGGGCTACAGGGCGCTCAGATGTGGAAATAGGAAGAACAAGTGTTCTGTTTTATGGGGCATGGACGGCATACTCTGCTAGGATGAATTTGCCTGAGGATAAACCTATGGGAGGAAAGCGTGTCAAGCGAGAAGAAGGTCGTCTATAGCGCAGCGCCTTGGCGGATGCATGAGTTTTTTGCTGGAAGCGGCCTTGTGGGATATGGTCTCAACGGCATGTTCGTCCCGGTCTGGGCCAACGACATCAACGAGCGCAAGGCCCGGGTTTACAGGGCAAATTTTGATAACAGCAGGTTCCATTTAGGAGACATCAAAAGCGTTAACGGTGCAGATCTCCCGGTGGCTGAACTCTCTTGGGCCAGCTTCCCTTGCCAAGACCTCTCTCTGGCGGGATCCATGGGCGGAATTCATGCAAAGCGAAGCGGTTTGGTCTGGGAATGGCTAAGGGTGCTGGACGAGATGCCTTCGGCGCCCAAAGTTATAGCCCTGGAGAACGTGGTTGGCCTTTTGACCTCCCATGGTGGGGATAATTATCGAGCGCTGCACCGAGCCTTAGCCGAACGAGGGTATCGCGCTGGGGCCATCGTGCTGAACGCCAATTGGTTTGTGCCGCAGTCGCGCCCCCGCGTTTTCGTGGTGGCCGTTGCTGGTAACGTCACGAGTCCTTCCGCGGTGGAAGGCAGCGAGCCATGCTGGCTCCACTCGCCAGCGGCCATCAAGCTCGGAGAAGAGCTTGACCAGTGGGTGTGGTGGCATGCTCCCCAGCCCGACGCGCGCACGAGCGTCCTTGCCGATCTTCTTGAAGACGCCCCTTTTGATAAAGACGATGTGCTGCAATTGGTGCCAGAGCGGCACAAAGCTCTTCTAGAAGAAAAGGAGCACGTGGTAGCTGCCGGTTATCGCCGTACCCGTGGCGGCAGGCAAGTGCTTGAACTTCGCTTTGATGGTCAGGCGGGTTGCTTGCGCACGCCGGAAGGAGGAAGCAGCAGGCAGTATGTTGTCGTGAAAAACGGAGAAGACGTTCATGCACGTCTGCTTACTGCACGTGAGACTGCGCGCCTAATGGGGGCCCCTGACTCATTCAAGCTGCCTGGCTCTTACAATGATGGATATTTTGCCATGGGCGATGCTGTTGCGGCCCCTGTTGCAGAGTTCATTGGCAGGCAGCTCTTGGTGCCGCTCGTGGAGGCTTCTTATGAGTCTGAATGACAAAACCAAATCCGAGCTGGACAGATTTAAGTCAGAGCAAAATGTATCGACAAAAGGGTCGCTCTCCGTAGTTCTTCAGCTGACGCGCATTCTTGAGGAAAAAGGCCTTCCAGCAGATCCCGAAGAATTTAAAACCGGTAAACAGGGCCAGGTCGCCGGCCTTGGCGGCGGCAATCTCAGAAAGATTCTGGCCGAGCATGGGATTTCTCGACAGTTGTCGGCCGAAGGTGGCAGGACGAGTCGTGGGAGCATGAGCCTGATGCTTTCTTACGTTGGTATGCTGAACCAACTGGCGGAGCGTGAGAATGTCGATCTCGAGGCGGTAGAGGGCTATTGGGTCGACGAGGTCAGGGCGTTTTTCAGAGGGAAGCCCTTCACCTTGAGTGCCGATGCTCGACTTTCCCTCTCATCAAGTTTCGATGAGCTCTTCGAACAGGCAAAAAGAAGGCAGAAGGAGAACCCAGGTACCCAGTATCTGGGAACTGTTCTTCAACATTTGGTAGCCGCAAAGCTGCTGCTGGTCCTTCCTGAAGGTGCCGTCGAGATTCACGGCGCCTCAGTGGCGGACGGCCCTACGGGGCGCGAAGGTGACTTCGTGATCGGGAACATGGCAATTCACCGCACTACGGCACCCGCCAGCCTGCTCATGAAAAAATGCAAGGCAAACTTACGAGACGGGCTGCGCCCCATCATCGTCACGATTCGCGACCGCGTTCAGACGGCCTGGTCATTAGCCGAAGATGAGGGTCTTGATAGCAGGATCGAAGTTTGGGACATACAACAATTCTTGGCCACCAATGCCTATGAGCGCGGGCTGTTTTCCAACGGATCCGTCGAAGATGTGGTATCAGAAGTGATCGACGGTTACAACGTCATTATCGACACAGTTGAAAGCGATCCAAGCCTCAAGATAAGGTTCGACAAGAATTTGTAGCTCGTTAGGTGGGGAAATGGCTCGGTTGTTTAGAAGCGCCCTGGCAGACACTTCCGTTGCCTCGCAGGTGGCAGAGGAACTTGATCGTGATGGCGTGGTTGTCATGCCTACAGACTCTGTGTATGGCATTGGCGCGGCGGCCAGAAGGGGGAATCCAGGCCATGAGCGTATCTTTGCCATCAAAGGACGCAGTCGCTCTCAGACTCTGCCGTTGCTTGTTGGGGGGCCTGAGGACCTGAGATTATATGGGGCAGAGGTTCCCGAGTGGGCCTGCCGGGCCGCTTGTGTGCTCTGGCCGGGGGCCATCACTTTTGTTGTGCGAGCTTCCAGTCGACTTGCCGACGAATACAAGGCTGCAGATGGAACTGTGGCGTTGAGGGTCCCCGACGCTCCCCTAGTGCGAGCAGTGATCGAAAAGCAGGGTTTTCCGTTGGCTATGACCAGCGCAAACACGCATGGTTCTCCCAGCCCTGCCAACTTCGAGGAGTTGGAGGAGGCGATATTGGACAAGGTCGACGTCGCGGTGGATGGCGGACGGTGTCCTGTGGGCGTGGCTTCGACAATTGTAGACGCCACAGGGGCGGTGCCTCGAATCCTGCGGGAGGGTGTGATCAAACGGGACGATATCTGTGCAGCTGGCAATCTCAGATAAGAGCTTCGGGCATCGACAGCCCATCAAATGGTTAGACTGGACTGGAGTCTACTACCACCCAAGGAGGAAGCATGCGCGTAGCTGTCGCATCTGACCATGCTGGTTTTTGCCAAAAGGCCCAAGTTATCGACTTCATCAACTCGCTAGGGCATGAGGCGATCGATCTTGGTCCTGCAACAGACGATCGTGTTGATTACCCTGACTATGCCGATCCTGTAGCCCGTGGCGTAGCTGATGGCACCTATGACCGCGGTGTTCTCATTTGCGGTACGGGTATTGGTATGGCTATGACTGCCGATAAGGTCCCCGGCATTCGAGCGGTGGCCATCCAAACCCCTGGTTTTGCAGAGCTGTGCCGTGAGCACAATGACGCCAATGTTATCTGCCTGTCTGGCCGCTTTGTAGACCCCACCACCAACGATGAGATCGTAAAGATCTTCCTCGAGCAGCCTTTTGGTGGAGGCCGTCACGCCCAGCGTGTAGAGAAGATCATGCGTGAGGACGAGCGCTAAAGCGCAATAGATAAAGCAGGACGTATCGAGAGGAGCTTTTCATGACCATCGAGTACGACGAAAGCCGTGTAACGCTGGTGGATCATCCTTTGGTGCAGCATAAGGTAGCTATTATGCGCGACAAAGACACTTCCACCAAGCAGTTCCGCGAGCTCGTACGTGAGCTGGCTCTTTTTGAAGGCTATGAGGCCACTCGTGACTTCCCTCTAGAGGAGGTCGAGATTGAGACACCGCTAGAAACCTGCACCTGCATGGAGCTCTCTGGTAAGAAGGTGGCAATCGTGCCCATTCTGCGTGCAGGTCTTGGCATGGTTGACGGTCTTTTGGAGCTCATTCCCTCTGCGCGTGTAGGACACGTGGGAATGTATCGCGACCCAGAGACGCATGAGCCTCATGAGTATTACTGCAAGCTTCCCCCCGATGTGGAGAATCGCACCTGCCTTGTGGTAGATCCCATGCTTGCTACCGGTGGATCTTCCAACGCAGCCATTGACTATCTGCGTCGTGCAGGCGTGTCTGATATTCGTCTGCTGGTCCTGGTGGCCGTGCCGGAAGGCCTCAAGGCCGTACTCGATCACGATCCAGATGTACGCATCTTTACCTGCGCTATCGACCGCGAGCTCAACGATCACGCCTATATCCTGCCGGGCTTGGGCGACGCTGGCGACCGTATCTTTGGCACGAAATAATAAATTCCTTGTGCGCGATTCAAAGTCGACCTCGTCTAATGAACTGAGGTCGACTTCTTGTTTGATCCATGTTTCAGCCAATGACAGGCTCGCTGTCTAGAGGGAAAGGGTTTCTCGGTTATCTAAGAGTTTTACTTGCCGACAAACCCCTTTTTTCAAGACTTAGAGCAAGAGGCAAATAACGGAGAGCGGTTTTATGGTCGCATCGTTTAGGGGTGTTTAGCTGACGTATCAATGATCTTTAATTTCGTTTTCGGTTTATTGGCCCCAGTTTTAGGTATCTTTAAGCGCTTATTGGTATACCAAGTGGGGGATACTAGGGATTACCAGAAGAAGGAGGGAAGAAGCTGTTCGCAAGGTAGTTCCTAAACAAGAGCTGCTACAGGGGGCCGTTTGCTCGCATGCAAGCCAGAACGGTCGTTGGCTTCGGTAAGCAACTGGGCGAGGCTTACATATCAGCTTCATAAAGTCGGCTGATAAGCGTCAATCATTGTTCCATTTGAAGGCCAAAGGACTAGGATACTGAATCGACTCAACGGTCCGCCCCTCAAGAGAGGACCCAAGGGCACATGTATTGGCTTGTAGGCGCACTTATCGGGCTACTGGGGGCGCTCCCCGGTCTCCGGTTGGCTCATGATGCACGTAGCGGTCGCCGCGTATCGGTGGCCGCGGGCCTTGCCGTCACGCTCGCATCCACAATCATGTTGGTGCTTGCAGTCGCAGCGGGGTATTACCTACATAGTTCCGAGTTTGCCTCCTTCGCCTTTGCGATGGTGACAGTTTTTCTCGGGACCTGGACCATAGAAGCAATGCTGGCTTGGCGGTGGATAGTCCACGGTCGCCGGCAATAAGAAGGAGGAAACGTGGGAGAGTTCGAGGAGCTACCTGAGCACGTTAACGAGCTCGTTGACAGCTTCATCGCAGAGCCTGTGGTGGGTGACCTCAACGTAGGTATCACCCAATACACCTTCTACATGTTCCTTGCCGTCGCCATTATCTTTGTGGTGCTTTTCATTTTTAAGAAGAAAGAGTCGGTGTCTTTGGTGCCCCAGGGTCGCTTTGTGAATGCAGTGGAATATGTGATTGAGTTCGCACGCAAAGACCTGGTAGAGGACATCCTGCACAGCACCTGGCGTCAGCACTTCCCCTTCATCGCCACGGTCTTCTTCTTCATTCTGGTCAACAATCTGCTGGGGGTTATCCCCGGCATGCATCCAGGCACGGGTACCATTGGCGTGACCTTTGCCCTGGCGCTTATCTCGTTTGTGTACTTCATCTACGTAGGCGTGAAAAAAGATGGCGGCTGGGGTTATATCAAGAGCCTCAAGCCTAAGGGCGTTCCTTTCCCGCTGGACTGGCTCGTCTGGCTCATCGAACTGTTCTCTACGTTCCTTCGACTCATTACGCTGGCCGTGCGTTTGTTCTGCAACATGTTTGCCGGCCACGTGGTTATGGGTACCTTCGCAATCCTGGCATCGCTTTTCATCTCTCGATTCGCCCAGGGTGTCACTCTTGAAGCCTTTACAGGCGCAGGCATCTCGCTGCTCTGGCTTCTGGTGCTTATCGTCATCTATCTCGTTGAGATTCTTGTAGCTGCCATCCAGGCATACGTGTTCTCGTTGCTCACGGCGGTCTACGTGCAAATCGCCGAGGAAGATGAGTAATCATCGGCATATCGACGGGTAATACCGTCTGTGCATAGTTCGATCCCATAAGAAGGCCCGGTCGGAAGGGCCGTTGCTAAAGGAGGAATCGTGGGAGTCATCGGTTACGGAATTGGTGTTGTTGGTGCCGGTTTGGGCATCGGTCTTGCTGCCTACGGCGCAACTACGTCCATGGCCCGTCAGCCCGAGGTTCAGGGTCGTCTGTTCACCGTCTTCATCCTTGCCTCTGCATTCGTCGAGGCACTGGCCCTTATCGGCTTCGTGGTCTCCCTGCTTGCCTAATTACTATTCACGTCAAGCTCGTTGGAGGTTTCAGAAATGAATCGTACCTGTGCAGGTAGAGGGGTTCTGCCCTCTGCAGTGGGGGCTCTCGTGGCAGTGATTCTCACTGCGCCAACACCCGCACTGGCTGCCTCCGCCTTCGACATCCTCGTCCCTAAGCCGGCTGAGTTTATACCAGCCCTGGTGGCCTTCATCGTGATCTGGGTCATCCTCGCCAAGCTTGTGTGGCCTACGGTGTTAAAGACGCTAGATGCTCGCCAGCAGACCATTCAGAACAATCTGGATGCTGCCGAGCAGGCTAAAGTCGAGGCTGCTGAAGCGCTAAAGAAGGCTGAGGCTGCGGTTGATGAAGCCCAGATTCAGGCTGATGACATTGTGGCTGAGGCTAAAAAGACCGCTGAGGCTTCCCGGGCTGCCATCATCGAGAAGGCCAATGCTGATGCCAAGCAAATCACCGATCGTGCTCGCGAGAACATCGATGCTGAGCGCAATGCAGCTATGGCTGAGCTCGTAGACCAGGCCGCAGATCTTGCCGTGGACTTGGCGAGCAAGATCATTGGCGAGCATCTTGATGTAGAGACGCAAAAGCGCCTCATCGAGAAGTCGCTGGCGGAGGCTGGAGACGCCAATGTCGACGAATAGCCGCATGGAGCAAGACAAGATCGAGACCTATGCGCGCACTCTTCTCGAAGCCGCGAAGGCAGAGGGACGCGAGAAGCGTGACTTGCACGCGCTGGTAGATCTGGCCAATGCCTTAGGCGAGGTGTCAGACACTCTTAAGGTCATCTTGGAGCGCGGCGATGAGAACCTCTTGCCAGAGATCGCCAATCGCTACTCAGATCTTGTTCATAACGAAAACGATGTCATCGCCGTGGACGTGACAACTGCCATTCCCTTGGATGATGACATGCGCGAAGAGGTAGAGGAGTTCCTCTCGCTGGACTACGGTCAATCCGTGTTCATTGTCGAGCACGTGGACCCCTCAATCATCGGAGGCATCATCTTCAACGCGCGTGGTGAACGCCGCGACGCATCTGTTAAGACCCAACTTGAGAATGCGCGTCGTGTTCTCAAGAGCAGAGGAGGCGAATAGGAGTTGGCCGATTCCAACGAGGCGACCAAGGTTGCGCCAGATGGCGCTATCAACGCCGACACCATAGCCAACATCCTGCGCGTCAAGCTCGACGCCATGAAGGCCGCCATCGATACTCAGGATGTTTCCCGAGTGATCGAGATTGGCGACGGTGTTGCCCGCGTGAGCGGTCTTAAGAGCGCTATGGCTGGCGAGTTGCTGGATTTCACGAGCGCTATGACCGGCGAGCATGTGTACGGCTTGGCCCAAAATCTGGACCGCGACGAGGTTGGCGCGGTGCTCTTTGGCAATGTGGAGGTTATTCGCGAGGGTGACGAGTGCCGTACCACCGGTCGCGTTATGGACATCCCCGTGGGTCCTGCGATGCTAGGGCGTGTGGTTAATCCTCTGGGCGAGGCTATTGATGGCGCTGGCCCTATGGAAACCGTGGCTCGTCGTCCCATCGAGTTCAAGGCCCCTGGCATTATGGCTCGTACTCCTGTCTGCGAGCCTGTGCAGACAGGCCTTATGGCTATCGATGCCATGATCCCTGTAGGCCGCGGTCAGCGTGAGCTTATCATTGGCGACCGCAAGACCGGCAAGACGGCAATCGCCATCGACACGATCATCAACCAAGCCAAGAGCGACATGATTTGCATCTATGTAGCCATTGGCCAGAAGGCTTCCACAGTAGCCACTATCCGCCAGACGCTCGAGCAGCATGGTGTGATGGATAAGACCATCATTGTGGCTGCCACCGCCTCAGATTCTGCACCGCTTCAATACATCGCCCCCATGGCAGGCGCTGCCATTGGCGAATACTTCATGTATACCGGTGAGGACGGCAAGCCTGCTAACCAGGACAATCCTGGCCGTGCCGTGCTAGTGGTCTACGACGACCTGTCCAAACAGGCAGTGGCCTATCGCCAGATGTCTCTGACGTTGCATCGTCCCCCTGGACGCGAGGCGTATCCCGGCGATATTTTCTACCTGCACTCTCGTCTGTTGGAGCGCGCCTGTAAGTTGGATGAGGCCCATGGCTACGGCTCGCTTACTGCGCTGCCCATCATTGAGACGCAGGAAGGCGATGTGTCCGCTTACATTCCTACCAACGTCATCTCCATTACCGACGGTCAGATCTATCTGCAGTCCAACCTGTTCTTGCAGGGCCAGCGCCCTGCAGTGGACGTGGGCATCTCGGTGTCCCGCGTAGGTGGAGACGCTCAGATCAAGGCCATGAAGCAGGTGGCCGGCAACCTCCGTCTGGACCTGGCAAGCTACGCCGAGCTTCAGAGCTTTGCACAGTTTGGCAGCGACCTCGACCGCTCCACCCGCTATCAGCTCAACCGCGGCGCCCGCATGACCGAGCTGCTTAGGCAGAAGCGTTTCTCGGCCATCGACGTGGTGGATCAGGTAGCCGTCATATTCGCAGGCAACAACAATTTCCTCGACGATCTTCCGGTAAACCAGGTGATCCCCTTCCGCGATCAGTTTGTGGATTACCTCAAGACCAGTCGCGTGGCTCTGCGTGAGAAGCTCCGTCAGGGGCGCATCTCCGACGAGACAGCCGAAGAGCTCAAGGGCGCCTGCCGCACCTTCAAGAAACAGTTCTTGGCCAGCACGCGCGCTGCCCAGAGCAAGAAGACCCAAGAAGAGCTAGCAGAAGACGCAATCGAGTCGGCTGGCGCCGTGACCACGGTGGAAGACTCCGCCGCCTCGGTGGCTGAGGAAGCATAGAATCATGGCGAACCTTCGCGACATCAAACGACGCATACGCACGGTGTCGAGCACTCGGCAGATCACTCACACCATGGAAATGGTGTCTACTACCAAGATCATGCGTGCCCTCAAGCGTGCAGCAGACGGCGCCCCCTACAAGGACGCCATGACCACCATGCTGGTCAACGTCGCCGCTGCGGGCAGCAGCGAAGAGCAACCTTTGCTTAAGGAGCATCCTGCAGTTAATCGCGTGCTCATCATTGTGGTGGCTTCTGATCGCGGCTTGGCTGGCGGCTTCAACGTGCAGGTGGAACGTGACGTTGAGCGCCGTATCGTCGAGTGGGAGTCCAAGGGCGTGCAAACAGAGCTCGTCTGTTGCGGCACCAAGCCTACGGAGTACTTCACCGCGCGCGGTCGCAAGCCCATCTTGTCTTTCCAGGGCATCTCGGCAGATCCTACGCTGGTGGAAGCCAACCAGATCGCCAGTTATGTGATGGATGGCTTTACTTCCGAGCATTTGGATCGCGTCGAGATTACCTATCAGCATGCGCGCAGCCGTGTTGAGCAAAGGCTGGTTACCGAGGAATTGCTCCCCGTAACCCGTGACACCCTGCGCTTGCCCAATGCCCCTCGCGAGCATGAGGCGTTGTCAAGCTTGAACCCTGCTGCCAACTCTGAGGCTGCGCAGGACTTCGAGTTCGACCCCTCGCCCGCTCAAGTGCTGGGATATCTCATCCCCAGCTATATCCGCACGGTGATTTATCACGCACTCATCGACTCCGCAGCGGCCGAGCATGGCGCGCGCCGTCGTGCCATGCAGGCAGCTACCGAGAATGCCGATGAGATCGTGACCACCTTGAGCCGTGAGTACAATCGCATCCGTCAGAGCTCTATCACCACCGAGATCAATGAGATTGTCGGCGGCGCCGCAGCATTGGAGGAGAAGTAATGGCAGAGAAGACCAAGCTCGCGTCGCTGGACCTCGACAGCGTTCTCAAAGCCTCGGTCAACAATCAGAGCGACCTCGACGAGGGCATCATTGTCCGTATCGTAGGCCCTGTGGTCGACGTCAAATTCGAGGACCACATGCCCGCTATCTATACCGCCCTCAAGGTAGATGCAGTGACTCCTTTTGGCCACATCAAGACCGAGCTTGAGGTGGAGTCCCAGCTGCCTGGCGGCATTGTACGCACCGTCGCCATGACCTCCACCGACGGTTTGCAGCGCGGCCTGCATGTGGTGGATACCGGCAAGCCCATGCAGATGCCTGTAGGCGAGTCCACTTTGGGCCGCGTCTGGAACGTGCTGGGCGAGCCTGTGGACGGCAAGGGCATGCCTAAGAACGTGCAATACTATCCCATCCATCACCCAGCGCCTCGCTTCGACGACCTCACCACCTCGGTGGAGATCTTCGAAACCGGCATCAAGGCCATCGACCTGCTGGAGCCCTACATCCGCGGCGGCAAAACCGGTCTGTTTGGTGGCGCCGGCGTAGGCAAGACGGTGCTCATTCAGGAGCTTATCAACAACCTGGCCATGGAGCACGGCGGTACCTCGGTGTTTACCGGTGTAGGCGAGCGTACCCGCGAGGGTACCGACCTTTACCACGAGATGACAGAGTCTGGGGTTATCAACCGCACCTGCCTGGTCTACGGTCAGATGAACGAGCCGCCCGGAGCCCGTCTGCGCGTCGCTCTGGCCGGTCTGACCGAGGCCGAGTACTTCCGCGATCAGGGCCAGGACGTGCTGCTCTTCATCGACAACATCTTCCGCTTCTCTCAGGCGGGCTCTGAGGTTTCGGCACTTCTCGGCCGCATGCCTTCCGCAGTGGGCTATCAGCCTACCCTGGCTACCGAGATGGGCGACCTCCAGGAGCGCATCGCCTCCACCAAGGAAGGCTCAATCACCTCGGTGCAGGCAGTCTATGTGCCCGCAGACGACCTGACCGACCCGGCGCCTGCTACCACCTTCACGCACCTGGATTCCACTACGGTTCTGTCCCGTTCCATCTCTGACCTTGGCATTTACCCGGCCATCGATCCTTTGGCGTCTTCTTCGGACGCGCTGGATGCCACGGTGGTGGGCGACGAGCACTATCGCGTGGCCATGGCAGTGCAGGAGGCCCTTCAGGCCTACACCGACCTTCAGGACATCATCGCCATCCTGGGTATGGACGAGCTCTCTGACGATCAGCGCAAGACTGTGCAACGCGCTCGTAAGATCCAACAGTTCCTTTCTCAGTCCTTCCACGTGGCAGAGCAGTTCACTGGCAACCCCGGCGTCTACATCAAGGTGGCCGACACGGTGCGCTCCTTTGCCGCCATCGTGGACGGCGAGTGCGACGACATTCCCGAGCAGTGCTTCCGTTTCGCTGGCGACATCGACGATGTGCGCCGCCGTTATGAGCGGCTGCAGAAGGAAGGGGAGGCGTAAGGCCCTATGGCTCACCTCACCTATCAGATCGTTCGCCCCGACAAACTCATGAAAGAAGGCGAAGCCAATGCGGTGATCTTGGTCACTCGCTCTGGCGAGCTGGGCGTCTTGCCCGGTCATGCCCAAGAGATCTGTGCTCTGGGCGATGGCGTGGTGCGCATCGAGCATGAGCCTGACGAGAAGGGCGAGACCGTAAACTACATCGTGATTTCCGGCGGCTATGCAGAGATCACCGGCACCGAGGTCATCCTTCTGGCCGACCATGCGCGCAACATCGACGACATTGAGCCTTCTGTGGTGGAAAAGACTCGACAAGAAGCCCAAGAGGAACTGAGCCGCATTCCAGAGGGAGATTCCCGCCGCGCTTACTTCGACTCAAAGATTGCCTGGTGTGATCTTTTGCTTGCCGAGAATGACCGCTGGAGCGGGCAGAAAGCCTAAGGGTGGTCCCTACAATTTTGGAAGCTGCAGCTTGACGGCAGCCACCTGCCTGCTGCCTAGATCTATAAAAAAGGGCGACCGTCAAGGTCGCCCTTTTTACCTCTTGCGCCCTGGGCCACCGCCCCTTGTTTTTCGCTATGTGCGCCTGCGGTGTAGGAAGTTAAAGCCGGTGCACTTTGGGGTTGGTGTCTTCCATACTAGAAGCCGGAAAACAGAGGGCCGGGCCGCCTAGGGGCTCCCTTGTAGGGATGGGTGGGTTTCTCGGCTAGAAAATTGGAGGAATGCCGTGGAGGTTATTCAGATTGAGGGTGGCTACCCTATTACCGGCGAAGTCAGGGTGGAGGGCGCAAAAAACTCGGCGCTCAAGCTCATGGCAGCCACGCTCATGGCGCCCGGCATCAACGAGCTCACCAATGTCCCCAACATCTCGGACGTGCACATCATGGCGCAGGTGCTGGAGGAGCTAGGTGCAAAGGTCGAGGTCAAAGGGCCGCATGATCTGCTAATCGACACCACAGACGTCAATACCTGGGTCACTCCCTATCATCTGGTGGCCAAGATGCGCGCATCCACGGCGGTGTTGGGACCGCTTCTGGCCCGCTTTGGCAAGGCCGTGGTGGCTATGCCTGGTGGCTGCAACATCGGCGCCCGCAAGATCGATATGCATATGTTGGGCCTTGAGGCGCTGGGTGTGAACTTTGTGGTAGATCACGGCAATATCCACGCCAGTGCGCCCAATGGCATCGTGGGAACGCTGGTGACGCTGGAGTTTCCCTCGGTGGGCGCTACAGAGAACCTGCTGATGGCCTCGGTCCACGCCCAAGGCGTCACCACCATCGACAATGCTGCTCGCGAGCCTGAGATCGTAGACTTGGCCAACATGCTCAACGAGATGGGCGCCAAGATCTCTGGCGCCGGCACCCCGCTCATCGAGATCGAGGGCGTGCCTGAGCTGCATCCCGTGAGCCATCGGGTGGTGGGCGACCGCATCGAGGCAGGTACCTTCATCGCCATGGGCGGCCTGGTGGGCGAGCCGGTGACCGTGCGCGGGTTCGACCCCCAGCATCTGGGTCTCGTGCTCAAGAAGTACGAGCTTATGGGTCTTACCGTCGAGCGCGAGGCGGATGGCGTCACCGTGTGGCGCACCGGCCCCATCAAACCTACGGACATCCAGACGCTGCCTTACCCCGGCTTTCCTACCGACATGCAGGCCCAGACCATGACACTTCTCGCCACTGCCGCAGGAGACTCCATCATCACAGAGAATGTGTTTGAGAACCGCTTCATGCTGGCAGCCGAGCTCAACCGCATGGGAGCCGACATCCGCATCGAGGGGCATCATGCTATCGTGCATGGGGTGGAGGGCTTCTCGGGAGCGCCTGTGACCTCTCCCGATCTCCGCGGCGGTGCCGCGCTGGTGATGGCGGGTCTGGTGGCAGACGGCTATACCACGGTGTCGGCCATCCATCATATCGACCGCGGCTACGAGTCCTTCGTGGAGAAGCTCCAGTCGCTGGGCGCTCATGTGGAGCGCATCGCAGCGCCCGACGAGCTCTAAGTGCGACGACTGCCATTTTTAGAGGAGGGATGACCCATGTCGGAGTCCGAGAAGGACACGGTGCCGGCCAGCCATCTGTCTATGGCCAACGAGGATTATCTGGAAGCCATTTGGCGCATCGCTTTGCGCGAGCAGTCAGAGGCGGTGCGCTCGGTAGATGTAGCGGAGCTTTTGGGAGTCTCAAAAGCCAGTGTGAACAAGGCGCTGTCAACCCTTAAAGAGAACGGCTATGTGGAGCAGCATCGTTACGGGCGCGTCACGCTCACCAACGATGGCGCCGCCTACGCTCGGCGTTTGTGGCGTTCCCATAGGGCGCTCCGCACATTTTTAGAGACCGAGCTGGGTGTGGATCCTCAGGTGGCCGATGAAGAAGCCTGCCGCATGGAGCACGCATTATCTGATGACACTATGAATCGTTGGGTTCATTACCTAGAGAAGGCTGGAATTGCGGTAGATACGGTCTAGTCATCAAGCGAACCTATTGCGTCTCTTATCTGTATCGGAAGGATTGCCATGGATTACCCGTCTTCGGGGCACGACGATCTCATGCCTCAGGCTGAGCCTACCGTTGCAGAGCTTTTGCACGCTTCCTCACCCTCAGACCTCGACGAGGCTTCTCAAGATGCCCAGGTGGCCGCAGCTCGTGAGCTAGAATCCCGCCTCCGCGGCCAAGGGGCGGCGCTCACGCTTTCCTCAGACCTCACCTCTGCGCTGTCCAAGCTCGATCCCACTATGCCTTCTGCTCTCTGGTCGCTCTACGAGCCCGAGCAGGTAGCGGCTTTCCAAGAGCTCGAGGCGGCTTCGGGCATCGAGGCGATCCTGGCCAACACGCGCACCCCGGTTGCAGACCTTTTGGCCGACGGCGCCGCTCGTCAGCTCTATGACCTTGGGCTTCGGGCTATGGAGCTGGCCAGTCGCCGTTCTGCGCCCTACTGCTTGGGCGTGGCTAACCTGGATCGATGGGACACCGCCGATCCCATAGCTGCCTTCACCGGAACTCTGCGCCTGCTGGAAGGCGTCTGCGACGGTGGGGCTCAAGGCTTGCTGCTCGAACAGGCGCCCTCGCTGGATCTCGCCTGCACGCTTCTGGATGCCCTTGCCGAGAAACGCACCCACCTTCCTGCAGTCATCTGCTGCTTTGACCCCACCGCTTCCGGAGTGGCGCCCCAGCTCACCCCACAGACCGACGAGCGGGGGTTCGCCCTTCTCGGCATGCCTCCAACAGCCCAGAGGCCCGACTATGCCCGCCTGGTGGAGTCCCTCGCCTCCCGGTCGGTGGCGGCGTGGGGATTCTCGATGCAGACGGCAGAAGACCTGGTGCGCTGCCAGGGGCTCTTTAGAGGCGACGGCTCCCAAGGCGCGGCCTATATGCTGTCTGCGGCCCTTCTGGAAACGGGGGCAGCTGACCACCTGATGTTCGATGCTGCCACCACTGCGGTAGGGCTCATCGGTCCGGCGAAACTGTCGTTGGTCTCGCGACTGGTGCTGGCGCAGCAACAGGTCGACAGGCCAGAGGACCAGCGCTGACATTCAGATGCATAATTTAAGGGCCTTTGGAGGTTTTCATGGCCCTGTCATTTGTATGTAACGATTTGGAGACCGGGCAGATACAGGTAACATCAAGGTTGGTCGAATCCAGCTGTTGCTCTGCGACTCCTGTGCTTGACCTTACGCATCCACTCAGTTGGCGCGTCTTTTAAGACCGTGCCAGCGCGTTTGGACGTACGTGCTCTGTGCGTCCCTGCGGCCTCAAGGGCTGCAGGCTAAAGGAAGGTTTCATGAAGGCTGTTATCCCCGCTGCTGGTTTGGGCACTCGTTTTTTGCCTGCTACCAAGGCTACTCCCAAAGAGCTGCTTCCAGTTCTCAATAAGCCGGTAATTCAATATGTAGTAGAAGAGGCACTTGAGCCTGCGGCAGTTGACGGCGTGGTTATCGTCAACTCCCACGAGAAACCCCAGATCGAGGAGTACTTTAGCCCTATGCCCGAGCTAGAGGGCCACTTGCGCGAAGTGGGCAAAGAGGCCGACGCCAACCTGGTGCGCGAGACCGGCGAGCTGCCTGTGTCCTTCGTCTACCAGGACGAGCCCCTGGGCTTGGGCCATGCGGTGCTTTGCGCTGCCGACAAGATCGACGACCAGCCCTTCTTTGTCCTTTTGGGTGACTACTTTGTGCCTAATCGCGAGATGTGCGTGGCCATGGAGGCAGTGTCTCGGGCTCACAACGGCGCTTCGGTCATCGCAGTGGCCCCTGTTCCTCATGAGGATGTAAGCCGCTACGGTATCGTGGGCGGCCAGCTCGTCGCTTCTCCTGACGGGGTGGCTCGCGGTGAGAACGAGCCTGGTGCAGTACTCAAGATCTCTGAGCTGGTAGAGAAGCCTGCTCCGGAAGATGCCCCCACCGATCTCTTTATTGTGGGTCGCTATCTGCTCACTCCCCGCGTGATGGAGCTGTTGACCACCCAAACCCCTGGTGCCGGCGGAGAGATCCAGCTCACTGACGCCTTGGTGCGCCTGCTCGACGACGAAGAGCTCTTTGCCCTAGTGGTGGATCCCAAAGACGGCTGCGATACCGGAACGCCGGCTGCCTGGGCCGGCACCAATGCCCGTATGGCTCTTAAGGACCCTGCCATTTGCTCCATGTTCTTGGAGGCGCTGGGTTCTCAGGAGCTCTAGTTTGTCCCGATGTTCTCCCGGGCCCCAGGCTCGGGAGACCGCGGCGATTATAAAAGACCAGAGGATCTCTCATGTCCTACTTGCGGTTCACCAATGATGGCTGGTATTCGCGGCTGGACGAGGATTTCTGCGAGCCCAATGTCGCTCGCATTGCCGATGCCGTCGCGGCCTTTTGGTATGAGCAAAATCCAAAAGGCACTGTCTATATAGGGTTTGACACCCGCCAGAATGCGGGCTCCTATGCTGCCATTGCTGCAAAAGCCCAGGCAGCTTGGGGACTTAGGACCGTGGTGTCCGACGGCCCCTGCCCCATGCCAGCCTTGAATGAAGCGGTGCGCGAAGACCCCGAAGCCATTGGCGCCCTCATGCTCACGGCAGACCACCGTAGCGCCGATTATCTAGGCGTGCGCGTGCGCAATGCAGATTCTTCAGCCATCTCCTCAGAGGATGCCGCTCATATAGAAGACCTGGTCTCTGCCGAAGTAGACGTTCCCGACGTGTCCTTCGAAGTGCAGGACTTCGTCTCGCCGTTTTTGGCGACCATGTCGTCGATCATCGATGTGTCCTTAGTGCGCGACGCCCATCTCACTGCGGTGGTCGACCCTCTTTTTGGCACCGCACGAGGAATCGCCGCCCCGCTGCTGCGCTCTTTTGGCGTGGACGCAATGGAGATCCATAGTGCAGCCGATGCCAACTTTGGCGGCCTTCATCCTGAGGTGGTGGAGCCTTGGGTTGATGACCTGGAATATCTTATCGGGCAAACCCGATCCAGCTTTGGGGTTGCCATTGACGGACCTTCGAACCGCTCCATTCTGGTGGACGAGCGCGGCCAGCTGGTGTCTGCCCCTCAAGCCCATGGATTGCTCTTGGAGCATCTGGTCAAGCATCGAGGCCTCTCCGGCCGCATTGTGGTGCCCCGGTTCTCCTCTGCCATGACTCGCCGTCTGGCCGATCGCCTAGGTTGCGAGGTGGTGGCCGTCGCTTCTGGCCCCACTTGGCCCTTCGATGAGATCCGCCGAGGCAACGTGCTTACCGCCAGCGACGGCCTAGGCGGCATTTGCGTTCCTACGTTTGATAGGGAGCGCAATGCATTCGTGACCATGCTTTTGCTCATGGAATACATTGCTGCCGAGAAAAAGCCGCTCTCTTTGCTGGTAGATGAGTTTTGTGCCCAGGTGGGCAAGATGGAGTTCGGCTCTAAAGAGCTGCGGATGGATCCTGGCAAATATGCTGTGTTGCGCAATCTCTTGCCGGGAGTAAACCCTGTATTAGAAGGGGTAGGCAAAGAGCCTGTGTCTGTGAGCCATGCTGATGGGTTGCGAGTCCAGTATCAAGATGATTCTTGGCTTTTGGTAAAGCCCTCGCTCTCTGAGCCTCTTGTACGTATTTATGCCGAAGGTCCTACAAAGGCCGAGAGGGACAATCTGCTCGATGGTGCCAAACAGCTTCTTAAGCAGCTTTAATAGTAAGGTCTGTTGCAAGTTATGAAGGAAATGTGAAGTGCAAACTTCTCGCTAGGCTCACCCTCTCCCTCGCGTATAGTTCTTTCTCGCGCCGCGGTGGCACAGACCACAGGCGGTGCGGCGAACCTTGAGAACCGGATACCGTGGCCCCTTTCCTACAAGAAAGAGAAGTGAGAAAAGGGTCACAGAAAGAATGACAGACCATTTAGTGGTTCTTTATTACTTAACCTCGTTTTCTTATAAACCAGTGCGAGTAGCAAAGAAGACCTAATGGATCCAAAAGTTGATCGGCGTTTATTAGCCGGAGTCATAAGGTAAGGCTCACCATTTTTTGACTGGTTAAAGATGCGGTTCTCTGCATCTTGACATAGTTTGAACGGAGAGTTCGATCCTGGCTCAGGATGAACGCTGGCGGCGCGCCTAACACATGCAAGTCGAACGAGAAGCACCTCTTCGGAGGTGTGGATAGTGGCGAACGGCTGAGTAACACGTGGGCAACCTGCCCCTCTCATCGGGATAGCCTCGGGAAACCGGGGATAATACCGGATACTCCGACGCTTTCGCATGGAAGCGTTGGGAAAGCTCTGGCGGAGAGGGATGGGCCCGCGGCCTGTTAGCTAGTTGGCGGGGTAACGGCCCACCAAGGCTTCTATGGGTAGCCGGGTTGAGAGACCGACCGGCCAGATTGGGACTGAGACACGGCCCAGACTCCTACGGGAGGCAGCAGTGGGGAATCTTGCGCAATGGGCGAAAGCCTGACGCAGCGACGCCGCGTGCGGGATGACGGCCTTCGGGTTGTAAACCGCTTTCAGCAGGGACGAGGCCGCAAGGTGACGGTACCTGCAGAAGAAGCCCCGGCTAACTACGTGCCAGCAGCCGCGGTAATACGTAGGGGGCGAGCGTTATCCGGATTCATTGGGCGTAAAGCGCGCGTAGGCGGCCAGTTAGGTCGGGAGTCAAATTTCGGGGCTCAACCCCGTCTCGCTCCCGATACCGGCTGGCTTGAGTGTGGTAGGGGAAGGCGGAATTCCCGGTGTAGCGGTGGAATGCGCAGATATCGGGAAGAACACCGGTGGCGAAGGCGGCCTTCTGGGCCATCACTGACGCTGAGGCGCGAAAGCTAGGGGAGCAAACAGGATTAGATACCCTGGTAGTCCTAGCCGTAAACGATGGACGCTAGGTGTGGGGCGATGTCGCTCCGTGCCGCAGCTAACGCATTAAGCGTCCCGCCTGGGGAGTACGGCCGCAAGGCTAAAACTCAAAGGAATTGACGGGGGCCCGCACAAGCAGCGGAGCATGTGGCTTAATTCGAAGCAACGCGAAGAACCTTACCAGGGCTTGACATGACGGTGAAGCGGCGGAGACGCCGTGGCCGAAAGGAGCCGCCACAGGTGGTGCATGGCTGTCGTCAGCTCGTGTCGTGAGATGTTGGGTTAAGTCCCGCAACGAGCGCAACCCCTGCTGCGTGTTGCCATCATTTGGTTGGGCACTCACGCGGGACCGCCGGCGTCAAGCCGGAGGAAGGTGGGGACGACGTCAAGTCATCATGCCCCTTATGTCCTGGGCTGCACACGTGCTACAATGGCCGGCACAACGGGCACGCCACTGCGCGAGCAGGAGCAAATCCCTTAAAGCCGGCCCCAGTTCGGATCGGAGGCTGCAACCCGCCTCCGTGAAGTCGGAGTTGCTAGTAATCGCGGATCAGCACGCCGCGGTGAATGCGTTCCCGGGCCTTGTACACACCGCCCGTCACACCACCCGAGTCGTCTGCACCCGAAGTCGCCGGCCTAACCTCGTGAGGGAGGCGCCGAAGGTGTGGAGGGTAAGGGGGGTGAAGTCGTAACAAGGTAGCCGTACCGGAAGGTGCGGCTGGATCACCTCCTTTCTAGGGAGACACACGGTCTTTCTAAAAGACATCGCTTATCTTTGATTTTTTAGTTCCTTGCCTTACCGGCAACCGATCGCCTCTTTCTGTGACTCTCGCTTTTCCTCCTACAAAAGAAGGCAAGCTACGGCATCCGGTCCTCGAGGTTAATCGCCTCGCGTACCTTGAAAGCCGCATAGCGTCAAAACACATTTGTGTGTCTCAGACACAGTCTGAGATATAAGCATCTGATCGCGTGCCATCTCTGTCTCAACTCGGAAGATGGCACAGCATGTATGTATACCAGCAACACTGCACCTTATATATCTAAGGTGTCTTTGTTTGTTATTAGCAAAGCTATGAAGACAAAGACAAGATGTTAAGAGCGTACGGTGGATGCCTTGGCACAGGAAGCCGATGAAGGACGTGACAAGCTGCGATAAGCCACGGTGAGGCGCACATAGCCTTCGACCCGTGGATCTCCCAATGGGCAAACCCGACAGACGTGATGGTCTGTCACCCTTGCTTTGAACCCATAGAGGCAAGGGGGATAACCCGCTGAACTGAAACATCTAAGTAGGCGGAGGAAGAGAAATCAACAGAGATTCCCCTAGTAGTGGCGAGCGAACGGGGATGAGGCCAAACCGACGTGCGTCTATGCCCGGCAGGGTTCGCGCCGTCGGTGTTGTAGGGCCACACGTACAGGATCTGCCGGTCTTGTGCGCAGTAAGAAACCGGAGCGGTAGTCGAAAGGTCTGGGAAGGCCTGCGAAACAGGGTTAGAGCCCCGTAGACAAAACCGATCCGGCTGCGCGTTGTGGTACCTGAGTACTGCCGGACACGTGAAACCCGGTGGGAATCTGGGGGGACCACCCTCCAAGCCTAAATACTCTCCTGTGACCGATAGCGAACCAGTACCGTGAGGGAAAGGTGAAAAGCACCCCGGGAGGGGAGTGAAATAGTACCTGAAACCGTGCGCTTACAAGCAGTCGGAGCACCTTAATTGGTGTGACGGCGTGCCTTTTGTAGAATGAGCCAGCGAGTTGCGGTATGTGGCGAGGTTAAGCTCTGATAAGCGAGCCGTAGCGAAAGCGAGTCCGAAGTGGGCGTATAAGTCGC